>CAZDET010000060.1:0-3893 GCA_964504335.1 uncultured Saprospiraceae bacterium
TTCTGATGAATGTGCTGACTGGATTAAATTAGGAATTATAACTGAGTAGGTAGGCGCAGCCCCTAAGATCTAAAATCCATATCCTAAACACCTACTCCAGCGGACAATTCTCCAGCCGCGCCCGAGCCGACTCATAAGCCTGCCGGACCTCCGCATCCGTCTGTCGTTGTGTGTAGAGCGAATCGATTTCCTGCCACATCTCCCGGGGCGGGCAGTTGTTGCCGCGGGCAATTTGCTCGGCGCTTTGCAGGAGGCCCAGCAGGCGGGTGCGTTGCTGTCCGGCTTCGGCGGCTTTGCGTTGTTGTTCTTCGCGTTGAAAAGCGGCCAGGGCCTTTGCTGTTTGGGCTTGCTCCTGCAAGAGCGACGCTTGCTGGAACAGGATGTAAGCGATCACTGCCAGGGCGACTACAAAAGCACTTGCCAGACCCGCTATGAGCCGGCGGCGCTGCCGGCGGCGCCGGGCCTTGGACGTTTTCAGAAAGTCCCATTGCGGCTCCGTCAGGCCTTGCTCCAGGCGTGCTTCGTAGGGGCGAATGAAGGCCAGCTGCTCGCTGCTCAGGTAGGCGCTAGTGTCTTGGTAGGTGGTGTAGCCTTCCGTCACCAGGCGCTCGGCTTTGAGGAAGGCGGTTTCTTCTTCGCTGCGCTTTTCGGCAATTTGCAGGGCCAGGGTATCGTGGGCGACTTCGTAGACGTTCTCCTCCGAGCGGTAGCGCAGGATGCGCCGCGCTTCCAGCTCGCTGATGATCTCTTTGACGAGCTGGTCCGACAGCCGGAAGTCGCTGCCGGGCACCAGGGCGGGGTTTTGGGTCAGCTCGTCGGCGTGCAGGGGTACTTTGGTGCCATCCACGGTGGCGAAGGGCGAGAGCAGGCGCCACACGATGTCGGGCGGCAGGTTGGGGTACTGGGGCTGTAGTTTTTGGTAGGTCTGCCGGCTCTGCTGTTCGAGGAATTCCCGCAGCACGTCGCTGATGGTGCCCATGCCTTGCACGAGGGGCAAATCGAAGGTCACCTCCCGGCTGCGGGCGGTTTCCAGCCCCGTGGCGGTGCGGTAGAGGCGATCCATGAAGACCTGCAGGTAGGGCAGCTTCACATTGATGGCTCCTTCGCGGATCTTATCGACGATGGTTTCCGCAATGGCCGGCTCCTGCCCGGCGGCCAGGTGGATGTTGGAGTTGGGGTTGCGCGCCGTGGCCGACAGGATGACCTCCTGTACCATCCCCAGGTCCATGGGCTCGAGGCGCAGCTTTTTGTTGCGCAGCTGGGGCACGGCCCGTTCCAGTTCGTAGAGGTTGGCGAGGTATTCCTCCCGCATCACGATGAGGATTTTGACCGGCAGTGGCAACTGCACCAGGGTTTCGATGGTGCGGTTGAAGGCCCGCTGCTCCTCGAGGTTGCCGAGGGTGTACAACTCCTCAAACTGGTCGAAGATGAGGTAGATGGGCGTGAAGGTGGCCAGGTAGAGGTCCTGCAGGGCCTTGGCTACCGGATGGTCGGTATCCATTTCCACCTGCCCGCCGGCGGGGGCTTCGGTGGTATCCTCTTCCTCCAGCAATTGGTCGATCCAGTCGGAGTCATCCTCCGTAGTGCCGGCCGGCACGGCGGTCTCGGGCTGGCGCTTGCGAATGGTGTCGAGCAGGCTGGCATTGATGTCCGACCCCCGGCGGATGAAAAGGTCGAGCCACTGCGTAGGCTTGAAGCGGTTGGCGAGGCCACAGCGCACCAGGCTGGTCTTCCCGGTGCCGGAGGCCCCGTACACGAGCAGGAGGTTGGTCTGAAACACCATGCGGTAGAGCTCGTCGATCTCCTCCTCGCGGCCGAAGAAGATGGCGCGGTCTTCCTTGCCGTAGGAGTCGAGAAATTTGAATGGGTAGGTCTTCATAATCTAGAGGAATTCAGAGATGCCGTCATCCGAATCGGTATCGGCCATGGGTTTGGATTCAGCTTGGATGGTTTCGTTCAGGAGGTCGCGTCGCACGCGGGCGAATTGCTGGAGAATGGTGGGGAAGTTTTCCGCTTCGATTTCCAGCTTGTCGGCCTCATTCTCCACCCAGTGGAAGTGCAATCCGGTGTCCGAGCGGTGAGAAAAGAAGTAGAGCTTGGAGTTGAATTCCCGGATGAGGGCATTCTCATCGAGGATGAAGGGCGACAGATTGAGGCTGTCGAAGAGCTGATTCCGGTAGAGCAGCACCGACTCCATGTCGATCGAATCCTCCAACTCCTGCCAGCGGTCGCGGTGGCCGATGTCGTTGTGGCTATTGTCCAGCTCCACCAGCGCGTGCTTGAATTTGCGCGGCGGCAGGTTCTTGATTTGCACCACTTCGATGTTTTTGATCACGGCCATTTTGTAGTGCAGCAAATAGGCAAATTCGATGAGGACCTTGGCGAGTTGCTGCTCCGCATGGTCGCAGTACGCTTCGATGAGGCGGCTGGGAATATCGGCCTCCAGAGCCGTCTGCATTTGCTGGAAATGGGAATTGGCGGCGCTCAGTTCGGCCTGCTCCTTCCAGCCGTTCGGGTAGTCATTCAATTGTTCGAGGTAAAATTGGACTTCGTTGCGGCGGGCTATTTCCAAGAGGGCATGTGCCAGTTGGAAGTAATCGAAGCTCGGAGCCGCGGAGGCATTCAATTCGAAGAAGGCCTGTAGTTGCAGGCGTTCCTCCTCCGAGAGATCGAGGGGCTGCTCGCGGTGGAGCGTGGCGTCCCAGAGGTCGGAGAGCATCGAAAAGCTGAAGAATTGCAACGCAATCCGGTAGGTGGCCACGAGCTGCCGCAGGCGCTCTTCGTTGTACTTCTCCGACAGCCGGTCGGAAAAGAGGGTGCGCAATTGCACGCTGATCGGCAGCGGGTAGGTGCGGATGATGACGTCTTTTTTCTCCGAATCGGTCATCTTGCGGCTGTTGCCGGCTTCCTTCTCGCGCTTGAGCTTGCGGATGAGTTCCTTAAAGAAGGGGCTGGCCTGAATGGCCTTCAGCACGGCATTGCCCACCAAATGCTGGTTGACGGTACCCGCCGACGGGCCGCCCATCGAATCGGTCCGCAAATCGACCGAGAAGGGCGACTCCGTGGGGAGTTTCCACTCCAACACGTCTTCCCCGCCGGTCTTCCAGTAGAGGCCCCAGGGTAATTGGTCGCCGCCTTCCTCCGCTTCCTCGATGAACCCCCGGGACTGGAAGGCGGGCGGGTTGTCTTGCGTTTCGAGCAGCGAGCGGGCCTTTTTAAAGGCTTCCCCGATCGAACTACCCGTGCTCAGCGCCCGGTAAAATTCGGAGGAAAACAGCTGCGCCTGGTCGTCATCGATTTTCACCGAAGTCGCAATGACCGCCGGCACCCCCTGCTCGATCAGCTTGGTGACCTGCCCACGGGTGGCACAGCCGTTCAAAAACACCAGTTTGAGGTGCTGCTGCGTGCCGAGTAAGCCGGCAATCCCCTGCACCCGGGCCGATTGCACGGTCCCGACCGCCGCTTCGAGTTGCAGCGATTGCCCATCGGCGTGTCCGGCGTAGTGGAAGATGGCTACCCGCTGGTTGTAGCGGTTGATGAGGTAGAAAATATCCTTTGTAGCCGCCCGCTGCACATCGCGGACGTGGAGGTAGTTCTTATCCGAAAAATCCAGCAAGGTATCCTTGATCGCTTTCTGCTCGGCGTGGATCTTCGGCAGGTACGCATCCTCGTCGTTGGAAAAGACGAGTAAAATGACGGGTTGAGTGGGCATGGCCGTGTTTTTCCTTAATCACCGGAAAAAGTAGGCATTTCGGGTGATATTCTGATACTGTAATGTGCCGATGAGCCGATGTGTCAATGTGCCGATGTGCTCTTGGAAAACTTAAAGGATCAAAGCACGTCGAAGACGGCATTAATCAGCAGTTCCTAAAGCCCGAAAATTCGCTATTCAC
>CAZDET010000060.1:3993-28518 GCA_964504335.1 uncultured Saprospiraceae bacterium
ATTCGCTATTCACCATTAAAAAAGGCTCGCCTTCCGACAAGCCTTCGTTCTTATTAAAGCATAAAAAGTTGCCAAGGGCAACGCTTTAAAGCATTAACCCTTCGCCGCTTCGTAGCGGGCATTCACTGCATTCCAATCGATGACGTTGAAGAAAGCGGCTATGTAATCCGGGCGGCGGTTCTGGTAGTTGAGGTAGTACGCATGCTCCCAGACATCGAGGCCGAGGATGGGTGTGCCTTTGTGTTCGGCGACGTCCATCATGGGGTTATCCTGGTTGGGGGTGCTGGTGACGGCGAGGTTGCCGGCGCCGTCGACGATCAGCCAGGCCCAGCCGGAGCCAAAGCGGGTGGCTGCTGCCTTGGAAAACTGTTCTTTGAAGGCGTCGTAGCTGCCAAAGGTGCTGTTGATGGCATCGCCGAGCTCGCCGGTGGGGTGCCCGCCGCCGTTGGGGCTCATCACGTCCCAGAAGAGGTTGTGGTTGTAGAAGCCTCCGCCGTTGTTGCGAACACCTGCGTTGCTGCCGGCGTGTTGGAGTAATTCTTCGATACTTTTACTGGCGTGATCCGTACCTTCGATGGCAGCGTTGAGCTTATTGGTGTAGCCCTGATGGTGTTTCGTGTGATGGATTTCCATCGTGCGGGCATCGATATGCGGTTCGAGTGCGTCGTAAGCGTATTTCAGCTGTGGCAATTCAAACATAGTGGTAAGTTTGGTGGGTTGTTGAATGGACATTCAAGCGTAGAACGCAGAATAGCGGGAAGGGTTTGCCCTTTAGTGGAGATGCAGACCCCACTCCCGAAAGGTAGGTACTAATGAAAAAACATAATGAACCAATCTCACTGGATACCCGGTACCCTATTGGCCCTGTTTCTTTCCGCCTGTGCAACGATTGGCGGATCGGAAGACGGTATTCCCAAGCGGGCGGCCCAGCACCTCCGCACCGAATATCCCGGTGCGGAATTCGTCGAATGGAGCACCTGGGAAGGGGAATTAACCGCCAGTTTCTACGATCCGACGAGCGACCGCTCCGTAGAAATCGTCTACAACCAGCAAGGCCGGTGGCAGGAAATCACCTCCGGTATGGAGTGGGAGGAGCTACCCGCCGCCATTCGCTCCTACGTCGTGCAAACCTACGACCAGTACTACGCGACCGCCTACCGCCTGCAACGACCCCGCAGTGATCAGTACGGACTAACCATTGATACGCCTTCGCGCATCTATACATTGGTATTCGATCAGAAGGGCACCCTGCTCTCCTCGGAGGAGGAGGGGATTGATGGGGGGTGAACAATACTTACACGAATCTTACACGAACATCTATATCTTAAGAAATACAACACTAAATCATTTTAATGATGACACACATACGTTTGCGTGCCAGCTGACTACTCGCTTTTGCTGGCTTAACAGCGCTTGCCCTGTCTCCGTTGAACGCCCAGGACGACGTCCAATTGCCAGAGGGAGTACGTCAAATGGCCTCCGTCGAAGGCATGACCGAGTACCTGCTGGAAAGTAACGGGTTGCACATCCTGCTATTTCCCGATGCCTCCAAACCGACCATTACCGTAAATGTCACCTATAAAGTAGGTTCGCGGCACGAAGGCTATGGCGAAACGGGGATGGCTCACTTGCTGGAACACCTGGTATTCAAAGGAACACCCGATCACCCCAACATTCCCCAGGAGCTGACCGAGCACGGCGCCCGCCCCAATGGAACCACTTGGTACGACCGCACCAATTACTTCGAAACTTTCTCGGCCACGGAAGAAAACCTCCGCTGGGCCCTCGATATGGAAGCCGACCGGATGGTCAATAGTTTCATATCCGCCGAAGACCTCGAAAGCGAAATGACGGTGGTGCGCAACGAATTCGAATCGGGTGAAAACTTCCCAAGTTCCGTACTGCAAAAGCGCCTCACGGCAACCGCCTATCTATGGCACAACTACGGCAAATCGACCATCGGTGCCCGGGCCGACATCGAAAATGTGCCCATTGATCGGCTTCAGGCGTTTTACCGCAAGTATTATCAACCCGATAACGCCGTACTCGTAGTAGCCGGCAAGATCGACCCCAGCGAAACGCTGGAAATGATCGTCGAATACTTTGGCCGCATTCCCAAGCCCGAACGCGAACTCATCACCACTTACACCCGCGAACCGGTTCAGGACGGCGAGCGCTTCGTCGAGCTTGAGCGAACCGGCGATGTGCAGGTGGTACAGGCACTGTATCACGTCTGCCCGGCTCCGCACGCTGATTTTGCCCCCGTGGCCGTACTGCTCGAGTTGCTTACCGCCGAGCCGAGCGGACGGCTCTACACCAGCCTGGTGGAATCGGAGTTGGCTACCAGCCAGTACGGCTTCGCGGCACCGCTGGCCGAGCCTAGCTATGTCTTGTTTAGTGCCGATGTCTTGAAAGAAAAGGATTTGGCGGCTGCCGAGGAAGCCATGCTGGCCACGGTTGATGACCTGAAAAACAACCCGCCCACCGAAGAAGAAGTAGAACGCGCCAAGAAGCGACTGGTGAAAAACTTCGAACTCTTCCTGCGCAATAGCGATCAGGTCGGCCTGGCCATGAGCACCTACATCGCCCAGGGCGACTGGCGGCTGGCCTTTATTTACCGCGACCGCCTGAAGGCAGTAAAACCGGAGATGGTCCAAAAGGTGGCTGAAAAGTACTTTAAGCCCAGCAACCGCACGATCGGTCGCTTCCTCCCGACGGAGAACCCGGATCGCGCAGAAATTCCCAACGAAGTGGATATTGCCTCCCTCGTAGAAGGTTACACCGGCGGGGAAGCCATTGCCCAGGGAGAAGCCTTCGACCCCTCACCCGAAAACATCGAATCGCGGACCCAGAAGGGGCGAGTGGAGAATAATGTGGAATACGCATTGTTGCCTAAGGAGACCCGCGGAGACGCCGTACGCGCCCGAATGTCCATGCGCTGGGGCGACCTGGAATCCCTCCAGGGCAAGCGATTGGCAGCGAGCTTTGCCGCTAGCATGCTCGACAAGGGCTCAGAGAAATACAGCCGTCAGGAAATTGAGGATAAGCTCGATGCACTCAATGCTCGGGTGCAGATTTACGGTAGCGCCCGTAGTGGTGGGGTGAATATCGAATCCGAGCGGGACCTCCTGCCCGAGGTATTTGACTTTGTCGGAGAGCTATTTCGCACGCCCACCTTCCCGGAAGAAGAATTCGAGAAGTTAAAGAAAGAACGGCTCGCCGGACTGGAAGAATCGCGGTCGGAGCCCACGGCTATTGCCTCCCGTGAATTCAGTCGGCGACTGAATCCATACGGACCGGAAGATCCGCGCTACCGCCCGACGATCGACGAGGAAATTAAGGCCATCGAAGCCCTCACCCTCGAGGAGGTACGCAGTTTTTACGATAAATTTTACGGCACCAACGAAGGGACGATCGGTGTAGTAGGGGATTTCGACCCCGAGTCGGTTATTGCGGCGCTCGACCGCAACTTCAAAGGTTGGGCCAGCGAAATGGACTACGGGCGTGTCACGGATGATTTCTTCGACGTGCCCGGCGATAATATTGAATTCGAGACGCCCGATAAGGCCAACGCCTTTTTTCTGGCGGGGCAGAACTTGCCCGTTGGCACGAATCATCCTGATTATCCCGCCCTGGTTCTCGGCAACTACATGCTCGGCGGTGGCTTCCTCAACTCGCGCCTGGCCACCCGCATTCGCCAGGAAGAAGGGCTGAGCTACGGCGTTGGTTCCGGTTACTACGGCGACTCGAATGATGAAAAAGGTACCTTCCAGGCCTATGCAATCTACGCCCCCGAAAACAAGGAAGCCCTGGAAAAAGCCTTCCGCGAAGAAATTGAGAAAGTGCGCACCGATGGGTTTACCGAAGAAGAAGTAGCCGCGGCGAAGTCCGGTTGGCTCCAAAGCCAGGAGGTCAATCGCGCACAGGATGCGGCCCTCGCCGGCAAGCTGGGCAGTAACCTATTTCTGAAGCGTACCATGGAGTGGGATGCGCAACTCGAGGCGAATATCGACGCCTTGACTCCCGAGCAAATCAACGAAGCCATGCGTCGCTACATTGACCTCGAGAAAATGATTTTCGTGAAAGCCGGCGACTTCGCCAATGCCAAGCCGTCGAAACCTTAAGTATAAGCATTCCATATTAATAATTTGAAGCGGGTGGTGTGGCATTTGGTGTGGATGCCAGGCCCACTACCCGCTCTAAAGCCATTGGTTTTGCATCGAACTACTACCATCAAGTTACCGAACTCTTAGGGAAAACAATTTCCCGAACGGGCGAGCGTTTTGGTTTCGAACACGAGATCAATACAGCAAATTTCTATGCATAAGCTCTTGCCCTTGCTGCTGCTAGGCAGCCTCCTGGGGGGTATTCCCCTTGTCTCTGCACAATCCTACGATCTTGCTTTGGGCGTCCGGATGGGCACCGAGTGGGGGATCTCCGGCCAACTGCGGGTTCCGGTCATACACAAGAATTTTGCGGCGGAGGGCATTTTGCAATCCAGTTTTTTGCGCGATGAAACGCTGGTGACGGTACTCGGCAAACAGCACCGGCCCATTCTGACGCGCCGCATCAATCTGTTTGGAGGCGCCGGGGTGCACAAAGGCTGGATCACCCCCGAAGAGGGGCAAGCGCCCATCGACGACCCCTTCGGCATTACCCTCATCGGCGGTGCAGAAATTACGCTGGCTCGCATCAACATCAGCTACGATATTCGACCGGCCATCAACATCACCGGCGGCGAGCGGCCCTTCTACACGCAATCCGGAGTCAGCATCCGCTACGTCCTTGCCAAGCGCAACGACATCTACAACAAGAAAAACGAACGCACTCGCAACAAAGACCGCCGCAAGCGCAAAAAGGCCAAGCGTAAAGCCAAGCGTCAGCGCGACGGGGAGAAGCCCTGGTGGCAATTTTGGAAGAAGGAGGAGTAGTATTTTTGTTTTTTAGACCGTTCGTCTTCTAAAAGCCGGTATCTTTGAAAAACGGTCGGTACTTCTCCACTCGGACACCCCCCCTCCGATCTATTCTGCAAACACTCTTGTTATTGCCCCACTGAGCTGGTTTAGGCTAAGCACCTGATGCCCGTGTTTCATCCTATTTCACATCACTCTCAACATGTATTTTCTATGAAAACCACCTTGAAACTATTCGTATTAGTGATCGGATTTTTAGTTCTCGGTCTTTCCGGCGTGCAGGCGCAGGCGTATAAATCAGCGATTGGCCTGCGGCTGGGGTATCCGCTTTCCGCCAGTTATAAGACCTACATTTCAGGTACCGATGCCATCGAAGCCTTCCTCGGCTACCGCGGTTTTTCCAACTATAACTGGATAAGCATAAACGGTGCCTGGCAGCGGCATGCACCGATTAATGAGGTAGATAACCTGGAATGGTACTATGGTGCCGGCGTCGGCGTTCAATTCTGGTCGTTCGATTTTGATGCGGATGGCACTAGCTCGGTCAGCGTTTCCGGGTACCTGGGGCTGCAGTATACCTTCGAAGATGCACCCATCACGTTATCCCTCGATTGGGTGCCAACGCTCTTTTTTGGCAATTATGGAGATGTGGTGAGCTTCAACACCTTTGGAGGCAGTTATGGGGCCTTGGCGGTGCGGTACGTGATTACGGAATAGGGAGCCGCTTTCGGGAACGGGGTGGTCATTTTTGATGCAGGGCTTACGGTGGGGTTCGTATCTTTCCGATTCACCCAACTGCTAGCACGATGCCATTTCGCCTCCTACTGATTGCCGTAGCAGCCGCCTTTTTTCTACTGGGCAGCTTCACTCCGCAGCTCTTTGATGCCGCATTCAACAAAGAGGAAGTCCGACAAGCCGCGCGTATTGCCGGGCTCGAATTCGATGATGCGGAAATCGAACTGCTCCTTCCCGGATTAGAAGAGAACCTGGAAGCCTACCAGGCACTGCGCGATATTTCTATCGATAACTCCGTATCCCCGGCCTTGGTGTTCAATCCACTGCCGGCTGGATATACGGTGCCTGCTGGTCCGGATGGGGTCCGTACGGCACCGGTGGAGGCATCCTTGCCTAGTGATGTGTCGGAGCTGGCCTTCTATTCGGTGCGGCAGCTGGGGCAATTGCTCCGGGAGGGGCAAATATCCTCGGAAGCCCTAACCCGGCTGTCCCTGGAGCGGCTGGCAGCCTACGATTCGACTCTATACTGCGTGATTACGCTCTTCGAGGAGGCAGCCCTCGAGCAGGCCCGCCGCGCTGATGCCGAATTGGCGGCCGGTATCGATCGCGGGCCGTTGCACGGCATCCCCTACGGAGCCAAGGACTTGCTTGCGACCGATCGCGGCCGAACCACCTGGGGAGCGACTCCTTTTCAAGATCAATCCTTCGACTACAACGCAACGGTCGTTGAAAAACTAGACTCGGCCGGTGCTGTGCTGGTGGCCAAGCTGACCCTTGGAGCCCTGGCCTGGGGAGACGTCTGGTACGGCGGACAAACGCGCAACCCCTGGCATCCGGAAACCGGCTCCAGCGGATCTTCCGCCGGATCGGCTTCGGCAGTGGCGGCCGGATTGGTGCCTTTTGCCATCGGTACCGAAACGTTGGGTTCGATTGTATCGCCCTCCACGGTTTGCGGTACTACGGGCCTTCGCCCGACCTTCGGGCGCGTGAGCCGCCACGGAGCTATGGCCCTCAGTTGGTCGATGGATAAAATCGGGCCCATTACTCGTTCTGCCGAAGATGCCCTCCTGGTACTGGACGCCATTCGAGGGGCGGACGGGAAAGACGCATCGGTGATCGAAGCCCCGCTTCATTACACGGCTACCCAAAAAAGGGAGCGTACCCTGCGAGTAGGCTATCTGCAAGAATCGTTTGCCGGAGATTACCCCTTCAAGACTCAGGATAGTACGGCACTCGAAGTATTGCGAACCCTCGGTTACGAACTCATCCCCATCGAGCTCCCGGAGATGCCTCCCATCAGCTTCGTATTGTCCGTTGAAGCCGCAGCCGCCTTCGACGAACTCACCCGCAGCAACCGCGATACCCTGCTGGTCCGTCAGGTGAAGAACGCATGGCCCAATGTCTTTCGGCAGGCCCGCCTGGTTCCGGCCGTCGAATACGTTCAAGCCAACCGCGCCCGCACGCAACTGATCGAAAAGATGGAGGAGGTATTCCGGGAAATAGACGTCTATGTGCACCCGAGTTGGGCCAGCCCCAGCCTGCGCATTACCAATTACACCGGCCATCCGTGCATTGTTGTACCCAACGGGTTTCCAGACGCCTACAACGGGCTACCATCCAGTATTTCCTTCACCGGCAAACTTTTCGGCGAAGCCGACTTGGTTGGAGTCGCCCAGGCCTTCCAGGAGGCCACGGAGTGGGCGGATCGGCATCCTGAGGGGTTTTGATTCGATGTGCCAATGTGTCGATGTGTCAATGTGTTGATGTGCCGATACCTATTGTCTAATTGGCATATCGTCTGATTGGTACATTAATCCCGTCCCTTCCACTTAATCTCCGCAACTCCCAACCGGTGGCTCATATAGCGGGCTACGACGAAGAAATAATCCGAGAGTCGATTCAGGTATTGGAGTAACAATTCGGCGACGGGTTCCTGTTGGTGGAGGCTGACGACCAGGCGTTCTGCGCGGCGGCAGATGGTGCGGGCCAGATGCGCGTAAGAAACGGTGGGATGCCCACCCGGCAGGATGAAATGTCGGAGCGGTGGGAGCTCCATGTCCATGCGGTCGATCTCCTGTTCGAGTAGGGCGATGTCTTCGGGTTTCAAATCGACGGGCGCCGATTGTTTCTCCGGATCGGTGGCTAGACGGGCCCCAATAGTGAACAGGCGGTTTTGGATGGTAAACAACACTTTGCGCAGATCGTCGTCTGTCATGTGGTCACGCAAGAGACCGACGAAGGCGTTGAGTTCGTCGACTGTACCGTAGCATTCTATGCGGAGGGCATCTTTGGGTAGGCGGCGGCCGCCGAATAAACTGGTTTCCCCCTGATCGCCCGTTTTGGTGTAAATTTTCATGCGGCCGAAGATACGGCAAATCGCCGCATCGGCGGTAGTGGAGGTTATTCTTGGCTGTAGCGATGTTCGGGGTCATCTACCCGCACGATGTGCTCGTTGGGCCTATCGACTTCCACCTGGCCGTCCCGCAGTCGGATGATGCGGTGAGCGTGCTCGGCGATGTCGGGCTCGTGCGTCACGATGATCACAGTATTACCACGCCGGTGGATCTCCTCGATGATGGTCATGATTTCGAGCGAGGTTTTGGTATCCAGGTTTCCCGTGGGTTCGTCGGCCAGGATGATGCTGGGGCGGTTGACCAGGGCGCGGGCAATCGCGACGCGCTGGCGCTGTCCTCCCGACAATTCGTTGGGCCGGTGGTCTACGCGGTCGCCCAGGCCAACGGATTCCAAAACTTCTTTGGCGCGCTGCTCGCGGTCGCGCTTGCTCAAGCCCGCGTACACCAGCGGGAGCGCCACGTTGTCGAGCGCGGAGAGCCGGGGAAGGAGGTTAAAGGTTTGGAAGACAAAGCCGATCTTGTGATTGCGTACCTCGGCCAGTTCACTATCGGTCATCGTAGATACGTCGATGCCATCGAGCTGGTAGTGGCCCTTGGTAGGCGTATCCAGGCAACCGAGCAGATTCATCAGCGTCGATTTCCCGGAACCGGAGGCCCCCATCAGAGCAACGAATTCGTTCTCATTGATTTCCAGATCGATACCCTGCAGGGCATGCACCTGGATCGTGCCCATGGTGTAGGTCTTCCAAAGTTCTTTAGTCGCAATTACAGGATCCATATTAGTTGTTGTCAACGTTCAGGGTTGAATGACTTTCGGCACGCGGAAAAATTGGCCATCGGTATCGGGTGCCCGGTCTAGGGCGGCCGCCCGGTCTGCTTGCCCTTCTACTCGATCGGGCCTCAACTCCGCATCCGCTTCTCGCAAGTGTAGCAGAGGAGGGACGTTTTCCAGATCGAGCTCCCGGAGTTTTTCGACCATGGCAAGCATTTTTTCCAAATCACCCCGCAGGCGGTCGCGTTCGGCGGCTTCGAGGCGGAGACGTGCCAGTTTTTCGAGATGGGAAATTAGATCGATGTCGATGCGCATCCTATTTTTTTCGATTAAGCGGGGTGGTTCGTTGACCAGCTTCCGATTTTAGTCTTCTTCTACCTCCGGAAGGAATTCCTGAAGGGTCGAATACACGATATCTACCGGGAGGCCCATGATATTGCTGTAGGTGCCTTCGATTTTGGCAATTTTGCACAATCCGATCCACTCCTGGATGGCGTAGGCTCCGGCTTTATCGTAGGGTCGAAAGGTACGCACATAATAATCGATCTCGTCGCGGGTAAGCGGATGAAAATACACCGTACTCTCGCCCTGGGTTAGAATCTTCTTGTGTTTGGAAATGAAGCAAACCCCCGTGATTACTGTATGCGACCGCCCGGAGAGCTGGGTGAGCATTCGGACGGCATCCGTATAATCGGCGGGTTTTTCAAAGATCTGATTGTCGAGAATAACGACGCTGTCGGCGGTGAGTACCACCTCTTCGTCGTTGGTGAGGAGGTTGCGGGCTGCTTCTCCCTTTTGTTCGGCGATGTAGCGTGCTACATCACGTACCGGGAGATCATCCGGGAAATCCTCAGACAATTCGAGCGGTTGCACCCGAAATTTGATGCCTGCGGCTTCGAGTAATTGCGATCGTCGGGGCGATTTGGAAGCCAGTATAATTGGTGGATAAACAGGATCCATGAGGAGTCAGTTAAAATTGAACCAGGAGTAGCAAACATAACCCGCCCAACATAAAGAATTTAAGCTGAGTACTGAGGCGGTGAAAATCTTCTTTCACCCGGGCGCGGGTAAGCTGGTATATAAGCAGCAGCAGCCACATTCCCAAAATTAAGAGGGTACCCTCCAGTAATGGTTTTGAAAATACCGACCAGGATTGTAGCAGGGGCCAAGTCAGGCTTAGTAACAGCAACACTCCGAGGAAAATGGTTAGCCAGCGGCTCGTTTGGGTGCCCAACAAGATCGGCAGCGTTTGCCGGCCAAATTGCCGGTCTCCCTCCATATCCTCAATATCTTTCACGATTTCCCGCAGCAGCGTGGAGCCGAAGGCAAATATCATAAAGATAATCAGTACCTGGCGCACCGCCAGCGCGGTCTCCGGCTGCACGGTGGTCAGTGCCGTCAGCGCCTCGCGTTCGGCGAGCCACAACAGCCCAGCTACGCCTGCACAATAAACGGCAACCAGTAGATTGCTGACCAACGGGCGACGCTTCAACACCGGGCTGTATAGAGCCAGCGACATAGTGACGAAGGGATACAGCCACAACCAGGCCAATTCGTTGCGCCGAAAGGCGATCAATGTACTGAGAATGAAGCCCCCTAATAGCAGGCAACCGTACAACCAACGCGCCACCGGAGCCGTGATCCGATCCAGCACGATGCGCTGTGGATGATTAATTCGATCGATGTTTTGGTCGAACAGGTCATTGATAATGTAACCTCCGGCCGTTACAATGCAGGTGGCCAGAACGAGCTCGAAGAACCGCCAATCGGAAAATGCCGGTTGCAGTCCGGCCTGAAGGAGCGCCGGCTTAATGACCCGGTAGAAGATCAGCACTTGGGTTAATGCCACTACCAGCAAATTGGGTAGGCGGATCAACCGCAGCAAGGGCATACAGTACAATTTTAATAACACATGATGATTTTCGGTGTTGGATTAAATAGAGTAAAGGTGGGTCACAACTATGACCAGTCGGTCCAATCACCACGAATGCGCAGCACTTTTTCAATTACGTCGCGCACGCATCCGTTTCCGCCATCATAGGGACTGATGTATTTGGAAAGTCGTTTAATCTCGGGGCAGGCGTCTTGAGGACAGGTAGGGATACCAACCCGACGCATGACCTGATAGTCGGGCAAATCATCGCCCATGTATAAGATTTGTTCAGGATCGATTTCGTAGATGCTGACAAACTCTTCGAAGGCGTCGAGTTTGTCGTCAATGCCGTAGTAGATATCGGTGATTCCGAGATTGAAGAGGCGTTCGCGCACCCCCTCGCTTTTCCCACCCGTGATGACGGCCACCCGGTACCGCTGCTTAAGCGCCTGCTTAATGGCGTATCCATCGCGCACGCTCATTTTCCGCAGCAGTTTCCCATCTTCTGTGATGAGAAGGTCACTGTTGGTCATCACGCCATCCACATCAAATATGAAGGTACGAATATTGGCGAATTGCTCCAGATTGTTCATCCGGCCTAGCGATTATTGTCGCGCCATTCGTATACCCACTTGGCCTGAATTTGCTCCAGGTGCCCCTCGCTGCTGTCCTCGCGCTTTCCTTCGAAATTGGGTATCTCCAGAATCCAGTTCAGCAAATCCGTGAAGCGGATGCGGTAAATCTCGCTTTCGGTAAACTCGTCGCCAAACCGGTCGTAAAGCGCCATGGCAATATCTTCGTGGTCTTCCCAATTGATGGGTAAATCATCGAAATCCTTGAAACTCATGTTATCAATTTGCTAATGTGCTAATGAGACAATGTACCAATCTCACACCCACACCCACACTATCTAGTGTTCATGCCCAATAATACGACGCTGATCCGGAATCTGGACTTCGATAACGGCATCTTCCTCTAAAATTACGCACTGGCAGCCCAGGCGGCTTTCCAGTCGGGGGTTGATGGCCCGGTCGATGAAGTCTTCTTCTTTATCCGAGATTTCCTCCAGATAATCCTCGCCCGATTCGATGTATACGTGGCAGGTGCTGCAGGCGCAGACACCCCCGCAGTTATGATTGAGATGAATATCGTGCTCTTCGGTCACTTCGAGAATCGAGTAATCCACCGGAACGTCGGTTACGGTTTTACTCGGGATAGACTCATCCTCGAAGGTGAATTTCACGGTTGCCATATGGTTGCTGTCGGTTTTTCTAAAACAATGATATGAAGAACTCCCATCAGAACAACCCGCTGTAGCTTTTGTTGCTGCGCCTTCGGGGCAGTATCTTGCCGCATGCGCGATACCTACCGAACGATCAGCGGGGCGGCAGAAGGGGCGTTCCGCGACCGTGGCAGCAAGTTCTTTGGCTATGCCTATCCCGTGCAAACGGAGGCGGAGGCATTGGGATGCGTGGAGGCGCTTCGCCAGCAACACCCGAAAGCCCGGCATCATTGCTACGCCTACCGCCTGGGGCTGGGAGCCGACCACTACCGGGCCAATGACGACGGCGAGCCCAACGGCACCGCCGGACGGCCCATCCTGGGGCGCATCGATCAGTTGGAACTGACAAATGTGTGCGTAGTCGTAGTGCGCTACTTCGGTGGTACCCTCCTGGGCACGGGAGGTTTGATCAACGCCTACCGCACCGCCGCCGAAGAGGCACTCAAAGTCGCTACCATCGAGGAACGCATCATCGAAGACATCATTACGCTCAAATTCGGCTACGAGCAGATGAGCACGGTAATGAACGCCCTCAGCCGCCTGCAACTCGACCAACAGGATCAACGCTTCGAGCATACCGCTGAAATCGATCTGTCGGTACGCCGCTCGGAAGTCCCGTCGACAGTCCGGCAGTTGAAAGCCTACCTCGCCGGGGTCTATCTGGAAGAGGTAGGGGAGGGGTTTGAAGTGGAGGGAGTGGAGGTGGTTTTTTAATGCTGTAATGCTGTAGGTTATTACAGAATTACCAAATTACAGCATCAATATCAGTCCATGGAGAAGGCATAGTAGTACTCGCCCGGGTATTCCTCGTAGATGCCCGATACCAGGGCCTTCTCATCCAGGCGTTCGAGGCGATTGATAAACTGATCGACGTCGCGTACGGCGCGGTCGTTGAGGTGGGTGATGATGAAGCCGGGCTCCATGTTGGTGCGCTCGATTCTGCTGCCGCGAAAGATACTGACGACTTTTACGCCGCTCTCCAGTTTCAGGCGGTCGGCCTCGGCGCGGGTCAGGTTGCGCAATTCGAAGCCGAGTTTGTGGAAGAGTTCTTCCTCCCGTTCGCTGACCAGCGAAGTGCCGTTGTTTTTATTCTTGAGAACAACCTCCGTAGAACGGACTTCGCCCTCGCGGATGTATTTTATGGTAATTTTGTTGCCCGGGCGGAAGCGGCTGATTTGCTCCTGCATTTCGGGCGGCGTGCGCACGGTGGTGCCGTTGATACCGATAATCACATCGCTGGGTTGCAAGCCGCTTTCTTCGGCGCTGCCGCCGGGGCGAATGCGCCGGACGAAAATGCCTTCCGCCTTCTCCAGCCCCAACTGCGAGGCTCGCCTGGCATCTATGCGTTCGATATACACGCCGAGCATGCCCCGCTGCACCTGGCCGTAGTCGCGCAGGTCGCGGATAATCTTGCGGGCCAGGTTGCTGGGTACGGCAAAGGCGTAGCCTTCGTAGCGCCCCGAACGGGTAACGATGGCCGTATTGATGCCAATGAGTTCGCCGTTGGTATTGACCAACGCACCGCCGCTGTTGCCCGGATTGACGGCCGCATCGGTCTGGATGAAACTTTCGATGCGATCCTGGCCTTCGAGCACATCGATACTTCGGCCCTTAGCACTAACAATGCCCGCAGTAACCGTCGATTCCAGATTGAAGGGGTTACCCACCGCCAGCACCCACTCCCCGACACGGAGGCTATCGCTGTTGCCGAATTCGGCGAAGGGCAGTTCGGCCCCATCGATTTTCAGCAGGGCTAAATCCGTACTCTTGTCCACCCCGACTACATCGGCCAGAAACTCCCGACGATCGGAGAGTACCACTTGAATGCGTTTGCCGTTTTCAATGACGTGGTTGTTGGTGGCGATGTAGCCGTCGGGAGAAATCAACACGCCGGAGCCCGTCGAGATGGTCAGCGGTTCGGTTTGCTCGTTCCACAGCGGGAGGCGGTTTTGATTGAACGTGCGGATAAACACGACGGCTTCGGTCACGGCCTCGGAAGCGTGGGTAAAATCCGTTGGAGCCGAAGAAAGGAAGGTGCGGGGCCGGATGCTGTTGAGTAGATCTTCGTTGAGGGTAAGGCGCGCCTCGGCGGGTTCCCGGATAATGATCCGCTCACGCGGACTGATAATCCGGTCGAGTAAAATCGCCAGACCTGCGCTGAACAAGCAACAGGTGAGGAGAATGACTAAGTGTTTGCGCGCCAGGGTTTCCAAAGTAACCGATTTTGACCCAAGGAAAAACGATTTTTTAAAGGTAGCAATTGTCTAACAGTTCGGTTGTTTTATAGGTTATATTCAACGAACGGTTTTATTAAAATATACCCTCCGTTCGGAACTTCTACAGGTTCTGAATGACTCATTACACATAATATCCGTCAAAAATTAGTTGGTTTGGACAACAATAAACACGACAATTTAAAGGATCCCTTCGAGGACGGCTGGCATTTCGGCAGGCGGGCTCCCGATGGGCAGTATGCCGGCAATGTGTTTGGCTGGCGCGTTTCGCTGATCGGAGCCGCGCTCATTCTGCTCTTAGGGGGCTTTGCGATTTACCGCCACTATCAGTTGGGAGTTCCCTTCGGAATGGAAGAGCCAGGACAAACTACCGCTCCCGCCGCAGATTCGGAGAAGCGGGATACCCTTTCGGGCTTGCCGGAGTAATTGCCCCATCGACGGGTAACGATCCAAATCCGTATCTTTGCGGCTCACATGTAGAACGGAATATGCTGACCGCGACGGATATTTACGTGCAGTACGGAGACCGCATTCTGCTGAACCGCCTAAACGTGGTGATCGGAGAGCGCGACAAGGTGGGATTGGTAGGACGCAACGGGGCTGGAAAATCGACGTTGCTTAAAATCCTGGCCGGTTATCAGCGCCCCGACGAGGGGCACATCAGCCGCCCGGGAGGCTCCACCCTCGGATTCCTGCACCAGGAGATGAATCTTCCGCAGGGGCGCACAGTGATGGCCGAAACGCTGACGGCCTTTGAGGATCTCAAACGCATCGAAGCCCGGCTGGAAGCCCTCAACCAGGAGCTGTCCGATCGGACGGATTACGAGACGGACGCCTACCTCAAACTGGTTGAAGAATTCTCTAACCTCAACGAGCGATTCGGGATGCTCGGCGGAGCTACCATGGAAGCCGACGCAGAGCGAGTATTGAAGGGGCTGGGCTTTCGGGGCAGCGATTTCAATCGCCTGACCACCGAATTTTCCGGAGGATGGCAGATGCGTATCGAACTGGCTAAAATGCTGTTGCAACGCCCGGATTATCTACTCCTCGATGAGCCTACCAACCACCTGGATATCGAGTCAATCATCTGGCTGGAAGGCTTCCTGAGCGATTACGCCGGAGCCGTAATCACTATCTCGCACGACAAGACCTTCCTCGATGCAGTTACCGAACGGACCATTGAGGTCGAATTGGGTAAACTCTACGATTACAAGGCCTCCTACAGCAAATACGTAGCGATGCGCGCCGAACGGCGCGACCTGATGGAATCCGCCTACCAAAATCAGCAAAAGGTCATTGCTCAAAAGGAGCGCACCATCAATCGCTTCATGGCCAAGGCGACGAAAACGAAGATGGCCCAATCGATGCAAAAGCAGCTCGACAAAGTCGAGCGCATCGAACTCGATACCGAGGATACCGCTGCTATGAACCTCCGGTTTCCGCCCGCACCGCGGTCCGGACAAATCGTAGTAGACGCCAAAAAGGTCCACAAATCCTACGGAAAGCTGAATGTGCTGCAGGGAGTCGACCTCAAAATTGACCGGGGTGATCGCATTGCATTTGTCGGCCAGAACGGACAGGGAAAAACGACGCTGGCCAAAATCCTCATCGGCCAGACGCCCGCTACCGACGGCGATATCCAATTGGGGCATAATGTGGAGATTGGCTACTATGCGCAAAATCAATCCGATACCCTCCAGCCCAACCGCACCCTCCTGGAAACCCTCGAGGAGGTGTCACCGCCGGAGATGCGGACCCGCCTGCGCGCGATACTCGGCGGATTCCTATTCAGCGGGGAGGATGTCGATAAGAAAGTGAGTGTACTCTCCGGAGGTGAACGCGCCCGCCTGGCACTGGCCGCCATGCTGTTGCGGCCCTTCAACCTCCTGGTGCTGGATGAACCTACCAACCACCTCGATATTCGCTCCAAAGACGTGCTGAAACAGGCCATACAGGAGTACAACGGTACGCTGATCGTCGTCAGCCACGACCGGGAGTTTCTTTCCGAACTCACCGACCGGACCATCGAATTCCGCGATCATCAGCTCTTCGAGCACCTGGGAGACGTCAATGTATTTCTGGAAAAGCGCCAGATGGACGACATGCGTACGCTGGCGATCAATGCCAACCAGGCAAATGGCAGCGCCGCTGCTTCGGGGCGCAAAGAGTTGAGCTACGAAGAACGCAAGCAACTCAATCGCGCCGTTTCGAATGCGGAAAAAAAGGTCGAGCGCCTCGAACGGGAAATCGCCCAGCTCGAAGAAAAAATGGCCGACCCCGAATTCTACCAGTCTGCGGAGGCAGAAAAAATCACCAGGAAACATCACCAGAAACAGGCCGATCTGGAGACGGCGATGGAGGAATGGGAGGCCGCCCAGCTCGCACTGGAGAATAGTTAAAGGATTAATTCCGCAGTTCCACCCCGCTCCGGTTTAGCTCGGCGCTGAGCACGTCCCGGCTGCGACGCAGCATATCCAGTAATTGCTGAGGGGCGACGCGGTTTGGGTCGAAGCTGAAGAGGTAGTAATCGCGATTGGGGGCGATCCGCTCGATGAAGCGCATGCCCTGGCGGTCGTAGGGAATGACCCAAACCCTGGGGTCGGTATTGGGGTTGAGTTGGACGATTACCTCATTTTCTCCGCTGCGGGGGGCGGCATCGGGAGCCGTACCTTCTGGAGACGCCTCCCCCGACGCCGAGGTCCATCCGCCGGCAGTAGCCACGGCATCCAGCAGTTCTTCCAGTTCGACGACCTTTTCCGGGCGGTTGTCTTTACCCATTACTTCCTGGATGTTGTTAGCGGCATCGTAATAGATGATCCGTACGGTGGGCAAGTCCTGTACAGTGGCCGGATAGACGCGCTTAAACTGGCTAAGTTTGGCGTTTTCAAATGCCTGAATCAATTGCTCGTAGCGCAGCTGATCCAGTCGCTTGTAGTGGATGCCTTCCTTCTGCGTAAAGCGTTCCCCTTCGTATTTCACCCAGCGATTATCATAGACAGTCATGGTGAAGACCGGGCATCGCCCGAAGCAGGGGCCTTTGTTGATGATAATCCGCGGGACGGATTCCTGAAACTGGCCAGCGGAAGTCAGGGCCTGACAGCCGGCCGTCAGCGATCCGATAACCAGAGCGAGCGCGAGGAGCTTCATAGTTGGTGGGAGGTAAGGGGTTAGGCTCAACGTAATCGATTAATTATTAGCGGTTAATGGGCTGAGTAAGGCGTCGTAATCTGGGAGGAGAATGATTTCCGTCCGCCGGTTCAGTGCCTTATTGGCAGGCGAGCTGTTCGGGACGATGGGTTCGTAGTAGGAGCGTCCTGCGGCGGTCATTCGGCTGGGATTCACCCCGGAATTGTTCAGCAGCTTCACGACGGCCAGTGCGCGGGCAGTGCTATAATCCCAGTTGAGTTCGGCGTTGCCGTCCGGATCGGTATGGCCCTTTACCAGGATGGGCATTTCGGGATACTGCCGCAAGATGTTGGCAATCAAACGGGTAATTTCGAGCCCCTGGTTAGTTACTTGATTGCCCATTGGGCCGAAGAGTACATTTTGGCTCAATGTGAGCACCAGTTGGCCGTTTCGATCTTGCAAGGCATAGTCGCTGCCCGTGTAGCCGCTCAGCGCCTGAGCCAATTGAATTTTTACTTGCTGAAGTTTCCGCATGCGGTCGGCCAGGCGGGCTTGTACCAATGGAACGCCACCTCCCTGATAGTCGTAACTGCCGGGCTGGGCCGGATTGGGGCTTCCTCCGCGGATGCGCAGTAGCTGGTTTTCTTTCTCCTGCAGGCTGAGCGTCATCTGGTAGAGGGCCTGTTCCTTTTCGTTGAGTTTGGCCTCTCGGATCGCCAGGTCTTGCTGCAGGTCAGTTTTTTCTTCCCCGTAATCCGTTAGCACGCGATCGCTTTTTTCAACGAGTTCGTTGTACCGCCCCAGGATATCCTGGTAGCTGCGATTCAGGCTGATGTTGGTAGCTTTGAGCCGCTCGATATCCATGGTCAACTGTTCCAGTTGGCCTTCCATGGAAGACGTTTCGCTGCTGATCCGCTCGTTGGCGTAAGAGACGGAGTCGGTGAAGGAAGCTTCCGTTTTGTAATACTGAAGCGTAGCCTGCAGTTCGTCGTAGCGGGCACGAGTAACGCAGTCGGTTAGGAGAAAGATGCAGGCAAGGGCGAGTAGTAGTTGGAAATATCTCATAATGCTGGGTTTGGTTGGTCCAGAAATATAAGCGCACAACCGATCGAATACCAAAATAAGCCGTTCTTTACGATTTTTGCGACCGATTAATAAATTATTTGATGAATAAGTTACTAGTGTTGCTCGGAATTTGCGTCTGTTTTGGGTCCTGTTCCGAGTCGGATGCTTCCACAGAAACCGCTCAGCGGACAACGGAGGAAGCAGTGCGTGCCAATCCGGTTCAGGAAATGCTGGAGGTCGTCGAAGGCCAGACCGTACCCACCTCTTCCGAGGCGCTCACGCTCCGAATACCCGCGGTATCTGCAAAAAAAGATCAGGAAGTATGCTTACCCGTTATTGCTGAGGGCTTCGACCAATTGATCGGGTTGCAGTATTCGATTACCTGGAATCCGGAGGAGTTGGCGTTCGCGCGCGTCCAGAATTTTAATTTGCACGGTCTGAACCCCTCCGGTTTCGGGCAGCCCGCCTCCGCTCCCGGTACCCTGACCAGCCTATGGATCGACTCCCAACTGACGGGCGTTAGCCTGGCGGACGGGAGTTTGCTCTACGAGCTGTGTTTCCAGGCAGTTGGCCCGGTAGGGAGTGAAGCGGTAGTAGCATTTGCCAACGGCCCCACCGTATTTGAAGTGATTGATGCTTCCCAGGCCTTCCTGCGGTTCAAGTTTGCCAACGGTACGGTGCGCATCACCGATTGATCGGCGTAGTCTGGGCGTCGAGCCGCACAGTGAAGCCCTTGATTTTGTACCGTTGTCGAAGATCGCGCTGGTAGCGTTTGGCTGACGACTCATCCAGGAAAGGCCCGAGGATGATGCGAAAAGTTTTACCCCTCGGGCCGGGCTCGATGCTCACCAGAATATTGTCGAAGCTGCGCGCCTGGTAATTGGCAACGGCCGAAAGTGCATTTTCGTAAGTACTCACCGCGGCAACCTGCACGCCGAAATTACCCCCGACGGGCTTTCGAATATCGATCTTGTACAGGCCGTATTCCTGAAATTCCTTCCCTACCTGAGGATAGGATTCGACGGAACGCTCCCAGCTAGGCGCGTAATAGTCGACGGAAGGTCGTCCCGACGTCCCGCGATTGTTGTTGGTGCCATACGATTGGGTACTCGGGGCACGGGTAGTCACGACCACCTCGGGCAAGCGATCCCGGATGGGAGGCAACACGTTGCTGTTGTAAGAACGGGGCAGTTGTTGATCGCGAATGCGGCTATCACTACCAGCTTGCGAACGGCTACCGTTGTTGACGGTGTTTTGGCCGGGAATTTCCAGTAGCTCCACTTTTACTTCCACGGTATTTTCATTGGTCATCCGCAGTTGCCCCGCCGCTGCTTTGGACAACTCCACGACGCGACCCCGAATAAGCGGCCCTTCATCGATGATCCGTACGACCACCGAGCGGTTGTTGTCGAGCCGGGTGACGCGTACCCGGGAATTGTAGGGAAAGCGGCGATGGGCGGCGGTGAGCTTGTTCTTATCGTATTTTTCGCCGTAACTAGTCTCGCTGCCCTGGAAGGCATCCGAATAGTAGGACGCCCGCCCGTACTCGGTTTCGCCGACGGTTTGCGCCCGCAGACTAAGCGATGCGAATAGGAGAACGACAAACAGGAGGCCGAGGGGAGGTGGTTGGTTCATAGCTAGCATGTTTAGGCGTTTAAGCGTTAAGTGCAGTTGCAACTTGTTAATACTTAACGCTTAAACGCCTAAACGTATAAACAAAATGCCATAAAGTACCTTTCCTACCGTCCGGATTCAACCCAAAACCCCAAAAAAGTGTACTGTTGTCTTAACGAACTAGTTAATAACGAATGAGTAAGCACGGACGCGTACTAGTTGCCATGAGCGGCGGGATCGATAGTACCGTAACGGCAATGCTGCTGCACGAGGAGGGCTATGAGGTGGTTGGCATTACGATGAAAACCTGGGATTACGCCAACAGCGGTGGCACCAAGAAAGAAACGGGCTGCTGCAGCCTCGATAGCATCAACGATGCCCGCGAGGTAGCCGTCAATATGGGCTTCCACCACTTCATTGTCGATATACGCGAAGATTTCGGGGATTACGTCATCGATAATTTCGTCGATGAATATATGGCGGGGCGGACGCCCAATCCCTGCGTGTTGTGCAATACGCACATCAAGTGGAATTCCCTGCTCAAGCGGGCCGATGCGCTGGGCTGTGAGTTTATTGCCACGGGCCACTACGCGAAAATCATTCACGAACACGACCGCTACTTCATCCGCAAGAGCGTAGACCGCAATAAGGATCAGTCTTATGTGCTCTGGGGTCTGAGCCAGGAGTGTATGGCGCGCAGCCGTTTCCCACTGGGAGGTATGACCAAGCCCGAGGTGCGGCAGCTGGCTGCCGATCTCGGATACGAGGCCCTCAGCAAGAAGGCGGAGAGTTACGAGATCTGTTTCGTTCCCGACAACGACTACCGCGGCTTTCTCAAGCGGCGCGTACCCGACCTGGAGACCCAGGTGGCGGGCGGCGACTTTGTCGATACGGCCGGAGAAGTGATTGGTAAGCACCAGGGATATCCCTTTTACACCATCGGTCAGCGCAAAGGACTGGGGGTCGCCTTCGGCGAGCCCATGTACGTCACGGAAATTCGCCCGGAAACGAACACGGTCGTGCTCGGTTCGGTCGACGAGCTCGTGCGCAACGGCATGGAAGTGGGCAAGGTAAATCTGATGAAATACGCTTCCTTGCCCGACGGGCTGGAGGCCCTCACTAAAGTCCGCTATCGCGATGCGGGTACGCTGGCACGGCTCGAACAAACGGCAGCGGATCGGGTATCGGTCGAGTTTCTGGCGAACGTACGGGGAATCGCCCCCGGGCAGTCGGCGGTATTTTACGAAGGCGAGGATGTCGTCGGCGGAGGTATTATTTTTTCAAGTAAGACGTTTGAATAGGGATTGAATGATCCACAGTGCTATGCGTCTACTTCTACTTTTTGGTCTGTTCCTTGTTGTTTGCTCTGCTTGTGAGGAGGAGTCACTCGCCCCTCCGGTAATTGATTTCCACTACGATTATTTCCCACTGGCCATTGGCCGGGAATGGGTATACGAAGTAGATAGCCTGCGGCCGGTAGCCACCGTGCAGGGGGTGGTACTCGATTCGCTGCGCCTGCAGGCGCGGGAGCGACTAATCGATACCTTCACCGACGCCACGGGCCAATTGTGGTATCGCGGCGTGCGCGAAGAGCGCGCTTCCGATAGCCTGGCCTGGCAAGAACGCACGACCTTTCTCCTGGGCCGATCAGTCGAGCGTGCCTTCCGGGTAGAAAATAATTTGCCCTTCGCCAAATTGGTCTTCCCACCGAAACAAGGAGATGTCTGGGATGGCAATGCAGCCTTCGACGCCAGCCAGGAGGTGGATATTCGCGGAAACGCCGTTCGCCTCTTCGAAGGGTGGAATTACGAGTACTTGCAGGTGCATGCCCCCGCCCTGGCAGACGACTTGCCCGCCGATAGTACCCTGCAGGTGCGTACGGTAGATGTAGACAACCTGCTCAACCGGCGCTACGTGGAAGAACGCTATGCCAAAGGGATCGGACTAATCTACCGCGAATGGGAGATTTTTGATACCCAATGCGTCGTTTGTTGCGGCGGCGCGGAAAACACGGCCGAATGTGCCCAGTTGCCGTGGCGCGAAAAGGCAGAAGTAGGCTTTTGGGTCCGGCAGCGCCTCATTGACTTTCGATAATGGAATTGGTGCAAATCGGTCGAACGGGGAAGGCGCACGGCCTTCAGGGCGAACTCAAGGTGCAGATTGAGGAACCTTACACCGACGATTTCTTGCAATTAAAAGCCTGCCTCCTGGAGCGCGAAGGCCGGCAAGTACCCCATTTTATTGAGCAGTTGCGCGGGCGCAATGCCCATATCCTCAAGTTAGAACAAGTAGATGACCGCGAAACGGCGCAGCTTTGGGCGCATTGTCCGATATTAGTGCCTGCCGACCAATTGTCGGTAGATCCGGACGTGGAAGAAAGCGTCTTTCAGCAATTTATAGGCTTCGAGGTGTACGATGCTAAACTGGGGGCCGTAGGAATCATCGAAGAGGTGATCGAACAGACGCACCAGGTCTTGGTCGTGGTGCGGTATCAGGGCCGGGAAGTTTATTTGCCGCTTCACGAAGACCTAATCGATCGCATGGAGCCGGATCAGCAACAACTATACATGGATTTGCCGGAAGGCCTCCTCGATTTGTAAACTTGTTCACTCATGCCGCGCCACTCAATTGTACTCTGTTTATTACTTGCCGTTGGTCATTTTACATTTGCGCAAGCTCCGGATAGCCTGGCCGCCCGACAAGCCTTGCTGCAAGCCATCGAGCAATTCGACGAACACGAATCGAACCGCGATGCCCTCCCTTCCCGCGCTCGGTACGAGCTGAGGGATCAGCAGGCGGAAGCCCTGCTGGACAAACTGGCCGGGATTCCACGTGCGCTGCTGTCCACCTCCGATCAAATCAATTACGACCTACTTGTCTTCATATTAGAAGACCGTCGGGCCACCCACGCGTTCGGTTTGCATCTGATACCCTTCAATGCCGAAGGCGGGTTTTACAATGGGCTGGCCTATTTGCCCAACCGCTTTCGCTTTGAATCGGCTTCCGATTTCGAACGGTACCACAAGGCCCTGCGGCGTTTTCCGGAGGAGGTGCGGGCCAACCTGGCCCTTTTGCGTGAAGGCGTTGAACGAGGGGTGGTTTCCTCCCGCCTCGTGGCGAACAAGTACTTTGAGTTGACTGCCCCCTTCAAGCAGGCAGTTGACAGCGAACATCCGCTCCTCCGAGTATACGAGGGGCTGCCCGAGGAATGGCCGGAGCAACGCCGGGAAACGGAGCGCTTGATCCGCGACAGCATCCAGCCGCTATTCACTGAGCTCGATCAATTCATGCAGGCAACGTATTTGCCGGCAGCTACGGAGGCGATTGGGCTGTCGGCCTTGCCCGGTGGAAAAGCGATGTACGAACAACGCATCCGCTATTACACTACACTGGATATCGATCCGGATTCGGTCTTTGCCATTGGGCAGGCGGAGGTAGCGCGCCTGCGCGCGGAGATGGAAGCGATTATTCAGGAGGTAGAATTCGAGGGGAGCTACGCGGATTTTCTGGACTTTCTGCGTACGGACCCCCGCTTTTACGCCAAGACAGCCGAAGAAATTCTGAAAGAAGCCAGTTACCTGGCCAAGCGGATCGACGGCCTGTTACCGGCCTTCTTTGGCAAGCTTCCGCGGCTGTCCTATGGGGTGGAGCCGGTGCCGGCGGCAATCGCTCCAACCTATACCAGTGGCCGTTATTCGCCGGGGTCACTAGACCCGCCGTTCCGGGCCGGGCATTACTGGGTCAATACGACCAAGCTCGACAGCCGGCCGTTGTATGCCCTGCCGGCACTTACCCTGCACGAAGCCGTGCCTGGCCACCACCTGCAGATTGCCCTCGCTCAGGAACTAGAAGATTTACCCACGTTTCGGCGCCGCACCTACCTTTCTGCCTTCGGTGAGGGCTGGGGCCTGTACGCCGAGTACCTCGGCGGGGAGATGGGCGTCTACCAGACCCCCTACGACCGCTTCGGCCAGCTGACCTACGAGATGTGGCGCGCCTGTCGGCTGGTGGTCGATGTTGGTATGCACTACAAGGGCTGGAGTCGCGATCGGGCCGTAGCGTTTTTGCAATCCAACACCGCGCTGTCCATTCACGAGTGCAATACGGAAATTGATCGCTACATCGGCTGGCCCGGCCAGGCGGTGTCCTATAAAATGGGCGAACTCACCATCCGCCGCCTGCGTACAGAAGCGGAGGCGGCCCTGGGCGCTGCCTTCGATCTGCGCGCCTTCCACGATGCGATTTTGGAAAACGGCTCGGTCCCCATGTTTAGCCTGGAAGCCCGCATCGCTCGTCTGATAGAGGAAGGGCAATAGGTTACCGCTCTTTCTGTTGGAGCCACTCGATGCAAAGGTGCCAGAGGTCTTGAAAGGGGATGATTTCTAGCTCTAGGTGATAGGTTGGGTCATTAGAGGTAGTTTCTAGCCTTTGTAACATGTCAGTTATTTTTGGCTTGCGGAGGTATCGAGGGCGAAAACCAGATCGCGCTAGCTCTTTCAATAAACCTATGAAATGCTTTGTACGCTCGAAAACAGCCCCTTTTAAATACCTTGCACG
>CAZDET010000061.1:0-28233 GCA_964504335.1 uncultured Saprospiraceae bacterium
GGTCGCCGCCAGTTGATAAGGGCCCACACCGAAAGGTGATGGGCCCTTGCCTGTTATATTCGGCAGCTATCTCACAATTTCATTATTAGATCGTATCTTTTCTTCACATCCTACGTCTCAATTGTGAAAGCTACTTGCCATAAGGATATGCCCGATACCGAGGTAATTAATCAATACCTGGAGTATCAGGCACATAAGTGTTTTCAATTGCTGTATGAGCGCTACGCGCGCAAGATCTACAGCAAGTGCCTGACTATGCTGCAAGACCCCGCACTGGCAGAAGATGCTACTCAGGAAATTTTCACGAAGATTTTTCTGAATATCAGCCGGTTCGGGGGGCGCTCCCGATTTTCTACCTGGGTGTATTCCGTGACGTACAACTACTGCATCGATTACATCCGAAAAGGAAAGCGCCAGAAGGAACTGTTCGTAGAGGAACCTGGTAGGTTACCGGATTATCCGGACGAAGTCCTCGATCGGGCATTGTTCGAAATGGAGGTAGCAAAATTGAAAAAAGTACTATCCGAGCTATCGGGCTCCGATCGGGCCATCTTGTTGATGAAGTATCAGGATGAATTATCGATAAAAGATATTGCCTCCATGCTCGAGAAAACGGATAGCGCCGTAAAAATGCAGATAAAACGGGCGAAGGAACGCGCATTTCTGTTACGCAAAAAATTGTTTGCAGAGGAGGTGTGAGTCCCCGGTAAATAGCGCGCCCCGAAATCATCTAAATGAAGAACTTTAAGGACATGGAGGCGGAAGCCATGCAGCTCTACGACGATCGGCAGGTGCACGATCGACTGAAAAATCAGTTGGAGGGTACCATGGGGACGTTCCGGTTCATCGGCCAAATCGTTAACATGTATTTGCCGAAAATGGTCGATACCGTAGTCATCCTAAGCGGTGGCGACACACTGCCGCCGGACAATCCTCCTTCCGAAGAACTTCCTCCGCCGGATGTTCCGCCGCTCGCTCCTCCCCAGGAGCCCGAAGGGCCCGCCCCCATTGATCAACAACCACCCAGATAAAGATCTACCTGTATCGTACCATAAATACCACCCACTATGCCAGAGCTACCCCCGGAAATTCAGGCAATGCTGACCGACTTGCTCAGCATAATTCCCAACTTGATCAAAGCCCTTGCCATCTTGCTGGTTGGCTGGCTCATCGCCCGGCTGGCGGCCACGATCTTCAAGCGCATCCTGAAAGCCATTGGGGCCGATCGCCTGGCCGACCGACTGAATGAGATCGATATCATCGCTCGCTCTCCGATTAATATAGTGCCGAGCCAGCTGTTCTCTAAGATCATTTATTACATCTTCTTCTTCATCTTCCTGATGGCCGCCATCAATGCTCTGGGCATGGAGTCGGTTTCCGACCTGATGGCATCGGTCATCACCTATCTGCCCAAGGCCATTTCGGCCTTCCTCGTACTCATCTTTGGGTTGATCGTCTGCGACTTTATCAAGCGCATCGTCCTTACTACGGCCCAGTCGCTGGGCATCCCCTCCGCCCAACTCATCAGCAGCGCTGTGTTTTATTTTCTCTTCCTCAACGTCATCATGATTACCCTGAAGCAGGCAGAACTGCAAACGGAATTCATGGAAAACAACATCTCCATTATTCTGGGGGGAGTCATTCTGGCATTTGCCATCGGGTATGGCCTCGCTTCCAAGGATTTGATGTCCAATCTATTGTCGGCTTTTTACAATCGGGACCGGATTCGGATCGGTGATGAGATCACCATTGGAGGGGTTCGCGGAAGAGTCGTCGAAATGGGCAATATCAGTCTGACCATGGAAAATGAGAACGGGATAGTAATCGTGCCGCTCAGCAAGCTCACCACCGAGAATGTGGCAATTCACCCGGTAAGGCCGCCCAATCTGACGGCACCCTAAATCTGCACCTTCACCAAACGAATTGATATGTACCGGCTAACCCTTCAAATTAGCCCGCTATTCTTATGCCTGCTCATCTGCCTACCCCTAATCGCTCAGGAAAAAAAACCACCACCCGAAGGCTGGGAAACAGGTGCCGGCCTGGGCTTTGACTTCCTCCAACTCCTGCAAATCAACCCCAAGCAGGGCGCCGGTCAGAACCGCATTGGCGTTGGCACGGCCAGTAATTTCTATGCGAACCACAGACGCGGGCGCCATCGCTGGGAAAACAAGGCCAGTTGGCAATTCGGATTACAACGCATCGGATCGGGCACCGTCCAAATCGATGGGGAAGAAATTGGGGTACCATTCCAAAAATCTATCGATGAACTGCGCTTAAGCACCAAGTACGGATTCCAGACAGGACCGGAAAGCCGCTTTTCCTACGCCGCCAGCCTGGCCTTTCTGAGCCAGGTCCTACCTGCCTACGAAGGGCCGGCCGATTTTCCGGGAAACTTCCTCTCCGACGTCTTCAATACGGGGCTCCAACCCCTTTCGCGCTTTTTCTCGCCCGCCACCATCATGCCCTCCGTCGGAATCAGTTGCCACGTCACCGATGGGTTGGCGCTGTTCTTTTCACCGGTAGGGGGTAAGTTTATTATTGTGGCCAATGACAGCATCGCCGCGCGCGGGGTACACGGAAACCCAGTAGAGCGCAACGCCAGTGGCGCGATCGTATCGTTCGATAAAGTGGATGGCCAATTCGGCTCCCTCCTGCGAGCCGATTTCACGGATAAGTTTTTCGAGAAAAAAATGGCCTTCACCTCCCACCTGACACTCTACTCCAACTATCTGAACAATCCGGAAAACATCGATGTCGACTGGAATAATCAGCTTGACTACATCCTGTTCAAGAATTTTTCCATCTCATTGATGCTCAATATCTTCTACGACGATGATGTGTTGGTGCAGATCACGGACTTCAACCAGCCCAACGGAGTCAGAGGACTTGGCAGACGAGTGAATATTACCCAGCAGTTCCTGTTTAAGTATTCGGTCGTGTTTTAACTCCGTCAAACATTGTTCATCCTGGAAAATTGTAATGTTGTAAGTTTAAGAGATTACTTCGAACATTACCGCATCACAGTATTACCGCATTACAAATGGCCGATAAGCGTCTTTTTTTGCTCGATGGGCATGCACTCGTGTACCGCGCGCACTTTGCCTTTATCAATCGCCCCCTCATCAATTCAAAGGGCGTCAATACCTCGGCGGTTACGGGGTTCGTGCGCACGCTCTGGGATTTGATGCGCACGCAGAAGCCGACGCACATCGCCGTAGCCTTCGATCCGGCCACGCCCACGTTTCGGCATGAACTCATGGAGGAGTACAAAGCCAATCGCGAAGAGCAACCGGAAGACATTGCCGTAGCGCTGCCCTACATCGAGCAAATCCTGCAGGCCTTTAAAATTCCCATCCTGACCGTCGATCACTACGAAGCCGACGATGTGATCGGTACGCTCGCCAAGCAAGCGGCCCGCGAGGGCTATAAAGTCTATATGGTCACTCCCGATAAGGATTTCGGGCAGTTGGTGGAGGAAAATATATTGCTCTACAAGCCCTCCCGAATGGGCAACGGCGTCGAAATTATGGGGATTCAGGAGATCACCGATAAATGGGGAATCGAAAACTGCGACCAGGTCATCGATATTTTGGGACTAATGGGCGATTCCGTCGATAATATCCCCGGCGTGCCGGGAATCGGCCCTAAAACTGCCGCGAAGCTCCTTGGCAAGTACGGCAGCATGGAAAATCTGCTCGACCATATCGACGAATTGAAGGGCAAGCAGAAAGCCAATCTCATCGAATACAAGGATCAGGCCCTACTCAGTAAAAAACTGGCCACCATCGACATCGAGGTACCCATCCGATTCAATGCGGATGACTATACCATCGATCCCTTCGACCGCGAATGGCTCTCCGAAATCTTCAAGGAACTGGAATTTCGGACGCTGGCCAAAGATATTCTGGGCCAAAAGGAGGAGCAACCGATGGAAGGGCAGCAGGGAAGTTTGTTTGAACAGGAGGCAGTCAAAAAAGAGGTGTCCAGCCTGCCCAAGCACGCCATTGCCGAGTATACCATCGAAAACACCGAGCACGACTACCACCTCCTAGACGATCAGGCAGGCCGGGCCAAGCTCCTCCAGCAACTACTTGCCGCAAGCGCCGTGGCCTTCGATACCGAAACCACAGGCATCGACGCCAACAATGCGGAATTGGTAGGCATGTCCTTCTCCGTCGAACCGAAGGTGGCGTACTACATTCCCGTTCCCGCCGACCGGGAAGTGGCCCAGCAAATCGTAGATGAGTTTCGGCCCTTCTTCGAGCACGAGGGCATTGCCAAAATCGGGCAAAACCTGAAGTACGATGCGCTTATCCTCAAGTGGTATGGGGTGGATCTGGTTGGCGATTACCTCGACACGATGGTGATCCACTATCTGTTAGAACCGGAGCAACGCCACAATATGGACTACCTCGCGGAAACCTACCTGAGTTACAAGCCGGTATCCATCGAAACGCTCATCGGGAAAGGCAAGAAGCAAAAAAGCATGCGCGACGTGCCGGTCGACCAGGTCGTCGACTACGCGGCGGAAGATGCCGATATCACGCTGCGCTTGCAGCAACTGTTGGAGCCAGAGCTGGAAAAGCGGGAGCTGCACGAGCTGTACAAAAAGACCGAAGCGCCGCTCATTCGGGTGCTGCGCGATATGGAATACCAAGGCATCAATGTCGACACGGACTTTCTGCACGATTATTCCAAGACACTGGATCAGCAGATTCGGGAGTTAGAGGAAAGCGTATATGAACAGGCCGGCACCGAATTCAATCTGGGCTCCCCCAAACAAGTTGGCGAGATTTTATTCGACAAGCTGGAAATACCCTACCGGTTTCGGAAAACCAAATCGGGGCAGTACAGTACCGACGAAGCCAAGCTCACCGAGCTAAGTACGGATTATCCCATCGTTAAAGGCATTCTGAAGCACCGGGGGCTCACCAAGCTGAAGGGAACCTACGTGGATGCCCTGCCAAAACTCGTCAATCCACGTACCCACCGCATCCACTCTTCCTTCAATCAGGCTATCGCCGCTACGGGCCGCCTGAGCAGCAATAATCCGAACCTGCAAAATATTCCAGTGCGGACGCCCGAAGGGGCGGAAATCCGAAAGGCGTTCATCCCGCGCGACGAAGATCACGTGCTGCTGGCAGCCGACTACAGCCAGATCGAGCTTCGCCTGGTGGCGGCCCTCAGTAAGGATGAAGGAATGCTGGAAGCCTTCCGCAGCGGGCGAGACATCCACCGGGCAACGGCTTCGCTGGTGTTCGATGTGCCCTACGACGAAGTCAGCCGGGAGCAGCGCTACCAGGCAAAAACCGTCAACTTTGCGATTCTCTACGGCGCGGGAGCGCAGCGATTGACTCAGGAACTGGATATCAGCCGCAGCGAAGCCAAAACGCTAATCGAAAATTACTACACCCGTTTCAGCGGGCTGAAAAACTTCTTCGACGAAAGTATTCGAAAAGCGCGCGAGCAGGGATACGTCACCACCCTACTCGGGCGGAAGCGCAAGGTGCGGGATATCAACTCCAAAAGCTCGGTAGCGCGCTCGCTGGCCGAGCGCATTGCCATGAATACTCCCATCCAGGGTACTGCCGCCGATATGATTAAGGTCGCCATGATCGATATCCACCAACTCCTGGCGGAAGGCAATTACAAAACGACGATGATCCTACAGGTGCACGACGAATTGGTATTCGATGCCCACCGCGCCGAATTGGAGGAACTCACCCCGAAAATCGAAGAAAAAATGCGGCTGGCTATTCCAGACCTCGGCGTGCCAATCGTGGTGGAATCGGGAACGGGGGAAAATTGGCTGGAAGCACACTGATTAGTTCTTTAGTCTCTTAGTTCTTAAGTTATGCATCGCTCCTCGCTCTTCACAAGCTTGTTTCTGGTTATCGGTTCCTGCCTGCCCTTCGGGGGGTGGGGGCAGGATTTTACTACTCCATTCGAAAAAGACCCTAATTATTCGGCGGCTTACGCAGAGGTTATTCAGTACTACGAGCAGCTAGTCGCCGCCTATCCACGGCAACTGCGGATGGTGGAGTTTGGGCGTGCAGATGTGGGGAAACCATTGCAACTGGTAGTATTGTCGATGAATGGGGAATTCGATCCGGCGGCCCTGCGGGCACAGGAAAAACGCGTCCTGTTTGTCAATAACGGTATCCATCCCGGCGAACCTTGCGGGATCGACGCCAGTATGATGCTGGTCCGCGATTTGCTCCGAAACCCGGAGCAGACGGGCCAGCTACTAGATAGTACGGTGCTGGTAATCGTGCCGGTATACAATATCGGTGGGGCGCTCAACCGCGGTAGCTACAGCCGCGCCAATCAGAACGGGCCCAAAGCCCACGGCTTCCGGGGAAATGCAAAGAACCTGGACCTCAATCGCGATTTCATTAAATGCGATAGCCGCAATGCGCAAGCCTTCAATCAGGCATTTGCCGACTGGCAACCCGATGTATTCATCGACAATCACACTTCCAATGGAGCGGATTATTCGTATACCCTGACGATGATCGCCACCCAGTCTGATAAACTGGGCGGTCCCCTGGCAACCTACCAAGCGGAGCAAATGCTCCCCTGGCTTTACCAGGAAATGGCCCAACGCGGATGGGAAATGACACCCTACGTGAATACCAATGATGTGCGAGCGCGCAATTTCGGTTTTTTGGACTTGCCGCGCTACTCATCGGGTTATGCGGCCTTGCATCATACCCTTTCCTTCATCCCGGAAGCACACATGCTCAAACCATTTGCCGACCGGGTGCAGAGCGTCTACACATTCATGCGCGCAAATTTGGAGTGGTTATCTCGGGAGGGAGCAACGATTCGTCAGCTCCGCGACCGGCAGCGGCGGGCCTACCTTGCCCAAGAGCGGGTTCCAATTAATTGGGGGATCGATACGAATTCCTACGAGTTGCGGGTCTTCAAGGGGTACGAACCCGAGCGGCGGCCCAGCGCCGTGACAGGCCTGGAACGCTTGCATTACAACCGGGACCGCCCCTTTGAGGATACGATCCGCTACTACAATACCTTTGTGCCGACCTTGCAGGTCAGTAGGCCATCCGCCTACATCATCCCGCAGGCCTATCAGCAGGTCATCGACCGGCTCCGCTGGAATGGCGTGGAGATAGAAGAGCTAGCGGCAGATACAATCATTGAGGTGGAGCAATACTACATCCGCGACTTTCAAACCCGAAATGCCCCCTACGAAGGGCATTATTTGCACAGCAATATCCAGGTAGATACGGTGCGAAGAACCTGGACCTACTACCAGGGCGATGCCTACGTATCGACTGATCAGCCTGCGGTGCGTTACATCCTCGAAACACTCGAACCACAGGCTCCCGATGGGTTCTTTGCCTGGAATTTCTTTGACGGCATTCTGATGCAAAAAGAATATTTTTCAGCCTACGTATTCGAGGATTTGGCCGCCACTTACCTCGAAGCACATCCAGAGGTGCGGCGGCAATTTGAACAAAAGCGCGCGGCAGATGAAGGATTCGCCAAGTCGGCCAGAGCGCAACTGGATTTCATTTACCGCCAGACGCCCTATTACGAAAAGACCCACCGCCTGTATCCGGTGGCGCGAGTGCCTTAGGCAATGAAAAGACGGGAAATAGCATCGGCGTAGTACCCCTGCCGGCCCTGGCGCAGCACGAAGCGCACCCGGTCGCCGGCTGCAACGGGTTCGCGGAGCTGAGCCTTCCGGAAATAAAATTCCTCCCGGGTGTCGGGCAGGCGGATGTAGCCGTAATCTTTGTCTTCGAGATAAAAAAGTACGATTCCCTCCAGCATTTGACCAAAATACAACATGAAGCTTGCCCATCCCATCCCCGTACTCGATTTGGCAGAACGCCTCGGAGCAGAGCTGCTCGGCGATTCCAGCCTGCTTGTGTCGGGCATCAATGAAATCCACCACGTAGAGCCGGGAGACCTGACGTTTGTCGATCATCCGAAGTACTATCTCAAGGCGCTCGAATCGGCAGCTAGCATCGTGCTCATTGATCAACAAACGGAGCCGCCGCCGGGAAAGGCCCTGCTCGTCGTCGAACAACCCTTTGAGGTATACAATGGGTTGGTTCGAGAACAGCGCCCACACCAGCCCCTTCGCGAGCCCATCGACCCGACCGCGCGTATTGGGGCGGGTACAACCATTGAGCCAGGCGCGGTGATTGGACCAAATGTATTGATTGGCCGGAATAGTTACGTGCAGTCCCGGGCGGTGATTCAGGAAGGCTGTATCATCGGTGATGAAGTGCTCATCCAATCCGGAGCCGTGATCGGGAGTGACGCCTTTTATTTCAAAAAAACGGCGGATGGCTATCGGAAATGGCGTTCGGGCGGACGCGTGCTCATTGAACACCGCGTCGACATCGGCGCGAACTGCACGATCAATCGGGGCGTATCGAGCGATACGATCATCGGCGAAGGCAGTAAACTGGATTGCCTGGTGCAGATTGGCCACGATACGAAAGTGGGCAAGCATTGCCTCTTCGCCGCTCAGGTCGGGGTGGCCGGTAACTGCCGCATCGGCGATAATGTCATTTTGTATGGGCAGGTTGGCATCGCCCAGAACGTAGTAATCGAATCTGGTGCAGTGGTCCTGGCCAAGAGTGGGGTCGGTGACCGCCTGAAAGCGGGGAAGTCCTATTTCGGTATTCCGTCGCGCGAAGCCCGCACGGCCTATCGGGAGTTAGTAGCCTTAAAAAACTTACCTGACTTCTTCCGAAAAAACAAAGACCGCTGATCTTGCGATCAACGGTCCGGCATCTTTTCACAATAGAGATGTGCCGATCGGCACTAGCGTTTATTGACTCGTTGCGTACTTAAAATCTTTTCTCGCGGATCGATAAACTGGACCAGATACATGCCTCTTGGTAAGTCACCGATGTAGTAGCGCTCCTTGTCAGAATAGGCAAATGACTTGACGCGCCTCCCGATCATGTTGATAATCGAAATTTTCTTGATATCCTGTGTAGCCTCAATTTCAATGTATTCCGAAGCCGGGTTCGGAAAAACTTGTACTACGGTACTCCGCTGTGCAAAGCCATACGACAGGGAGAACGCAAAAAATAAGAGTAGTAAACCGTGCTTCATTCAAACCGTTTTGGGATTATAGGTATAGGGAGATTGCTATAAAGATAGCACATAAAATCTCCTTCCAGAACAATAATACGCAAACCCTGCAAATAGTTCCGGCTAGTTCAAATGACTTATAAATAATTTAACAAATTCGTCAATTCCCATACTACCCTTATCCCCCTCTCCTTGCAGGCGCACAGCAACGGTTTGGCTTTCCTGCTCCTGCTCGCCGACGATGAGCATGAACGGAACCCGCTTCAGTTCGGTATCGCGGATTTTTTTGCCGATTGTTTCACTGCGCGAATCGATGAATCCGCGGATATCCGCAGCGGCCAGCTTGTTTTTGACAGTTTCGGCATATTCCAGAAACCGATCGCTAATCGGCAGGATGGCGTACTGCTCCGGAGCGAGCCAGAGGGGGAATTTCCCGGCCGTATCTTCGATGAGGATACTGATAAAGCGTTCCAACGACCCGAAGGGCGCCCGGTGAATCATGACGGGGCGGTGCACCTGATTATCTGCCCCGGTGTATTCCAGCTCGAAGCGCTCCGGCAGGTTGTAGTCTACCTGGATGGTACCCAACTGCCAGGATCGCCCGATTGCATCCTTGATCATGAAGTCGAGCTTGGGACCGTAAAAAGCCGCTTCGCCCAGTGCGGTAACGGTTTCCAACTCCGCTTCCTTGGTTGCGTCGATGATCGCCTGCTCTGCGGCGGCCCAGTTGGCATCCGAACCGATGTATTTATCGGGGTTTTCCGGGTCGCGGAGGCTGATTTGCGCCTTGAAATTCTTGAACCCAACCTTTGAAAGTACCGTCTTGGTGAGGTCGAGTACATTCAAGAATTCATCCTTCAATTGCTCGGGCGTGCAGAAAATGTGAGCGTCATCCTGGGTAAATCCACGCACGCGCGACAGGCCGTGTAGCTCGCCGCTTTGCTCGTAGCGATACACGGTGCCGAACTCGGCCAGGCGCAAGGGCAGATCGCGGTAGGAATGCGGCCGGTGGGCATACATTTCGCAGTGGTGCGGACAGTTCATCGGTTTGAGGAGGAATTCCTCGCCCTCGCGCGGGGTATGAATAGGTTGAAAGCTATCCTCTCCGTATTTCGCGTAGTGCCCCGAGGTGACGTATAGGTCCTTTTTGCCGATGTGCGGGGTGGTTACTAACTGATAGCCACGCCGCTCCTGCTCTTCCCGGAGGAACTGCATCAGCCGCTCGCGCAACTGGTTGCCCTTCGGCAGCCACATCGGCAGGCCGGCACCCACCCGATCGCTAAACATGAAGAGCTCCAGCTCGGCACCAATCTTGCGGTGATCGCGTTTTTTCGCCTCCTCGAGCAAGTGCAGATACTCGTCGAGTTCCTTCTTCTTGGGAAAGGAAATACCGTACAACCGGGTCATCATAGGGTTGGCTTCGTTGCCCCGCCAGTAGGCACCGGCCACGTTCGTAAGCTTCACCGCCTTGATCTTTTCGGTACTGGGGATGTGCGGACCCCGGCAGAGATCCGTAAAGCCACCTTGCTCGTAGAAAGTAATGGACCCGTCTTCGAGATCTTCCAGCAGTTCCAGCTTGTACTGATCGCCCTTCTCCTCGAAAAAGGCAATGGCTTCCTTCTTCGGGACTTCCCGCCGCTGGTATTCGTTCTTTTGCCGCGCCAGTTCGAGCATCTTTTTTTCAATGGCCGGGAGGTCGTTGGTAGAAATCTGCCGATCGCCGGTATCAACGTCGTAGTAAAACCCGTTTTCAATCGCCGGTCCGATACCGAACTTGACACCCGGATACAGCGCTTCTAATGCTTCCGCCATCAGGTGGGCGGAGGAATGCCAGAAGGTGGCCTTTCCGTCCTGGTCGTTCCAGGTCAGCAATTCCAGAGTAGCATCGGCTTCAATGGGGCGCGTGGCATCTACCACCTGGCCATCCACACGGGCGGCTAGTACATTGCGTGCCAGGCCCTGGCTAATGGATTGGGCTACTTCCATTGGAGTGGTTCCCCGTTCGAACTCCCGCACGCTCCCGTCGGGAAGGGTAATTTTGATCATCGTCTTGGTTTTTCCCTCCATACGATCGAAGGGGCCGTTTTTACGAGTTGCAAAAGTAGTAAACCCACAAACAACTGCGGGAAGTTTCCCGGTTAAGGCAGTATCAACTATACTGATGGAAAATCCCTATTATCAGTATTCACGTGAAGAAAACAACTATTAATCATGTCGAAAATCATCGAACAAATCATGGCCCAGGTAGGTGCTCCCCGCATCGTGGAGGAAGCCAGGCGTCAATTGGACGAAGAGGCAAAACGCCGTCAGGAATTCTACGAGTGGCTGGATGAAGACAAGAAGGCCGAATTCGTGAACGGGGAAATCGTTGTCCATTCGCCGGCAAAGAAATGGCATCTGGATGTTGTACAGCATTTAGGGCAGCTATTGAAAATCTACACTGCCACTTTTGATTTGGGTTATGTAGCGGTAGAAAAAGCACTGATTGCATTGATTAGAAACGACTACGAGCCGGGTATCTGTTTTTTTGGGAAGTCCAAAGCCGCTCATTTTGTGCCCGATCAATCCCGATTCCCCGTACCCGATCTGGTCGTCGAGGTGCTTTCTTCCAACGAAGACCACGACCGAATTACCAAATTCCAGGACTACCAAAAGAACGGCATCGAGGAATACTGGATCATCGATCCGGTGGCCGAAACCCTGGAGCAGTACTTCCTCAGCGAAAATGGAGCCTACGAATTACAGCTAAAAGCGGCGGAAGGGCACGTTGCCAGCCGAGTGATTGAGGGGTTTCGCATTCCCATTAACGCCATTTTTAGTCTGACGGAAAACTTGAAAGTACGGAGCCAATTTCTCTCCTCAACCTAACGGCATTTAGCCGCGGAGGGGCCCCAATTGATCCTGAAACCGCTGCGTCAGCAGCGACGTGATTCGGCGATTGTATTCCGATTCGTGGGCCAGGTAAGCGGTCAGTTCCTCGTCGGTAAACAGGCCGACCACCATCCCGAACAGCAAGCCCCGCAGCCGATTGTCTTTCGACACGCTCTGCTCGATCCATTCGTTCAATTGTTGATTGGAAAAACTACTAATGGGCACCTTGCGCTTGGTCAGGTAGTGTCGGTACAACGCCAGCAGCAGCTCGTTTTGCAGTTTGAGAATCGGCCGCAGGGTTTCATTCTGAAATTGCTCGCGCGGCTGAGCGCTGGGTTGGATGGACGGTATCTCCGGACGAAGGCTTCGCTTATCGCACATAGACGGGAACGCTTTACCCTAAAAGATTCCAGCGGGTGGATTGTTGAACTTTCGGGCAAAGCATCGTATATTTGCGCGCACTTTGGCGTAAGCCACCTTATTTGGCGCGATAGCTCAGCTGGTTAGAGCGCAGGATTCATAATCCTGAGGTCGAGAGTTCAAGTCTCTCTCGCGCTACAAAATTTTTCTATCAACCTAAAGGTTGATGCTTGTAAAAGGGCTAATGACTATGCCCGTCTTTACGATGTTCCTCTTGCCCAACGTAGTCCATCCCGCATACCGGACAGTTTCCTGCTTCCTCGCTACCACTTCCTTCGCAATGCATTGGGCAAACGTGGGTGGAAGCATATACCCAAACTGCTTTGGTTTGGGTATAAACCAGCTTCCAAACTGAATTAATGGTTATGAATAGTTCGCGAAGCGCTTTCAGAAGGCTCCGCAGTTGAATTGCGAAAATCTTTGGTGATGGTTTCCTGCACCCACCCACACCTTAACATCCTATCACCGAAATAGGGGTTTTTTATCTCTTCCACATCACTTATCCAGTCAGCTCCATCATTGTCAAAAGCCATCGGGCAGTGTTGGATATAGAAGGCGTCATCAGGAATTCCAAATACCTTGATGGTATTGATTAAGGCTTGTGATAGAAACTCGAATTGTTTGCGTTGATCCTCTACATCCTCCATTTTCGTGATTTGCTGGCCGTGTGCTTGTAGCGCTTCTTGTTGTTCCATCCAGTACATATGGGCATCGCCTTTTACAAGCGACATATCGACCAGAGAGAGCTGGTTAAGCATTCTTGATGCACTGGCGCTTGCAGCGGTAGAATGAGTAACGACCAAATCATCTTTTAAGGCTAGATAACGCTGGGTAAGCTCGACCAGCTGTTCCTTGAAAGCAGTTGGGGTACTTTCTGTGTAGTCAGGTAGATGCCGTGAGTGATCGGCACCTTTCAGCATCACATTTTTGTTCATCATACTGGCCTGATTATTCAGTTGGGCCGCCGCATCGATGGCGAAATTTCCATAGGTAACCACTTCCTCTCCCGGCTCTAATCCACTGTCAACCAGATAACTTTCTCCTACCCGCTCTCCCAGGACTACTTCCCGGAACTGAAAAGACGGAATATTGGTATCAGGCACTTTTACATAGACCACCGATCGGGGGCCGGTCCAGAGAATAGCCGATTTAGGAACCAATAATTGTGCGGTAGTAGAGAGTTGAGCTTGCAGTTTTCCCCGCACAAACATTTCGGGCTTTAGTAAATTGCCGGTATTACGGAGTTCACCCCGCAGTGAGGCTACTCTAGTACTTGGATTGATGACCGGATCAATAAAGCTGATCCGAGTAGAAAAAGTCCTGTTCGGAACAGCTGGAGTGGTAAACTCAATACGATCTCCAATTTCAATAGCGGCCAGATCCTCCTCGTATGCATCGAACAACGCCCAAACTCGATTCAAACTAACGATATCAAACAGTACTTCTCCTTGGGTTACGTAATCTCCCACCACGACTCTTCGGTTGGTGACGATCCCGGAGGCATCCGCCAAAACGGTAAAAGCCTGCTGGATTTGCCCACTTTCTTCAATGGCTCGGATTTGTTCCGCAGGGATTTTCCAGTATTCCAGTTTCTTCCGAGCAGCTTTTACTAAATCTGCATTGACATCTTGTATTCTCAGCGCCTCCAGTAACTCCTGTTGGGCAGTTACCAATTCAGGAGAATAGAGGGTAGCCAATTTCTGCCCCTGCCGTACCTGTTCGCCGGTAAACGTGACGAATAGCTTCTCTATGCGACCTGGAATATGAGCGACCTGGCTGGCAGCAAGCCTTTCATCCTCTTTAATTTTTCCTGAAAGGATGAAGCTTTTTTCAGGCGTACCGGTCGAACCGATAATTGTCGTTTCTATGTTAGCTAATTTGACGGCCTCCTGCGTCATCTCTAAAGTGAACGGATCATTAGAGCTGGTTTCATCTAAAAGGGTCAAGTCCATCCCGCAAATGGGGCAATCACCTGGCTCATTTTGCCTGATCTGGGGGTGCATGGAGCAGGTCCAGGTTTGATCTTCTTCGGCTGCCGAATGATCGTGGGCGTCTGAAGTGGATGGCTTGTTTCCAAAAAGCAGATATCCTGCACCTAAGCCAACTATCAAGGCCCCTAATACAATGAGAAAGATTTTATTATTCTTCACGTTATTGATTTTAGAAAGTGATGTACCGCTCAATTGCAGCCTGGGCAATCTGGCTTTGTACGATCGCTCTTAGAATTTTTAAATCGTAATCCACCAGATCCTTTTCGAGACGCAGCAATTCATCAAAATGGTTACCCGAAGCGCTATAGTCTGTTTGTAAAATCTGAATAGCAGCTCTGGTAGTTGCTATTTGTTGAGTGTAAAGGTCCAGCCTTAAACGAGCCGTTTCGTAATCCGAAAAGGCTTTCTTGATCAGGGAGAGAAAACGGGTCTCTAGATCCAACTTTCGATTTTCAAGTGCAGCAATTCCAAGATTCTCTTCCCGTTCTCTTGCCCTGTATTTTTCACGCCATAATGGAATGCTGACCTTGGCACTTAGCTGGAAAATATCTCTTCCATTATTCACTGGTGCAGCATCAGATCTGGGATTGACCAGTATATAATCTATTCCTATCCCAAAGGACGGCCTACCTTCCAACTCATTGAGCTCAATTGCTTTTTGGGAAGCTTCTTGTTGAAGGGCAAACATCCTGATCATGGGATGATTCTTGCGGATGTGGCTGAGTAAAGTATCCTTATTGTAAGGCATAAGGGCAAACTCCAGGGTGTCTTGAACTTCTACTGATGAATCAAGAGGCCGGTTAAGGAGCTGATTTAGATCAGCTACCGGCTTTTCCAACTGATTGTCAAGAATCAGCAGTTCCTGCTCCAATTCCTGAATTTTTAAATCTACCCTTAATACATCTGCTGCGCTTCCGTTACCACTCTCTACTTTTGCCAAAGAAAGTTGCCGGAGTGCTTCAAGAATCCTGACGTTTTCCCTGATTTTGTTTTGGGAAATTTGAATTTCGTAGAATTGGAAATAGGCAGTTTTCACCTGGAAATCTAATTCCAGTGCCGTACTGGCTACTTTTTCATGCAGCGCCCTGGCGGTAGCTAGCACGACTTCTTCTCTTGCTTCTAATGTGCCAAACCAGGGGAACATTTGGGAGGCACTAATCCTTGCTTGCTGCGCTCCGAGGCGTGTTTCCACCGGGGATATAAAGGCACCTATGCCAACCTCAGGGTCAGGTAGTTGACTGACCTGTGGCCCTTTTTCCAAAGCGGCGAGATATTCCTGATGTAGCGCCTTTAACTCTAAATTGTTGTTTCTTCCTCTTTCCAATAATTCGGGAAGAGACTGCCCACTTCCCACTAAGGGGCTGAACAGCAGCAAAAGACTAAAAGCTTGTTTGGACTTTGCTTTTGAAGGCGAAAAGAGGCCATTTAGGGTTCTGCCGAGACCATTTTCAAGGTGCATAGCCAGAGCTACAGGCCGAAAAAAGGGCGAAGACAGGTTCCTAATGAGACTTTTTGTAGCCCAAAGGGTAAAGTCCAAACAAGCTCTAATTCTTATGATGATCTGATGGTGCATTACTTTAAATTTGGGGCTGAAAACGGTTCTCCCACCGGAGCTTCCATTCCTGCCAAAGCGAATAGAATACCGGCACGGTAAACATGGTAATCGTCTGGATGAGCATTCCTCCAAAAGAAGGAATTGCCATAGGCAGCATCACATCGGCTCCTCTGCCGGTTGAGGTTAATATGGGAAGGAGGGCCAAAATGGTAGTAGCTGTAGTCATTACAGCCGGACGAACCCGCCGTAGGCCTCCCTCCACAACAGCATCCCGAATAGACGAAATGGAATTGGGTTTGTTCGCTTTGAAACTGTCTCGCAAGAAGGTAGCTACCAATACGCCATCATCGGTAGCAATACCAAACAGTGCCAGAAATCCCACCCAGACGGCTACACTCAGGTTGACGGTGCGAATCTGGAACAGATCCCTCATATTGGTGCCGAAGACGTCGAAATCCAGAAACCAAGGTTGGTCGTATAACCCGATCATTATGAACCCTCCGGAGAAAGCGATAAAAACCCCGGTAAAGACCATCGTAGAGATGGTGACCGAACTAAACTGGAAATACAGGATCAGAAAAATAATGGCTAAAGCAATGGGGACAACAATAGCAAGCCGCTTGTTTGCTCTCACCTGTTGCTCGTAGTTCCCCGCAAAACGATAGCTGATTCCAGCAGGCACTTCCAACTGGCCCGATCGTATCTGATCTTCCAGGTAGCGTTGTGCATTATTCACAACTTCTACTTCTGCATATTCCTTTTCCCGATCGAAAAGTATATAGCCAACCAGAAAACCATCTTCACTTTTGATCGACTGCGGGCCTTGCTCGTATTTAATTTCCACTAATTCCCCAAGCGGAATCTGGCCTCCGTTATCAGATGGCAGGTAAATACGCTTCAGCATTTCAGGATCGTCTCGCATCTCCCTGGGATACCGGATTCTGATAGCATACCGTTCCCTCCCTTCGACGGTGGTGGTCATCGTCATCCCCCCAATTGCGGTCTGAATATGGCGTTGGACTTCTTCAATAGTTAACCCATAGCGACTTATAGCATCCCGATCAATATCGAGTAGCAAATACGGCTTGCCAACGATCCGGTCGGCAAATACTGCCGCCTCCTTCACCCCTTCCACTTTTTTGAGGTGTTGCTCTAATTCGAGTCCAAAAGCCTCTATTTGTCGCAAGTCTGATCCGCGAACCTTAATCCCCATTGGCGCACGCATTCCGGTCTGCAACATGATCAAGCGTGTTTCAATGGGTTGTAACTTCGGAGCAGAAGTAACTCCAGGTATTTTAGTCGCTTTGACTATTTCATTCCATATGTCATCGGGGTTTTGAATATGATCGCGCCACTGCCGGAAATACTGGCCATTCTTGTCTGGTATTAATTCCCCGTTTTCACCCCTGAGGTATTCCTTGTTTTCATCGACTTTAAACCGGATGCGATGCCCTCGTTCATCTGTTTTGTATTCCGACTTATACAGGATAACATTTTCGTACATCGACATAGGGGCAGGATCGAGCGCACTTTCCACCCTGCCGGCTTTTCCAACAACTGTTTCTACTTCAGGAATGGCAGTCACCGCCATATCCAGTAAGCGAAGGTTCTTAATATTTTCCTGCATACCCGAATGGGGCATGGATGTAGGCATTAACAGAAATGAACCCTCATCTAAAGCGGGCATAAATTCTTCACCGGTCTGTTGAAAGACAATAAATCCCTGGTAAACCAAAAAGGCAACTGCGGCAATGAAGAGCCATTTAAACCTTAGAAGAAACCGAAGGATCGACTCGTAGAAATGAATGACTAAATAAAAGAAGGCGATCAGTATACCGATGATACTTCCTACGAAAATAAAATTGGTGGCTACGCTATCCGCTACCCCCAACGGCATCCATACCCTGGCAAGTAGGAAAGTGACAACAGCGGCGTATAGGATATTTTTAAACCAATCAAACCCCCTGGTGTATTTCGGGAATGACCTTTGAATAAAGGTACCCAACAGGCCGGCTACGCCGATAAATAGAACGATTACACCTAGTGTAGGCTGAATTAGATAAATCGCAATGACCCCAACAATGATTAAAAGGCCATTTCCAATGTAGCGGAAGCTATTTTTGTTAGTGCGGATGGAAAAAAGCGAATGCGCCAAGGCCGGAACAACCGTGATGGCAATAATTATGGAAGCAATAAGGGCAAAGGTTTTTGTGAAGGCCAGCGGCTTAAACAGCTTCCCTTCGGCAGCTTCCATAGTAAAGACCGGTATGAAACTAATTACGGTAGTTGCAACGGCAGTTATAACCGCAGACGCTACTTCTATGGTTGCTTCGTAAATGGTGGTGAGCAAATTTTCGCCTTCAGGAGCAGATTCCATTCGATTAACCATACTCTCTGCCAGCACGATGCCCATATCCACCATCGTTCCGATGGCAATGGCAATCCCCGATAATGCGACGATATTGGCATCTACTCCGAAATACCGCATCGCAATGAAACACATCAATACCGCTACGGGTAAAGTGGCTGATACCAGGAGAGAAGACTTTAGATTGAAAAGCATTAAGATCACCACAGTAATGGTGATTAAGATTTCTAAAGTAAGTGCCTCCTGAAGCGTACCAATAGTTTCATTAATGAGTTGGGTCCGATCGTAAAATGGGATAATCTTGACCTGTGAAACGGTACCGTCTGCTAACGTTTTTGTGGGAAGGCCGGGGGCTATTTCGGCAATCTTTTCTTTGACATTTTGAATAACGGCTAATGGATTGGCTCCATATCGGGCCACTACGACGCCGCCAACTGCTTCGGCACCGGATTTATCCAGCACCCCCCGGCGTATAGCCGGGCCAATGCTGACTTTGGCAATATCTCCAATGCGGATGGGGACATTGTTCTTAGCCCGGATTACCCCTTTTTCGATGTCTTCAATCGTTTCGACATAACCGAGGCCTCTCACAAAGTACTCGGCCATATTGATTTCAATGGTTTGGGCTCCCACATCCAGGTTGCTGCTTCGGATCGCGCGCATTACCTGATCGAGGGTGATGCCATACGTTTTCATGGCATCCGGGTCAACATCAACCTGGTACTCCTTTACAAAACCACCGATGGAAGCTACTTCCGAAACGCCTTCGGCGGAAGACAAACCATAGCGCACGTAAAAGTCCTGGATGCTTCGGAGTTCGTGAGGGTTCCATCCTCCCGTTGGCTTCCCTTCCGTATCTCTACCTTCGAGTGTATACCAGAAAATCTGTCCCAGTGCGGTAGCATCCGGCCCTAGCGTAGACTGTACACCCTCTGGTAAAGTGTTGGCCGGTAGCGAATTAAGTTTCTCAAGAATGCGGCTGCGACTCCAGTAAAAATCTACATGGTCATTAAAAATGACATAGATGCTGGAAAAGCCAAACATGGAATTACTTCGGATGCTTTTCACCTCTGGGATTCCCAGCAAAGCCGTAGTTAGTGGATAGGTAATTTGGTCTTCTACATCCTGTGGAGAGCGCCCCATCCATTTGGTAAAAACAATTTGCTGGTTCTCCCCAATATTCGGAATGGCATCTACCGCAACAGGGTCACGGGGCAGCCAATTCATGCCAAAATCGAAGGGGGCCGTTGCTAATCCCCATCCAACAAAAACGAGAAGTAACAACCAGGCGGCCAATTTATTCTCCAGGAAGAATCGAATATATGTTGCTAACATAAAACCATTTTCAGCTTAATTCTTACGGTACAACCTGGATCTGCAAGGAAGTACCTGAACACAGAAAGCCACTACAATGCATCCTGCACTGAGTGGTTAAAACTGAAAATGAGCTGCTAGCAAAGGAATGTCTGCAATCTTACCGGTAAGTCACAGACGATCAGGGGAGGTTTATAGTTAAGATACTGAAGAGACTGGTTATCTATGGAGGGCAGTTCAGTATGGAGTGTGATGAACAAGACACTCAATAGAACCGGGCTGAAATTTATTTCGACTTCGCTGGTCTGAGCATATTGATCTATCTCAGACTTTACATATTGCGTTTCGTCGTCACAACATCCTTTCGACTCTTTTTCGCCGTGGTGTTTCTCGGCATTGTGCATAGGACAATGGGGCATTGCTTTTTCCTGATGGCAAGCTTCTGCCTCAAAGAAAATTCCTATGCTTTTCAGCTCATTCTGGCAGTAGTGCTTGTTTAGCACAAAACCAGTGGAACTGATGAACACGAGCAATGCAAGAATGATATGTCCTATTCTATAAATCAACTATAAAATTTGCGCAAAGGTACAGATAATCAGGGAAAAGTGCTTTGCTATATTTTGAGGGGTTCACGGTCAATCCACCTTTACCAACCGCTTCACCGACTGAGTACCGCCCGCGGTGAGCAGGCGCAAAAAGTACACCCCCGAGGGTAGTGCGTCGATCTCCCAAACCAACTGCTCGGAAGCGGTTGGTTGCCAGCGTTGCTGATCGATCACCACGCCACGTGCATCGGCTAACTGAAGCTGGAAGGGTTGAGCGGGGCGGGTACCCTCCCACAGAATCCGCAGCTCGTCGGTGGCGGGGACGGGCGATAAGCGCCAGCGTTGTTGGAGTAGAGCGGCATTCTCATTGCTGCTCACGCAACTGGAAAACGTACCCACCGCTACAGCGCCGGCTGCGTCACCGCACTGTGCGCGCACCTCAAACTCGTATTCGGTGCAAGACCGTAGATTCGACAGGGCGGCCTGGTTGACAGGCGTACTGACGACCTGCCATTCGGCATTCTGGTCGGTGCGGTAGCGCAGCTCGTACTGGTCGGCGTCGGTCACTACTCCCCACAGCAGCATTCCCGAAGTAGTATCGATAGGACTGAATTGGAAGGAGATGGGAGCGACGCAAGCCCCGACCGGTGGCGTGATTTGGATACAGTAATCCTCAACCTCTCCCTGAGAATTGACAATGGGGCAAGGCGAATCGGTTTGCATAAATTGCATCACGACGCGCATCCGTGTAATGCCCATTGTGGCAGTGGGAGGAATGGTAAGCGTGCCGCTGAGAGCCCCACCCGACTGGGAGTTGCCCTCATATACCTTTTCACTCGAGGTGATGGAGCCATTCTGATCCAAATCGATGTAGACCGCAAAGGCCTCCGCAAAGTTGATACTAAAAAAACCCGGAACCAGCCGAATCGGATACGAAGCCCCCTGCGCCAGCGGAACGGGATCGATCGTGAGGCCGTAATTCGTATAACTTTCCGCCTCCTCGGTCGACTCATTGATCAGGATATTGCCGATGTTGACTTCGGCAATCCATTCCTCCTCATTCGATAAGCCGCCGGGCTCGCAGTAAGTGGCATCCAGGCAAGTGCCGCAGCCGGTAGTTCGAAACTCTTGCCGCAGGCCGTAGGCGGTGATGGACGTGTCGCAGTCCGATCGGATTTCGTATTCGTAGGCGGTACAGGAGCTGAGGCCGCGCAATTCGGCAAAGGTGGGTACTCGGTTGATTTCCGTCCAGTCGGATTGCCCGCGTGGGCGATAGCGTAGATCGAATGACTGTGCTACCAGCACCGATTCCCAGCGGATTAGCGCGGTGGAGTCGGTGGTTTGAATAACTTCCGTTGCGGCAGGTAATTCACAGCAACCATCTGTCTCGAAAAAGAAGCTGGAGGTGTAATTGCTGAATTGCCCCTCTCCGCATTGCCCACGCAGCTGAAATTCGTAGGTGGTGCATCCGTTAAGGCCGGCAATAACCAGCGGTGGACTTACTGCGCCCAGTTCGATCCATTGTGACGTGTTTGCCAGCCGATAGCGCCCGGATACTGTTTGAAGGCTATCGTTGGCCTTCCACGAGAGCCGAACTGAATCCAACGCCCGGTCAGCTAAGTTGACGGAGGTGGGTGGGAAACAGGTATCGCAAAGGTCGAGCAGTCGCGTCATGCTGTTTCCGATGTTCAGGCGTCCGCCGGTCAGGGTTATTCCAGCCAGGCTTTCCGTTGGGGTTGTGCCGTCGAGGAGGAGTTGTTTTAGTAATAATGCGGCTGCGGCCGGATCGCTTTTGGATAATGCCATCAGGCTGGGGCAGGGAGCGGAATAAAGCAGACCAATGGCACCGGTTACGTGGGGGGTGGCGGCGGAAGTACCCCCGAACAGGCCGTACTGAGCGGAACCGCGGGTGGTGAATACAAGCTCGCCGTAAGCGCCGAGGTCGATAGATTGAGGACCGAACCCTGCCTGCTCCACTTTATTGTTGAATCGATCGACGTTCGTCACCGACACCAGAAAGTCACTGGGGCATCCGGTTGGAAGGTCACCGGCGATATCCACATTGATTTCCCGATTATCTGTCGCACCTACATTGAGGATGCCGTGGTGGCCGAGGGTATCGTAAAGGGCGCACCAGATGGGGCTATTACCCGGCTGTCCGTTGGGGAGGCCCCAGCTGGCGTTCGTGGCTACTACAAAGGCCCCTTCGGCACCGTTTGTCGCGTTGTAGCGCATGCGGAATTCAAGCGGATAGCTGTAGGCCGCAATTACCTCCGACTCGAGGGTAGAAAAATTATTGCGGACCGTCATTAGCTGGACATTCCAATTGACGCCCGCGACGCCAATCTGGTTGTTTCCGCTTGCCCCAACGATACCCGATACGGAAGTACCGTGGGTGCCACCGTCGATGCGGTCGTCGTCCGTAACGGTACTCCAGCCCAGGTAGTCATCGACGTATCCGTTGCCGTCGTCGTCAATGTTGTTGCCGGGGATTTCCCGGTGATTTCGCCACAGGTTAGCCTGAATATCGGGATGATCAATATCCACGCCGTTATCGATAATACAAACGACAATGGTGTCATTGGTAAAAGTCAGACCGCCCGTAGTGACATCCCAGGCCGACTCGATGTTGAGGTTATTGCCTACTTGTACGGGATTGTTGTACTGCCATTGGTCCTGGTAGAGGGTATCATTGGGTATTGCACTGCGCAATTCCAGGAAGTGGTCGAATTGGGCGTTGAGCACTTCGCGGTGCCCGCGCACGGCGGATAGCAGTTGTTGTTCCTGAACCGCGAAGGGATCGAAGGTAAATGTAAAGACGTGCAGGGGGCGCGACACTGTATCCCGGAGTTCGAGGCCATCGAATTGCCGCGCCCATCGGGCCGCATTGGTTTGGGGGCCTAGCTGGACGAGCAGGGTGCCCGGTTGATGATCAGTAGTTTGAGCACTTGATTGAAGTGCAATCAGGCAACAGAGGAGCGAAAGTAAACGCCGGAGCATAGGTTGCAGTCGTGTTAAGCAGGTAGAACGAAACGCGGAGTGAATTCGGGGGCTCGAGTCAAACGAAAAGATAGAAACATTTCGCGTCTGTGCGGGGCAATTAACGCGGTTTATGCCGCGGGCTTTACGAAGAGTGGGTAAATGACTGAAGCCAGACGTGTTACGGCCTGGCTTCAGAGCATATGAATAGTATCGGAAATGGGGCGTTACCCATTCATCGATGCCAAAAATTCGTCGTTGCTGGTAGTACTGATCATGTGCTTGCGCAAGAATTCCATTGCTTCGTCGGGTTTCATATCGGCGAGGTGATTGCGCAGGATGAACATCCGTTGTAGCGTATCCTTGTCGAGGAGCAGTTCGTCGCGGCGGGTACTTGAACGCGTGAGATCGACAGCCGGGTAGAGGCGCTTGTTGGCCAGCGAGCGGTCGAGCTGTAGTTCCATGTTGCCTGTTCCCTTGAATTCCTCGAAGATGACCTGGTCCATCTTGGAGCCGGTATCGATGAGTGCGGTGGCCAGGATGGTGAGCGAACCTCCGTTTTCGATATTACGGGCGGCACCGAAGAATTTCTTCGGCTTCTGGAGGGCGTTTGCTTCCACACCACCGGAGAGCACCTTACCGGATGCGGGGGCTACGGTGTTGTACGCCCGAGCCAGGCGGGTAATCGAGTCGAGCAGAATACAGACATTGTGGCCGCTTTCCACGAGTCGTTTGGCTTTTTCCAGTACGACGCCCGCGACGCGCACGTGGTTCTCGGCCGGCTCGTCGAAGGTAGAGCTGATGACTTCCGCCTTGACGCTGCGCTTCATATCGGTCACTTCCTCCGGGCGTTCGTCGACCAACAGTACGATGAGGTAGGTTTCCGGATGATTTTTAGCGATCGCATTGGCGATGTCTTTTAGCAGGAAGGTCTTACCCGATTTGGGTTGGGCGACGATCAGCCCCCGCTGGCCCTTACCGATGGGAGTAAACAGGTCGATAATGCGGTTGCCGAAGTCTCTTCCGGTTGGAGAAGTAAGCATGTTGTACTTCTCGGTGGGGAAGAGGGGGGTGAGGTAATCGAAGGGTACGCGATCGCGTACGTCGGCCGGATCGAGGCCATTTATTTTACTCACCCGAAGCAGGGCGAAGTATTTCTCTCCTTCCTTGGGCGGCCGGATGGCGCCTTTTACCGTATCGCCGGTGCGCAAGCCAAATAGCTTGATTTGAGAAGGCGACACGTAAATATCGTCGGGAGAGGTGAGGTAGTTGTAGTCGGAAGAACGCAGGAAGCCGTAGCCATCGGGCATCATTTCGAGGATACCTTCCCCTTCGATGATCCCGTCGAGTTCGATATCGAACTTTTCAACTGGTTCGGCTGGAGCTGCCTTTTCGGGTTTTTCGACCGGCTCTTCGGCGGGATCGGCCTTTTTATCGGCCTGTCCATTCTGCTCGGAGCGCTCCGGGCGGCTGCTCGAACGGCGCCGAGAGGCCCGGCGTCGGCGCTCGGTCAGAGAAGACTTGGAACGCCCCCGGCTGTCGTCAGATTGGCCGGAGCCCTTAGCTGGCTCTTCCTTATTCTCGTGCCCTTCGTCGTCGTTTTCCGGGGCGTCTTTTTCGGCCTCCTTCTCTTTGTCTTCGCTGGTGGAGCGCGAAGAACTCCGCCGGCGTGAGGAACGCGCCTTGCGAGCACTAGAACGGCTTTCTGAAGAGGAAGAATCAGAAGCTTCTTTCTTTTCGTCGGAGGGAGAACCACTGGCACCGACAACGGCCTGGTGGTCGAGAATCTTGTGAATTAATTCTTGCTTATTCAGTCGCTTATAATTCTCTAGCCCCATCTGATCTGCCAGTTCCCGAAGCTCAGGAACGAGCATATCGTTTAACTGCAATATATCCAGCATGCTTAATTAATGGTGTTTTTGGTACGAACGGATGTGCGTAATAAGTGAAGTTAAGGAAAGACCCATCAAAAAGACGGGAGGGTTAAATGAGATCTGCCTTAAGCCATGGTAGGTACGCTAGTGGCAAGAAGCGCCGAAAGGTAGCCTTTTGGGTATGGGAAAAAGCAGGGATTGAGTGTATGCGCTCTGCTGACAGTTAACGAAGGCAGAGCCTTAGATGTGCGTCCATATGGACTAATTGCTAACACAAAAGTACAGCAAAAATTCCATATTGTACAATATTATTACTAAAAAAGTAACCTACAAGCGCCACTATAGTTCAAGACAAATGCCGATAATTGCGCCGACCCGCAAACTTAATCCCTTATGCTTGAAATAACTACTATCCGCCAAGAACCGAATCGGGTGCGCGCCGGCCTGCGCCTGCGCAACGCTTCCGAAGAGGATTTGAAAATTGTAGACACCGTCATTGCGTTGGACGACCGACGAAAGGCGCTCCAAACAGAGCTGGATCAGCTGTTGGCGGAGCGCAACGCGCTGTCTAAGGAAATTGGTCAATTATTTAAATCCGGCGAGAAAGAGGCCGCTGCCGAAAAGCGCGAGCGCGTCAATATGCTCAAGGAAATGGTGAGTGAAATCGAAGGTGCCTTTGCCCAGGTGAAGACGGAACTGGAGGAGGGGTTGTTATCTATTCCCAATTTGCCCCACGAAAGTGTTCCGGAGGGGTTGTCGGATGCGGATAACGAACTCGTTCGGACCGGGCCCATCGAGCTGCCGGAATTGGGTGAAGGAGCAAAGCCTCACTGGGAGCTTGCCCAGCAGTACCAATTGTTCGACCTGGAGCTTGGGGTGAAAATTACCGGCTCCGGATTTCCGCTATACCGAGGCAAGGGTGCCCGGCTGCAGCGCGCGCTGATCAACTTTTTTCTCGATAAGGCGGCAGAGGCCGGCTACGAGGAAATCATTCCCCCGCTACTGGTCAACGAAGACACGGCCCGCGGTACGGGCCAGTTGCCCGATAAGGAGGGGCAGATGTATCACGTAACCGGAGACAACCTGTATCTAATCCCTACCGCCGAAGTTCCGATTACCAATATCCTGCGCGGGGAGATCGTCGATCGAGGAGATTTCCCCATTAAATTAATGGGCTACACGCCTTGTTTTCGTCGAGAAGCGGGCTCCTACGGTGCCCACGTGCGGGGGCTCAATCGGGTACATCAGTTTGACAAGATCGAAATTGTACAAATCGTACATCCCGATCATTCTTACGATACGCTGGAGGAAATGGTCGGCCACGTCGAGCAACTTCTTCAACTCCTGGAATTGCCCTACCGGATCGTGCGCCTTTGTGGAGGGGATTTGGGATTTGCGGCGGCACTGACCTACGACTTTGAGGTGTACTCCGCGGCTCAGGAACGCTGGTTGGAAGTCAGTTCTGTTTCAAATTTCGAGACGTTTCAGGCCAACCGCATGAAGCTTCGATTCCGCGACGAGAAGCAAACCCAACTTGCTCACACGCTGAATGGCAGTGCCTTAGCACTGGCCCGCATCGTAGCCACTCTTTTGGAAAACAACCAGGGGCCAGGCGGCATTGTTATACCTAAGATTTTGCATCCGTATACCGGATTTACCCTAATTGACTAAACGTAAAGCGCTCATGTTTTCAGGCGGCTATATGATTTATTTCCTCATCACGATTGTGTTTTCACTCATCGGGATGGGCGTACAGCGGCGACTGCAATCCAAGTTCCGGCAATACAGCGGTGTACCGCTCAGCAATGGCCGGTCCGGCGCGGAGGTCGCTGCGGAAATGTTGCGGCATTATGGAATCTCCGATGTACGCATCGCGGAAGGCCAGGGATTTCTGACCGACCATTACAATCCGACCAACAAGACGGTTACGCTGAGCCCGGGGGTGTATCGAGGCCGAAACATCGCCTCCGCGGCGGTGGCGGCCCACGAATGCGGCCACGCGGTGCAGCACGCGAATGCCTACGTGTGGCTGCAAATGCGCTCGGCTATTGTTCCTGTGGTGCAGATAGCCTCCCGACTACAACAACTGCTTCTCGTTCTCGCCCTGGGTTTTCTGGCCTCTACGACCGGCGCGATTAGCCAAACGATATTGCTGATTACGATCTTAGCGTTTGCCGTGACTGCCGGCTTCTCGCTCGTAACGCTTCCGGTAGAGTTTGATGCCAGCCGCCGGGCACTGGCATGGCTGAAAAGTAGTAATTTTGCTCGTGGGCAACAGTATGAGGGCGCTAAAGACGCCCTCTGGTGGGCGGCAATGACCTACGTCGTACAAGCGCTTGCCTCTCTCGCAGTGCTGGTATTCCTGGTGTTCCGCTATCTGGGTGCCCGCGATTAATCGGCAAAAAAACACTACAGAAATTATGGACGAACTAGCATTAGAACAGGCGATTGACAATAAGCGCCTACTTATGGATAACTCCATTGATCACCTGCGCGGCGAGCTCAAAAAAATTCAAGCCGGCAAAGCATCCCCGGAGATACTGACGGAAATCAGGGTCCCTTACTACGGCACGCCCACCCCAATGGCGCAAGTGGCAAACATTTCAAAGGCTGATGCCCGTACGCTCGTCATTCAGCCCTGGGAGAAGTCCATGCTCGGGCCGATTGAGAAAGCCATCTTCGAAGCCAATCTGGGGTTAACCCCACAGAACGACGGTGAGATCGTACGCATCAGTGTGCCACCGCTTACCAAAGAACGCCGCGAGGAACTCGTAAAGAAAGTCAAAGAATTGGGCGAAGAGGCCAAGGTCAGCGTACGAAACGTGCGGCGCGAAGCAATGGATGCCATCAAGAAAGCGGTTAAGGATGGATTTCCGGAAGATTCGGGAAAGCGGACGGAAGAGCGCGTACAGGACCTCACCAATTCGCACATCAAGAAAATCGACGAGGTGGTCGAAGCGAAGAGCTCCGACATTATGACGATATAAAATTGGACGTGTCTGGCGGATGTATTATCTTTGCCCCACTTTTTGCAACCCGATTTCTTTTCTGGAAATCCGAGAAATAGTTAATTAGCGATGAAGCGTACATATCAACCTTCCAAGCGTCGACGGGTCAATAAGCATGGCTTCCGCTCGCGGATGAGCACCAAAAATGGACGAAAAGTACTGGCGCGCCGTCGTGCGAAGGGCCGGCACAAGCTTACCGTTTCCGATCAGCGCCACGTAAAATAAAA
>CAZDET010000062.1:0-2688 GCA_964504335.1 uncultured Saprospiraceae bacterium
GCCGGGTGGACTTACTGTCTCCAGCATTTGATGCGTGCGCCCTATTTCGTAAACGCACCGCTTGGGTAGACTGCCTAAAAGTAGTACCTTCGTCCGCAATTCGGCCCGCACGTATGGCGGGCAGACATTGCGCCAAGGTATGAACGATAACGAACAGCGCTCAGCTATCCTCCTCCTTGAAGACGGTACGCTGTTTCGCGGCCAGGCCGCGGGAAAGATCGGCACCGCTACCGGAGAAATCTGCTTCGCCACCGGCATGACCGGCTATCAGGAAGTATTCACGGACCCCTCTTATTTCGGGCAGATTCTGGTCATGACCAGCGTCCACATCGGGAATTACGGAATCCTCGATGAAGAGTCCGAATCGGCCGGCATCAAAATTGCCGGATTAGTCTGCAAGAATTTTACCGTGCCCTACTCCCGAAAACGGGCCGAGTCTTCCATTCAGGATTATTTCGAGGCTCACAACCTGGTCGGTATTCACGGCGTGGATACGCGTTCCCTGGTTCGGCATATTCGAAACAAGGGAGCCATGAATGCCATCATTTCCAGTGAAACGGATGATCTGGATCAATTGCGGGAGCAGTTAGCGGCTACTCCGAGTATGCACGGCCTGGAGCTGGCCACCAAGGTGAGTACTGAGCAACCGTACACGCTTGGCGAGCCCAGTGCCACTTACCGGGTTGCCGTATTGGATTACGGAACGAAGCGCAATATCCTGCGCAACTTTGTGCACCGCGATTGCTATGTCAAAGTGTTTCCCGCCAACACGACGATCAGCGAAATAGAGGCTTTTGATCCTCATGGCTATTTTCTGAGCAATGGCCCAGGCGATCCCGGTGCTATGGATTATGCGGTTGATCTTGCCAAGGAGATACTACAGCGGGAGCAGCCCCTGTTCGGGATTTGCCTCGGGCATCAGTTGCTGGCCAGGGCAGTTGATATCCCGACCTACAAGATGCACCACGGGCACCGGGGCATTAACCATCCGGTGAAAAACCTCGTAACGAATCACTGTGAAATTACGAGCCAGAATCACGGCTTTGGAGTTAGCCCCGAGGCCATTGCCGCAAATGAGGAAAAAGTGGAGGTTACGCATCTCAATTTAAACGACGGCACCGTAGAGGGGGTACGCGTTATTGGGAAGCCCGCATTTTCGGTGCAATATCATCCCGAAGCGAGTCCCGGACCCCACGATGCCCGTTATCTGTTCGATCAGTTTATTGAATTGATGCGGCAATATCGCAAGAAATAGCTGGTAAATCGTTTCTATCTTACCGCTGAAGGGCTACCGTAGTAGAGCGAACCATTTGTCTAGGGCACCCTATTCGCCCATAAAACTACCATTATGAGTACCATTATCGACGTACGCGCCCGCGAAATTCTGGACTCCCGCGGTAACCCCACCCTGGAAGTTGAAATCGAAACTGATACCGGTCATACAGGCCGGGCAGCCGTGCCCTCTGGGGCCTCCACCGGCAAGCACGAAGCCGTAGAACTGCGTGACGGTGAAAAGGACCGCTACCTCGGCAAAGGCGTGCGCAAGGCCGTCCGCCACGTGGAGGAAGTGATCTCCGAAGAGCTAATTGGTTACGACGTCCTGGAGCAACGCTACATCGATCAGGTGATGCTCGAACTCGACGGTACCGAAAACAAGGGAAAACTTGGAGCGAATGCGATCCTGGGCGTCAGTTTGGCAGCCGCTAAAGCTGGCGCAGCGGCGAGCGATCAGCCTCTGTATCGCTACGTCGGTGGGGTAAACGCCCACATCATGCCGCTGCCGATGATGAATATCCTGAACGGCGGTTCGCACGCCGATAACAGCATCGATTTTCAGGAATTCATGATCGTACCCTTCAATGCGGATAGCTTTTCCGAGTCGTTGCGTATGGGCGTAGAAGTGTTCCACCATTTGAAGAAAGTACTCAAAGAAGGCGGGCACAGCACCAATGTCGGCGACGAAGGCGGGTTTGCCCCCAATCTGAAAAGTAATCAGGAGGCCATTGAAGTCGTGTTGAAGGCCATCGAGACCGCCGGCTACCGACCCGGCGAGGATATCATGATCGCCATGGATGCCGCCGCCAGCGAATTTTACCTGGAAGACGAACAAGTATACCACCTGCACAAATCGACCGGCGATAAGCTGTCTTCTGCCGATCTGGTCGCCTACTGGAAGGATTGGGCAGAGAAGTACCCCATCTTCAGCATCGAAGACGGCCTGTTTGAAGATGATTGGTCCGGTTGGAAGCAACTAACAGATGCCCTGGGCGGGAAGGTGCAGTTGGTAGGCGACGATCTGTTTGTAACCAACACCCAGCGCCTGCAACGCGGCATCGACGAAGGGGCCGGCAACAGCATCCTCGTTAAAGTAAACCAAATTGGTACACTCACCGAAACGATCGACGCCGTCAATCTGGCCATGCGGCACGGGTTCACCAGCGTAATGAGCCACCGCTCGGGCGAAACCGAAGATACTACAATCGCCGACCTGGCGGTGGCCTTGAGCACCGGCCAGATTAAAACGGGCTCCGCATCGCGTTCGGATCGGATCGCCAAGTACAACCAACTGCTGCGCATCGAAGATGAGCTCGGTAGTACGGCCGTCTTTCCGGGGCGCGAGCTGATAAAGCGGTAAATGCGTACCTTTAAGAACAACGCCACAGGCGTTGGTGTGTGGAGACCAAAGTA
>CAZDET010000062.1:2788-27987 GCA_964504335.1 uncultured Saprospiraceae bacterium
AGACCAAAGTATCTTCATCACGCTGCATTTTGTTCAAGGACGCACAAAGTATTTCCAGATGGCTTCCAATCCTATTTCCCAATTGATCGAACGCTTGCCTGCGCCTTTGCGCAACAAGTACTTCCTGGTCGTGGCCGCCTTTTTCTTCTTTATGACCTTCATCGATCGGCACGATTTGCTCACGCAATTTCGCCTGCAGCGCACCGTCGATAAGCTGGAGCAAGAGCGAGATTTCTACCAGGAAAAAATTCAGGAAGCGCAGGAAGAACGGCTGGATATGGAAGTCAATCAGGAGCGCTTTGCCCGCGAAACCTACTTCATGCAGAAAAGCGATGAAGACGTCTTCATTATCGTTGAAGAATAACCTCAACCTCAAATAACAACATGTCAGTTTTAGTAAATAAAGATTCACGGATTATTGTCCAGGGTTTTACCGGAAAAGAAGGCACCTTTCACGCCGGTCAGATGATTGAGTACGGAACGAACGTCGTGGGCGGAGTGACGCCGGGTAAGGGCGGAATGGAACACCTCGAACGCCCGGTATTCAATACGGTTTCAGAAGCGGTATCGAAAGCGCAGGCCGATACGTCCGTCATTTTTGTTCCACCTCCCTTTGCCGCTGATGCGATCATGGAGGCGGCCGCCGCTGGAATCAAGGTGATCATCTGCATCACGGAAGGTATTCCCGTACAGGATATGGTAAAGGTGAAGGCCTTTATCGAGGATTACGACTGCCGGCTCGTCGGCCCCAACTGCCCGGGGGTCATCACGCCGGGTGAGGCGAAGTGCGGCATCATGCCGGGCTTCATCCACAACCCCGGAAAGATTGGAATTGTAAGCCGCTCCGGGACGCTCACCTACGAGGCCGTCGACCAGGTAACGAAGGCTGGGCTGGGCCAGTCGACCTGTATCGGAATCGGCGGTGATCCCATCATCGGAACCACCACCAAAGAAGCCGTCGAATTGCTGATGAACGACCCCGATACTAACGGCATCATCATGATTGGGGAAATCGGTGGTACCATGGAGGCCGAAGCCTCCTACTACATCCGCGATCACGGCACCAAACCCGTTGTCGGTTTTATCGCCGGGCAAACTGCTCCGAAGGGGCGCACCATGGGCCACGCCGGAGCCATCATCGGCGGTGCCGAGGATACCGCTGCTGCCAAAATGAAAATCATGGAAGAATGCGGCATTCACGTAGTCAAATCTCCGGCTACCATTGGAGTTACGATGGTGAAAGCACTGGAAGAGGCAGGCGTGAGTGTGTAGGTCAGAATATGGCACCCAAATCTTCCAGGCCGATAACCTAAACGGATTCCTTAATTGGAAACCCCTGGCTGACCGGAGTCAACACGTAGGATTGCTTTTTCCCGAGGTCGGCCTCTGTACCGCTGTGGGTTCGGTAGAAGTAGAGTGTCGCTCAGTCGGGAAGTATGGCCTTAATTTGTTCAATTACGTATGTTTCCCAGGAAGCGCCTAGGATTGGGTGGCCACTCAAATCTTCAAAAGTACCTATGCTCAGCAATTGGTGGAGGCTCCCAGTATCTCTAAGGTATAACTTGGGGCTTTTCACTAACCGCTTTTTGAGGTTGGCGTGAAAAGGGGGTAAGCGCTGGATGAGGTAGGCCGCTTCCAGAAAATCTAAATAACGCTTTACGGTGGTTGCATGAAGTCCTAACGGATTGGATAGGCTTTGCATGTTCAAAAGCTGTCCAGATAAGTGCGCGCACATTCGCCAATGCTTGCTGATTAATTGTGGATCAGCGGATAAGCGAAGGAGAGGAAGGTCCCGTTCAAGGGATGTTTGAATGAAGTTCTTTCGCCAAAGGCTGGATAATTTATCCGATAGCGCAAGGAGCGATTCTGGAAATCCGCCCCGAAGCCAGTGTGATCGGAAATCGTAGTACGAATTGATCTCCTTATAAGAAAAGGGGAGTAATTCGAAAAAGGCAATTTCGCCTGCTAACGACTTGGAGGTATCTCTAATCAAATCCGGAGATACAGCCCCCAGTAGCACAAACCGACCTGGTTGTCGATGGTGATCAATGATCCTACGTAAGACTGGAAGGAGGGCAGGCAATTTTTGAACTTCATCGAGAATCACAGTTTGATCAAATCTGCCGGGTTCTCCAAATCAAGATACAGGGAATCTTTCGGGAGCTGATTTCTTAGGGCATGAACCATAGAGGTTTTACCCACCCGGCGAGGTCCCACGATTGCTACTGCTGGAAAGAAAGAGGTGAGATTTAGGATCTCAGATGCGGCTGCCTAGGGGATATATTGTTCAATAAGTATGAAAATGATCCTAATTTTCTGTACAAAATGAAAAGTTTCTATCTCTTCATTGCCTCAATAATTGTCTGCCTCGCCTGCAATCTACAGCAGGAAGACGCCCCCGTACTCGATTCTTCGGAAGAGGAACCCTCCGTGGAGGAGCCGGAAATGCCTCCGGTTACCGAGGAGGTCTTCTTTAGAGGTGCCGACCTGTCGTACGTAAATGAGATGGAAGACTGCGGTGCCATTTACCTTGACACAACTGGTGCGGTTATCGATCCTTTCGAGTTGATGCAGGAGCAGGGAGCCAATCTGGTTCGCGTGCGGCTCTGGCATACCCCCGATTGGACGGCCTACTCCGATGAGAAAGATGTAACTAATACTATCCGGCGGGCCAAGGCAGCCGGCATGGCTGTATTGCTGGATTTCCATTACTCCGACGACTGGGCCGATCCGCACAAGCAGGAAGTTCCGAAAGCCTGGTTGCCGGTAGTGAATGACCTACCGATCCTGAGTGATTCTATCTATAACTACACCTACGGCGTACTACAGCGGCTGCACCAACAAGGGCTGCTGCCGGAACTGGTGCAGGTGGGCAATGAAATCAATATTGATATCCTGCAAGCTCCGGGGAGCGATTCCGGTGGGATAAACTGGGCACGCAACGCCGCTTTGCTGAACCGGGGCATCGCAGCGGTCCGGGATGCGGCGGCGACTTTCGGTACCGACATAGGGATTATGCTGCACGTTGCACAACCGGAAAATGCGCTGTGGTGGTTTGCCGAAGCGGCGAAACACGGAGTAACAGACTTCGATTGGATGGGGCTTTCCTATTATCCGAAATGGTCGACCTACCCGCTCGACCGACTCCCGGAAGCCATTCAACGGCTACTCGACCAGTACCCTAAGCGCCTCATGGTAGTAGAAACGGCCTATCCCTTCACGCTGGCAAATGTGGATGCGGCCAACAACATCCTTGGAGAAGATGCCCTTATCCAGGGCTATCCCGCCACTCAGCAGGGGCAACTCAATTACCTGACCGATTTAAAAGACGCGATCCAGGTAGCCGGTGGAGAGGGCCTGCTCTACTGGGAGCCCGCCTGGGTATCAACCTCCTGTAGCACGCGCTGGGGGCAAGGCTCTCACTGGGACAATGCCACGCTGTTCGATGCAGCCGGTCGGCCGACGGCGGGAATGGAGTTCTTTTTACACCATTAAGAGCAACAGCATAATAATCGCCAGAATGATGAAGGCGAGTAAAAAGAAGAAAGAGTTACTGTTTCGGTACTTATTAAACAGCGATTCCAGGATCTCGTTCCACTCCATCCGGGAGAGGGGCTCATTGACGAGCAGCAGGTAGCGATCCTGAAAAGGAGGGACGTTTCCGTGCTTGCGCAGCACGAAGTATTCTTCATCCAAAAAAGAAAGGGTGTACAGCGTGGAGCCGTTGATAATCATCTTATTGCTATCGCCCAGTATTTCCCACTGGCCGAAGTCGACCTGGCTATCCGTCGAAACGATACAATCGCCACTATCGCGAAAAATGTAGAGCCGCGTTTGCTGAAACGTCTCATCATCCCGCTTTTCAATCCAGTGTTTTTCGATGAAGAACTCCTGTTCGCGCAAATCCTCACTATAGCGCTGCACCTGAGGAAGCAAATCCTCCAGCGCCGCATCGAGTGTTTCGAACTCGGGCAGCTCGGTGTTGAAGGGTTTGGCAATCTTATCTAGGAATCGGCCTTGCACGTAGACGGTTTTCTTCTGTAGATTCCTGTGAAGATACGACAAACAAGCTCTACGAGGCAGTGCTTTTGCCCCACTTACTGCGCTTGCGAAAGTATTTTTTATCGACGATAAGCAGTCCGAAGCTCTCACAGCCGTCTTTTTCCCGGATGGAGTGGTGGGCGCCGTGCGCCCGCAGGATGGCACGGCTGTACTTACTGTCGAGTTGCCGGAACCACCGAAAGCGCCGGTGGATATATACATCGTGAATGAGGAAATAGATCAAACCGTAAATGGAAATGCCTACCCCGACGAAGGTGAGCCAGAACACCGGTTCGAAGTTGAGGCCAATGATGTAGCAAGCGGCGCTGGGAATGGCGAAAACCAGGAAAAACAGGTCGTTCTTTTCGAAGAAGCCCTCTTTATCGTGGTGCGGCTGGTGATGGTCTTCGTGCCAGGTCCAGAGTAGGCCGTGCATAAGGTATTTATGAGCGGCCCAGGCCACGAATTCCATGCCCAGGAAAGTGCCAATCGTGATCGCGATGTATAGAATTACGTCCATGTTGTTTGTAGTGGGAAATATCGATGGTAAAAAACGCTAGAAAATCGGAAATGTTGGCGCTATCGGCTCGGGCGCCTCCACCATCCGCTGTCGGGTACCGTGCATGAGGTCGTCGGTAATCTTGGCGGAAAGCAGACAGAGGGGAATGCCCCCTCCCGGATGGGCGCTGCCGCCCACGAAGTACAAATCTTTGATGCGATTGCTGAAGTTCGGATGTCGCAAAAAGGCTGCCATGCGGTTATTGGAGCTCGTACCGTATAGGGCTCCCAGATGGGAACCGGTGCGGACTTCGATGTCTTTCGGAGTCAAAACGGTTTCTTCCACGATGTGCGGTTCGATGGATTGCCCGAGGATGCGTTCCAACTTCGCAAGGGTCTGCCGGCGGACACGCGCTTGCAGCTGTGTCCAGTCTTGTGCCCGATCGAAAGGGGCATTGATCATTACAAACCAGTTTTCACCTCCCTGCGGAGCATCTGCCGGGCAGAGTTTGGATGAAATATTCACGTAAATCGTCGGATCGTCGGAGAGCGCTCCCGCTTCGAGGGCGGCAAATTCACCTTTGTAGTCGTCACTAAAAAAGATGTTGTGTACCCCTAACTCCTCGAAAGAATGTTGCACCCCCCAATAGAAAATGAGGGCAGAAGTCGATTTCTGCTGCCGCAGTATACGCTCGGGCTGCCGCTGATCCGGCAACAGCCGGCGGTAGGTGAAGAACACGTCCATGTTACTGACAATCCGGTCGAAGGGATAGCGAGCCTGACCGATGCGAAGACCGGTCGCGCGGCCATTCGTCACTTCGATGCGATCGACAGGTGTGCGGAAATGAAAGCGCACTCCGAGGCGACAGGCGAGTTGGTAGAGGGATTGAGAGATATCGTACATCCCATTTACGGGTAAATAGGCCCCGAAATGGTGCTCAAAATGAGGAATGATCGTCAGTAGGCCGGGGGCTTTATAAGGATTGGAACCATTGTAGGTCGCAAAGCGGTTAAAGAGTTGTACCAGTTTCGGATGATCCAGGTGGGCCTCGTGTACCTGGTGCATAGATTGAAACAGGTCAAACGAAGGGAGCCGTAGCAGGGCGCGGAGTACGGATGGATCCATCCAGGTGCTCAGGCGATGCAGGCTTTTTTCCAGGAAGGTCCGACCCGTGAGTCGGTACTTCCGTTCGGCATCGCGCAGAAGCTGGAGTACCTGCTCGCCGTCTGCCTGTAGCTGCTGGGCGGCGGCACGCGCAAAATCCCGGGCGTCGGCGTGGGCGTCCAACCGGGTGCCATCTTCCCAGAAGTAATGGCAGACGATGGGAAGGCGGTAGTAATTAAAATGATCCCGGGGGTCTTCGCCGGCCAGCCGAAACAACTCGTCGACGTACTGTGGCATGGTAAAAAGGGAGGGGCCGAGGTCGAATCGGTAGTTACCTAACGCAAACTCGGTTAACTTTCCACCGGGAGTGGCTGCCTGTTCGAATACGGTCACCTCGTGGCCCCGTGAAGCCAACCGAATGGCCGTACCTAGACCGGCGATGCCTGAGCCAACAATTCCTATTTGCACGGGCTTGCTTTTCAAGCATAACAAGCCGTCCTTAATGGGGTTTTAGCAGGGTGTCGTGTTTTGGTAAAAGGATGAAAAGGGATGACTTTTGGGCTTTCACAGTGTGTGTACGACCGTTGCTTGTGTAGGTTACACCGTTACATGTTAATTTTACTCCATATGAAAAGTTGGTCGGCTTATTAACAGACTTTCATTGCTTTTACGTGTGTTGAAAATTCCGTATTTTAGCAAATTGCTATCGGGTGCTCCATCGCTTCTCTGCGGGGAAGAGGAAAGTCCGGACAACGTAGAGCAGCACACCACCTAACGGGTGGGCCGTCCGAAGGGGCGGACAGAAAGTGTCACAGAAAGCTAAACCGCCCCGGCTAGCCGGGGTAAGGGTGAAAACGTGCGGTAAGAGCGCACGCCTTGGTGTGGCAACACACCTTGGGGATAAACCTTGTGCGTTGAAATGCCATGTACATCTCTATTTCCTACGGGAAGCCGGGTTGCTCGCTCGGTTGCATAGCAATAGGGAGGGGTAGGCAGATGGACCCCGTCGGTGACGGCGGGGCTAGATAAATGATGGAGGCCCCTTGCGGGGTACAGAATCCGGCTTATAGCCCGGTAGCTTTAATAACATCCATACGGAGGAGTCCTCTATCGAGAGAGCTCCTCCGTATGTTTTTTATCCCTCTTCTTCATCGCCGAAGTAGAAGAGCAGGCTAAAGCGGAGGGTATTGTCGAGCGGGTTGCGCTGGTTGGAGGTTGGAATCAGGTAGCTGAAGTTCAGCCCAAAGATATTGTATTTCAGGCCCAGGCCGGCGGTGAGGTACTGACGGCCACCCTTCTGGACATTTTCCTTAAAGAATCCGGCCCGGACGGCGAATTGCTGGTCGTACCAGTATTCGGCGCCAAGCGACCAGGTGAATTCCTTCAGTTCTTCGCTAAAGCCCTCCGGAGCATCGCTCCAGGAGCTGAAAATAGCGGCAATGGGTGATTGGTCCTGGCGGTCGTCGTTATCGCAGTCGCCCTGGCAGGGGGTCGGAACTAATAGTTTGTTGACATCTCCGGCGAAGGTAAGCGTATTGAAATCATCCAGCTTCAGGGTATAGGCGGCACCCAGGCCGAAGTTGGCGGGGAGGAAGTCCTTTTCCAGGGCCCGCCGGTAGGTAATCTTGGCACCGATATTGGTGATGGCCAACCCAATGGCCAGGATGTTGTCGTTTTCCAGCTCCTTGTTGTACAACATGCTGATGTCTGCGGCGAAAGAACGGCCTGCCTCGAGGGTTTCGTTGCCGATATTCTGGTTGGCGGCCAAGTTAGAGTGGATGTACTTGGCGGTCAGGGCAGCGGAGAAGTCGTCTGTCAACTTTCGGGAGTAGGCGGCAGCGAGCGAAAATTCATTTGGCTTACCGATACCCAGTGGTTCACCGTTCTGATCGGTATACTGAATATCTCCCAGAGAGAAGTAGGTAAGGCTTACCCCGATCGCCTGCAAATCGTCAAGTTTGGAGAAGAACGAGCCATTGGCCAGGTATACATCATTGAGTCCTAGTGCCCGCAACCAAGGGGTGTAGGTTAGTGATAGACCGAGGTCGGTTTCGCTGAATGCGAGGCGGGCCGCATTGTAAAACATGGCATTGGGATCGGCCGACAAGGCGATGCCGATATCTCCCATCGCTCCTCCGCGGGCGTCGGGGGCAATGCGCAGGAACGGTACAGCTGAAACAACCGTGTTGGTACAGGGACTACCGTCCGGGTTGACGAAGCTTCCATCGTCTGCTTGTCCGCAGGGGGTCTGTGCCGATACGACAGATGACTGAATAAGCGCAAGGCAAACGATTAGGGCTATTGTGCGTCCAGAGTTTCTCATGAGATCAATTCGCAAGTTTCGATAATTCATCGCAAAAGTATTCAAAAATTCCCTCGGCCCCTCGGGTTGAGGGAGCAGATTACTTTGCTAACCATACGCTGAAAAGATCAGCGATATTTTCCTATTAACAAATTTCGTTCCATATTCGACGGGGCGGCGCTATTTCAAGATGACCAATTTCTCGAAGTCACTTTCGGCCACCTGTTCGGTATCCAGGCTGGCCCGCACGCGTACCCGATATAGATACACGCCCCGCGCCAGCTGGTCGCCGAAATCATCGCGGCCGTCCCATTCGATGCAATCGTCCAAACGGAGTGCACCGTCGGAGGCCGGCAGTACAGATTCCAGCGTTTTCACCAACCGACCGCTGATGGTGTAGATCTGAATGAGTACATCCAGATCCTGGCCGGTTAGATTGTGATCAAACTGGAAGCAGGTGCGATCCGTAAACGGATTCGGGTAGTTCAACACCCGCTCCAGGGCGACACGCCCGTCTTCTGCCACGACAAACTCCGTCAGCCCCTCTCCGCTGTTGTTGGCCACATCCCAGGCACGCACCCGCAGGGTGTGCCGGCCGGGCTCGATGTCAAAGAGCGGAAAGCGGACCTGCCCCTCGCGGAAGTTATCTTCCGATGCTTCGTAAAAGTCGTTCAGGATGAGGGCATTTTGGGTATCCTCATCCAGAAAGGCCTCCAGGTCGTGGCCGATACTGCTACCCGCCACGTTAATGCCGTTATCGTCGCGCAACTTGACGAGCAGGGTGGGGTTGGGGTCGGTGTTGCTACCAAAGACCCAATCTTCCGTATTCATGAATACTTCTACCTCCGGCCCTTGGTCGTCTGCTAGCCCCTCTTCATTGGTACCGCCGATGATCGCCCCGTCGTAGGAGCCGGTGGCGTCGACTTGCTGTACCGGGTCGAAGGCATAATAGCTGATTTTACCGGGGCCAAAGGCGTAGTTGATATCCTGCGGCAACACGAACGAGAATTCGAATCGCCCATTCGTTACGGTGGCCCGGCCCCGGAATAAGACGCTGCGTCGCAGCCGGAAGGTATCCAATGGGCTGCCGGGGTCTTGTTGTAGTGTTTTGACCGTCACCTCCTTGTCGTAGATGGATGGAATCACGGTGCCGTTGAAATCGCTCAGTACTTGTCCGTCAAGTCCGGTCACCGAGCCGGTGATGGTCACCTTTTCCAGGGCGCGCAGGGTGTCTGCCCGCAGCGAATCGATGGGCAGCCCGTTGATGGTTTCGGTGCGAACAATCTGAGAGGGTAATGCCAACCGTTGGGCGGGGTCGCCGAGCAGGGCGTATTTGCGGGCGTTATCAATATCGTTACTGCTGGAGGAGGCGTTCTTGGCCTGCCGCATCACGTCGCCCAGGGTGGGCCACTGCCCGTCTGCGGTGCGCTCCAGCATGAAGTCGATCGTCGTGCGTGTCAACCGGAAATTACTGCTGGCAAACACCGGGCGAGTAGTAGACAAGAGTGCAATCGCGCCACCATTCGGATTGAGTAGAATTTCTTCGCCCGCGCTGACGAAGGCGGCATCGTCGTAGCCGGCGAAGGTGCAGGTGGCGGTAATGAAGAGGGGCAACTCGTTTTGGTTGTTCCACTTGCGCACCTGCGCAATGCTCAGCACCCGTTCCTGGGCCCATCCCCGGGGGCCACCGTGCCCCAGGTAGGTAAAGGCAAATGCCCCCCGGAAAACCGACCGATCGATAGCTTCCTCCACCTCCGGATACCGGTCGCCCGCGGGGGTCGACTGCTGGGGGAAGATATCGAAGTAGAGCCGGTCCTGATTGAGATCGGAAAACAGGCTCTCGGCCCGTTCGGCTACCCGGTTGGCATCTCTGGAATGCTGGCCGTTATCTTCGTCATCCCCAATGAACACCAGTCTAGTGCGCCAGTCGCCGAGTGCGACCGGATTATTGTCGTAGCGAATGATCTTTCCTACTACGCCCGCTGCCTCCGCCGCGGTTTTGACCGGCAGCCGGCCCACGGCAATGGACACGTCGGGCCGCAGGAGGCGCCCCAATCCGTCCGGCTGAAAAATCCCAATGTAGTCATCCGAGGGGTAGGCCCCGACTTCGCTCAGCAATTCGGAATTGCCGAATTCGAAGGTGGGCAGAAAATTGGTTCCCAGGCCGTAGATGTCGCGGCTATCGAAAGACGCATCTCCAATCAACAACAAATAGCGAAACTGCGGGTCCCGTTCGTGCAGCACCTTGGCAAAGTCACGAATCGCGGTGACATCCACCGATCCACTGCTAAACTCATTGTATATATGGTCGATATTCACCGTTTCGACGATCAAATTGGAGAACGACCGACGGTGTTCGGCCAACTGTTCGGCGGAAGCCACAAAATCCGGGTGGTAAACGATAACCATGTCAGCCCGCTGGATACCGTGTACGTTTTGGTTCTCAATTGGCCCAATGGCCGTTGCCGTCAGTAGGGATGCGTCCGGGTTGAAGGCGATGAAACGCTCCAGCTGGGGGGGCGCTTCTTTGACGGTCGTAAAGGTGTAGGCCGCCCCGGCGCGGTCTCCCATTTGGGCAACGGGGCGCAGCGGATCATCAATATTCCAAAGGAGACCGGATGCAAAATTTTCGAGTCGGTACTGTACCGTGGTACGGTCGCGGCTGCCGGCATCCTGGAAGGCCATCTGATTGCCGGTGAAACGGAGTTGCCGGCGGGCCCGTAGCTGAACGTAATCGAGGTAGGCCTCACTATCGTCGCTGCCGGCCGGCCGCGGATAGCTCACGGTGACCGACGGGCGCTCGGAATCCAGGAAAATCTGATCGCGCAAGTTGACAATGTCAACGGCCCGCGTAGTCAGGGGTTGTCCGAAATTGATGCTGGAACCGAGCTCGGATTGGACGGAAGTGCCGTTTACGTCTACCGTGTAGCGGGATTGCACGCGGCCGGTACGCAACGCCATGACGGCCTCCAGTGTCGCCGGTTCGGTGGGGATCAGATTTTGGAAGTTGAAGAAGTCCGGATAGTCGTACTCGCGTGCAATGCGGAAAAAGTCCCCGTACCAGTCTTCCCCGGAACCGATGACGTTGGAAATCTCGTGCATGATATTGCGCTCTTCCTCTTCCAGGCGCTGGACTTCATCGAAGGCGGTCACCACTACTTCCGGCGTGGCGGCACTGCTCGGGCGCTCCGGTACCCGCAGCCCTTCGCCGTTACTGATTTTTATGAAATAGTAATTGCGGGCGTCAAAGACATTCATCCGCCGCGAAAAGCGGTCGTCATCGGAATCGTACGACCATTTGGACGCACCTTCTCCGTAAAAGAGCAGGTAGTCGGAGGGATCGAAAGAGCCGTCGGCTTCTCCAATGATCTGGATGTGGTTTTCGATTAAGTCATCGGGGCGATCGATATCGACAGGGTAGGGGAGTTGGCCGCCCCCGTTACCGAATAATTTGATGGTGCGCGGATCGATATTATCGAGATCGGAGATTCCCAGCTCCTCCTTCAGAAAGGAATACGAGAGTTTGTGTACGCCATCCTGGTCGACTGCGATCTTGTACAGGGAACCGTCGTTGAGCACGGAAATTTCGGTGGCCGTAGGGCCGCTGCGCAGGGTGACCGCTGGTTGTTGCCTGACCCGCGCAACCAGCCGGATCAGGCGTTGATACCCCTGATCGGTTTTGATAATGGGCACCACGGCTACTTTAGCCGCATAATCATTAATGGTGCGAAAAATACTTACCTCAAACTGTAGTTGCCCAGCGAGCAGGGCATCATCGGGGCCGGGCTGTTTGGCAAAGGGTTCGAAGGCGGCCTCTACGATTTCGATCTCGGCTTGCCCGGGGCCGGCTACCGGAACGGTGGTTTTGAAAATAGGCAGTCCCGGAGCGATCGAACCATAATCGGCATTGGCGAGCTCCCAACGATCGAATGTAATCCCTCCGACGGTCATCCGCAGCGGCTGGTCTTTCCACTCAAAGGTGTGGCGAATGGTGGATTGTGCCCGTGCCGCGACGAAGCCAATCAGTACCATAAAGAGTAGCAGTATTTGTTTCATGAACCGGTGTGCGTAGTATTTGCGGAGAAAGAAGTGGCGGTATGACGATGAAACGCCACCGCCTTAACGCTATTGTTTGCTAACAGTTGCACGGAAGGAATGGTCGGCTTTCCTACTTAACTGGAATTGAACGTTTGCTTCCGGCATGCAAAATAAGTAGCTTTAGAGCATTGTTATTTTAGTACTTTATTCTTCAGTAATTTAGTTCTTTAAGGGTTACAGAATTTTAGCTTTAAAGTACTAGATGACTAAAGTACCAAAGTACCATTAAAGTGTCCCTGCATGCGGCGTAATCTGCTATTGAGTGTGTTGGCCGGAGTACTGTTGATTGGTGGATTGCGCGCCCAGGATCCGGTATTTTCCCAGTTTTATGCTTCTCCCATTCAATTGAATCCCGCTTTTGCCGGCGTGACGCTTGCTCCGCGGCTGACGTTCAACTACCGCAACCAGTATCCCAATTTTCCCAATGCCTACACGACCTATGCCGCTTCGTACGAACAAGCGGTGGAGCCCCTCAATATTGGCTTTGGGTTTCTGCTGAGCAACGACGTGGCCGGCGACGGCATTTACCAGACGAGTAATGCCGCAGCCGTTTTTGGATATCAGGTGCGCCTCAACGACCAACTCGTAGCGAGATTCGGCCTGGAGGGTGGGTTATTGCAGTACCGGCTCGACTGGGATAAATTGCTGTTCGGCGACCAGATTGACCCCCGCAACGGACCGCCCTCGGAGGTCGGTGCGCCCGTGCTGAGCGACGAAGATCGCCCGGAGCGCCTGTCGGGTACCTCCTTCGACGTGGCCGCCGGCGTGTTGCTGTTTAGTGAACGCTGGTACGGAGGCGTGTCTGTAAAACACCTCAACCGACCGGAGGAAAGCCTGCTGACGATCAACGAGAACCTACTCGTGGGGCGCCCCCTGCGGCTGAGTACGCATTTTGGCGCACAGTTTAGCTTACCGGGGGGCAATAACCGCCAAATGCCTACGTTTATTTCACCGAACGTGCTGTACATCCGCCAGGCGGAGTTCAGTCAGCTGAACCTGGGGGCTTATGCCGGCTTTCGCCAAGTGTTTGGCGGCCTCTGGTATCGACACGCGTTTAGCAACCCCGATGCATTCATACTACTCGCCGGTTTTCGCAAAGACATTTTCCGGATCGGATATAGCTACGACCTCACGCTCTCAAAATTAACCGCAGTGCCCGGCGGTTTGGGCGGAACCCACGAAATCAGTGTTAGCATTGACTTCAGTAATAGCCGTAGTTTGCAGCGCAAACGCAGGGCAGACCGCTGGAATGACTGCTTCGGAATGTTTAGGTAAGCCACAAGTGTTAAAGTTTGCCTCCGCGGGTATGGGGGTACGCTTCGACGTAGTTTTTGATATATTTGTTGGTGGATTCGCAAATTTAACTCGGTATTGGTAATGAAAAATCTGTTGAAGTTCAGCGCCCTCTTCCTGGGCCTTGGCCTGATGCTGTCTTCTTGTGGAAAGAAGGAGCGATCGGCCGTAACGGGCTGGAAATACAATGACCAGAAATGGGGGGGGTACGAAAAAAAGACCGACTACGAAGGTCAAATTACGGGGCCCAATCTCGTCCTGATCGAAGGCGGTACATTCACTATGGGAGTTACCGAAGAGGATGTCACCTACGATTGGAACAACATCCCGCGCCGCGTCACGGTGGCGTCCTTCTACATGGATGAAACCGAAATTTCGAACACGGACTACCGCGAATACCTCTACTGGATCGATCGCGTATTCGGTGAGAGCTACCCGGAGGTGTTCCAAAATTCGCTACCCGACACACTCGTCTGGCGTGAGGAACTAGGCTACAATGAGCCTCTTGTAGAAACGTACTTCCGCCACCCCGCTTACGATGATTATCCGGTGGTAGGGGTAACCTGGGTACAAGCGAACGAATTCTCAAAATGGCGTTCCGACCGGGTAAACGAAATGCTGCTCATCGAGAAAGGGGTCCTCAACCCGAATCCCGAGCAGAAAGATGAAGATAACTTCAACACCGATGCCTACCTGGTTGGTCAGTACCAGGGCGATGTACGGAAGCCGATGAAAGACCTCCGCACCGGCGGTGAGCGCCCCGTGCGCTTCGAAGATGGTATCCTCCTGCCGGAGTACCGCTTGCCGACCGAGGCCGAATGGGAATACGCTGCCCTGGCCCTCCAAGGCAACCAGGCTAACGAAAAAGATGAGCTTTACACCGACCGACGGATCTATCCCTGGTCGGGCAACTCCGTCCGCTACCAGAAGCGCGACCGCAACCAGGGGGCCATTCTTGCCAACTTCAAGCGGGGACGTGGCGACTACATGGGGGTAGCCGGTAAGCTCAACGATAACGCTTGTCCGACAGCTCCGGTGCGCTCCTTTATGCCAAACGACTTCGGCCTTTACAACATGGCCGGTAACGTAAACGAGTGGGTGCTCGACCTCTACCGACCATTGACCTCCGTTACCTTGGAAGACGTGGAAAACCACGACCTCAACCCTTACCGGGGTAACAAATTCCAACACCTGGAGATGGACGAAAACGGCCGCCCGGTTGAAAAAGATAGCCTGGGTCGCCTGCGGTACCGCTACGTAGAGGACGACGAAGCCGCCGACCGCGCTAACTACAAGAGCGGCATGGTGTACAACTACCTCGACGGCGACCAAGAATCAGAGGTTTTCTACGACTACGGTAAGACGACGCTCATTAGCGATAAAGCCCGCGTATTCAAGGGAGGCTCCTGGGCAGATCGCGCCTACTGGCTCTCTCCGGGTACCCGCCGCTACAAAGACGAGGATAAGGGTGACCGCACCGTTGGTTTCCGCTGTGCCATGATTCGCGTGGGTGCTCCAACCGGAAACGGTGGTCCGGGTGCCAACACCTTCAAAGTGAAGGGCAAGCGCGACAAGAAGGCGCGTCGCTACTAGAAATACAGGAGGTACTACCCGCTCCTTCGATCCCGCAGTCGGCATGCCGACTGCGGGATCGTTTATTCAGGGAAAAGAAGGGATTCTGTATCTTGCTATCAATATGGACACGGCTCAGTTATACGACTTCTTTCGGGAAGCGCCCTTGGTTTGTACGGACAGTCGCCAGGTTGCTGCTGACGACTTTTTTATAGGCCTACGGGGAGATCGATTTGACGGGAATCAGTTTGCTGCGCAGGCCCTCGAGCAAGGGGCTGCCTATGCCCTGGTGGATGACCCCGAGGTGGTCACTTCCGACCGAATGATACTCGTTCCCGATACGCTAGCGGCCTTGCAGGATTTGGCCCGTTTTCACCGTCGGCAGTTCGATATTCCCATTTTAGCGATCACCGGGAGTAATGGGAAAACGACTACCAAGGAACTACTTGCTGCCGTTTTGGACAGCCACTATCAGGTCCATGTCACGAAGGGGAACCTCAACAATCACATCGGAGTCCCGCTAACCCTCCTGGCCATGCCCACCGATGCGGAGATCGCGGTTATCGAGATGGGAGCCAACCACCGAGGTGAAATTGCGGCTCTGTGCCGCATCGCCGAACCCACCCACGGCCTGATCACTAATATCGGCAAGGCGCATCTCGAAGGGTTTGGTGGAGAAATGGGCGTCCGTCTCGGAAAAGGAGAACTATACGATTTTCTACGGGCCACCAATGGAACGGTATTCGTCAATGCCGATGAACGGCACTTACCGGAAATGGCCGAGGGAATCAAGCATGCCATTTACTACCGGACTTCGGCAGAGCCGGTGGCTGGAAGCGCGGAATTCGAGATTAAGCCGGTGGAATTACACCCCGATATCGTACTGGCATTTCTTGGCGAGGAAGGGAAACTGATTCAGGTAACTACTCAGCTACCCGGCAAGCACAACTTTGAAAATCTGAAAACGGCAGTTGGAGTTGGTAAGTATTTCAAAGTACCTTCCGATAAGATCGCCCGGGCCATTGCCGACTACCGGTCGTCAAACAACCGTTCCGAACGCCGCCGCGTAGGAGGCATCGAATTCTTTCTGGATGCCTACAACGCCAACCCTTCCAGCATGGAAGCCGCCCTCCAGACCTTTCACCAAATGGCCGGGGCCCCGCGTGCGGTGATTTTAGGTAGTATGCTGGAAATGGGGGAAGAATCCGAACAAGTACACGAGCACATTGCCCGGTTGGCCATGGCGCAGCATTACGAAGCTATTATTCTGGTAGGGGAGGGATTCGAACCAGTAGCCCAATCATCGGGCCTTCCTTATTTCGCCACGGTTGAGGAACTAAAAGCCTGGTTTTGGCAGCAGTCCTGGCCAGGTTACCACATTTTGATCAAAGGCAGCCGTGGCATTCAACTCGACCGTTTGATTGCCGATATCAACCAAACCGTTTGAAGGCATTGATCAGGCGTTCGGGCAATTCTCCTTTACACGCCTGGAGGTAGTCGCTGTGGCTACAGGCGATCAATCGATGCCGGGTATAGCCCTGCGGTGTTTCTACAGGTGTTTGTACCCACCAGCGTCCGCTACGGCTGCTTTTCCAAAAGGTCAGCCGTTCGGTACGTGAAAAATCGACGATGTATTCCGTCAACCCCTCATTGGAAATAGGGAAGTCTTGTTTGCGCTGGTGAAAACCATCGATAAAGTACCAGAGTAGTTGGGCCATTGCCGCGGCGGTTTGTTGCTGATCACGTAGCTGTACGCCCGGTTGAAACCCACAAAGTGCGAAGGATTGCAACTTGTCGCTCAGCCCGGCATAGCGGGCAATCTGGCAGGCTTCTTCCAAGAAGAAGCCACTCGGGTTGTTCGATGATTGGTCAGGGGCATCGCTGGCCCGAATAGCTCGCAGATGCATGCTCACTAAATCGGCATCACGTATGACGGGCTCGACGGCCGGCAGGTCCGACCGGGCTCGGCCGAGACGGATGGATTCAAAATTTCGTTCTTCGATGAGCTGTAAATCAGATGCTCGCAGTAAGTGCCCCTGTCCGCCAATGTGTGCCAGGTGGAAGAGCGTATCTCCATTGCGATAGACGGCCTGATCGAGGTAGGCATCGGCCGCCTGCTCGTCGGGTGAGGAGCAGGCAAAGACGCTGTCGATTACGGCCAGGCTGATTAGATTGCGCAATTCGAGGAAGGATTGGTACTGCGCCTGAACGAAGCGTGGGTGCGTACCGACAATCAGCGGAAGAATACCGCTGGCCGTCAGCTCCCGGAGTGCGGGGATCGTGAATTCGACGTCAGAACGGAGCACATTTCCCAGATCATAAACCTTTAAATTGCCGAAGTGCCATTGGTAAGAATAAAGCACACTGCGCACTAAATCAGCAGATTCGGCATCAACTCCTACAATGGCCAGTTGGCATTCACGCAAGCCCTCGGGATGCGAATTTGAAGGAAAAAAGTGGAGGTGTTTGAGAAAAGTACCACCGGATAGGCGCTTGGCCGACTCGACGGGGCGAAACCAGTTTTGAATCATCCTCAAAGATGTAGCTATAAGATCAGCTCCAAAATAAGCAATTGGAGCTCCCCAGGAAGCGTGCCAGTTTTTCAATTGACCTGGCTGTTGTGTAAGGATTTGATAATTAGGTTTTTATGTCATAAATTATTAGAGTACTATTGGGAAAGCAAGTTCAAACTAGGAAACGGTTCAACTTTGGAAGGGGAGATACATACTTTATTCCCGGAGAATGGAGTTGTTAAAGGGCAGACACATCCAGCTGGGTGGAAATTGCTGTCCCGATCTGGTAATCAGCAGTCCATCCGATATGCTAACTAACGGACAACTTCCACATTCACTCAATTTCGGCGTAACAATTACCTCCTCTTGCACGTACATGCAAAGCGAGTAATCCACACTTCCCAATACCGACCTCCTCCCCTGAACTTGCGGATAAGCAAGCGATATACACTTGAAAATTTGCTTGGAACGAAGTCTAGGTGGCGGGAAATCCATCCAACAAAATCAGGAAGATTAAACATTTAGCGATGAACCGAAAATTTACCCTCCTTCTTCTTCTTTCGGCTTTGACCGTAAGCCTGTTATCTGCGCAGGAAGAAGAAGCCACTTCCCCCAAGATCAAGCCCTCCGACATGTTCGAAGTGGGCATTACTCCCGGTGCTATGTTCGTAGCAGGGGAAATTGACCCGGAAGTTGGCTACGGTTTGGGGCTTCACGTTCGAAAGTCCTTGGATTATGTATTTAGCCTCCGCGTAGACGGTCTGTACGGCCAGACGAGTGGTGTCAACCCCCCGGACAAACCGGACCGGGAGTTTGATATGACCTGGCTATCGGGCACCGTTTTCGGGGTGTTTACTCTTAATAACTTTCGTTTTCGTCGGTCGATCAAGAAAACCAGCATTTACGCTATGGTCGGCGGCGGCGCCAACTTTTACGAATCGACCGTTATGACTAACGGCTCTGACCGAAATCCCCGCAATTTAGTCACGGAGCAAGAATTGGCTCCCCACGTGGCCGCCGGGGTGGGCATTGCCTTTCGGGTCAGCCCGCGGTTCAATGCAGGTGTTGAATACCAAGCGGCGGGCTTACTCGGAAATCGCAACGACTTACTCGACGGTATTCAGTTCGACGGTAGTCAGCGATCTGCCTTTATCGATATTCTGAACTTCGTGAGCGTGAGCCTCAACTTCAATATCGGCAACACGGCCACTAAATCCGAGCCGTTGTACTGGGTATTCCCCACCGACGAAGTGCTCGCACGCGTAGACGAGCAGGTGAAAAAGCGCACGGACGAGGCCCTGGCCGACTCCGACCGCGATGGGGTCATCGATGCGATCGATCAAGAACCCGATACCCCCCCGGAAGTACCGGTCGATACGAAGGGCCGTACGCTGGATAGTGATCGCGACGGAGTACCCGATTACAAAGACAAGGAGCCATACTATCCGCCTCGCGCCGGAGAGGTCGTCAACGCCGACGGTGTGGTGACCAACCCAATCGGAGGTGCCGGAGGAAGCGGCGTAACGGAAGAGCGCGTTCAGGAAATGATTGACAATGCCTTTGAGCGCTACGGTAACCTGGCCGATAAGAACTCTATGGAGGATTGGTTCTTGCCCATGATCCACTTCCCGCTCGAAAGTGCTACCATCAAATACAGCGACTATGGTACACTGGCGGGTATCGGCCGGATGCTTCAGGCAAATCCCGAATTGCGCCTGGTTATTCAGGGGCATTCCGACCAAACCGGTGCGGAGACTTACAACGAGGTGTTGTCTTATCGCCGGTCAATGGCCGTAGTCGACCACTTCATGAACAACTACGGCATCGGCCGTGGCCGCCTGATTATTCAGTTTCGGGGCGCCGACGACTCGCTGGTACCTTTAAACAGCAGCTACATGAATCGTCGGGTAGAGTTTCGGGTAGCCAGCCCGGGCGACGTTGAAATGGATCCCCCGACCGGATACGATAAAGAAGAATCTACCCGCGGAGGGTACTAAGAGCAACTAACCACTCATCGCATATGCCAATCGGGGCAAGTGGAATATCTCCGCTTGCCCCGATTGGTTTTTGCCGACAACTCAATTTGGGTGGAAACTGTTAAGCTGTTGTATGATCCAAAAAGAGGTGTTACCAGTTACTATCCAACCAACTGATACGGCTTCTAATTTGAAGCGACAGGCAGAGGCCCTCATTCCAACGCCCTTTGGAAAATTTCGCATGCTGGCCTTCTCGGAGCATCCGGACGACTGGATGCCTCACATCGCGTTGGTCCACGAAGACTGTGATCCCAATCAACCGGTACTCACCCGCATTCATTCGGAATGCATCACCGGTGATCTGTTCGGCAGCCGGCGCTGCGATTGCGGCGAACAATTGACTATGGCACTCGAAATGGCCGCCAAGCAGGGCGGGGTCGTACTATATTTGCGCCAGGAAGGCCGGGGAATCGGCATTATCAACAAGCTGAAAGCCTACGAATTGCAGGATGAAGGCCTCGATACCATTGAAGCCAATGTGCATCTGGGCCTCGAAGTTGACGACCGCCACTATGATATCGCAGCGACCATGCTGGAAGACCTCGGTATTTGTCAGATCCTCCTGTTGACCAATAATCCGGAGAAAATGGAGGCGTTCGCCAACAGTTCCGTCCAGGTAGTGGGGCGTATCCCCATCGTTATCCCTCCCCGGGATGAGAATGCCTCTTACTTACGCACAAAGCAATTGTCGATGGGGCACCTCTTCAAGCTCTTCTGATAGATCAGCGCAGGCATAGCTTTCTAAACACTTCCCAGGTCACGATCCCTAAGCAGACGGAAATATTGAGGGAGTGCTTTGTCCCGAATTGAGGTACCTCGATTGCACCGTCAGCGAGTGGTAGCACAGCGGCATCCACTCCCTGTACCTCATTGCCGAAAACAAACGCAACGGGCCGGTCGGTTGGCGGATGGAAATCCTGAAGCGGAACACTACCGGTGGTTTGTTCGACCGCGTAAACGGCTACCCCTTCCCGGCTCAACCGTCGGACGAGCATTTCCGTAGAGGACTCATAACTCCAGTTCACGGTATCCGTGGCGCCCAGAGCCGTTTTCAAAATTTCCCGGTGGGGCGGTTGGGCCGTGATTCCGGTCAGGTAGATATGTTCGAGTGTGAAGGCATCGGCTGTGCGAAAGGCAGAACCGACATTGAGCGCCGAACGAATATTGTCCAGAACCAGTCGGATAGGCGCCTTGGGTACCGTTGCGTATTGCTCCGGAGTGAGGCGGCCGAGTTCCTGAAGCGATAACTTTCGCATGGCTCAATCATCTCCTTGGGCTGCACCGGCCCGGATCGAAATCCGGTAACTGTGTTCTCGGCAAGCCTTGACAAAAGACACGAACAGCGGGTGTGGTTGCTCGACGGTACTGCGCAATTCCGGGTGAAACTGTACGCCCAGGAACCAAGGATGATTGACAAATTCGACAATTTCCACCAGGTTCGTGTCCGGATTGATGCCGGTGGCTACTAATCCCACTTTGGCCAATGCGCCCAGGTAATCGTTGTTAAACTCATAGCGGTGGCGGTGGCGCTCCCGGATCTGGTCTTCTTTGTAAGCCCGGCGGGCCACCGAGTTTTTCTCCAGCTTGCAGGTGTAGGCTCCGAGGCGCATGGTTCCCCCTTTCTTCGTGATGGTCTTTTGGTCGGGCATTAACGCAATAACCGGATCGGGGGTATTCGGGCTAACTTCGGTAGAGGATGCTTCCGATAGTTCGAGCAAATGGCGGGCTACTTCCACCACCGCACACTGCATACCTAAGCAGATCCCGAAAAAGGGAAGTCCATTTTCCCGGGCATACCGGATGGCCTGAATTTTCCCTTCGATGCCACGCTCTCCAAAGCCAGGAGCTACCAGGATGCCATCAAGCCCCTCAAAATGCTGCTTAAAGGTAGTTTCGTCCTTCTCCAGCGCTTCGGCGTGGATGGGTACAATGTGGATATGGCACTGATTGACCGCACCGGCATGAACGAACGATTCGTAGATCGATTTATAAGCGTCGGGTAGTTCGTTGTACTTGCCGACTAATCCGATGGTTACCTCGTAATTCGGATTCTTCAGCCGGTGCAGGAATTTATTCCACTTCCGCATGTCCGGCTCCCGTCGATTGGGCAACCGCAACTTTGTAATTGCCGTGGTGTCCAGGTTTTCCCGGAGCATTAAAAGCGGGACGTCGTAAATCGTCTCCGCATCCATTGCCTCAATGACAGAGGTGAACTCGACATTGCAAAACAGCGCCAACTTGCGCCGAATGTCCTGGCTCAGGGAGTGCTCGGTCCGGCAGACGAGAATATCCGGTTGAATGCCGGTCTGTAATAATTCTTTCACGGAATGCTGGGTGGGCTTGGTTTTAAGCTCCTTGGAGGCACTCAGGTAAGGAATCAGAGTGAGATGAATGACCAGGCAGTTATCGCTTCCCAGTTCCCAGCGCAATTGCCGAAGGCTCTCCAGGTAGGGCAGAGACTCTATATCGCCCACGGTTCCTCCGAGTTCCGTAATCACGATATCGTATTCGTTGCTGCTGCCGAGTAATTGTACCCGCCGCTTGATCTCATCAGTAATGTGGGGAATCACCTGGACGGTTTTCCCGAGGTAGTCGCCCGCCCGCTCCTTATTGATCACCGTTTGGTAGATGCGGCCGGTAGTGACGTTGTTCGCCTGCGAAGTGGCTTGATTCAGGAAGCGTTCATAGTGCCCCAGATCGAGGTCGGTTTCCGCGCCGTCGTTGGTCACGTAGCACTCGCCGTGTTCGTAGGGATTGAGTGTGCCGGGATCGACGTTGATGTAGGGATCGAACTTTTGGATCGTTACGGAAAAGCCTCTAGCCTGAAGCAGCTTGCCGAGCGATGCTGCGATAATGCCCTTTCCTAATGAAGATGTGACGCCTCCCGTAACAAAGACATACTTGGTCATGCTTGTGCATTTCACATTGTTACGGGATCCAAAGATACGAAAAAGATAGGGGGGAAGAACCTTTAAGTAAGCTAATTGTTAAATTAAATTAAACTAATTGTTAACTTACCTGCTTCGACCAGCTACCGACAGGTTGAAAATCCAGAAAATGACGTACCAATACGTAGCAACCTTGATCTTCTGGCTGGCAATCAATACCTGGGGTGCCAGCCAAAGAGTACCGGCACCGGTGGCCAGCCTGGCGCCCACTGTCTCCTACGCGGCAGAAATTGCTGGTCCTACTAACCGGCACCATTTTGAGCTGAAGCGCCGGCTGATTTACGTGCAAGCAGCGATTGCTGGACAAAAAGGAAACTTTCTGGTCGATACGGGGGCTCCCCATTTAATTCTCAACCGCAAGCCGAAGCGCCCGACAATCCAGGGGGTTGGTAGCGGCAACACGGTACCCGTCGGGGAAGTCATTACTACCGACTTCTGCTGGGGCCCTCAGCGTACGCCCTCCTTGATGGTATTACTAGTAGACTTGTCTCACTTTGAGAAAGCTACCGGCGAATCCCTACTCGGCATTATTGGCTTCGATCAATTACAGGACTGGGATGTTGTTTTCGACTACCAGAACCGGCAGCTGCTCTTTTACGAAGACGGAACCAACCCGCTCTACCACGCCCGCCAACCGATGGCAAATTTCTCCTTTTCCTTTGCCGGGCATTTACCCATCATCCGGTTGTCTATTGGGCGGGAAACCTTTGACTTTGTCCTCGACACGGGAGCCGCCGGTAATATCATCGATCCGGCGGCCTTCGGCCGGCTGTCGAAGGAACGCATTGTCGAGGAAGTTCAACACGAAGTACAAGGCCTCGACCAAACCGTGCAACGGGTTGCCCACTACACCCTCGACGGTATTCGTTTGGGCAACCATTCGCTCGAACCACTTTCCTTTTCCAAACTGTCTATGGAGCATTTGAGGGCCGTAGCAGAACAACCCCTGGACGGCATCCTGGGATACCCCTTTCTGAGCCGGTTTTTGTTTTCGATCGATTATCCGCGGCAACGGGTAGTTTTTTGGGAATAAGCAAAAAAAGTCCAAATAACCTGGTCACATTTTCCGCCGGGAGGCGACCTTATGGTGTATGAGTTAGTCTTTACTAATGACACCTTAAAGAATCTGATTGCTTATTCGAAACCACAATAGCCATGTTACGTACTGCCCAGGGGAAAACCCGCCCACAAGATTGGAGAAACCACGCCGAAAGGGGTATATACGTCGACATCAACACTGCGGCCTTTGGCCTTTCCCAGGATTCCCACTTCATCGCTTTCGTTGAGGGTGAAAACAGATCGATCCACCTAAAAGGGCTAAAGGCGGTTTACGAATCGACTGAAGACGGCTATCGCGTGTATCTGCGGAGGAAGGTCGATCGGGAAACCGATCGGAACGGGGTGCCTCTATGTGCAGCCACGGCCCGGAAAAACGCGTGGCATCTGTCGTGGTCGGGTTTCCAGTGGTAAGGGACCTGCCTTATGAAAGGTTGTCGATAAACGCAGACCGCCAGGAATATTTCGATGTGCTTTCCAGTCGCAATTTGGGGCAGCTAAATCGGCTGGTAGCAGGCAGGATACGAGTTGCTATTCACAGACGAAGCACAACGCATTCCAAACAGCGGAAGGCTCCAAAATCTTGGTTAACCACCTATTCGGAGGCGACCTTCGAAGTGATCAACCGAGAAAATCACCTCGATTTTTTGTTGCTGAGTTAATATGCCACAAGTGCCTGTGTGGGTTCTTAATCTTTCACCGAAACCACCACCTGCCGTTCCCGATTGACTGATAGCCGCAACACATCCGGCCGGCTGTAATGCCCGGAGGGATCGAAATTTTGCCGCTCTTCGAGCACCCGCTGAAAGTCGACTTCGCCCACAAACAATCCTTCCTGGCCCCGGATGGGCTCGATAATCCAACTGCCGTCCGGTGCGGCGAGGCAGGAGCCCCCATCGGCGGGCTGCTCGGGACACCGTTCGCGGAGGTATTCGATTTCGGGCAGGTCGTCGGGCAAGTCGGCCTTTCGGAATAAACCACTGGCAGAAACGACGAACGAACGCCCTTCTTTTGCCACCACCGGCGTCAGGTCGTGGGTGTTGCGGTGATTCCCAGGCCAGACCATCACGTGCAGGTTTTCGCCCAATCCGTACAGCGCTGCCCGCGCCAGGGGCATCCAGTTTTCCCAGCAATTGAGCCCGCCCACGGTAAAGGGACCGAGGGGAAAGGTGCGTAGCCCATGCCCATCGCCGGGCGACCAACTCAGCCGCTCCTCATAGGTGGGCCGCAGCTTGCGGTGGCGGTTACGCACCTGCCCCTCCGCATCGATATATACCAGTGTGCAGTATACGCTATGTCCCCCTCGCTCGCGGGGGCGCTCAATGATACCCACGTATATAGCCATCCCATGCTGCTTTGCCACCCGGCACAATTCGTCCAGATGACCCGCCTCGATATCTACGGCCTCCTTGAGGTAGCGCGCGTGCAGGCGTTTTTGCAATTCGGAATTGAAGCGCGCCCCATCGGAAAAGTCGAGCCAAAAAGGATAGCCCGGCAACAAGGCCTCACTAAAGACCAGCAATTGGCAGCCCCGGCGGCCCGCTTCATTGGCATAGTCGCGCATCTTGTCCAGGGTGGCCGCCCGGTGCAGCAAAACCGGAGCCATCTGGACGATACCGATCTGGAGGGTAGAGAGTTCTTCGTGCATAATCATATTCAATTATTAGGGCAAACGCACCAAACTGGTCGGTACGATAGTTTTGGGCGTTTTGGGCTTGCTTCTGTGTTGATAAGCGC
>CAZDET010000063.1:0-27431 GCA_964504335.1 uncultured Saprospiraceae bacterium
GTGGTTTTGAGTAGAGAATGTGTATTGGGAGAGACAAAAAATTGGGCACCCTTTTTCGGAGCCAAGCCAAAAAAGGGTGCCAAAAGTGAAATTAAGAGGTGCTAACCTTGTATCTCTAGGGTTTTCTCAGGGCAGAATGCACGGTAGGCATATCCTTCACCAATAAATTCAGCTGAGAAAGTTCTTCATTCACTACGGTTTCAAAAGATTGGATGGCCTTCTCCGTTTCATCTTCCAAGGAGCGAATGCGATCTAGTTGAGGTTGCGTTGGTTTGGCGGGCGCGCCGTCGATGGCAAATAGCAGCGATCTAATTTCTTCGCGCAACCTGGGTTTTTGGCGATAACCCATATTGGGTGGTGGTCTCCTCCATTCATCCTGCAGTGCTTCTATTTGCTTCCAACAATCCATCAGGGCCGTTAGAGTAGTTTCACTATCATCGCCTTCGGCAGTTTTCAATCGGTGCTTAAGTGCTCCAAGTTGCGCCAAAATATCCTCGGATTCGTTGATCAATTGATTGGTCTGCGATAGTATATTCTGCAACCTATCCACGTCTGCTGCTTGTGCTTCGTAGTCTTTCTGCTCTAAATCCAGTCGCGGATCAGCTCGTACTTCGATCGTAGTGGTTAATTCCTGGCCATTGGCGAATAATTTGGCCTGGTAAGTGCCCGGGGGGACTAAAGGTCGAAACGGACCGGAGCGCCAGCCACTGCGAGGCGGATTATTTAAGGGTACAGCCCCTTCGGAGCGCAAATCCCAAACCATTCGGTTCAGGCCGGTGGTTGCCGTTGAATCATTTAATTTTCGCACCAACGTACCCGCTTCATTGGTGATTTCTACCCGGACCGGTTCCTCGGCATCTTCTGCTAAATAGAAGTTGATGTAGGCACCATATTTTGGATTGGCAGCTTTGTAGGTGCGTTGCCCCATATTTTCAATCTGACTGTAGTAATGCCAACGGGTCGCTCTGCGAACGGGAAATAAATGGACGTCCTTTTCCCGGGCCTCGTCCATTTCAGAAATGGGGCGAGCATCATCAAGAATCCAGACGCCTCTGCCGTGGGTTCCGACAATGAGGTCTCTTTCCCGCGGATGAATGCGCAAGTCCCTCACCGAAACCGGGGGTAAATTATTATTGATGCGGGTCCAGTTTGCTCCCCGATCCCAGGAAATATAGATACCGTGTTCCATTCCGATGTACAACGTATTGGGATCGTGTGGATCCTGGCGGATCACTTTGACGTAATCGTCCTTGGGCAAACCGTTGATCACTTTTTTCCAGGTTTTCCCGTAGTCAGTCGTCATGAACGCGTACGGGCTGAAATCATCCATCCGGTGCTGGTCTACCGCTACGAATGCGGTGCCGGCATCATGCTCCGAAGCATGAATTTTGCCAATCCAGGCAAAATCGGGCATCCCGCCTACATTGCTGGTCACATCCGACCAGGACTCGCCACCATTGCGGGTGATGTGTAAATTGCCATCATCCGTCCCCGTCCAGATGACACCGGCCTCAACCGGAGATTCTGCGATGGATAGGATACTGCAATGAAATTCGGCTGCCGTGTTATCCTGATAAATCTCCCCACCGGATGTTCGTTGCTTTTCTTTATCGTTGGTCGTCAGGTCGCCACTGATTTCAGTCCAGCTATGCCCTCGATCGGTACTTTTGAAAAGGACGTTCCCACCAAAATAAACGGTATTGGGATCGTGCGGTGAAATGTGAATGGGCGAATCCCAATTGAAACGGTATTTGTGGTTTTCAATCGCATCACCAGCAGAGCCTATTATTTTGGGATATGGGTGGATACTGCGTACCACACCGGTATTCGTATTTACATGAAAAGGCACACCGCCTTGCAAATTAGTATATACTTCGTGTTCATTCCCGGGGATTGGCACCGCATAATAGCCATCGCCGTAGCTAATTCTTTTCCAATGCCGCTTCAATATGCCTTTCGAATTCAAGGAATTGCTGGGGCCGGTCCAGCATCCATTATCCTGAAGGCCTCCGTACACCTGATAAGGATCCTGGTTATCCACATTCAATTGATAGAATTGAGATAACTCCACGTTGTTGATAATATCCCAGGTGGCTCCCTGATCGTAGGACACCTGAAACCCCCCGTCGCTACCACTCAGAAGCCGCTGGGAATTATCTGGATCGATCCAAAAGGACTGGTGATCCCCGTGTACATCATCAGCAATGCGTTCGAAGCTCTTTCCACTATCCGTAGATTTGTAAAGGCCACCGGAAAGCGAATAGAGAATATTGGAATAGTTTGGGTCTACCCGAATATCGCTATAATAAAAAGGCCGAAAGTTGATATTCGGATCCTTGTTGACCAATTTCCAGGAATTGCCCCGATCTTCCGACCTGAAGAGTGTTCCGGAAGCATCGGGATATTCGGTTACTAAGTATACAATATTCGGCTCGCTTTGGGCAACGGCCAAACCGATCCTGGCCATTGGGGCATCCGGTAAACCCTTCATAATTTTTTCCCAGGTGTCTCCTCCGTCTTTGGAGCGATATACAGCGGTATTGCCCCCCCCGCCATCAAAGCGCCACGGACGCCTGCGGAAGGTCCACATGCCCGCATATAATATTCTTGGGTTAGATAAATCCATGGCAATATCGGAGCAACCGGTATCTTCATCTAAATACAATACTTGGGTCCAATTCTTGCCGCCATCGGTGGTTTTAAAAACCCCACGTTGTTCATTCGGCCCCCATTCATGCCCCATAGCACATACACAAGCTACATCTGGATCATCCGGATGGACGACAATGCGCTTGATTCGTTCGGTATCATCAAGGCCGAGGTGCTCCCAGCTTTGCCCGCCATCGATCGACCGGTATACGCCATTACCGTAGCCGACGCTATTGCGGGGATCGCCTTCCCCGCTGCCTAGCCACAGGACATTGTGATCCGAAGGAGCAACCGTTAGAGCGCCTACGGAATAAGCCCTCTGGTCAGTGAAAAGCGCATCGAATGTCACGCCACCATTGGTGGTCTTAAACACACCGCCATCTGCTCCCGATACATAAAAAGTACTAGGATCACTAGGGATGCCATCGATATCCGATACTCTGCCGCCCATGTTAGCAGGCCCAATCGCTCGCCATTCTAAGTTTTCGATTTGGTCTGATTCAGATTGGGTGTAAATGCATTCTGCTGAAAACAAAATCAATGCAAGTAGTAAGAGTTGTTTTTTCATTTTGTGAGTATTTTTCGACGATTAAGATAACACCTAGTCAAAATTTATACGACTAAAGGGGCGATATTTTTCTCATCGACGGCACGATCCGGTTTAGTTCTATTCGTTTTTAAAATTAAAATTTAATGCAGTAGGTACGAGAATATTTACTCTTTTACGGATGTACGACCGTTTAGCGGTGGACTTCTCGACGAAAAAAGACCGGTTCAGGTTCCCGCCTCGCGCGCATCTTTGATCCCATCCAATATAAAGGGCATCAATTCCGATACGGTGGGATGCACCAGTACGACGCGGCGGTAGTTGCGGCATTTGATGCCGCTGTGCATGATGGCGGCAAACATATTGATAATTTCGTCGCCCCCCGGCCCGAGGATCGAAGCGCCCAGGATGAGGTCGGTATCGCCGTCGACCAGCAGTTTGGCGAAGCCTTTGGTTTCGCCCATTTCCTTGGCTCGGCTGATTTTGGACATGGGGCGGGTAGCTTTCAGCACTTTTTTGCCCGAAGCCAGGGCTTCTTTCTCCGTCATGCCCACCCGGCCCAGGGGCGGATCGGTGAAGAGGCCGTAAATGGGGATGCGCTTGGAGAGGGCGCGCTGGCCGCCGAAGAGGTGATCGAGCACGATTTCCGCATCGTTGACGGCCGTGTGGGTAAAGGCTCCGTGGCCGTTGACGTCACCAACGGCAAATACGCCGGGCACGTTGGTGCGGCAAAAATCATCGACCTCGATGAACCCACGGTCTGTGGTTTGGATGCCGGCGGCTTCCAGCTGGAGAGTATCGCTGTTGGGAATGCGGCCGGCCGCCACTAATAAATCGGAACCGGATATGATCTGCTGACGGCCATCGACCTCGACGGTCAGGTGTACCCGGCCGCTTTCTTCCTTTACCGAAACGGCATTGGCGTTGCAGATGACGCGAATGCCTTCTTCCTCCAGGAAGGACTGGATGGCTTCGGCCACATCGCGGTCTTCCCGGGGCATGAGTTGATCTTCGCGCTGAACTATGGTGACCTCGGCACCGAAGCGCCGGAATATCTGGGAAAATTCGGCTCCGATATATCCCCCACCCAGGATAATGAGGTGCTCTGGCAGGGTTGGTTGGTCGAGTAGGCGGGCGCTATCCATCCAGCCGACGGAGTCGATCCCTTCAATGTTCGGGCGGCGGGGGCGAGTGCCCACATTGAGGTAAATTTTCCGGCCTGCTATTTCTTGATTGCCAATTTGGAGCGTTTGGGTACCGGTAAAGCGAGCATGGCCCCGGATCAAGGCTACGTTTTCGGTGGTTTCCATCCAGTTCGTCAAGCCGTCTCTGCTTCCGTGGCGCACTTCGTTCATCCGGTCGCGCACCCGATCGTAATCAAGTTGAACACCCCCTGTTTGGAATCCGTAAAAGTCGCCCCTGCGCGCCTGGTGGATAGCCTTGGCGCTCGCTACGAGGGTTTTGGTAGGCGTACAGCCGTAATTGACACAGGAACCGCCTACCTCCGCTGCCTCGATGACGGCGATGGAATCTCCGGTGGGAATAAGTCGGCCGAGTAAGGTCCCCGTGGCTTGCCCACTGCCCACGATGATGTGGTCGTATGTTTTCATTGATTTGGTTTGCGTTGGTGAACGGACTTTGGGAACTGGTTTAAACTTTCTTAATCCGTCTGCGAGCGCATCCCTTACGGAACCTGGACTTCTGCTCTTGTCTCGTTTTACTCAGGGTTAGGGCCCCTGCCCCAACCCTGAGTTCCAAGTACGCACTCCAAAAGGAGCATCGCCAGAACCCACAGGGCCTAGCTCTCGCCAGGATGAAAAAAGTTTTACCCAGTCCTGGACATAAAATAAGAAAGCGCTGCAAACCATTTGAATAAAATCGCGGCAGGAATGCTGCGAAACCGTACCGCTAACCATTCAGCAATCCAAATTCGAATGCTGCCCGCACGATTCCCGCGGTGTTTTTGGCATTTAGTTTCCGGAGCAGGCTCTTGCGATGGGAAATGACGGTGGTGGCGCCGATGTGCAATTTATCGGCGATTTCGTCGGTGGTCATTTCTTCGACGATGAGGCGGAGTATTTCCTTTTCCCGCCGAGTGAGCTTCTGGATGAAATCGGTGGACTTGGGCGTGCGGGGTTTGTAGGCCCGGTTGACGAGCAACTGCGTCACTTCCTTGCAGAAGTAGCGCTCTCCGGCCATCACGGTGTGGATGGCCTGCAGGATTTCCTTGCGGCTGGTGTTCTTCAGGAGATAACCATCGACGCCCGCCTGCGACATTTTGTTGATGTAGCCCAATTCGCCGTGCATGGTCAGGGCGATGAATTTGATAGGAGGAGTTGCTTCCTGCTTCCGGATGGTTTTCATGATTTCGAGGCCACTTTTATCGGGCAGGTTGATATCCAGCAAGATTAAATCGATCTCCGTGGAGGCCGCCAACTCGATGGCGGCTGCTCCGGTGAGGGCCACATTTACGACCCGGATGTGCTCTTCGCCTTCCAACAGCGACAACAGGCCGTCTACTACAATTTGATGGTCTTCTACAATTAGGGTATTAATCACGATAGGTTGCGTTTAATCGGTATATTAATGTTCATGGTCGTTCCTTCGCCCATTTCAGAATCGATGGTCAGATGTCCACCTAAGAGCTTCACCCTGGAGGAGACATTATCCAGTCCGATTCCCTTTCGGAGGGAGCTGTCTTCCGGGTCGAAGCCGCAGCCGTCGTCTTCCACGACGATACTGAGGAAATCGTTTTCAGCGGTGATTTGGACAATCACGGTACTAGCCTGGGCGTGTTTGACGACGTTGCGCAGTAATTCCTGAATGATGCGATATACGGTGGCGGAAAGCCGATTATCGAGGTACTGATCCAGTCCGTAGGGGATGAAATTGACTTCGAGGCCCTGAGTGGCGCTGAGGGTCAGGCAGAGTTCTTCGACGGCCTTTTCCAGCCCCTGCTGGTCGATTACCCGGGGCATCATGTCGTGGGAAATTTCCCGGACGGTCTGGCAGGCGTGGTCGATCAGTTGTTCGGCGCTTTGGTAGACCGGCAGTTGTTTGATGTGGGGCAATTCTTTTTGGAGGGCATCGATGCGCATTTTGGTGGAGGCCAGCAACGCTCCCAGGCCGTCGTGCAACTCCCGGCCAAACCGGCGGCGTTCTTTTTCTTCGCCCTCTACGACGGCTAACAACCGCTGGGCCTCCTGTGCATTTTGGAGCATTTCAATGCGCTGCTGGTGGAGTTGTTTGTTTTTCTGATAAATGAAAAACAGCGCAATAGCGAGTAGCGCCACGAGGCTAATACTAATGAGCAAAATGATATTTTGGTACCGGCCGCGGCGAATTTCGGCCTCCTTGCGTTCGATTAGGATTTGATTTTCGGCGATGGCCCGATCTTTCTTTTCGGTTTCGTAGTGGGTTTCGAGTTCGCTGATCACCCGGGTGGTTTCCGTGGAGCGAATGCTGTCGTTAATGGCGTTGTACTGCTGTAATGCTTCGTAGGAGCTTTTGAAATCTTCCCGTTGGGCGTGAGCGGAAGCGAGGAGGGCATAGGTTTTCCGAAGCCCTTCCTGATGATTCATTGCCGTACTCAAATCGAGGCATTGCCGCAAAATGGGGATGGCGCGCTGGCCCTGTTCTTCCTTGATTTCTAATTCGGCGCGCATTAATTGCACGTTTAGCAGCCCCATTTGGTCGTTAGTGCCGTTGCGCAGGGCCAATGCTTCATCGAGATACCGGCGGGCAGCCGTGTAGTTGTGGGCACTTTGGTAGAGGGACCCCATCTGCATTTCGATATCAGCGGCCTCGACGTTATTGTTTAATTCTTTGTACAACAGCAGGGCTTGTTGGTATTTATCCAGCGCCTGCGGGATGGAATCGAGTTGGGAAAAAATGAATCCTTGTGCCTGGAGGTTTTTTGCGGCGATAAACTGAATGTGCTTGCGGCGGGCCAGGGCTGCCCCTTTTTGGGAATGGGCAAGGGCCTTATCCCAAACTTTCTGGGCCATGTACACCTCGGCGATGTCGGTATACAAATTCATGATGTTGTGGGTGTCTCGCGTGTATTCCGCCTGGCGGAGCGCATCGATCAGGTAGTACTGAGCCTTTACGTAATCGCCGCGCTCCTGATACAACTTGCCGAGCATACTGAGGTCGCTGATCAGCTCGCCCGTATGGGCCAGTTCGCGTTTGATTTCGATGAGCTGCTCGAAGTAGAGGGTGGCCGAGTCCAGTTCACCAATGGAATAGTAATTGGTGGCAATCTGATTGTAGGCCGATTTGATTTTGGCTACATCCCCCAAACCGGTGGCGATCTTTAGCGCCTCTTTCAGCGATTGCAGGGAGGCCTGACTGTTGCCCGTGCTATTGTATTCGGCGATGGCATTGTTTTCGAGCGCATCGTAGAGGAGGTGCGGATTACTCAATTTCCGGATAAACGGCATGGCCTGGTCGAAGTGGGTGTGCGCCGTAGCCATGTCGCCCCCGTAAAAGGCAATCAGGCCCAGCTCGAAGTAGCTAAGTGCGAGGCCTTCCTCGAAGGTAGCTTGCCGGAAAAACTGATTGGCCTTTTCAAAACAGTGTATTGCCTCCTGCTCATCCAGCTCCAGAAAATGACTTCTACCCAGATAAAAGGTGGCAATGCCCCGTTGAACGAGATTGTTGGCTTGCTGGAGAACGCGCTTACAGACTTGTTGGACGGAATCGGTACGTTCCGTCCGGAGCAACGATTCCACGGCCGGTTGCTCGGGGAAGGCTTTCTTCGAGAAAAACGTGGAATTTTGTTGCCCCACCAAGACCAGGTGGAGCAACAAAAACAACGCTATTCCAATCACCGATCGCTTCATATGTAAAAAGTAACCATTAGCCGAAAAACGCGCTGATGCGGATCAAACGACTCGTTTTCAATAGACTGCCACGAAAAAGAAGATCGGGCCAACAGGAATGGCGTGATCTTGTATCCCACGGCAACGGTATTGCGCCAAACGTTTTTATCCCAGCGGCGGCGACGCCCGGCCTCATCCTGAAAATTGCCAAACCACAACAGGTCGGACCGTACCGCCAAATAGCTACCCGGAAGGAAGGGGAACTCGAATCGCACGTCCGTGTAGCTGTTTAAGCTGAATACATTTTGCGCTGAATTGGTTGAAATAGCCTGTTCTTCGTCACTTAAAAAATAGGGCACCCAATACCAGGCACCGATTACCTCCCCGGAGACTTCGAAATACCCGGCTCCTAGTTTGTAGCCCGTGCCGAGGAGCAGCTGGTGGTGGCTCCGCAGGTTGTCGATTTGATCCGAAAACTCGGAGGATTCGAGGAAGGAACCAAAGCTGAGCGAGAAGCTCTGCTCCCAGAAGTACGTCGGACGCAGCAGGATTTTAGATATAATTCCGAGGTGTAGTGGATCGGAAAGGCTAGTGGATTGATTGGCTGCTCCCGTGGTCACGGCCACGCTCAGGCGGGTATTTTTCACCGAATCCAGCCGCCAGTTTACCAACAATCCGGCCGCATAGCCCTCGTTGTAAATCAGATTCGTGCCCCAGTCGGGGAAACCATTGATTCGGATATTGGTGTCTTCTCCGAGGTTTTCAACGAACCCTACCTGATTGGAGATATTCACGTAGTAGCCGTACGCCAGGGGGAGCGCAATGAAGGTCCGGTTGATGGAGAGTTGCTTGTGGTTAAAGTTGCCGAAGGGATTGATAAATCGACCTGCTTTCAGGCTGACAGTGCGGTCGTTGGAGAGCCATTCGACATTGAGCTGGGGAAATCGCGTATCGTAGGTATCGAGGTTCTGGCCGACATTGAAGCGAAAGCCGGCCTGACGCTCCACCAGGAAGCGGGCATTCACCGACCAGTTGGGGGAAAAGCGGATGCCGGCGATCAGGTTAATTTCGGGGACGTCTAATGCCCAGTCGGTGGTGGTTTGGAAAATTTCGTTGTAGTAGTAATGCGATTGCCTGCCCGCTTTGGTGAGTTCGAGGTCGAGGTTGGCGTTCAGGTCTAGTTGCAATTGTGCCCATCCCAAGACGGGTAGCAGCGTGATCCATATTGCGATTAGGTACTTCATTCCCTCCTCATAGGTTGTTGAAAGAGAATTTTTTCGAAATCACTTGCCCATTGCTGAGCGAGAGGTGGTCGATCTTCTTCTTAAACCGCGGATGATACACTTCCAGGCGGTACAAGCCGTCCGGAAGCTGATTGATCTCGAAGGTACCCTGCTCGGTAACCCGGGTGAAATATGGCGTGTCCAGGCTTAGGATGACGGCGTTCATGTGGGAATGGATGTCGCAGGACAGTTTGAAAATCCCCGATTTTTTGATCTCGATTGGGTACGAATTGCCTGGCGGGCGGCGCCCAATGTTGAATCGATTGCCGGGCGAGAGGGAATACACATTGTGGAAAAACTGGTCTTCATTGACGAAGTAGATGGTCGACCCCCTGGTAATTGGCAGGACGTGCGGCAGGAACGTTTGTTCCTTTTGAGTAATGACCGCGTTTTCGGTAGGGCTGACTTCCGGGCTAAAGGAAAGCGGGTGCAGGCTGACGATGATGTTGTGGTCCGGGTGGGCCATGGGGTCGTCCGAATGCATGATGGCCGTGCCGTCTTTATTGTAGTGATTGCCCTTTTGAACGGGGCTGGGAGAGGCAACCATGTGAACCTCGCCCTTCACGATGTTGGAACCTCGCTGTGCGGCTAACAGTAGAGGCGATAAAAGCAGCCATAAAAACACAAATCGCTCCAAATCAACTCGCTTTGAATGATGGTTATTCGGGAAATAATGGGGCAATTTCTCAAAATCAGGGTAGCTAAACATCCTTTCTTTGGGGGAGACTATAAATATCCTCATTTATGAGGATAAACGGTGGCCGGATAGGTCTCGTTACCGGCACTCCCCTTTTTTGAGGATTTTTCGGTCCTCCTAATTTCGGAGGATGCTAATTGCCGTCAAAGTCCGGAGTTTTGCCAATGTATTATGTTCAAGCGTCATTTGGGGAAATGACGATTTGGATTGGCAAAGCCTAAGGTGGTTATTCTGAGGGCAAGGCATCGGCAGTTTTGGCTGCTCGATGCTTTGCCTTATTTGCCGTTTACTGCCTCCACGACGATTTCCAGCGCGCGATTGAGCGATGCGGCTACGTGCTCTTTTCCTCTGCTATGCCCCAGGCGAACGACAATCAGGTCGAGCGATGGCACCACCACAACGTTTTGCCCGCCGCCGCCCCGCATGGCGAAGGCATCTTCCGGGAGAGATGGGTACATGCCTTGCGTATTCAACCAAAACAAGCCGCCGTAGATGGGATCTTCCCAGGGCTCGGCGGGGGTAGACACGAAGTCGACAAAGCCTTCCGGGAGTAAGCGTTCACCCAACCAGACTCCATCTTGTAGATACAGCATGCCCAATCGACCCCAGTTTCGGGCGGTGCCATAGTCGTATCCGGTGAGGATGAAGTTGCCGTAGCGGTCGGTTTCCAATAACTGGCGACGTATACCAATTTTATCGAAAAGCTGTTCCTGCGGCCACGTCCAGTAATTGCCGCCTTCCGACTCAATTTGCTGCCGAAGGATGTATCCGAGCGTCAGCGGATCGCAATTGCGGTACTGCCCCGCACCCTTGCTGCCGGGGGCGAATTCGAGGGGACGATTGACCGCAAAATCGAAGACATTGATCGAGCCGGTGTACGGGTAGATGTGCGTCAGTTGCGCGAGGGGTAGCTGGCCGTCGTAGGTGCCCGAGCCCGCCACGGTGCTGTCTTGCGTGCGGCCGTAGGAAGGGAACCGCAGGCCACTGCTCATCTGTAGTAAATGGCGGATGGTGATTTGGCCTCTGGGGTCCCCTTCTCGTTGCCATTCTTCGATGGGAGCGGTCTGATCAAGGGATAGCTTTCCGGCCTGTAGCAGGCGGCCGATCAGGGTGGCTGTAAGGCTTTTCCCCATCGACCAGCTTTCCAGTTGCGTTTCTTTGGTAACGTCGGGCCGGTAGCGTTCAAAAATGATGCTCCCCCGGTGAATAACCAGAAAGGCGGCAGTAACGGCCAGCGAATCGAACGCGTAATCACCTGCTTTTGAAAGCAATGTATTAGAATAAATCTCTGATACCTGAGCCGTTTGGTCGCCCATGGGCCAGTCCAGAGTTTCCGCGGGTGGCAGGGCGGAGGCGACTGGTGTGGGGTCGAAGTAGAGGCCTTTGTCAATGTCGAGAATACAGCCCTGATCGCCAACGTAGGTAGCGGTGCGTTGAATGCTGTCGCCCAGGCTAGCTGTGGCCGTTTTCTGGTCGCGGTCGATTTGGTAGCGGACGTCGTCGAGGTAAACCTCCTCCAGAATGATGCCGCCGCTATTGGCGGCGAATTCCTCCGGTTGGCGCTTGGACTCAAAGACGGCCGTGCAGAGGCATTTGGCATAGGGGCCCAGGCCGAGAAAAGCGGCAGAGCCGACCGGTTTTTCGGTCGTTTCCCAGGGTTGGTATTCGAGCGATTTCGCTACGGGGTCCGATTGTGCAGCCTGTTCCGGCGATTGGCAGCCGATTATCAACAAGGAGGCAGTAAGGAGGAGTAGGAGAGTCGGTCGGTACATGACAAGGACTTCTTTATCCGGAAGATAGGCAATCCCGACGGAGGCTTTTTATTCAGGGAGATGATCCACTCTTCCGGGTGCGCCGTAATCGAAGAATCGCGGATATTTCGCCTCCACCCGGTAGAGCTTTGGGAATAAATAGCGCATGCGCTGGAGAAAGGTAGCTTGATCGTCCAAAGCCTCATACACCCATTGCTGCAAGGTAGGCAACTCCTTTATGTCGCGCAGTACGCTGAGGGAGATGCCTTTGAGCATGTGGGATTTGGTGAATACTTCATCCATGATGGAAACCTCCCGGGTCGCTGGAAATCCGTCCGGTCGTTCTTCGTTCAGAAAGGTATGCTCCCAAAACTCTTCATCATTTTCTGGATCCCGGAAAAACTCCGTAGTACGGAGGACATCACTTGCATCAGTTGGATTGGCCAACTCCCGAAGGCTATTACTACTTGAAATCGGAGCCAGCATATCGTGGAGGCTGAGTAAGCCGTGATCGGTCAATTGCTCCAGCGGATAAGCAAATTGATAATCACCGTACCGAGTGCCGGTCATGGCTGCCGATCCGATTTCGACGCGGAAAAAAACGAAGTCGATGTCCTGTTTCACCTCTTCATCAGATCCCGTGGTAAATCCCGAAAGAGCTCTTTCCGGTTGGGGGAGTTCGTCGGACAGCCCGATTATGGACAACAGTACCTGAGAGTTCACAATTGCATTGCGGCCTTCGAGACTAGTGGCGTGTTTCGCGTAGAATGGAAGTGCCCGGAACTGCTCGATGAAATTCCGATCGGCTCCCTGTATGCCACCTAGTGCCTCAATTTCATCGTACAGGCGATTGATGTTTTGAGTGGAAAGTTGGTCGAACGTAGCTATGTAGTATTGATACCGTGCGTCCTCGAAGAGCTCACCGAATTCCATGCGGCGGTAGGCGCGGTCGGAGTAGAGGCTACGGACCCGTTGTTGCATCTCGAGCAGGGCGAGGTTTAGGTCATCGGCGGCTTCCGAAGCCTCTCCTGCGGCCGAAGGGGGGGCCACTCCGGTTACGTTGCGAGCCCAGTCTAGTGCGGAATTGGTAGCGGCCTCCATGGCAGGGTCCGTACGAAACCGCGCCAGCACGGTGTTGAATTTCCGCAGGAGGGTTTGGCCGATCGCCGTTGTCCAGGCAATAGAATCGAACCACTGAGCGGCCTCGTTGCGCTCGGGCCGTGGGCGATTGTCTAAATCTATGATCAGGTTGCCCCGTTCCTCGGCCAGTTCTGCCACGAGGGGACTGAGCAGGTCCAAAAACGATTCGACCTGATCGCGATTCAATTGATCGTTGAGCAACAGGTTGTTGATGATGTCCTGGGCGAAAGCGATCTGTTCCTGGATTCTTCCTAAATCAAGCGCCATTGGTTATAGATACGTAATCCGGGTTTGCGTGCGCTCGTCGAACAGATCGATGCGCACGATCAGGTTTTCATCGTCGAGCCAATCCGGGGCATCGTCCCAGCGGAGCACCAAATTGCGTCCTTGGTTGGTCGTGTCGTTGGTGTGAAATTGCTGCTGCGGCGTACCGTCGACGCGGAAGATCCAGTGCTGGATGGGCAGGGGCATCCGAAATCGCAGGTGCAGGGTACCGTTTTCGGTGTCGGGTAACACGCCGGTAATGGAGTTGGCGTTGCGATTGTCATTTCCCAGGGTCATGTAGACGGCACGGGCCCGCTGAACGAGGGCTTCGCTTTGCTTGAGGTTGACCTCTGCCGCCCGCAGGCGAATCTCCTGTTCGCGCATCTGCTCGGAGTAGGGTTCCGTACCCGCGCGGGCACCTACGGTCGAGTCGAGGTAGAGGCCGGGCGAAGCCACCAACAGATCTTGCGAAACCATTGGAGTATCCCGATCGATTTCGGCCACTTTGAGCCGCTCGGCTAGCTCCGCGATCGGATCGTTCTGGGGAGAGCGGCTATTGGTTGGCGACGGGGGCGGTAGGGTAAGGCGGTTTACCGACCGAGCGCTGCGTAGTGATGGTTCTTTTTGGGGAGGAATTCCGTATTCTTCAATCAGCAGGCGATCGATGGTCTGAGCTACCCGATAGAGATATTGCTGCTTCGGATCGGAAAAGGAGAAGGGTAGCTTTTCCTGTGAGAACTCATCCATGAGTCGGGCGAATTCCTCCAGGCTGAAGGTAATGGATTCATGCACCCCGCTGCCGGCAATGGTTTCTACGCTGCGCAGGACGTTGAACTGGAGGTTTTCCAAAAACAATCCTCCTCGGTATTGATTGTACAGGCGGTAAAAGAACAAATTGAGCGACCGGCCCTGATTGATATTTTTCAGCACGGCGGTCGACTGGTTGCGGTTGCTCACGAGCGTGCGGCTGGTGGAGTTTGTCGAAACTTCCTCGCGCTGCTGCCGGGATACCGACCGCGCTGCCCGCTGCGCGGTTTTACTGATCGATTGGCTCATTTCCTTCAGCGAGGAACTCACTCCGGCCGTGGCCGACGCCTCGGCGCTAAAAGCCAAATTACCTCCCGACACCTTCGAACTCAGTTGCAGGTCGCGGTTGCGTTCGGATTCCTGGCGGGTCTGATTTTCCATTTCGGAGGCCAGATCGTTCGACTCTGATTGACTCAGGTCGAATACGGAGGTGCTGCTGGAAACGATGTTGGTTTCCCGTTCAAACTCCCGGTTGATGTTAATGGTCCGCTCCTCGCCGGCGGCCAGGTTAATGGAACTGACGAGCTCTCCGAGCACATTCCGCTGCCAGGAAGACCGATAGGTGAGCGATTCCTCAATGGATAGCCGGGGCAGAATTGACGGGACGATCCCGGGTAACGGTCGCAGAAAGACACTGTACTTGATGGTCACCCGATCGCCGGTAAGTGATTCTTCATACACGGGAAGGATGACGGCACAATTGCGGCGAAACGATTCATCCAACTGGCAACGATCCACTACCTGAGACAACGAAGTCCCTTCGATGGTCCTGAATCCATCGGAAGTCTGATCAAATAAGAAGACTTCCATCCCCTGCCCCAGCAGTTCGTCGCGTTTTTCGGCAAGCAGGTCCCGGCTTGTATCTACTTCCCGATAGGCCTGAACGGTCTTCTGATAGGTTCGGGTGTATTTGACCTTGCGGGTGTGCGTTTTTTTCCAGAAAAGGGCACCGGTGGTGTACTTCTCCGTTCGGGTGTGAGTGGTTGTCCACCGGGAGATGCGGCGGTAGGTGGTATACAGCTTCCCGTTTTCACGGTCTTTTGAATCGGTTGTTTCTCCCAGATAAAGCAGATACCCCAGATTCGCTGCCTGGGTCGCCAGGCGCTCGATTTGCTTTTCTGCATCGAAGGCGCTCATTTCCAGGCGGAGCATTTTGTTCATCACTTGCTCGATCTCGTCGGTATCGGCGGTTGTCGTGACGATTTTCTCGATGAGGTTTTGAGAGACCTCATTTGCTTTATTACTGACTGTTTCGGCCATGTTTTTCAGGATGACGAGTTCCTGGTATCGGCGTTGGATAAAGGCCGGGCGCAGATCAATTTCTTCAAAACCGGTGTAAGCGGTGGCTGCGGCATCCGTATCCCCAAACACGAGTTCGGTACCGTCGATCCGGTACAACCAGGCGTCGGTATAGGCGTCCGCCTGCTGGAAGTCTTTTTCCTCCAGCTGCTTCCCTTCCATGGAATGTAGCAGATACCACCGTCCGCTGGTACCGTGCTTCAGCACGATGCCGGAAGTGACTTTCTCTGCCGTTGGCGTGTTCGGATTCTGGTCGAAATTGGATCGGTAGGCTGGTTGTTCTTCGCTTAGCAATACTACGAAGGTACCAAGCGCATCGGGGTTCTCTGCCAGCACTTCTTCTACCGGAGCCGACAACTGCCAGGAGCGCTCGAAAAACTGGCGGATCGCAGTAATCGGCCCCGCATCGGTGACCTCGGCATCTTCCAGAATCGTGGCCCAGGGAATTTCCACTTCCCGTTTTCGATTAAAGGAAAGGATAGGGGGCGTTTTGGCAGGATCTTCCGGAGGGTGAACACCCAGGTGTTTTTCGATGGATACGGTTTGACCGTTACTGGAGAGGATGCCGCTGTCGGCCGCACCTTCCAATTGGATGGGTTCTCTTAGCACGGATTTATGGGTTTTGGTTTAGTTATTAAATTATTAACGGAGTACCGGTTGAAGTGCATCTAAATGTATTTAAAATGATTCAATTTGTCGCACGAGTAGCTCCATTTTTTACCAAGGCTAGATATACCCAAAACGGAGTGGTTTGGGTATAACGAAGTTGGTTAATGTTGTTGCTGACTTTCAATTAATTGGCTAAGGTCAAATAGTTGCGTACCTTGAATGAACGTATCCGCCGGATTGAAAAACACGATTACCCATCAATACTACTTTTCATGTTTACGCCTTCTGCACGACGGCAACTCCTTCGCATCCTCCCCTTCGGGCTATTCTGGCTGATTAGTAGCGTGATGTATACACTAATCGAGAAAGGCCTGATGGCTGATCTCGATGCCTATCCCGCCACGGGGAATCCGTATGACTTTGGGGGGAATATGGTGATCAACTCGATTATGGCAACGCTCGTGGGCCTGGCCATCGGAGCTATCGAGGTGCTGTATTTGAATCAGCGCTTTTTGCGAGGGAGCTTTCGCCGAAAAATCGTGTTGAAAACGTTTTTCTATCTGCTCGCGGTTACTGCTTTTTTGCTGGTCAATTCAGCGGTAAACAATGCCAAGGAATTGGGCTTAAGTGCCGTTGATCCGGACGTTTGGGAAAACGTATGGACGTTTGCTTCCACCTGGGCATTTTGGAGTATTGAGATTTACATTTCCCTGTTGATCGTCTTGTCGCTGTTCTTTCTGGAAGTGGTGGATAACCTCGGGCACGGAGTGCTAAACAACTTCTTCATTGGTAAATACCGCCGCCCCATCGAGGAAGTGCGCATTTTTTTATTCCTCGACATGAAGTCTTCCACCACCATTGCCGAAAAGTTGGGAAATGCTAAATACTTTGAGTTACTGCAGGCGTATTTCGAAGATTTATCAGATTCCATATTACAATACCGGGGCGAAGTGTATCAGTACGTGGGCGATGAAGTAATTATCACCTGGCGGCTCAGGGCTGGGTTGCGGGACCTCAACTGCCTGCGCTGTTTCTTTGCCATGCGCAAAGCGCTCAATGAAAACGCGGAATTTTACCAGGCCAGGTTCGGCATTGTTCCTACCTTCAAAGGCGGTATGCACGTTGGTCCGGTGACGGCTGGTGCCATTGGGGTGCTGAAAAAGGAAATCATCTTCACGGGGGATGTGCTCAACACCACCGCCCGGATTCAGGGCCTGTGCAATTCAAAACAAGTCGATCTGCTCATTTCCAAGGAGCTGCTGAACCGCATGGAGCTGGATACCCGATTTACGGTCCGGGCCCTGGGAACGGTCACCTTGCGCGGGCGAGATGAGCGGGTAGCGCTATACACCGTTGCGCTTACGGAAGACGCTCTAAACTCAGATAATCAGCCAACGGGGAAGTCGATGCTTGCCTGATTAAACCAAAATACTTCGCGGCAGTCTAAGGCACAAACAATGAAGGCCACCTTGATTAAGCAACACCCATTCGCCAAATACCTCCTCGTAGGACTTCTTGGCTGCTTCTTCGGTTTCGGATTGTCCGCACAGGAGGGCAGTATTCGCGGAACGATTACCGATGCGGCTACTAACGAACGGTTAACCGGCGCCCATCTGGTGCTCACTGAATTGCCTTCCGGTACGGTCCGCACGGAAATTTCCAGTGTGCTGGGAGGCTTCTTTTTTTCAGAGGTGGGTAGCGGCAGATACCGCCTATCGATTAGTTACATTGGGTATCGCGATACGACCCTCCAGATTGTGATTGGCCAGGAGGAAGTGAATCTGGGGACGATTGGATTGCGGGAGGGGGTCGATCTGTCTACTGTTGAAGTGCAGGAACAGGTGCTACCGGCCCAACAAAAGGGCGATACACTAGAATTGGACGCCCGTGCGTACAAGACCCTGCCGGATGCTGATGCAGGAGAACTACTCGAAAAAATGCCCACCGTCACGATGGAAGAGGGGCGGGTACAGGCGCAGGGCGAGGACGTCCAGCGGGTGCTGGTCGACGGGCGGCCGTTTTTCGGCAACGATCCGACGGCTGCACTCCGCAACTTACCGGCGGAGGTTGTCGATAAAATTCAAATTTTCGACGAGCAGAGCGAGCAGGCGCAATTCACTGGCTTTGATGACGGGCAGGCCGTTAAGACGATCAACATCGTTACTCGCACCGATATGCGCAACGGGCAATTCGGAAAAGTGTACGGCGGCTACGGCACCGATGATCGCTACCAGGCGGGAGGGAATCTCAATTTTTTTGATGGCGATCAACGGCTGTCGCTTATCGGCATGGCCAACAACATCAACCAGCAAAATTTTGCGACGGAAGATTTACTCGGTGTCGTAGGAACCCAGGGAAACCGCCGCGGAGGCCGTGGCGGTGGAAGAGGAGGAGGACGATTCGGTGGGCGCAATCAGGGCGCGAGTACGAGCGACTTTCTGGTGGCCCAGCAAAATGGTATTTCGACGACCAGCGCCGCGGGGATCAATTTCTCCGACAAATGGGGAGAGACGGACGTGTCGGCTAGTTATTTCTTCAATCGATCCGAAAACATCAGTGAGCAACTGCTCGACCGGCAGTTTACCGACTCCGATGAAATAAATGAATTGTATCGCGAAACCAGCGACGGGCAAAGTGATAACACCAACCACCGATTCAATGCCCGAGTCAATTTCCAGCTGGATCGCCGCAATTCGTTGCTCTGGCGACCCACCGTGACTTGGCAGGGCAACGACGGCTCCGAACAACTTTTTGCCCAAAGCCTGGTCGGGACCCGACTACTCAACCAGACCGAAAGTAACTATTCCGCTGACTTGCAGGCACTATCCCTCTCCAATAGCTTGTTGTGGCGGCACCGATTTGCCACGCTGAGGCGCACCTTTTCCGTCAATCTGACCACCGGCTACGCCCCGAAATCCGGCGACCGGCAGCAACTAGCCAACAGCATTTTTGGCGCGAATCGGCCGGATACCTCCCAATTGGATCAAATCGGCACACTCGACATCGGAAGCTGGAATGCCCGGCTCAATCTTCAGTATACCGAGCCTATCGGCCGTACCAGCATGCTGCTGCTCAACTACCAGGCGAGCTACCAACAGGAGGAAAGTACCGTGGAGACCTTCGATTTTGTGGAGGCGACGGGAGCCTACGACGATTTCAACGAAGACCTCAGCAATATCTTCTCCAATGATTACTACACCCAGCAACTCGGCGGCGGGGTGATCATGCGCAAGGGGCAAGCTGTCTTCATCGCCCGCGCGAATGTGCAGTGGGCCCAATTGCTCAACGAGCAAACCGTGCCTTTTGCGGCGGATATCGACTACACCTTTTGGAACGTACTGCCCACGGCCATCCTGCGGTATCGAATCAGCCGTACGGACAATTTCAACGTCGTTTACCGGACCAATACGCAGCTCCCCTCCATCGATCAATTGCAAAACGTACTGGACAACAGCAACCCGATTTTGCTCGAAATTGGCAACCCCAATTTGGTGCAAGCCTTTCAGCACCGATTGTTCGCCCGCTATTCGAAGACCAATTCCGACAAAGGCTCCGTCTTGTTTGCCCTGCTGAGTGGAAGTTATACGGCCAACCACATTGCCAATAGTACTTACCTCGATGCCCGCGACTTCGATCTGGACACGGATGTAGAGCTGGCCGAAGGCGCACAGCTGACCCGCCCGGTCAACCTGGATGGCTACTGGAATGTGCGCGGTCTGTTGACCTACGGCTTCCCGGTAACGGCCCTGCAATCCAATTTGAATGTAGATATCAACGCCAACTACAACCGCGTGCCCGGCCTGATCAACGAACAGTTGAATTTTGCCCGCACCACCACCACGGGCCTGGGCCTAACCCTCGGCAGTAATTTCAGCGACCGGTTGGATTTTACCCTTTCCTCGCGGAGTACCTACAACTTTGTCGAAAACAGCTTACAGACGGCCACGGGCAACAACTTTTTCAACCAAAGCACCCGCTTGAGATTCAACTGGCTATTCGAGAGTGGATTCATTTTTCGGACCGAAGCCGTGCATCAATTGTACGATGGGCTGAGCGATGATTTCGATCAAAACTTCCTCTTACTCAATGCGAGCATCGGGCTCAAGCTTTTTGCCGAGCAGCGGGGCGAAATCAGTCTTTCCGTATTTGATTTACTGAAACAAAATAACAGCCTCTCCCGCACCGTCACCGAAACCTTCATCGAAGATCAGCAGACCAACGTGCTGCAGCAGTACTTCATGTTGAGTTTCAAGTACGATCTGCGGCGGTTTCGGCAGCAACGCTAGTTCTTCAGCTTGATGACCGGCTTGACCCAGCGAGCAAAGTCGGCGTCGATCTGGTCGATTGGCATGCCCAGTTGTTCTTCCAGGATGCGTTGGGTGTCCGTCTGAATATTGACTTGAATCGTTTCCGGCGTAAGCTGTTGAAGTGCCTGGTAGACGTCCCCGAGCTTGTTGTGCTCGTCTTGCAGGTACAGGAAGAAGTAGCGGGCGGTGGCGAAGGCCACGTCGCTATCAAAATCGAAGGCCCCGTTTCGGAGATCTGCCCACGAAATGCCAATGAGCTCTTCAATCGAGGGGCGCTGGTACCAATCCTCCTTCAGTACTGATCCACGCCAGTTTTTGATGCCGATCAGCCGTTCTCCGGATATCCATACCGCTTCAAATAGTGCGGCGATCCCCTCATCAATCCAGGGGGGAATATCGCCGTAGGAATACCTTGACAGCAGGTGGAAAAGTTCGTGGTTGAGGGTGCCCAATGCCCGTTTGGAAGGAATATAAGAGACGGTGCTTTGGTCTTCGTGCGAGGTGTATCCGAGTGTCGTTTCCGGGTCTACCTCCAGTCCGTGCAGCCGATCCGCAATCTCAACCAGTAAGTCGCGATTGGGTACCAGGTAAACGGTAATCAAAAACTTCGGCTCGGCCATTCCGAATTCCCGCTGAAAAAACCGGAGGGTGCGTTCCAGCATGCTTCCGGCATTGTCTAATGCGCCAGTGGTTTTTTTTGAACCGACTAGCAGAAAGTGCTCGGTACGCTGCACCTCAAATTGAAGATTTAGATCCGCAGAGCTGTCCTGCAGGATAGCATACAGTATCGCGGCGGCGTCGGTATCGTCGCGTTGGAACAGCCGACTCTGGTAGGCTTCCTGCGAAATTGTCCGGCTTATTAATATCGGAATTCGGGCGTACGAGTTTTTGAGTTCTTTTATCGGTTTCAACATTTTGCCTTGAAAATCCAGCGCCGGCCCATGCAGCTCCTTGAGTTCCTGGAGGGAGGCGATTTCGACAGGAGGCTCCTCCGTGGGGCATTTGCTGCCCTCCTCCAGGATCGTCTGTAGGATATCCTCTTTGATTCGGTACTGAGTGGCGATCCACTCGAAATAATTACTTGCCTTGGCTTCCTGGCCGGGAATGCGGCAGTAACTGGTGGCCAGGTAGTAGTCGACAAGCGCGTTTCGGCCCTGAGCAGAGTGCTTGCGATAGGTGCGGAGTTCCAGGGCGGCATCCACGTATTGCTGATCGAGCCATAGTTGTTGTAAGCTATCGAAGTCGGCCTGGCCCGTGGCGGGGGCCGAGTATCCGAGCAAGATTAGCATAGAGATAAAGCGGGATGCGAAGTTCATGCGTTGGCTGTTTATTTCCTTCTTTGACAATTTTTGTGGTCGACACAAAACCGATGGCCGAAAAGGATTGAAGGCAGAGGATTTGTGTCGATATAACCACGAAAATTGTCAGAGAACTGTTTATTATAGGTGTATCAGATGGAGCTTGCAGTGAGTTATGGACTGATTTCATCTGCGAGCCACGTACTGAAGGCTGCTTCGAGGTCGGCTAGCGGCATGCCCAATTGTTCCTCCAGTAATCGGAGCGTATCGGTGTGGATATCGACCTGAATGGTTTCGGGCGATAATGCCCTCAGAGCCTGATAAACGGCTCCCACCTTGCCGTGTTGGTCCTGGAGGTATTTGAAGAAATACTGAGCAGTGGCGAACCAAATATACTCATTGGGAGACGGAAAGCTATCAGACTGGAGGTTGGCCCAGGTCAGGCTGGTCAACTGTTCGAGCGATGGGCGATAATTCCAAAATTCCTTCAGTACGTTCTTGCGCCAGTTGTCGAGCCCGATTACGCGTCCATCCTCGATTCGGGAGACCTCATATAGTGAAGCGATCCCCTCGATCACCCAAGGGGGAATATCGCCAAAAAATTGGCGGCTCATCAGGTAAAACAACTCGCGGTTGACGGAGCCCAAATTTCGTGAAAACAGACCCACTGAAACGAGCGACACGATACTTTGGTCTTTCTGAAAGCTGTAGCCGAGTAGGGGCGTTTCGCCGGCGTCTATCCCGTGCAATACATCCGCAATTTCGACGATCTGCTCCTCTCCCGATATCAGGTAGACGGTAATCAGATAGGAAGGCTCCGCCATTCCAAATTCGCGTTGGAAGAACGCCAGGGTTGATTCCAGCAAATCGCCGGCTTCTTCCAAAAGACGGTTGGTTTTTTCGGTGCCCACCAACAGAAAGTGATCCGTTTTTCGCACCTCAAAGCGTTGGTTGAGCGAGTCAAAATCGGATTCAAGGCTCTTTTCTAAATCGGTGCTGGCTAGCGCCGACGATTCGGCACGGAAGAGCCGGTCGTGGAACAATGCAGGATCGATAGGGCGTAAACGGGCATCCAGTTTGAGTGTAGAGGGTTGCGCTCCTTTTCCAAAGAATTTATTCGACTCGAAATCGAAATCGGTAATGCCGCTTCGAATCGTCGTCAGTGCCTGGGGCGCTTTAATGAGGGGAGGGGAGTCTTCGGCAGGGCATTTTTTCTGTTCCTGGAGAATCACGTCCATTACGGCATTGTCCAATCTGGTATTGTAACTAATGATTATCCATTCGAAGAAATTCGCACCTAACCGTTCCTGCCCGGGGAGGCGACAAAAACCGGTTGCGAGGTAGTAGTCGACCAAGGCATTTCTGCCAGCTGGATTCGTTTTTCGGTAGGTTCTCAAGCCGTCCACTGCCTCTAAATACTTTCCGTTCTTCCAGAGCCGCTCCATGTCTTCGAAAGACGGTTGAGCAATTGCAAAAACGGAACTGACCAGCGTGCAAAGAATCGATACGAGTAGGAGTAACGGGTTCATCAATGGTTGATTTGGCTTGGAAGTTGATCTCAATTCAGGGGTTTCCCTACGGCAGGGCGAAATCCATAACTTTCTTTTTTGTCTTTCGGAAACATTTGGAGTCGACTGGTCACTAACATCCGGGTAGCTCCCGAGGTGAAAGAACCTCCTCTTAGCACGTCGAACCGTCCTTCATGGATGGTTTCCGGCTCTAATGGATAATCGCGATAAGCATCGTAGCACCATTCCCACACGTTGCCGCTCATGTCGTACAGCCCCCACTGATTTGCGCCCAGCTTACCCACCGGCTGCGGTGAGGACGGGCTGCTTTTGTTGTTCCAGGCTACACGATCAAGATTGTTGGAACCGCTGTATTTGTGAGGGGTACCAGCGGGACCGTCTTTGGCGGCGTATTCCCATTCCGTTTCAGAAGGTAAGCGGAAATTGGCTCCAACGCGGGAAGGATGGTGCTCGCGGAGCCAGGCGGTATAACGGGTAGCACTATCCTTGGAGACATTTACCATCGGGTAATCCCCCAACCATCCCCAGGAAGGGGGTTCGGGGAATTCGTTTCCCCTTGATTTCACAAAGAGGTAGTACTGCCAGACGGTAGTCTCCGTTTGGGCTATCCGAAAATTGGAGACTTCCTGCCGATGTGGGGGCTGTGCTGCCGGAGGGCAATCTTGCATCAGGCTGCTGTCGCACCCCATGATGAACGAGCCACCGGTAATCTCGATCATTTCTGGATAGTAGCGTTTGTCTAATGCCTGTAATGCGATACTATCCATTTGGTAGAAATGATCGCGAAGAGTTGCTGCATCCATTGAGCCGTCGGTAGAAATCGAATAGTGGTAGGGCACGGTGAGAGTATCGAAGAGTCTGGAAGCTCTTTGCAAGTCTCCAGATTCATTAAACACGTAGGCAATTTCCAGCAGGGCGTGGCCCACTTGCTCATTTTCCGGATTCAGCTCGTAAGCTTCGCGCAGCAAGTCCAGTGCCGACTCGTAGTCGAGAGTATAAACTCGCCGGGCGCTCGATTCGAGGGTCGATTTAATGATTTTTTCCCGGGCGGCTCGCAGTTGATATTGGGCAATGATGGTTGCCACGAGGAAGATACCAACGATAACCCCAAACACTGTCAACCCCCAGCCGATGCGCCGCTGCAAGCGGCGATTGGTTTGAATTTGTTCCTTTTCGCGCTGGATGCGTCGGGCTTCGGCCTGGCGTTTTTCATCTCGATCTGCCTGGCTGTCGTGTACGTAGCGCTCCGTGTCGGGGTCGAGTTCAATGCGCGGCAGATAGTACTCCCAGGCGTTTAGTTCGGTTTCTCCGAGAAACGAACCCCGCCCTGCCACATAATCCTGCTGACGTTGCACCAGTGATCGCTTGATCTGGCGGAGCTGCTTGTCGATATCCGGCAGGCGCTCCCAGATTTTTTGCGCAATGATATCGTGCGTGAGCTCGATTTTGACATCCGATTGCACGGTGTACCGGCGGAGGATGCGCCCGCCCTCGAAGGTCGCTAGAAACGCCTCCAATTCTTCCGGGGAGAGCTTCCGTTTATGTCGGACGGCCTCCAGGTCGGCCCGGTTGAGTACCTTCTTGGTCTGCTCGTCGCTCACGAGGGCACCCAAAATCAAAATAGGAACCCCCTTGCGTTCCTCCGGCAGTTGCGCTTCGAAGCGCTGTAATTGCTCGTCGAGGAATTCTCCGATGACGTCTTCTACCTTTCCCAGTTCCCGGACCAGGCCAGGGTGAAAAACGACCGGGTCTGCCGGGGTCTGCGTACGGGCCAGCTGATACAGGCGATCGAAGTACACCTGCAGGTAGGTGAGTTCTACGCCGGTTTCTGCTACGGAAAGCTGCTGCAAAATGCCTTCGGCCACCGCTTCGGGTTGGTCTACCCGTAGTTTTCCGTCTTCCTGAAAGATGTGTAGGGTGCCGGCGATGACCTCCTCCAGTTGCCCGAGGCGCATCCGCTCCACGCGAAAGCGATGGTCGAACAGCGAAGGAACGAGCTGCTCGTAGTTCCACAAGTGGGCCAGGAATCCCTCGCGGATCACCAGGATGACCTGGCAGGGCAAATCGGTTTCCAGCAGTTGTTGGATGAAGGTGAAGAAGCGCTCCTTTTCGGCGTCTGTTGGGTGCAGAATGAATAGTTCCTCTAGCTGATCGAAGATGAGGTAGAGGGGCAGAAAGGTCAATTGGTATAGGCGCCGGATGGCCTCGAGCGGCTCCGGAAACTCGTGCGGGGCCTGTTCGCCGGCGATCTGCAATTCGGAGCGTAGTGCAAGATCGAGGGATTCGAGAATATCGTCATTGCGCCGCACCATGAGGTCTTTCCAGCGGGTGGCGCTGAACTTGTTGGCCAGCCCCGCCTGAATCAAACTCGTCTTGCCCGTTCCGCTGGCTCCGTATAACAGGATCAACCGGGAATGGAACGTCATCTCGTAGAGTGTCGCCGTTTCTTCGTCGCGTCCGAAGAAAAAGCGGGCATCTTCCTTTTTGTAGGCTTTGAGAAATTTGAAGGGGCTGCCGTCCATACCTTAGGTCAATTTCAAATCGGTTTCGAAAAAGGTCAGGAGCTCGAGCAGGGGCGCTACATCTTTGTAGGTGCGGCGAAAGGTGCGCTTGTCGCTGGGCGATTCGAATGTTCGCGGGAGGACGAACCCTTCCCGAAGCGTGGCGGCGTGCTTAAAGTGCAGAGCGTTTTCGCTGATGTAGTCGAGAAAGTGAAGCTTAGGCAACGGCTCCGGCTTAATTTTGAATGCATTCTCGTCGATGAGGAAGGGCGACAGATTCAGCGGATGGGCTTCTGTTTTAATTTCCCTAGCCAGGTAAATCGAATTGTTGTTGACTGTAGAGAGGCGCTCCAGCGGCGATTGGTCCATATTGACGTAATCGTAGCCCCGCAAAATTGATTTGTTGTGTAGGAAGACTGGTTCTTTGGATCGCCGGGGCAGATGGACGCCGATGTCTTTGATCGTGACGAGCTGATAGGCACTCAGAAAGGCGCATTGCTGCAGCAGTACTCCCAGGTGGTGCTCGGCATCGATGCAGAGCGCCTCGACGTCTTCGGTGGCGACGTCCCGCGCCAGTAGCCGGAGGCGAAGTTCCTGCTCCAGGAAGCGGTAGGCCTCGTAGATAGCCTCCGACTGGCGGAGGTGGGCGGCCAGCTCGATCAGCTCTTTGGCGTAGGGAGTTGCCCCCTGGTTGTCCTCAAAAATTCGCACGGCGGTGTCGATGACCCAGAAATAATCAAACGACGCTGCTTGTTGAGGGGAGGATAAACGCAAAAAGCGCCGGAGGTCCTCGCGGTATTCGTCCCGAATTTCAAAATTGGGATTTGGCAGAAGGGTGTCGCTATTTAATGATGCATTCCAGAGGTCGGAAAGCGCTACGGCGCTCAAAAACCGCCCGAGCGCCAGGTATACCTCGCTGAGTTCGAGGAGCCGCACGCGGCCGTCCGATTTACCGGGCGGGGAGAACAGGTCGCGGATTTGAATGCTGATAATGGATGGGAACGCCTCGAGTAGTAGATTTTGCAATACGTTGAACTGGGCGCCGGAGGGGGTGTCGTTGTACGCATTCCACGGTGCCTCGTAGGTGGCGGGCAGGTAGGTGGCCATGCCCTCGAAGGTCAGCTCTACCAGCTCGCGGTTGAGCTCCAGCTCTTGCCAGGGGAGGGCAACGGCCTCTTCCGTGATTTCCCTTGGTTCGACCGGATCGGGCAGGCACCAGGTTAAGTCCGCATCGTCGTGCGCCGGATTGGTGTACAAATCCCACGGGAAGGCATCGGCTTCTTCATCGAGGAGCCCCCGGCTCGCCGTAGGCTCCTCTGCCGGATCGTGTTCGAGGTAGGAGGTGGCGGTATCAAAAGCCTCTCGAATGGTTTTTCCTGCTGCGAGCGCCTCGTAAAACTGTGTTGCCAGGGCGGTGGCGCGGGAATCGTCGATGGCCGCCCTGGTGGCAATAACGACCCGCACTCCCTGGTCGAAGAGCTCGGTTAGGTGCTGCTGGTTGGCGCAGCCATTCAGGAACACCAACTTCAATTCGCGTTGCATGCCCATCAGCACGCTCAGCCCCGAGGCCCGCGCGTTGCGGTCGTGCAGCTTCAAGAATTCCGCATCGGAGTGGCCGCCGTAGTGAAATACGGCAATTCGGTTGTGGAACCGATTGAAGGCGCGGTAAATTTCATCCAGGGTGGTGAGGCTCAGGCTGTGGTATTCGATTCGGTTTTGATCGTGGGCGGCAGTCAGGGCAGTGCGGACGGCGGTCTCTTCCTCCTCCAGCCGGAGTGATTTGTCGACGTCGTTGGCAAGGGCGAGTAGTACAATAGGTTTTTTCATAGCTCCTTCCGCCTGATACAAGAAACGAAAGGTAAATATATGCACTATACCTAAACCAGAGTGGTTTGGGACTTCATCTGGCTGTTCCTTTTGAGGCAAC
>CAZDET010000064.1:0-26497 GCA_964504335.1 uncultured Saprospiraceae bacterium
GAAAAAGTGGGCTATTTTGTGAGAACGGCTGCCGCTGGGGCAGCTATTGGATGGTCCAATAAAGATACGCGCTTAGCGCCTAACAAGCAAGCCCTGATTAGCCCAAACGCCAAAAACTTCCCTACCGACCATTTTGATGCATTTGCCCTAATTGCTTAATTGTCTAATTGACAAATTATTACATTGCCTCATTGCTTAATTGACCAATGAATTACTCTTTCTTCTTATTCTTCTTAAAGTCTCCCCGTTTCCAGGCGTCGAAGAATTGCTTCCAGGCTATGGGGCTGAAGATATTCATGGGGGGGCGCTGGCCGATGTAATAGTACTCGCGCGATTGTTGGCGCAAGTAATAGCTGGCGTTTTCGGGACCATCGCGGGGCACGACGCGGCGGAGCTGATCGAGCGTTTCGGAGGCTAGGTTTTCGGCGGCGCGCTCGCGGAGTTCCGGCGTCACATCCATAGCGAGGAATTCGAGGCGAAAGTGATCGCGGCTTGGCCAGGGAAAGACGACGGTTTCCGGTAGGTTGTACGTGTCTTGCGTCATGAGTTGGACGAGCGAGTAGCGGTTGTCTTCCAGGTCGGTTGGGATGACAAATTCTACGGTTTGATAACCGACGGCCGAGAAGACGACGGTATCGCCCGCTTCGACGACGATGGAGAAAAAGCCGTTGAAGTCGGAATAGGTACCTCTTCCCTTACTCTGTACGAGGATGTTGGTATAGGGCACCGGAATGAGCTCATCGGTGCTGCCGTCGAGGACCATACCGGAAAACTGGACGAGCTGTTGCTCCTCGGTGGTATCCTGTGCCTGCAGAAAGGCGGCTGTGCCTAAGATGAGCGCGAAAAAAAGAATAAACTGCTTCATAACGCAAATTCGTCTACTGACCGTTGCTTATAAGACCACATAAGCAAGCAGAAGGTTTGTCGTTCCGCCGAATAATACGCCATTTCGTTGGGTCGATCAGGCTTCCAGGGCGTGCTCGAGCACCTGGTTCATATCGTTGACGTAGTGGAAGGCAAGCCCCTCGATATATTCAGGTTTGATCTCCTGCACGTGCCGTTGGTTTTCTTCGCAGAGGACGATCTCCTGCATGCCGGCTCGACGGGCGGCGAGGATCTTTTCCTTGATACCTCCAACGGGCAGCACTCTTCCGCGCAGGGTGATTTCACCGGTCATCGCCAGGTAGGGTTTTACCGGGCGATCTGTAAAGACGCTGCAGATGGCCGTCAGCATGGTGACTCCTGCACTGGGTCCGTCTTTGGGGATTGCTCCTTCCGGCACGTGGAGGTGCAGGTCGATGTTTTCGAGTTTATTCTGAGGGATGCCGAACTTTTCGCTATTGGCTTTGATGAAGCTGAGCGCGGTGGTAGCGGATTCCTTCATGACGTCGCCGAGATTACCCGTCAGGGTAAGTTTGCCGCTGCCTTTGTTCAGACTGGCCTCCACGAAGAGGATGTCGCCACCGACGGCGGTCCAGGCGAGGCCAACGGCCACGCCGGGTACGTCAACGCGTTGGTAGCGATCGAGGGCAAATTTTTTCGGGCCGAGTATATCGGGAAGCATGCTGGTTTTGATTGTCACCGATTCGGCCTCTTCCATGGCGATCTGCTTGGCGGTATTGCGCATGATGGCCGCAATCTGGCGATCGAGCTCCCGCACGCCGCTTTCGCGGGTGTATCCTTCGATGACGCTTTTCAGCACTTTGGGGCGCAGCTTCACCTGCCCCGGCTTCAGGCCGTGGTTTTCCCGTTGTTTGGGCACCAGGTGCCGCTTTGCGATTTCGAGCTTTTCCTCGCTGCTGTACCCACTGATTTCGATCACTTCCATCCGGTCGAGCAGGGCTGGCTGGATGGAATTCATGCTGTTGGCCGTGGCGATGAAGAGCACCCGGCTCAGGTCGTATTCCAGTTCGAGGTAGTTGTCGTAAAAGGTTTCGTTCTGCTCGGGGTCCAACACTTCGAGCAGGGCGGAGCTGGGGTCGCCGCGGTAGTCGTTGCCGACCTTGTCGATCTCGTCGAGGATAAATACGGGGTTGCCCGCCCCGACGCGCTTCATGGCCTGGATAATTCGGCCGGGCATTGCGCCGATGTAGGTCTTGCGGTGCCCGCGGATCTCACTTTCGTCGTGCAATCCACCGAGCGACATGCGAACGAACTTGCGTCCCAGGGCGCGGGCCACCGAACGTCCCAACGAGGTCTTTCCCACTCCGGGAGGCCCCACCAGGCAAAGAATGGGAGACTTCAGATCGTCTTTGAGTTTCAGCACGGCCAGGTGTTCCAGGATGCGATCCTTTACTTTTTCGAGCCCGAAGTGATCTTTGTCCAGGATGGTCTGTACGCGTTTGAGGTTGAAATTATCCTTGGTGTAGTGTTTCCAGGGAAGATCGAGCAGCAATTCGAGATAGGTAAGTTGAATGCTGTACTCGGCCACTTGCGGGTTCATGCGCCGCAGTCGTTCGATTTCGCGATCGAAGGACTCCCGGACCTTTTCGGACCATTGCTTGGTATCCGCTCGTTCGATCAGGGTGTTGATTTCTTCCTCCTGGGGGTTGTTGCCCAGTTCTTCCTGAATGGTTTTCAGTTGTTGATTGAGGAAGTAATCGCGCTGCTGCTTTTCGATATCTCCCCGGACGCGATTTTCGATCTGATCCTTCAACTCGAGGATTTGTAGCTCTGTGTTGAGCTGCCGCATGAGCAATTCAGCCTTTGCCTGCAGATTATCGATTTCGAGTATCTGCTGCTTGATCTCGATCTTGCTACTGAGGTTGGAGGCGATGAAATTGAGCAGGAAACTCGGACTGTCGATATTGCGCAGGATGACTGCCGCCTCGGAGGGGATATTCGGGCTGAGTTCTACGATTTGCTTAGCCTGATCCTGGATGGAGGAGATGAGGGCTTCGAACTCGAGCTTGCGCTTGGGGTGCTCGTAGTCCAGCAATTCGATGCGGCCTTCCATGTGGGGGTCTTCGTGGACCATTTCCTCCAGGGAAAAGCGCCGCCGCCCCTGTAGGATGGCGGTCATAGTACCGTCGGGCATCTTCAACAGCTTGAGGATGCGCGCCACGGTCCCTACCGCGTAGAGATCTCCGGTATCGGGTTCTTCGACCGACACATCGCGCTGCGCCACTACGGCGATAATGCGGTCGTTTTCGTAGGCTTTATTAATAGCCTTAATCGACTTATCGCGACCTACGGTAATGGGAATGACGATATTTGGGAAAAGCACTGTATTCTTGAGCGCTAATACCGGTAGTATCTCGTTGAACGTTTCCTCACTAAAGCTGTCGTCTTCCTCCTCCATGGAAATGAGGGGCAAAAATTCCGCCTCCTCTTCGAATCCACGGTGGGCGAGCAAATCCTCGAACATATAGTTTATCTGTTATTCTGGCAGCTATTGCACCTCAATAGGCTGATCGTTTACTACTACAACCATCGTGCCATCTATATAAATATAGAGAAATCATGACGAACCTGCGGGAATTATCCGCTAAAGTACCAGCCTAAACGCCTTGCAGGATGATATGTGAGGTGCTGTGGTGTGCCTAAAGCAGTAGATGGTCGTAGAAAAGCCTAAGATACTTCTATTTCTGGTTCTACTCCAATGACTTCGGCGAGGGCTTCATCTTTTTCTACGCGGAGGTTGTCGATGATGAAGTCCTGCCGGGCGGGGGTATTTTTGCCCATGTAGTATTGCAGCACTTGCTGGATGTTGGTGTCTTCATTCAGGTCGACGGGTTCGAGCCGCATATCTTCACTGATGAAGTCCTTGAATTCGTTGGGCGAGATCTCACCCAGCCCCTTGAACCGGGTAATCTCCGGCTTGCCACGCAGTTTACTGATGGCTTCCTGCTTTTCGGTATTGTTGTAGCAATAGAACGTCTTCTGCTTGTCGCGCACGCGGAAGAGGGGTGTTTCGAGAATGTACAAGTGCCGGTGCCGGACGAGGTCGGGGAAGAACTGCAAGAAGAACGTAAGCAACAGCAATCGAATGTGCATCCCGTCTACGTCGGCATCCGTGGCAATAACGACCCGGTTGTAGCGCAGCTCGTCGAGGCCGTCTTCGATTTGCAGGGCGTGTTGCAGGAGGTTGAATTCCTCGTTTTCGTACACCACTTTTTTGGTCAGTCCGAAGGTGTTGAGCGGCTTGCCGCGCAGGCTGAATACGGCCTGGGTCTGCACGTCGCGGGCTTTAGTAATCGATCCGCTGGCAGAATCGCCCTCGGTGATAAAGATGGTGGTAGCCAGACGAGTCTCTTCCGGGGTTTTGCGGTTGCTATCGCTGAAGTGCGCTCGGCAATCGCGCAGTTTCTTGTTGTGCAGGTTGGCTTTTTTGGCCCGTTGGTTGGCCAGCTTTTTGATGCCCGCAATTTCCTTGCGCTCCCGCTCCGACTGTTTGATGCGCTTCTCGAGGGCCTGGGCGACGGCCTCGTTTCGGTGGAGCCAATTGTCGAGTTCCTTACCGACGAAATTGCGCATGAACGTCTGGATCGTCGGGCCGGCGGGCCCCATGTCTGAGGAACCGAGCTTGGTTTTGGTCTGAGATTCGAAGACGGGTTCTTCTACTTTGATGCTGATCGCAGCGATAATACTGGCCAGGATATCGCGGCGGTCGTAGTTTTTATTGAAGTGCTTCTGAACTGTATCTACGACGGCCTGGCGAAAGGCAATGAGGTGGGTGCCACCCTGGGTGGTGTACTGACCATTGACAAAGGAGTGAATGTTCTCCCCGTACTGGTTGCCGTGCGTGAGGGCGATTTCGACATCCTCTCCTTTGAGGTGAATGATGGGATAGCGCAATTGCTCGGCATTGGTCTTGCGGGTCAGGAGGTCGAGCAGCCCGTGCTTGCTAACCAGGGTCTGGCCGTTGAACTTGATGCGCAGGCCCGCATTGAGGTAGGCGTAATTCCAGAGCTGGTTTTCGACCAGCTCCGGCCGGTAGCGAAACTTCTTGAAAATTTGGGGGTCGGGTTGGAACTCGACCAGGGTCCCGTTTTCGCTATCCGTTTTCCGCAGGCGATGATCTTTTTGTAGTTCTCCGCGTTCAAAATCCGCCGTTTTTGCTTTTCCATCGCGCACGGATTCCACCCTGAAATTCGTCGATAACGCATTCACGGCCTTAGTACCGACACCGTTGAGCCCTACGGATTTTTTGAAGGCTTTCGAGTCGTATTTGCCGCCCGTATTGATTTTAGAGACGCAATCGATGACCTTACCCAACGGAATGCCCCGCCCGTAATCCCGAACCCGAACGAGCCCATCGGCAATTTCGATCTCGATCTGCCGACCGTGCCCCATGACGTATTCGTCGATGGAGTTGTCGATTACCTCCTTCAGAAGTACGTAAATACCGTCTTCGGGAGCCGAACCATCACCTAATTTACCGATATACATACCGGGGCGCATGCGAATGTGCTCCTTCCAGTCGAGCGAGCGAATGTTTTCCTCGGTGTATTTTATTTGAGCCATCAATTGATCAATTGCCTTCTTATAACGTACAAATATACGAGGAATTGGCAGTGTAAACAAACGTTTTGTTCGCCCGGCATAAAACAATTTGTTCTAAATGAAAAACAACCGTCCCATCCTCCGACATCCGGGCCTGCAGCCACTCTGGCAGGGGGTGCGGCGCGAATGGCGAATGAAGGTGGTTTGTTTTAGCCTGATGGCGATCGTCGGTGCGGGGATCATGTGGTATTGCCGTGGCCGCTCCCTCTTTTTTTTCGGCTGCGGCTTATTGCTGTTGCTGTGGGGCGGTTGGTTATTAAACCGCCTCCTTCGCAAGCCCCCGGATGAGCAACGACTCGTGTCGATTCTGAAGTATCAACCGGATTGTGTGGTCTGGGTCTACGGAATCATTACTGAGCGCATGCCCTTTGGGCTCCGCCTGCTGCCCAGCGCCACGCTCTATTTCAAGCTGGACACCGGTGAAGAATTGAGTGTGGGCGTATCCCAGCACAAGATCAAGCTCGTCAGTCGCATTCTCAACCGCGTACTGCCCCACGCCACTTTCGGCTACACACCCGACCGTGCGCGCCAATTCGAACTGGATCCGACCAGTTTGCGCCGTTCCTAGACCAAAAAGATTGGCCATCCAGGAGTACTCCCCTATTTTGCCGACCAAAAACGAGCAATGGCCACTTACAACTATCTCCTGCTCCTGATCAGCTGTTTGCTCTGGAGTTGTTCAGAACCATCGCCCCCCTCCTCCTCCGACGCACTTCCGGAAAGCCGGCTGGCGGAGCGGCCCGATTTTGGCGGTGTATATCAACAAGCCACCCATCCCGACCGCGCCCTATCCCTGCGACCGGTAGGAGACGACTCCTTCCTGCTGCAACTCTCCGTGCGCGAAGGGCAGGGCTGTGAGGTAACCGACACGCTCCAGTGGAACGGCAACCAACTACAGAATGCCTCAGGGAGCCTGCTCCTGGAGCGCCGGGAAGGAGCGCTGTACCTAACGGAAGCAGGCAACCAACCAGTACAGACGAGCTGCGGCACGGGGCTCACCGGAGACTACGCTCCGCTCGGTGCGATCCGGCCCCATATTCCCTCCGGATACGTGTATCCCACTCCCGATCTGTGGATTCCTGCCGACGAACAAGAGGCACTGCGCGATCGGGGCGCGACCTTCCACACGGAAATCCTCACCAGTGGAGACTACGACGGCGACGACCGGCGCGATTACGCCCTCATCGCGGTGGATACCGCCGGGGGACGCTTGCAAGTCTATGCCTTTCACGGGATCTCGGGCAGCTACGAAAGCTTTGAAGTGTACAGCTTAGGAGCCCTGTCCAAAACGGCTACGGCTCCGCAATACATCCGGGCGGGGTTGGATACCCGCGGACCGGGATTGCAAGCCGGCTACCAGGGCGGCACTCCGCTGGACCTGGCCAACGATGGCATTATTATCAAGTTTTACGACCAGGTGCGGTATCTGTTTTACTGGCAGGGAGGGGAGTATGTGCAGTTTTTGTTGCCGGAGGAGTGATTGGTCTTTTGGTCTTTTGGTACTTTGGTTGCAATTTGGTTTTTCCGGCAGATATCGGATCCTACGATTGATTGTGGTTTATTATTGAAAATACTATGTATCAGACCCTCATCCAGCCTGTTGAATTGATGGCCCAACTGCACCGGGAGGACTGGTGCGTCATTGATTGCCGTTTTGATTTGGCCGACTCGGAGGCTGGGCGGCTTGCCTACCGCGAAGCACATATTGCCGGGGCGGTGTACGCCCATCTGAACGAAGACCTATCGGCTCCTGTCGTGCCGGGGCAAACGGGGCGCCACCCGCTTCCGGCGCCGGAGGTGGCGGCTGCAACTTTCCGAAGGTTGGGAGTGCGGCAGGGGGCGCAGGTAGTTGCCTACGACGACAAAGGCGGAGCCATCGCCGCGCGTGCCTGGTGGATGCTCCGCTGGCTCGGCCACGAGCGCGTGGCGGTGTTAGACGGTGGGTGGAATAGCTGGACGCAAATGGGACTCTCCATCGCATCGGGTACGCCGTCGGTAGAGCCGGGCGATTTTGTTGCTCGCCCCCACCCGGAATGGATAGCCGACCGCGCATTGGTAGAGCGCATTCGTCAGGATTCCGACCACGCTCTGGTCGACTCTCGCACCGCCGAACGCTACCGCGGTGAATACGAGCCGATCGACCCCATTGCCGGCCATATTCCCGGAGCCATCAACCTGCCCTTTCCCGACAATCTGGAGGACCGGCGTTTCCGAAGCACCAATCAACTAAACGAACGCTTTGCCCAGGCCCTCGGTGACACGCCTGCCGAGCGGACCGTGTTTTACTGCGGGTCGGGCGTCACGGCCTGCCATAATATTCTTGCGCACGCACACGCGGGGCGGGGAATGGCGCGGTTGTATCCGGGGTCTTGGAGTGAGTGGATTAATGGGATGTGCTGATGTGCTAATGTGTCGATGTGTGGAGCCCTGTCTCTCGACGGTGGATAATCATTTAAAGCTTGTCGAAGATGGCCTTAACACGTTAATCACGCCACTTTGTGCCCCTGTGCAGCTTCCAGCAAGCGGAACCAATCGCGGCGCGAGAGTTCGATTTCCAGCGCCTGGACGGTGCGCGCCAGGCGGTCGGCTTTGGTGGTACCGACTACCGGAATAGGGCCTGCCGGGTGGCGCAGCAGCCAAGCGAGCAAAATGACATCTTCGCCGGTAGCACCGTAGGTTTCCACGAGCTCCTGTACCAAAGGGCGGACGCGCTGAACGTCGGCTCCTTCCCCTTTAAAATAGGCGGAGCCTCCCACCGGCGACCAGGCCATCGGGCGGATGCCCAGTTGCTGGCACTGGTCGAAGGTGCCGTCGAAGATCGGGCCGCGGTGCAGCAGGCTGGCCTGTACCTGGTTGGTAACGATGGGGGTAGCCTGGCGTAACAGCTCTAATTGGCTGGGACTAAAATTGGACACCCCAAAATACCGCACTTTGCCGGCCTGTTTGAGTTCGGCAATTGCCTCGGCAACCTCCGCCGCTTGCATCAGGGGATCGGGGCGGTGGATGAGAAGTAAGTCCAAATAGTCGGTATGCAGATTCCGCAGCGATTGTTCTGCGGATTGCAGGATGTAGGCCTTACTCGTATTGTACGATTTGAGCGTGTTTTCCGGCCGGTTGGGGGTGACGAGGCAGATGCCGCACTTCGTCACCAGTTGCATCTGCTGACGCAAGGCCGGTTGTTGTGCCAAGGCTTCGCCGAAGGAGGCCTCAGTCGTGTAATCACCGTAGATATCGGCATGGTCAAATGTCGTAATACCGACATCGATGGCCTTTTCAATTAATTCGAGGAGTTGGGTGCTCGAATAATTGGCGCCCCAGGTACCCCAGGTCATTACGCCGGCCACGATTGGTGATACGGCCGGTCCGCCGGGGGCTAAACGAATGGATGAATTCATTTTTTATCGTCTCAAGTGGTTGCATTCATCGATTATGCGCGTCTGTTAATCGATCCATTTGGAATCCCGTGCGACCTTTCGACACATTGTACCGTCTTTACGATATACCAAGGATCCTAACTCTATGATTTGCAATTGCCTATAAAGGCACTAAGAACCCAGCATCCCTAATTGTTAAAAACCCCGCTGTCATGAAAACCAGATGGATTCTCGCCGGTGTCCTAACACTGGCCCTTTCGCTCCCCACTATTGCTAATTCCGTCGTGCTGCCGGATTTCATCTTCCGAACTTCCGCTGAGGAATTGGAAAAGAAACTCGACATTCAGCTAATCAATTTGCAGCAGGAGAATACGCAAATTATTCTCCGAAAAATGAAAGGCGCGGTCGTTTTCCGCGAGACGGTCCGCAAGCACAATGGCTATCAGATACGCCTCGACCTTTCCGGCCTGGAAGATGGTCGCTACGTCCTTCAAGTCGAACAAGATGGGACGTTCAAGTCACAGGTCATTTCCCTGCATTCCGGGGGTATACTGCTTAGCCACATCAAGTAAGTAGTTGACGAATTGTTTGGAAGGCATCCGCACTCCTTGGAGTGGGATGCTTTCTTTGTGTTTATCCCACCCGTTCGATGATTGTGGCGTATCCCTGCCCCACCCCAACGCACATACACACCAGGGCGTAGCGCCCGTTGCGGCGCTGTAGTTCCCGCGCGGCGGTCAGCAAGATGCGGGCACCGGTCATTCCCAATGGATGTCCAATCGAAATAGCCCCCCCGTTGGGGTTGAGTCGGGGATCCTCCGGCTCGATTTTCCATTCCCGCAGGCACGCGAGCACTTGTGCGGCAAAGGCTTCGTTGATTTCGATGATGTCCATGTCGCTCATCTGCAGGCCGGCCTTGTCCAGGGCGCGCTGGGAGGCTTGTACGGGGCCGATCCCCATGATACGGGGCTCCACACCTGAGACGCCGGAACTGACGATGCGCGCCAGCGGCTGGAGTTGCAGTTCGCCAACCAGTTTATCGGAGGCCACCAGCAGCGCAGCGGCTCCGTCGTTGAGTCCGGAAGCGTTGCCGGCCGTAACGGTTCCTCCTTCCCTTCGAAACGCAGGTCGCAGGGTAGCGAGCTTTTCCAGGGTAGTGGTTGGCCGTGGGAATTCGTCCCGGCTAACGATGATCGGATCGCCCTTTCGTTGGGGGATGGTCACAGGGGTGAGCTCTCCGTCGAAGAAGCCCGTATCGGTGGCTGCCTTAGTTTTCATTTGCGAGTGGTAGGCAAATCGATCCTGTGCCTCCCGATCGATCTGATAGTGATCGGCGAGGTTTTCGGCCGTTTCGCCCATGGCGTGAGTACCGTAGCGTTCGGCCATTTTGGGATTGACGAAGCGCCACCCAAAGCTGGAATCCTCCATTTGGGCATCACGGCCGAAAGGCTGAGACACCTTACTAATCACCCAGGGACCGCGCGTCATGTGCTCGACGCCTCCCGTAATGAACAAGTCACCGTCGCCGGTTTGGATAGCCCGGTGGGCATGAATGGTGGCCGACATGCCCGACGCGCAAAGGCGATTGACCGTTTCGCCCGGCACCGACCAGGGAAGGCCCGCCAACAAGGCGGCCATACGGGCGACGTTGCGGTTGTCCTCGCCGGCTTGGTTGGCACAACCGAAGATCACGTCGTCAATTCGATCCTGAGGAAGGTGGGGGTGGCGCTCGAGCAGCCTGCGAATGGCATGCGCCGCCAAATCGTCGGTCCGCACGGGAGCCAGTGCCCCGCGGAACCGCCCAACCGGCGTACGGATGCCGTCTACGAGAAAAGTATATGGCATAGTTTATCTAGTCTACTTGGTCAAGGATGGCGCAATATACAGACTATCGTCTGTCTCGGCGAACCGGCAAACCGGGCCTATTGTTGCTTGGAATTAAACCGAACATATGAAATACCCGACGATCATTTTCTGCCTGTTGGCCTTCGCCGCCCTGCTGGGCACGGCCTGCGAATCCGGCAACGCTTCACAAACTGAAAAATCAGCCGAAGAACTTGCCGCCGAATCATCCGCCTACGATGAAATGATGGAGGCCCACGATCGCATCATGATGCGCATGGGAGATATTAATCAGGCGAGCCGCGCCCTGCGCGCCCGCCTCGACAGCGCCGGACTGCCGGATAGCCTGCAGCAGCAATACCTGGTTGCCATCACCGATTTGGAGGTTGCCGAAGATGGTATGATGGAGTGGATGGCCAAACAACGCGATTTTCCGCTGGATACCCTGCAAGCCAATCGCGGTCACGCCGGAGTACTCGAATACATCGCCGCAGAGCAAACCCGCATCGAGGAGGTGGAGCGGCTGATGGATGAGAGCATCGAGCGGGCCCGAGCCCTCGCGCAGGAGTGATAACGCTTTAAGGCCGTCTTCGACGTGCTTTGAGCACATTGGCTTATTGGCCAATTTGACCTCTTCGTGGCATCCCAATTTTTTACCGGTTGTTTTCCGGTAAAACAGATACGCTATGAATCGAAAAATTCCCGGAGGTATTCTACTGTTGGCGGTGTTGTTTTTGGCAGCCTGTGGTGGCAATTCCGATAAGGGCCCGTTGCCTTACATCGGTGATCATCAGGTAAACAGTGAGACAGGAGATACCATTTACCACCATATCCGCGACTTTGCGTTCATTGATCAAGATAGCCAGTTGGTGACCAACGACACCTACGCGGACGGTATTTACGTGGCCGATTTCTTTTTCACTTCCTGCCCCACCATTTGCCCGAAGGTGAAACAGCAAATGCTGCGCGTGTACGAAAAATACCGCGACGACGACGAAGTCCGATTGCTTTCGCACACCATCGACCCAAAGCGCGATACCGTAGGCCGACTGCGGGAATACGCCGAAGGCCTTGGGGTACAAGACGGCAGTGGCAAGTGGCGCTTCGTCACGGGCAATAAGGATGAAATTTACGACATCGCCTATGATTACATCAGCACCGCCCTGGAGGACGAAAACGCGCCCGGCGGATTCAACCACAGTGGTTACATTCTTCTCATTGACCAAGGTGGCCACCTGCGCGCCTTCGCCGATGGTACGAATGAAGAGGAGGTGACTCGTTTTTTGGAGGATATTGACCGGCTGCTCGCCGAAATGCGACCGGCGACCGTGGAAGGGTAAAAAAAGCTCCTTGCCGACGGCCGACAAGGAGCGCAAGTACAAAAGGTTGCAGTAATAGTTCAGGCGTCCATCTCGGACCAATTGTTATTCCTTTTTTGCGTATATACAGTTAAGTGTTGTTTCTGATGGCTGAGGATCGGGGCGTTACAATTCACAATTCAAAGATAAGCTCCCCTGTCGGAAATAACAACAAAAAAGTACAATTTATCCCAAAATAAAACAATTTGTAACTTTTTTGATTAAATACTCCAGCCCCCCTTTCGGGGGACCGGAGCGATCAACTGTTCAGGGATGGTTCTTAGCGTTGGAGTGGGATGCCGATGCCGGCGCTAAGGGCAATGCCCTCATTACGGACTCGTTCTTCGACTAGCGGGACGTCGTATAATCCGGTGAACCCACGATTGTAGCGGACATCCGCAAATGCTCGGACGCCTCCCAGTTCGGCCTGCAGGCCGAGCCCGGCGGAGCCTCCAAGTTCAAATCGCTGGTAATCGATGGCATCGAGGTTAATATCCGTAGTACCGAGGTCGATGTCTACGAGTACGTTGGCCCGGGTATTGATCTGACCGGAGGTAGCGTAACCGAAGGTAGGTCCGGCTACCACGTAGCCCTGCACGGGGCCTCTTCCGAAGGTGTATTTAGCGAGCAGGGGCACTTCGACGTAGCGGAATTTGGTTTCGGCCCTTACCCCGATCGGCACATCTACTCCGAAGAGGGGGGCGTCGAGGCCTTCGCCGAGTGCAAATCCTTTGGTAGTGTAGAGAAACTCCGGTTGGATGCTGAATCCACCGGATATTGGCAGGTCAGCGACGGCACCGAAGTGGATTTCGCTCAGTGCATCGAAGTCGGGGGCAACAGCTCCCAGCGCTTCGGTGGTGTACACGTTATTGCTATTGAATCCCGCCTTCAGGCCAAACGTGGCCTGGGCAGAGAGGCCACTGATCGTCAAAAGGGCGATTGCCAGGGCGGACATACATTGCATAATGGTCTTCATACCTAAATGTGCTTGGTTGGTTTGATGCCACTAAGTTGCGGCCCCCAATTCTTAAGTGGGGTTAGCGGGCTGTTAGCGGAATATTAAAGGCCGACAAGCACAGCAGATGAAGTGTGAAAAGACCATAAATCAGGTGGTAAATTGTTAAAATCGATAAGGCAGATCGGGAGATTAATCTTCGATCGAGCTACCGATATCGACGCTCGTTTGGGCATGCTGCTCCAGCACAGCGGATTCAGCTTGCTCGCGCAAGGCGCTGAGCGTAGTACCTACCAGTTGGCGGGCAGTGGCGGCCTCGTAGATTTGAATGCTCTCCTCACCGGCGACCACCAGTAGGCGCCCGTCGCTGCTGAATACCAGGTGCTCGCTCGACTCGATATCCAGATCGATGGTGTGCATTGTTTCTCCCGTACGATAGTGGTGCAATAGAATTTGGTTGTCCTTTTGGAGCGTTGCTAATTGATCGTAGGTCGGATGGATCGCCACTTGCTGAATATCTGAGGAAGTAGCCTTCCGGAGGGTCCACTCCAAGTCGTTTTCAATATCGTGGAAAAACAGGTTGTCCCCCTCCGTACAAACGATGACGGGCGTCGTCGGGTGCCACGCAAAACGAGGTGCTTCGGCTTTGATAGAAGTCCAGATACTTGTAGTCTGCCAGTTGTTGGTCTCCCAGGTAATGACTTGCCCGCTACACAGACTTACGGCCAGGTAGCGACCATCGGGGCTAAATCCTATTTGACCAACAGACCGTTCGTTGAGCACAAAGTGATGCCGCCGCTGCCCGTTGCGGACATTGTAGATGGATACGGCACTTTCGTCCACCACGGCGAGCAAAATCGAATACGGGCTCAGCGTGGCGGACTGCAGCCCGGATAGCGTATCGACTAATGAGAGCTCGAAGGCAGATTCCTCCTTCCCGGCTTTCAGCAACTGAACCTGATCATCGCGGATGAACAACAGGCGTTCGCCAAAGCCTGTAAGGAGAAGTTGCCGCTCGGTATCGTAGCGACGTACATCGCCCGATTTGAGATTCCACATAAAGGTTTCTCCGCCGGTGTCCTGGAAGAATAGATGCTCGTGCCCCCGCGAGAAGAAAAGCGTCTCAAGCGTAGCGGCACCTCCCTTTGGGGTCAGTACCAGTTGCTGGGGAGGAGCATTCAGATTCAGGCAGAGCCACAACATGCCGAGGAGCGTGATCGGATCGGTCATAGAAGTTTTTTCAGGCAATACCTCCGGCGAGCAAGGCCGCAGAGGGGGGTATTACATTTATATGAGGGTAAACCATTTACATTCTTGCTGCTTGTACATCGGGAGCAAACTTCACTACCTATGCACTTATCCGTTGATATGATCATGGACCTCGACCGGCACTACCGCCGCAACCTCATCAATTCGCTCCCGGGTCCGAGGGGAGTGCATTTGATCGGTACAAAAGGCCATGGCGGTACCGAGAACCTCGGCGTTTTCAGCTCGGTGGTTCATCTGGGAGCAGCCCCTCCTTTGTTGGGATTCGTACTGCGTCCGCTGACGGTACCCCGCCATACCTATCATCACCTGCAAGCACGGGGCCACTTTTCAGTGAATACCATCCACCCCGACATCCTCGGTGCTGCACATCAGGCTTCGGCGAACTACGATTTGTCGGAATCGGAGTTTACAGCCGTCGGTCTGACACCGGAATACACGGAGCGGCTCCACGCGCCGTACGTGCGAGAGAGCCTCATCAAAATTGGTTGCTCACTCGAGGAAGAGCACCGCATCGCTGCAAACGATACGCTCTTCATCGTAGGGCGAGTCATTGAGATACAAGTTCCGGACAGGGGGGTATCCGAATCGGGAAGTGTTGACCACGAGCGCTTGGAAACGCTGGCGGTGAGTGGGTTGGATACGTATTTACGGGTAGCGACCGAAGCACAGCTAGGGTACGCACGACCGTAAATGAAAAAGTCGCATCCGGTTGTAATGGATACGACTTTTTGTTAAGACTTATTTTAATGTGTTCTTCCGATTTTGGGAAGAATTGGTCTAATCATTGGAAGAAAGCAGGGCCAGTAAGCGCAGTATTTCCAGATACAACCACACGAGCGTCACCAACAAGCCCACGGCCGCAAACCACTCCATATAGGCTGGTGCTCCGAATTCTTCTCCTTTGTAAAAGGTATCGAAATCCAGCAGCAGGCTCAGAGAAGCTACGCCTACGATTACCACGCTGATGCCGATGCTGAGCAGCCCGCCGTCGAAAAACATAGAGGTATTCACTCCAAAGAAGCTCAGAACAAAGGAGCCGAAATAAAACAAGACAATGGCACCGATAGCGATGAGCATGCCGGTACGGAATTTTTGATTGACCTTAATCAGACCGGTCTTGTACACCAACAACATGAGAAACAATACCGTCAGCGTCAAGGTAACGGCCTGAAAAATAATACCGCTCATTCCCGCCAAGGAGCCGTACATCAGGCTGACACCTCCTACGAAGATACCCTCCACGAAAGCGTAGACCGGACCGAGATAGGGGGAGGTCGTTGGGCGGAAGCTCATAATCAGGACGAGGATAAAACCGACGATAGCACCGCCCCACACGTAGAGAGGACTTGCGCCGAGCGTGGTATATCCGAGGTAAGCGCCCACCAAAAGAATCAGTCCGAGCAGGAGCGATTTGTTGACCGCCCCCTGGACGGTCATTTTACCCGCACCTCGTTGGATGAGGGTACTGCTATCCGTATTGGTGGTAGCAGCAGTAGCGGCCAGGGCACTTTCCTTTAGAAAAGGATTGCGCGAACCCTCGAATACATTTTTTCTTCTATTTCGCATTGTTCGAGTTTTAGTACCAGCAGGCAATATACCCTATTACCCGCTGTTGAGAAACACCCTTGGGTGGGCTCTCGTTGAATCGGCCGTACGTAATTCTGGCAAATTCGGAAGGAGCCCTTCTAACAGTTAAGAAGGAAAAATACCCGAAAAGGGCCCATGCCCTTGACTAGTGTGCTGTAGATACCGATATTTGCATTGCCATTCTCACGATAGACTGTCCACAGGATAGTCTTATGCATCCAATATTTTGTACGGCCGTTTATGTTGTACTTCAATTGGTTTGAGCTTTTGAACCAATTGAACGTCAGCAGACATTGCTGGTAGTCGCGCGCGGGGTGCGCGTTTGGGCTGCCTGTATACCCCTCCAGGTAGGCAGGATAGGAGGGCGGGTATTCCCACCCACATATATGGTGTGCGGCCGGCCCGGCCCGGCAACCGACTCGACCGTCGGGTTGATAGCATATGTCTTACCAACCGGATCATTCGTTTTGTCTATCGTATCCATCAAAACGAATTCCAGAATACCAACAAAAAGTAGTAAGTTTACCAATCAGCAAACAATCACCCCTTGGCTAAGGTAAAAACCGCCTTCTTTTGCACAAACTGCGGCGCCGAATCTCCGAAATGGATGGGCAAATGCCCTTCCTGTGGCGAGTGGAACACGATGGTAGAAGAGAAAATCGTCAAAACCACGGAGCGCGAAGAACGTCGCTCTCAGTGGCGTACGGCTTCGCCCCGCTCCAGCCGGCGGCAAGACGGCCCGAGGCCCGTCGTGCTTTCCAAGGTAGAGGCAGGTGCCCACGAACGCCTGGTCACGCCGGATGCTGAACTCAACCGCGTGTTGGGAGGCGGTATCGTACCCGGAAGTCTCGTGCTCTTTGGTGGCCAACCGGGCATCGGAAAATCTACCCTACTCCTGCAAGTAGCGCTTCGGCTTTCCGAACGCATTCTCTACGTATCGGGCGAGGAAAGTGAAGAACAAATCAAAATGCGCGCCGACCGCCTCGGAGGCAATCCGGATCATTGTTTCCTCCTCACAGAGACCAACACCACCAAACTCCTGCAACATGCCCAACAACTCGAACCCGCTCTTCTTATCGTCGACTCGATCCAAACACTTTCCATCCCCACCATCGACAGTATGCCGGGCACCATTAGCCAGGTGCGGGAGTGCGCTGCCGAACTACAGCGGTTTGCCAAGGAAACGGGCATTCCCGTCTTCCTGATTGGCCACATTACCAAAGAGGGGAGTATCGCGGGGCCTAAGCTGCTAGAACACATCGTCGACGCCGTCCTCCAATTCGAAGGTGACCGAAATTATACGTACCGCATCCTTCGGACCCTTAAAAACCGCTTCGGCTCTACCGATGAAATGGGCATCTACGAGATGCAGGCCAACGGGCTGCGCGAAGTGTCCAATCCATCCGAATTGCTGCTTTCCCAAAAGGACGAAGACCTTAGCGGCAGCGCTATTTCGGCGACCATCGAAGGGATGCGCCCCATGCTGATCGAAACCCAGGCACTCGTCAGCGAATCCGTTTACAGTACTCCCCAGCGATCGGCAACCGGCTTCGACCTGCGCCGCCTGGGGATGCTGCTTGCGGTGCTCGAAAAACGAGCCGGCTTCTCCATGGGCGGGCAAGATGTGTTTCTTAATATTGCCGGTGGAATCCGTGTCGACGATCCGGCTATTGACCTGGCGATCGTCTCGGCACTGCTTTCCAGCTATGACGATGTGGCGGTTCCAACCGATGTCTGCTTCGCCGGCGAAGTGGGATTGTCGGGTGAAATCCGGTCGGTCAACCGCATCGAACAGCGCATCCAGGAAGCAGATCGCCTCGGGTTTCGCGAGATATACATTTCAAAATACAACACGAAGGGCTTGAACAATGACCGCTACCAAATCCGGATTCAGACCATCGGTAAGGTTTCTGAATTATACGAAGCCCTTTTTCTATGATCTGTACGCTATGAATTGCTTGCTTCGCCTCTCCATTTTCAGCTTGTTAATTGGTTTGTTGGCTTGCTCTTCTCCGCCGGAAAACCCAACGGATTTCGATGCGGAGCTCGACTTTCTGCGCGACTCCGTCGACCGGTACGACTACCTGAAGGAGCAGCTCAGCGCTTGGCGTGGGGTCTACAACAAGCGCACCAAACTTTTGCGGCAACAATCCCAACTCGAGGAGCGCGAATACCAGCGCCTTTCCACCCAATTCGAACAGGGAAACGCCCAACACATCGCCCGCCTGCTGGCGTATCTCGACCGCTTTGGCTATCCGAACGAGCGGGGTAACTATCAGTTGGACGGCCTCTCCGTTGTCACTAACGTGCACTATTTGATTGATTCGCTACCCGATCGCAAGCGCTTTTTCGACTACTTCTATCAGGGCTGGCAGATGGGCAAAATCGAGGATGCGGATTTCAGCATGTACCTCAATCGCAACCACCAGTTAGAATTCGGCGAGTATGTAACGCTTCCAGGGGTTTTTACCGAACGAGATCGATTGGAAGTGTTGTTGAAGCGGTATGAGGGGGGGTAGTCTTTTGGTACTGAATTATCCACCATCATTCGCCCACTCGGTCGAGCAATTCGGCAATGGGAGTTGGAGGAGTAGTTTGAGTAATCTGCCCTTCCGGGGTAACGAAGAATCGGGAAGGGATGCGTTTAATTCCGAGTTGCTCTGTCACATCGTGGTGTTGCATGGCATCCAGCCATAGGTGCCTACCGGGGGGCTGTATCTCCGCCAGGATGGAACGCCATTGATTGTGAGGTGATTCCAGACTGAGGAAGACCAGGTCGACGTTCTCGGGCAGTGAGTTGTCGGATAGCTGGGAGTACCGGCCAAGTCGGTCCAGACAAGGCTCGCACCAAGTGGCCCACACTTCGACCAGCAGCCATTTGCCGGGCACTTGCTTTCGCAAATAAGGAACAATGGCTTCCCCGCCATAGGGTGAAGTCATTTCCATTACCGTTGCCGGAAGCACCGTAGCGGGGAGGTCTGCATCCATCTGTTGTTGATACATGCGGAGAAAGGGTTCCCGCAAAAAAGTCGATACGACCAGAGAGTCGAATAATGAACGGTGCTGCTCCACCAGATGCATGCGCCTTTCCGACCGGCTACAAGACAGGAGGTATTGCGTCAGCATTACTTCGCGAGGGAAGCCGGTATGTGCCTCCGTTATGTATCGAATGAGCCGATCGTCCAGTACCTTGACCATGCTATCGCGGGATAACGACCGAAGCTGTTCGGTAAGTTGGGGCTTTAGATTGGCGTAAGTGTTCAAAAACTGCAGATAGGCCGAATTTTGGTGGGCCGTATCATCGTAAAGTGTGAACGTCTCAGCGTAATTGAAATAGGTCGCACTGTCGGCAATGGGCTCCCGAAAGATGGCGGAATAAGTGTAGCGTTCAAGCCAAATGCCTCCCAGGGAATACCGCCAGTGTCGGGCACACCACGCCTCGGTAGCACTTCCCTCCAAGTTGTGTTGTGCAATGAATTGACGGGTCAGGTCATCCAGTTGCTTTTCAGCTTTTCGGCAGGCGGCGATAAAGTCGGCAGTACTCGTTTGCTGGAGTTGCTCTGCGCGTTGTTTCAGGCCCTCCAAGTTGGCCTTCTTCATTCGAGTTCGATAGGCATTAATCCATTGATTGATAGGATCATACCGCCCCTCGAGTTTAATTGTTTCCTTTTGACGACCGGAGCGAAAGTTAATGACCAGGCTATCTCCCGGGCGCACTAAAAACGCGTAATTCGTTTCACCTAAATCTACCTGAATATCCTGGGTAAAGGGAATGGGAAAAACCAACTCAAAGGAACCATCCGCCTGTACGTCCGCTTCAATTAGATTCCGTTCCCCCGTTACTAAATCGATTTCCCGAATACGCACGTACTCGATGCGTTCTTCTTCGCCGCTATCGTAATCATCAATCTGGCCGGCGAGATGTACCAGGTTGATGTCTCCGGCTGTAGGAAGGGCGTCGGTAGGCTCAATCGACTGATTCCCAATCGGGAAAAAAGGATGGAGGAATGCGGCAATGATCAGTAACGTGCTCATAATTAATCGCTAAAGTACTATTCTGAAGCTTCCCAATACCCATGAAAACCCAATGGAATGTTGTGGGGCAGTCGAAATCGGGCCTGCTGTTCCAAAGTAGCCGCGTCGCTAACGATTAAATCGGTCGTTTCCGTAGGTGCGTGGTAGCGGAGGTATAGCAGGTAGGCATCGTCCTCCTGAGCAGCCCCTTGTCGTGGCACCACCACCGGTTCGCTCGGCAATGTATCGGGTGCGTAGGCGTGCTTTCCTTCGCCCGTCTCCACATCTACCCGCACAATGTGATCCAGGAGCGGGATTGGGTGCCCGGGCGGCCGTCCGATGCTCCACACGTAGCGATAGGGAAGCCCCTGACGGTCGGGATGTATTTCAGGCAGCTCTCCCTCGTACTCACCGATGAGTTGGCGGTCGACCTGGTTCTTCTCCAGATTTATCCGATATCGAACAAAGCGGGCTTGCCGGTAATCGGTGGGTACTTTTCCCCGCAGGAAATCCCGCATCAGCCCGCTGTCCGGGAAGTCATCCATCATCAACCCATCCGCCACCAACGTACCGTCGGTGTCCTGGTAGCCATTGGCAAAATGAAATACAAATCCAAAATCCGTCTCCAGCCGATGTACGGAGCCATCCGCACCCACGATTACGATCTGGGTCTTTGCCGACTTGTCGACCCGGATCGAGGCCGCCGGCGAGGCGCTGCCTAAAAAGGCCTTCCGCAGGTTAAACGCCACGGGAGTCAGGAAGAACAGCCGGTAGCCCGTTTCGGTGAGCAAAAAGTCGTGGGCAAAGGTCACTTCCTTCATATCGATGGCCTGCGCAATGCGGGCTTCTCCTTGGGGATCGACTTCGTAGATCACCAATCGCTGTTTAGTACCGGCAGCCGTACCAAAATTGTGCAATACGCCGGTGGTTGGGTGTACTTTTGGGTGGGCCGAAAACGGCAATTCCGGAGTGATCTGACGATCGAGCCACGAGAAGTTGTTTTGGAGGATGCCGCCGTAGTCGAAGCGATCAATAGTTTCCAGCGTTTCCGGATCAAAGCGATGGGGTAAGCCCCCTTCCCAAAGGGCCATCCAATGCCCTCCGTGGTGAATGATGCTGGTATTGGCTGCGTTTTTGAACCGCATTTTCAGAAAATTGCGGGGGATTCCTCCTGGTAAATTCGTACCAAAACTGCGATACAGCATCCTGCCGGCGGCTTCTTCTGCTTCAAATTCCGCGGTGCGCACGTAGCGATTGCTGTAAGACACCCCTTCCGCTCCGAAGTGAAACTTGGCAATCATCCCGTCGCCGTCGAATAAATGCTCGTACTTCACCCCCTGGTGTTCGAACCGGCCGTTGCCGTTTCGGTACAGGGTGCCTCGCAAATCTGCGGGAACGGCCCCCTCCACTAGCTGCATGGGCAGGTCTGCGTATTCCTGGGTAACCAGGCGATTTACCTCCATGTAATTGGCCAACACCGGAATATCTACTAGTTGCATCATCTCTTTTTTCGTTGTAGGTCTACTTCATTCGATCCATTCGAAATCTTCTGCTCGTTCAATTTGGTCAAGCGCCTCTATCACCAGCGGCGGCGGTAGCGTCAGTTTGCGCTTCGCCGTATCCATCCAGGCTCCGTCTACCTGAATAGTAGCACAATGGGTTTGGTCTGCCCGAACGATCCGATGACGGAATGACCACCGCCCGTAATCGCGCCGCAAGCGAAGTAGCTGTAGGTCGATTGTATAGGCTTCTCCGAATCGGATCTCCCGACGAAAAACGCATTCCTCCCGAAAGAGAATGGGGCCAATTTGTAAGGATTTCATCACTTCCAGGGTTAGCCCCACCTCGACAAAAGCCCGAATGCGAAGCTGGGCTCCAAAATCGTAATACACGGAATGCCGAAGGTGTACGTTCGGATCGAAGTCCGACCAACGTAAGGAAAGGGGGATAGAAAAGGTTCTCATAAATGGGTATTCGTCAACTAGCATACAGGAACGGGAATGGATTTGATCACGCCCCGATCAACGGATTGCTTACTGATCACAACATTTAATATTTGCTTAATATGAATGCGGATTTAAGAACTTACTTTCGAGTGAAACGGAATCCCCCCTCCAGCTTCCCACTAGGCGGTAACCACAGGTTATGACCGCCTCACACTAGCCCCTCAATACGTTAATTTCCAAGCTTTTATCAAAAACCGCATTATGAACCTTTTAAACCAGACCTCGCTCTGGAAGTACTGCTTATTTTTCATAATTACGCTATCTCTCCGCCCAATGGCCTCCGGACAGACGATCCGGCTAAACCTGATGGATGCACGGGCAGACGCTCCCCTACTCGAGCTGCAAACCGGATTAACTATCGATCTCGGATTAGTCGGAGACGCCCTCAACGTCCAGGCGCTCAGCGACACCGAGATCGAAGGGGTCGTTTTTGGCTACAATGATCGGGAAGTCCTCCGGACGGAACGCACCGAACCGTACGCGCTGGCCGGCGATGCCGGTGGTGACTTTTTTGACTGGACGCCCGCCCTGGGCAGCAATCTAATCACTGTAAGACCGATTCTAATCGGTGGAGAGCGAGGACCAATCGATAGTATTTTCTTCGACGTGATCGATAGTCGGCAGGGTCCTCGCCCGGCTGACGGCGACGGCTCCATCACCGTCGATGGCACCCTGCAAAAGTGGCATACCGTTACACTATCTATGGAGGGCCCCTTTCACTTCGAAGACGACGACGAACCGAATCCCTTTCTCGACTACCGCCTGGAGGTAACCTTCACCAATGGAGCTGCCTCGTACACCGTTCCCGGTTACTTCGCCGCCGACGGCGATGCCGCTAATACCAGCGCTACCAGCGGAACCGTCTGGCGCGCGCACTTCACCCCCGACCGCACCGGCACCTGGACCTACCGGGTTTCTTTCCGGCAAGGCGATGGGGTGGCCGTCTCCGACGATCCCACCGCCGGCACGCCCGTCGCCATTTTGGATGGGCAAAGCGGATCATTTACCATCGATGCGTCCGATAAAGCCCTGCCCGATCTGCGGGCACAGGGACGCCTGGAGTATGTCGGAAAGCGCTACCGCCAATTTGCCGAGACGGGCACCTACTTTCTGAAGGGCGGAACCGACTCGCCGGAAAACCTGCTCGCCTACGAAGACTTCGACCGCACCGGCAACTTCAAAGAATACCGCAAAAGTTATGCGCCCCACGCGAACGACTGGCAGCCCGGCAACCCCTCCTGGGGTGACAACCGGGGCACCGAACTCATCGGAGCCATCAACTACCTCGCATCGGAAAAGCTCAATTCGATGAGCTTTCTCACCTTCAGCTACGGAGGAGATGATCGCAATGTGTTCCCACATGTCGATCCGGATTTGGACTTCCGGCACTTCGATTGTTCAAAATTGGACCAGTGGGGAATCGTGTTCGAATACGCCGGCTCCAAGGGGATACATTTGAATTTCAAGACCCAGGAAAAAGAAAACGACAGCCTGCTCGACGGAGGCGAACTGGGGATCGAACGCAAGCTATACCTGCGCGAATTGATCGCCCGCTACGCCCACCACCTGGCCGTCACGTGGAACATCGGCGAAGAAAATCAGCAAACCGATGCCCAACGGAAGGCCATCGCTCAGTTTTTAAGCGACCATGACCCCTACGGACACCTGATCGTAGTTCACTCGCTGTTCAATGATTTTGAGGACGTCTACGGGCCTATGCTGGGCAATCAATCGGCCCTCACGGGTATGTCGCTCCAGGCCAACTGGAAACTCGTTCACCAGCTCACCCTGGAGTGGAGCGAACGCTCCGCGGAGGCCGGCAAGCCCTGGGTAATCGGTAGCGACGAGCAGAACCCCAGCTCCAATGGGGTCCCACCCGATGACAATTACCTGCAGGGAAGCATTCCGAACATCTCCAAGGACGATATTCGCCAGCAGGTACTCTGGGGCAACCTGCTAGCCGGTGGCGAGGGCGTCGAATACTACTTCGGCTACGACCTCCCGGAAACAGATGTCACCGCTCAGGATTTCCGCAGCCGCGATACCAGCTGGGACTACGTCCACATCGCCCGCGAATTCTTTTATACCTACCTGCCTTTCGACGAAATGAAGACGGTGGATTCACTCGTGCGAGAAGGTTTCTGCTTCATCCGGCAGGCTCCAGGTAACGATACTCCGCCTTCTATGTACGTCGCCTACTTCCCCGATGGCGGTGAGCAAACACTGGAAGTACAAGACACGGAGACTACCTACCGGGTGCGTTGGTTCGATCCGCGCCGGGGAGGTGGCCTACAGACCGGAACTGTCGATACGATTCGAGGGGAGGGGGAAATCCCCAGCAAGCGTCCGTTGGGATTGCCGCCCTACGAGGAGGATCAGGACTGGGTGGCCTTCGTCACTCAGGTGAATCCAAACGATACGAACTCACTACCGGTGGCAGACTTTACCTTCACTGTCGATGGACTTCAGGTCAGCCTGGATGCTAGCGCATCCCTCGATCCCGATGGGAGCATTGTATCCTACCAATGGAATCTGGGCGACGGAACCACGGCCTCGGGTGAAACAATCCAGCATACCTACTTGCAGAGCGGCAACTTTCTCGTAACGCTCAAAGTAATCGACAATGACGGTGCGGCCCAGTCTACCACGCAACAAATATCGGTAGAAGGTATTGACCTCCCGAACCAACCACCCATTGCCGCCATTATCGCCGATCCGATAACGGGTGATGCCCCGCTAACTGTGCGGTTTGACGCCGGCAATTCCACTGACCCCGATGGCCAGATCGCCCAGTATGTGTGGTTGTATCAAGATGGCAGCCCGATTGAAAATGAGGCTCAAACCATTCATACGTTCGAGCGCATAGGTGCTTACAACGTCACCCTGATCGTATTTGACGACGAAGGCCTTGCCGGATTCACCACCCAATTAATCCAGGTGAACGGAGTAAATCAGCCGCCGATTGCCCGAATTGAATCCGAGCAACTCGAACCGGGAAACGCCCTTCAGGTGCGACTGGATGCAAGCAATTCGGAAGATCCGGATGGGTTCATCGCCTTCTACGACTGGGACTTCGGCGATGGTACTACGGCAGCCGGTTCCAATTTTGTGCACCAGTACCCAGCGCCAGGTACTTACAACGTTCGATTGACGATCACGGATAACCTGGGAGAACAAGCTACTGTCACTGAGTCTATTATGGTGACTTCAGGAGATTGTCAGGACCCTATTACGATGTTTGCTACCGATTTTCCGTACGAGGGTACCAACTTCATTCCTCTTGAAGTGCTGGGAGAAGAAATTCTGGGAGTGGATACAGAACAGTACTTTCTGGCTTCGATATCAGCTCCGTTTCCCGGCCAGCAAAGCTGTCTGTACGATTTGACGTTCCACGCCGTCGGAGAAAGCACCGGTAGTTCGCTGTTTTTACTGGAGCAAAATGGCCAATTCATAGGCTTTTTCACAGTACCAACCAGCGAAGCCCCCCTCGAAATTGGTGAGCGGTATACCCATACCATTCCCGGTCTACTGATTGCCCCCGGCGACGTCCTCACCGTGCGGGCAAGTACACGCAGCTCTGTCGGAGCTAATCATGGTTATTGGTGGAAAATTGACCTCAACCCGGCTTCCGAAGCTGCGATGGCGCCGACGGCGGCCTCACTGGCCGCAAATCCCACTATTTACGAACTATTTGACTTGGCTCCTGCTGCAGATCAGCGATTGCGCCTGTATCCAAACCCGGTGGCCGGGCCCCTTCGAATTGAGGCTCCAGCTAGCCTATCTGCCGGCCGGATGCGCGTTTTCGACCTATTTGGTCGTGTACTCTTTGATCGTTCCATTTCGGAGTCAACCGTCATATACGATACCGCTGTACTACCTTCCGGGACGTACATGGTTCGGATCGATGCCCGGGACCAGTACTGGATCGAGCAATTTGTAGTCCGCTAAATCATCTACAAAAGATAAAATCCCATTGACGTACTTGGGGCGTGGCTGTTGCCGCGCCTCATTTTTTTTACCCTATAGATGTTGTTCCCTCTTTTTTCGGTTAGCTGCCTGTGGATAACTCGGCACCCAACACCCCGCCAAGCTGCCAGCTCCTCTACCGACCCAGACGGGACCATCGTAGATTATTTTGCGTATACGGAGAAAGTAACGCATTGCGGGTCAACGGAGCCGTGAATTACTTGGCAAGAACGGCAACGGCTTTTACGGGCCCCTCCTGTAGCTACGATCGGTAGTGGATTAAACCCATGGCCGCTCGATTAAGAATCCGTGGTATAGCATGCTTGAGAGTTAATAAGTACAGGCTTAATCCACCACCAAATTTGTCAGAAGTCGGCTCAAAAACGGTTACCAAACAAGCACTAAAGGGTAACATTCATTTTAAAAAGTTACTCCAACGTTCTGGTGTTCAGATTAGAAAGCTTTACTGTCGGCTAGTTTTTCTATTATGACGCCAGTAATAAGACTCGCCGAATTTCCGCTTTTATATCTGTTAAAGAGCGACTTAGGGAAAGCCACGCCACTCTGCATCAGCTGTAAATCACTTAAGTTGGTTTTCGATTTTTATTCATTTTTGTCCTC
>CAZDET010000065.1:0-25024 GCA_964504335.1 uncultured Saprospiraceae bacterium
CTGGTTACTTGCAGCCCTCCAGGTTGGCAGGTAAGGAGGGTGGGCCATTTTTTTAATACCCACCCACATGGTGTGCGGCGCCCCGAATCCAGCCATCGGCCAGAGGACCGAGGGTCCAAGCTATGTCCTGCCCGGTGAAGTTGTTGCCTCCGGCATTTGATGCGTTTGCCCTATTCATTGAAGACCTCGAAATGATCGTTCAATTTTGTATATTGTGTATTACAATGTAGAGAAAAAGAACGCGCTAACCACCTATGGCAGAAGTACTCATCGCCGATAACGAGGAAAAGCGGTTGATTCAATCTGCTTACCGACAATTGCTTGGCTCGATCAAGTCGCCGCTTGACGAACACGACCGCAGTGCCATCCGGGAAGCGTATGAGCTAGCAGTGACGGCCCATTCGCGCCAGCGCCGGAAATCGGGCGAGCCCTACATCCTCCATCCCATCGCCGTGGCAAAAATCTGCACCGAAGAGATTGGCCTGGGCCCTACTGCCGTGGTATCGGCCCTGCTCCACGATGTGGTAGAAGATACCGAGGTAACCCTCGATGAAATCCGGCAGCGCTTCGGGCCGCGCATCGCCAAGATGGTTGATGGATTAACCAAGCTCGACTCGGCCTACAACCAGAGTAGCCCGCAGGCGGAAAATTTCAAAAAAGTCCTTAGTACGCTCGTCGAAGACGTGCGGGTCGTACTCATCAAAATGGCCGACCGCCTGCACAACATGCGGACTATCGGCTCCATGCCCCGGCACAAGCAACTCAAAATTGCGGCCGAAACCAGCTATATCTACGCCCCCCTGGCCCACCGGTTGGGGCTCTACAGTTTCCGGACCGAGTTCCTGGATTTATGCATGAAAATCACAGATCCGGACAATTACTTCGGCATTGCCCGCAAGCTCCAGGAAACCAAGCGAAGCCGGGAGAAATACGTCGAGGAGTTTATCGAGCCGCTGAAAGAGAAGCTGTCCGAGCTCCCCATGACCTATCGCATCATCGGGCGGCCGAAGTCGATTTACAGTATCTGGAATAAGATTCGCAAGAAGCAGGTGCCCTTCGAAGAAATTTACGACCTCTTCGCCGTTCGCATCATCCTGGATGTGCCCCACAATCAGGAAAAACTGGCCTGCTGGCAGACCTACAGCATCGTCACGGATGTGCACACGCCCATCCCCGAGCGTCTCAAAGACTGGATCACCACGCCCAAGAGCAACGGCTACGAAAGCCTGCACACCACGGTAATCGGCCCGCTGGGCCGCTTCGTCGAGGTGCAAATCCGCACCGAACGCATGGACGAAATTGCGGAGCGGGGCTTCGCTGCCCACTGGAAATACAAGGGGCTGACGGGGCAACCCGATGTCTACGAGCGCTGGCTCGACAGCGTGCGGGAAATCCTGGAAGACCCCACTAGCGATGCCGTCGAGTTTCTCGGTGATTTTCGCTCCAACAACCTCTTCCACGAAGAAGTCTACGTATTCACTCCCCGGGGCGATATGCGCGTGCTGCCCCAGGGCAGTACGGCCCTTGATTTCGCCTTCAGTATCCATACCGACGTCGGGTACCATTGCCAGGCCATTAAGGTAAACAACCGCCTGGTGCCGATGGGCTACGAACTCAACAACGGCGATCAGATAGAGGTAGTGACCAACAAGAATCAGCGCCCCACCGAAGACTGGCTCAAAATGGTCACGACGGGCAAGGCCCGCTCCAAGATCCGCTCGGCCATGAAGGAAATGCGGCGGCGGCGTGGAGAGCTGGGCCGCGAAGCACTGGAGCGCAAATTCCGGAACCTGCGCATTCAAGACTGGGAAGAGGCCGTAGAGATCCTCGTGAAGCACTTCGGGCTGACCAGCCACGTGGACCTGTACTACAACATAGCCGTCGATGAGACGAGCGTCCAGGATATATTCAAAATTTTTCAGGAAGAAAACGGGAAGCTAGTGCTCCGGGAAGCGCCGGAACCCGAACTCCCCGTGATTCGCTCCGAGCCCACCGAGCGTCGGCAGCATCGACTCCGGGGCCAGCCGCGCCTGCTGATCAACGGCGAGCCCAGCGAGCAGTACGACTTTACCTTCGCCACCTGCTGCAACCCCGTGCAGGGCGATCCGGTGTTCGCGTACCTCACCGCCAACGCCGGTCTGAAAATCCACCGCGTATCCTGCCCCAATGCCACCAACCTGATGGCCAATTACGGCTATCGAATCATGAAAGCCGAGTGGATATCGAGTACCGACACCACCTTTGTCGCCGATCTGCAAATTTCCGGCGTCGATAGCGGACCGGGTATTATCGAGCGCCTCACGCACGAGATCAGCACCATGCTCAACCTGAATATCCGCTCGTTCAGCATGGCCGGAGAGGAAGGCTACTTCGAAGGCCGCATCAGTTTATTAGTCAATAATACCGACCAGTTGCAAGTAGCGATTCGGGCACTGCAAAACTTAGACAATGTTTCAACTGTTTCCAGGATTGACTAGACATTGATTAAGGACCACTCTTTTCCATGGCAAATCGAACGAACGAAGACATCATCAAGGAAGTTAAACGCATCTTCGCTACGCATCTTGAGCAAAATGGGTCGCGCAAGACGCCCGAGCGGTTTGCCATTCTGGAAGAAATTTACCACCGAGACGATCACTTCGACGCGGAAGCGCTCTACATCCACATGAAGAACCAGAATTACCGGGTGAGCCGCGCTACCGTATACAATACGCTCGAACTGTTGGTTTCCTGCGACCTGGTCAAGAAGCACCAGTTCGGAAAGAATCTGGCGCAATACGAAAAATCCTACGGATTTAAACAGCACGATCACCTGATCTGCGTCGACTGTGGCAAGGTGCTGGAATTCTGCGATCCCCGCATTCAGCAGATAAAAGATATGATGGGTGATTTGCTCAAGTTCAAGGTAACGCATCACTCGTTAAACCTCTACGGCCAGTGTCGGGGCGCTTGTCCGAAAACAAAGGACCAGACGACTTCCGACCGCGCAGTATCATCGGCTTCCTGATTACCGGGGATTGCCGACAATAAGTTTACCTACAACACTATGAGCGACCTTTATCGCATTGCCGACCAAGGCAACGTCCGCATTCTTACTGTTTACGATCTGTTAGGTGATTACGCCAATCGTCAGATTCTGGAAATCGTCCAGCGCTCCTTTGATGCGGGAAAGTGCAACTTCATCGTCGACCTATCCCAGATAAATGTTTTGAATAGCGTGGGGCTCAATTTTCTGCTTGCCATGCGCTCCCGCACCAAGGAAAACGGTGGTCATCTGGTGGTCTGCGGCGTGAACGAGCGCGTCATGCAGCTCCTCGAAATGACCAAACTCATCCCCATGTTCAACCTGGCGAAGGGAGTTGAAGAGGGATTATCCCGGCATCGCCGCCTCCGGACCTGAGAACTTGTTTGGCAACTTCTGAACAAATTGGAGGCTTTTCGTATTTTCGGCGGCTGATTTCACCAAAAGGTAGTCTATGCAAGTTGATGTGCTGCTCGGTCTCCAGTGGGGGGATGAGGGAAAGGGTAAAATTGTGGACGCGCTCGCGCCGCAATACAATGTAATCGCTCGTTTCCAGGGAGGCCCCAATGCCGGGCATACCCTTATTTTCGACAACCGAAAATATGTACTCCACACCATCCCATCGGGCATTTTCCGACCGGGACTCGATAACCACATCGGCAATGGGGTCGTCATTGATCCGATTACTCTTGGGAAAGAACTCGATGCCCTGGAAGCCGCCGGCGTCGATTACCACAACCGGCTGACGGTGGCCAACAAGGCCCACCTCATCCTTCCTACTCACCGCTACCTCGATCTGGCCAGTGAGCGCGCCAAGGGCAAGGAAAAGATCGGATCGACTCTGAAGGGTATCGGCCCGACTTACATGGACAAAACCGGCCGAAACGGTCTGCGCGTCGGCGATCTGTTTACCCCCTCCTTTGAGGACGCCTACCGGGCCTTAAAACACAAGCACCTCGACTTGCTCCAGATTTATCCGGAAGTCGATTTCGACCTGGCCGCCGAAGAAGCGAAATGGCTGGAGAGTATTCAGCGGCTCCGGCAGTTGCACAACGTGGATGGCGAATACTACATCAACGATCAGCTTCGGGCCGGCAAGCGCGTTCTCGCAGAAGGCGCTCAGGGCTCTATGCTCGATATTGATTATGGCACCTACCCGTTCGTCACCTCTTCGAATACGATTACCGCCGGGGTGTGCATCGGTCTGGGCGTGTCGCCCGGGCGTATCGGTGAGGTCATCGGCATTACAAAGGCCTACTGCACCCGAGTGGGCTCCGGCCCGTTCCCGACCGAGCTCAACAACGACATCGGTGAATTTTTGCGAAAGGAAGGCTCGGAATTCGGCGCTACCACCGGTCGGCCCCGGCGTTGCGGATGGATCGATTTACCCCAACTGCGCTACACCATCCTGTTAAACGGCGTTACTCAACTGGCCGTCACCAAAATCGATGTGCTCAACAATCTTCAGGAAATCGGAGTGGCTACTCACTACCAAATCGACGGCGCCGCATCCGACCGACTCCCCTACGATCTCTGCCACGGCAACTACGAACCCGTCTACCAATACCACCCCGGCTGGCAGCAATCGCTGGAAGCTGCCACCACCTACGAAGCATTACCCGCTCCCGCCCGCACCTACCTCGACATGCTGGGCCAACAACTGGAAATCCCCGTCAAACTGGTGAGTACCGGGCCGGATCGGAAGGAGCTTATTAGAGTTTAGTATTTTAGATTTTAGTTCTTTAGGTCTATACCAAAAGACTAAAGTACCATTTAATCAACCCTCGCCACCACTACGTACTGATAGTCCAGCACGGAGTCGTAGGAGGTAAAATCCGGGTAGCCGGCTTCGGCCAGCATTTCTTCGATGCGGAAGAGTGGCAGGCGCTCACCGGGGTTGGGCCCGATGCGCTCGGGCAAGCGCTTGCGCTTGAAATCGACAATGAGCAAGCGGCCCCCGGCCTTCAGGGTGGGCTTGAGGTTGCGAAGGTACTCCACCGGTTGCTCGATGTAGGCCAGGGTATTGACAATCATAATGGCATCCACCTCCTGTTTCTCCAGCATCGGATCATTGGGTTGGGCCAGGCGCGTTTCTAACCGGTCTTGCTGGTTGGCGGGGAGTTTGAGCTTTTCGTCCTCCAAGTAACGGATGAAGAAGGGCTCGATTTCTACGGCGATCACCTTATCCGCCCGGGGGGCCAGCTTGAAGGCAAAAAAGCCCTTACCGGCTCCGATATCCGCAACCGTCTTGCCCTCCAAACTACCCAACAAGTCGAGTACGAGCTCCGGCTTTTGCCAAATATCGCGGTTCGTATTGCTGTAGGTAGCCGTCTTGCCTTCCTCCTCTTCTAAGACCGTATTATCGGCCAAAGGGGGCGGCGGAATTTGATCGGCGGGGATTTCTTCCTCGCAAGAAAGCAACGCAACAGTGACGAGAAGAGCCCACAAAAACAGTGGCGTGCGCATGGACGGATAGATTTGGTTGGAGGTTTGGGGTGTGCTAGTGTGTTATTCAAAGGTACGGAACGACGGAATGACCAACCCATTTTTTTAGAGCGTCGATACTAAACTAACGACTAAGTTATCCATCAGTTGCCTGGCAATTCGGCTGGAGCCGTCGTAGTTGTTCACCAGAATGGCAAAAGCACACTGCCGGCCGGATTGTGCCTCCAGGTAGCCCGCCAATCCCCGCACGCGGTTGATCGACCCGGTTTTTGCCTGTACCCGACCCACGGCGGCCGTTCTGCGAAACGAGTAGGCAAGCGTTCCGTTTCGGCCGGCCACGGGAAGGCTGGCCCGAAAGACCGCATCGTTGCGGTAATAGCGCAGCAAGTCGACCATAAACTGCGTCGTGACGAGGTTGCGCGCCGACAGCCCACTTCCATCCACAAGCTGTACCCCACGCATATCAATCCCCCTGGTTTTCCAGTAGTTTTCAAGAGCACGTACGGCACCCGCAAGAAGATCGGTGGTATCCACCGCGAGGGCTTTCCCAACGGTTCGTAGTAGTGCTTCGCTGTAGAGGTTGACACTTTTCTGGTTGGTGCGCTCTACAATTGCGCTCATCGGTGGGGAGTAATGTCGGTGGATCACCCGACGCCGTTGATTATCCGGTGGCAGCATCCGAGCAGTAGCGGAGGGCCGATCGACCAACAGTCCGACGGTCTCCAGCTCACGCCGCAGCAATTGGGCTGCCTGCAGGGGTGGTTCGGGCAAGGCCCCCTTTATCGTAAATCGCCCCGAACCCGCGGGGATCGTCCCGCGGATGAACCGCTGGTAGGTGTAGGGAGCACCGAAGATGTAGGCGCGATCGCCCGTATTGCGGCCAGCGGTTTGGAGTTCATTTTCAAACACGATCCCCGGCACGGAGGGGAAGGTTCCCTCCACGGGAGGGGTAGCCCCCAATTGATTTTGCTGCTGAAAGAATAGGAAGTACAAATTTTCGTGAATATTGAGCCCGTACACTCCTCCGGCATAGTAGTTGCCGATATCCGCCCAGGGATACCCCCTTCCCAGCGACTGAGTCGGGAAATGGGTGCCGTCTCCGATTATCCGACCACTAATTCGGCGAATCCCTGCCTGCTGGATGGCCAATCTCCATTCGGCCAGCAGCGCTTCCAGGGAAGGGGTAGCTTCAAATTCCGGAGCCCCCAGGGTCGGGTCGCCGCTTCCGGTGATGTAGAGATTGCCCTCCAGCGTCCCGTCGGCGTTGATCGGCCCGTCCACTTCCAGACGGGTTTCGTACCGAAAATCCGGCCCCAAAAGCTCTAGGGCCGCTCCCGTTGTCAGTACCTTGAGGGTAGATGCGGGGATCAGGCTTCGCTGACTTTGGTAGTCGAGGATGGCATCGCCGCTCTCCAGGTCGACGACCCGGATGCTGATGCTGGCCGGCCGCATTAGCTCGTGGCCCAAAAAGCGCTGAACGACCTCCGGAACGGACTGAGCGCCCCCCGGTAACAGGGCTGCCACGAGCAGCGCGCCAATGATGAAGATTCGTTTGTTCATACCGAAATACCTTGAGTGGGTAATATACGGGCCTCTGCAGCGCCAAAACCTATTCGGTAGCCGTTTCCCTGGCACCATCCGCGCAGCGTGACGGAGTCTCCGTCTTCCAGAAAGGTCCGGTGGCTGCCGTCGGGTAGCTCCAATGCTTCTGCACCGCCGCGGGTCAATTCGAGCAACGAGCCATAACTATCGGGCTGGTTGCCGCTGATCGTACCGGAAGCCAGCAGATCGCCGGTGCGCACATTGCAGCCGTTCACGGTATGGTGGGCCAGTTGTTGCGCGGGCGTCCAGTACAGATGGGAATAGTTGGTACGGCACAATGTGACCGCTACGCCCTGCGCCGTTTGCAATTGGGCCCGCAGCTCGATATCGTAGGTGAGGTGATTCGTTGTTTTCAGGTAGGCCAGTGGTTCGGGATGCTGCTCGGGGGCAGCTGTTTGAAAGGGTTGTAGGGCGTCGAGCGTCACCACCCAGGGGGCAATCGTCGAGGCGAAGTTTTTCCCCAGGAATGGCCCCAGTGGCTGGTATTCCCAGCGTTGAATGTCGCGGGCCGACCAGTCGTTGAAGAGTACCATGCCGAACAAATGGTCCTCCGCCCGATCGGTGGGAATGGGCCGTCCCAGCTCACTCGACTGGCCGATTACCAAGCCCATTTCCAGCTCGAAATCCAATTGCGCGGAAGGCCCGTATACGGGCTGGTCGGAGCCGGCCGGTAGCCGCTGACCACTCGGCCGGTAGACGGGTGTTCCCGACACGACAATACTCGATGCCCGCCCGTGGTAAGCAATCGGCAGATGCAGCCAGTTGGGAGGCAGGGCCCTGGCCGGATCGCGGAATAGCGAGCCGACATTCGTAGCATGCTCCCGACTGCTGTAGAAATCCGTGTAGTCGCCAATATCGACCGGACAGCGTAGCGCAGCATCTTCGAGCGGAAATAACCACCGGCTTGCCGACTGCCGGTAAGTCTGATTGTCTGCGCGGGCATCGAGCACCCAACTCAATCGATTCCGAACCAGGCGGGTAGTTGAGCGTCCGAGCGCCATAAAGGCATTCAGCGCCGAAGCCCGAAATACCGAAGGATCGATTGCGGTTTCCTCAAATATTCCAAGGTCCGCCAGTGCCGCCAGGTCAATGCCAAAGCTACCGATAGCCGAAGCTACGCGAGCCGGCCCGTAATCCGGCTGCACGATCCCAAAGGGCAGATTCTGGATGGGAAAATCGCTGTCGGCCGCTACTTCCACCCACGACTGCCGCCCGGGGTCATTTGCGTCTGTATGCATGTGTTTGGTTAACTACGGCCGCATGACCACCCACCTTTCTACCCGGCGGATGCCGTCGTATTGCAGCTCCACCATGTAGATGCCCGGCGGCACGTTGGGGTATAATTCCTGCCGCCCGAGCAGCGTATCCAACTGCCAGGATTGCAAGGTACGTCCCCCGGTATCGAACAACCGAACCTGTAGGGGATGGCGATCCCAGGTGCCCAGAAATTCAAGTACCAAAGGCCCCGGCGACGGGTTGGGCATCAGCCGTATTGTTCGGTCGTCGAAATCGTGAACCGCCGTAGTGGCGCTGAGATCTATACAAAAATCGAGCGCCCAATCGCGGATGATGCCGCCGCTGGTGCGGTCGTGATCGGTAACGACGAGTTGCCAAGTGCCCTCCGTGGGTTCACCTCGCAGGACGGAAAATGCATCAATTGGCCGAAATTCTCCTTCGATCGCATTCTCGCCCCGGCTACAGGTGAATTCCAGCTCCTCCGCATCGAGATTGGCCTGATCCGAGAAATAAATATTCAAATTGCTTTCGCTGCACCCGAACGATTCTGTAGGATACCCCGGGCGATCGAATAAGCGGACCATCGTCCCGCTCGGGCTGATAAGTACCGCTTCCAGATCTCCGACCCAGCTATGCTCGATGTTGAGATCGAGACGGAGATCTTCCAACGTACCTTCCCCGACTACCTCGATAGTAGACGCCTGGGTACTCACGCCCGAACTGGGGATGACCAGCGGCAGATCCCTCGCGCTCAACAACGGACAGCTGATCTGCCCGGTGGTAAAGGCCGCCACTTCCGACCAGGGGCCTGCACCACAACTGTTTACGCCCCGCACGCGCCAGAAATACTCTACGCCCCGCTCGAGGTTTTCGGGGGCGTACACGGTGGTGCCTTCCCGTACTTCCTGGCGCAAGACCACCTCGGCAAAGGCCTGATCCCGGCTCACTTCCAGCTGATAGAAGTTCGTGGCCCCGAGAGACGACCAGCTTAGCTCCGGCTGCAACAGCACGTCTTTACTGCCCGGAACCGGGGAAAGAATGTTCGTTACCGAAACGATCGGATCTTCCAATACCAGGGTCAGGTTGAGCGAAGTGACGCGGCTGCCCGCATCGGCCACTACCCGGAGTGGATAGTTGCCCGGCGGTACCGCCTCCGAAGCGCGAATCGTCAATTGGACCAACTCGCCTGACCCGGCCTGTAATTGATCGAAGGATGCCTCGAAGCCGGCGGGCAGGTCTGCTACCCGAAACGTGATCAGCCCATCGGGGTCGTTGATCAGATCCGGCAGAATATCAAAAATGAAAGCACTTTCGTTGCAAGCGCGTTTCACGAGCGAATCGGCGGTGAGCAGCAGCCCTCCCTGTTCGCGTCCATCGAGTACTTCGAGGTTGGTCCCATCGGGATCGAGCCAGTCGCTCAGGCGGTTGGAGGAGAGCCCTCCCCCGGTCCAGGAGCGTCGGATCGACCCGTAAGAATCAAAATCCGGGCGCCCGCAGGCAGCGAGGCCGCCGTGCAGTTGCCCCCTGGCCCGGCCTTGTTTATCGAATAGCGGGGAGCCGGAGGAACCGGCTTCCGTAGTACCGATCGACCAGGCCGGCACGACGAGATGCGTCCCATTCGAGCTCGGCTGATTATCGATCCCGTTGGCCCAATACGTATCCGAAAAAGCAAAGCTGATCCGCTTCTCGGCGGCGTCCGGATGGTGGATACCCACCACGGTATCCCGCGGAGCAAATGCCTGGCGGTTCCAGCCGGCGAAGTAGGCGTTGGCATCTTCGTGGATGTCATCGTCCAGTTCGAGGAGGGTGAAATCGGAAATGCTGTAGCCCGCCCGGTAGATCGCTCCGGAATTGAATACCGTCAGATCGCCGTCGCCCGGCAGACCACTCTGGGTGCCGTCGGGGGGGCGGCAGCTCGAATTTTCGAAGTTCCAGTAGACGACCAGGGAAGGGGCATTACTGCGGGTAATTTCGCAGTGGTTGGCCGTGAGAAAGTAGGGGCGGCCGTCATTGCGGGTATTGTTGATGAGAAATCCCGAGCAAAACCGCTTACCGCCGGTGCTGTAGACCGCCACGGATCGAATGATGTCGCGGTAGGGCTCCACGACCCCCCAGCCATCGGCTGATCCGCAGATGACGTCCAGGTTGCAGGAACCCGACAGCACCTTGCTGAATCCCACAAAATCGTGGTTGACGCTGCTCAGTTCCAGTTGAACCTGATCCTGAAATTTCTTGCTCGGCAGACGCAGCTCCAGCACGACGTCATCGCCGGGGATGACCGGCGTCCAGAGGCTATTGTGTAGTTCGTTGTCGGCAGGGGTAAAGGGGCCGGCTAATTCACCGCTCGACAGTGACCGGAGGTAGAAGGTCGACGCTTCGGGCAGGTAAAATTCCGTAAACCCGAAGTTGAGGGAGTGTGCCCCGCGCGAGCGGATGCGGTGTTTCCACAGCAGGCTCCCGTCCGATAGCGTCTGCCAGCGCCCGTGGGTTTCCGGCCGCACGTGCACCGTGTGCGTATAGGCAAATTCCGGAGGCCTACCGGGGCGCTGTAGCGCCCGTTCGCGTTCCAGTAATTGGTCGTTATTGAGTGCGGGCAGCTCCAACAGCGGCACATCAATCGTTCCGGTACCCGTCGTTTGAGCCTGAGCCAACGTGCTTAGGAGTACCAGTAAAGGAATAAGTAAAAATAATCGGATGATGAATGACATGCCTGGATTAATTGTGAGTGTCTAGGTATTGGAGAGGGGCGCGTTCCTGTTCGATGGTGCGATTGATCGAATTCACGAAAAGCCGCACATATTTGGGTTGGAACGGTTTCCAGAAAGTAGATTGAGGGTTCATCCGGTCTACGAATTTACATCATTGGATGAGAGTGATCAAATTAATTAAATAGAATACTACCAAGATCGTACCAGTTTCGTGACCAACCCTATATTTAACCGTCGTAAGCAAACCAAAACCATTTTTACATGAAACACACCGCTCAATTTCTCAGTATGGTGGCCCTGGCAATGGTCATCGCCCTTTCTCCCGCCTGCAATACCAGCAAAACTGCTAAAGGTGCCGTCATTGGCGGAGCCGCCGGTGGTATTATTGGTGGTATTATCGGAAAATCTACCGGAAATACCGCAGCAGGCGTCATCATCGGTTCGGCCGTTGGTGGTTCTGCGGGTGCTGTAATTGGCAATTATATGGACAAGCAGGCCGAAGAACTCGATGAAGAGCTCGAAGCAGCTACCGTCGAACGCGTCGACGAAGGCATCGTGCTGACCTTCGATTCCGGATTGCTCTTTGGCTACGACAGCTACCAACTCACGGAAACCACCAAAACTAACCTCCGCGAGATGGCCAACGTCATGCAGAAATACGCCGAAACCGACATCGTCATCGCCGGTCATACCGATAGCAAGGGCTCCGAAGAATACAACCAGACCTTGTCCGAGCGTCGCGCTGCTTCCGTTGCCGATTTCCTGAAAGCGCAGGGCATCAGCAGCGCCCGGATCACCACCATCGGCAAGGGCGAAACCGATCCGATCGCTCCCAACACCACCGAATCCGGTGCCGACAACCCCGAAGGGCGCGCCCAAAACCGCCGCGTAGAAGTGGTCATCACCGCCAACGAAACCCTTCAGAAAGATGCGGAAGATGGGACGTTGGAGAATGACCCGAATCAGGGGAATTAGGTTTTAGTTCTTTAGACTTTAGATCTTAGTTCTTTAGATATTTAGACCTTTAGGCCGTTAGATTGATATCCTAACTGTCTAAAAGTCTAATTATCTAAAGGTCTAAATACCTACCATGGACGAAGGCTACATCAAATTCAACGCCCACTGGACGCAAAGCCTCTCGTATTCCAGGCAGGAGCTGGCGGAATTGGATCGCTGGCGCCAACGCATGTACGAAGCGGGGCTGATTGGCGCGTACGACAATGGGATTGGATTTGGGAATATCAGTTGCCGGACGGAGCCTGGAGGAAGTGCTTTTTACATCACCGGTTCAGCTACGGGAAACGTTGCCCGGCTCGGGGCGGAACACTACAGCAAGGTCATTCGGTCTAGCGCGGCTTCGAACGAGCTCTGGTGCGAAGGACCCATTGTTGCTTCTTCCGAGAGCATGAGTCATGCCGCCGTTTACGGGGTACTGCCCGACATTCAGGCGGTCATTCACGTCCATCATCGCGGGATGTGGGAGGCCTTGTTGCACCGCATTCCCACCACGCCGGCGGATGCGCCCTACGGATCGCCGGAAATGGTGGCGGGTATTCAGCATTTGCTACGCACGTCCGATTTACCCCATATTCGCTTTTTCGCTATGGCCGGTCACGAGGAAGGCTTATTCAGTTTTGGCCAAACCCTGGAAGAGGCAGGCACGCGGCTCCTGCAGGCGCTCCATCATTGGGAAGCCGGCGTGGAGGATGGGAAACGGGGTTGACTGGCCAGCAGATCGGCCGGTAGTTGGATATTGAAGCGGGCCCCGTCCGCGGCACTTTCGTCAATCCAGATCGTACCGCTGTATTCCTGAACGATCATCCGACAGACCGCCAGACCGATTCCCGTGCCCTCTACCTCTTCCCAGCGCTGGAGGCGCTGAAACATTTCGAACACCCTATCGCGGTACCCCACTTCGATGCCCGGCCCATTGTCGGATACCTGAAATAACAGCCCGGCATCCGTTTTCCGAAACTCGACCTTTACACAAGGGTTAGCCCTGTGGTTGTACTTGATTCCATTTTCCACCAGATTGAGAAACAGGCGGTAGTAGCTCATTTGATCCCCCCAGAGTTTGGGCAGGGCCTCCCAATTCACCTTTGCCCCTTTGCGGTTGATGAGGTCACTGAGTTTTGCGCACAACTCTTCGAGCAAAACGTGCAGATCGACGATCTCCATTTCCGGCTCGTGCTCATTGTGCCGGGCGATTTCGAGTACCGAATCGATTAGGGCGTACATGCGCTGGATGCCGCTCTGAATGTAGGTAAGGCTCTCCTGGACGGCAGGGTCGGCGGGATTGCGGTCCAACTGGCGGCCCATGAGTTGGGAAAAGCCGTTGACCGTCCGCAGCGGCTCTTTCAAGTCGTGGCTGGCGATGTAGGCGAAGCGTTCCAGCGCCATATTGGATCGTTCTAGCTGAAGCGCGTAGCTTTGCGCATTCTCCACGGCCTTGCGGTAATCGGTGGTATCCGTGCCGACGAACACGTAGCCCGTCATGCGCTCCGGTTTCGGCGAAATGGGCCGCACGTTGAAAAGGAGGTGCACGGTGCCCTGGGTCGGATGGGAAATGCTGATCTCCGCCTGCTGATCTTTCTGGTCGATAGCCTTCTTGAGTGACTGCGCTGCTTCCACCGGAAGCAAGCTCCACAAGGAGGCATCCATGGCCTCTAATTCCGACTTCCCAATGAGTGCCATGGCCTTCGGATTGACCATGCGCACCACAAACCGCCGATCCGTCACGATCACCGGATTATTGATCAGCCCGAACACCTGCTGGTAGCCCGTCAGGGAATTGAATTCCAACAGTCGAAAATCCGACAGTGCCCAACCAAAAACAGCTACGCTGATAAAGGTGGGAATGATTTGATTGATATCGGCGAAATTGCCGTATATCGGAAAGATCAGGAAAACGGCATCTACGTAGAGCAGCCCCCCCGACACCGTCACGAGAAGTAACCATTTCCACCGCCGCTTCAGTGCATAGGGTTCGCGGCGAGCCGATACGAAAAGGAAGTAGCCTGTGAAGAGTGCGATCAGGCCCATGTACATACTCGATAGGATCTGGGGGAATCGAATAACTTCCCACCCGTAGCTCCAGCGGTTTGGCCCAATGGGAATCAACTGCCCCCGCACCTGCCCGGTGTAGTGGAAATAGGAAAGTAGAATGGCCGCCGCCGAAAAAACCAGTAGCAGCCCCACGAATACCGACCTGGGAAGTACGTACTCGCCTCTGGGTTGGTGCAACACGAAGAAGTAACAACAAACAAACACCAGCAGCTGGGCAAAGGGCCATACGGACAGGCACATCCGCCAGAATTCCGCTTCGACGGGATCGCTGGTTCGGCTCAGTTCAAACCAACAGCCACCCAGGTAGGCCAGCAGGATCGTGAACCCAAAAAAAACCTGATATTGGCGATTCTTCCGATCGAGGTTGAACACGCGGAATCCGATCAGTAAAATACCGATGGAGCAGACAAGTGTTATGATCGAGTAGGTACCCAATGGCAGACTTGGAGTTTCACGAAACCAATCCTTTAACGAATTAAAGACGGCAGAAGTACTTAATGTTGACTCGAACTGCTACGATAGGTGAACGTCTGGTGGGATACAGGTTTAGGTATTTCTAAAGAAGCCGTGTAATGCCGCGGCATCCCGCCAATAATCAAGAAAATGACCGACTCCACTCAAAATGACACGATTGTAGCCCTCGCCACCCCCCCCGGCCGGGCGGCTCTGGCCGTATTGCGCCTGTCGGGCCCGGAGGCGCGCTCCATTGCCAACCGCACGTTTGAGGGAGCGGATTTAGAAGACACCGCCCCCTACCGCGCCCACTACGGCCGCATCGTGACGGAAGACGGCCGCCTGCTCGACGAGGTGCTGGCGACCGTCTTCATCGCCCCCCGCTCCTACACCGGCGAAGACGTGGTGGAAATCAGTTGCCACGGCTCCCCCTACATCGCGCAGGAACTGCTGCAGCACTACCTCGACCGCGGTGCCCGCCTCGCCGAGCCCGGCGAATACACCCTGCGCGCCTTCCTCCACGGCAAGCTCGACCTGAGTCAGGCCGAAGCCGTGGGCGACCTCATCGCCAGCAACTCCGAAGCCGCCCACCGCCTGGCCCTGGATCAGTTGCGCGGCGGCATCCGCAACGACATCCAGCAGCTCCGCCAACAACTGATCGACTTCGCCAGCCTCGTGGAGCTGGAACTGGACTTCGGCGAAGAAGACGTCGAATTTGCCGACCGCACCAAGCTCCGCTCGCTGGTCGTACACATTCGGGAAGTGGTGCAGAGTCTCATTCAATCCTTCGCCCTGGGCAACGCCATCAAGGAGGGTGTCACCACCGTGCTGGCCGGCCGCCCCAACGCCGGCAAGAGCACCCTGCTGAACGCCCTGCTGCGCGAAGAGCGGGCTATCGTGAGCGATATCGCCGGCACCACCCGCGACACCATCGAGGAAGTCCTCACCATCCGGGGCATCCCCTTTCGCCTCATCGATACCGCCGGCATCCGGGATGCCACCGAAACCATCGAAGCCATCGGCGTGGAACGCACCCTGGAAAAAGTGCGGCAATCGCAGGTCCTCATCTACGTGTTCGACATCATCGCCAGCAGCCCCGAGCAGGTCCGCGAAGACCTCGCGCGCCTCTACACCCCCGGCCTGCGCCTGCTGCTCGCCGCCAACAAGATGGACCTCAACCCCTACACCTCCTTTGAGCAGTACTTCCCCGATAATTTCCGCCTCCCCATCGAAGGCTCCGAACCCATCGCCATCCGCCCCGAGCAGTGGGTCCCGATGATCGCCCGCGAAGGCAGGAACCTCCAGCTCCTCCTCGACCGCCTCTACGGCCTCTTTGCCACCGAGGAGGTGCCCCCCGATCAAACCATCGTAACCAACGCCCGCCACTACACCGCCCTCCGCCAAACCGACGACGCCCTCGCCGCAGTCCTCGACGGCCTCGATCAGGGCATTACCCCCGATTTGGTCGCGCTGGATATTCGGCGGGCCCTACACCACCTCGGCGCCATCACCGGCGAGATATCAACGGATGATTTGCTGGGGAATATTTTTGGGAAGTTTTGTATTGGGAAGTAGGATGGTTGGATCGTTGGAGACGAATAAAAATTTAAATTTGTATTACTAACAGATTAATAGACCAACATTCCTCTTACTGAGGGGATGAACCCTGGCGGGAATTCAGCCGCTCAGGGGTTAAGCGGAGAAAGCCATTTAAGGTTGTTGAGGCGTCAGTCATCAATCCTCGATAAATCTTGTTATTTTAGGGAGTTAAACCAATTAGTATGGGGGTTACAACCATTTTGGAATTGGCAGAAGGCTTATCGATTTCCGATCGAATCGCTTTAGCAGAAGGCATTCTTGCTTCTATTCGTAGACAGCTGGAAAATAAAACTACCTTAGATTTAAGTGCTGCCGCAGACCTTTTGTTGAAGGACTATCAATCGGACACTGACTTAACGGCATTTACCGCCTTAGATAGCGACGCTTTTTATGAAGCGAAGTGAAATTTGGTGGATCAGCCTCGATCCTACTATCGGCTCGGAGATTCGTAAGACCCGTCCTGCCATCATTGTCAGCGATAATAGTCTCGGCAAATTACCGCTGCGCGTTGTTGTACCGATCACCGATTGGAAACCCAGATACGACCAAGCTGCTTGGATGATCAAATTGCTGCCCAACGACTTAAACAGACTTTCCAAACCCTCTGCCGCTGATTGCTTTCAAGTTCGCTCCGTTTCCGCTCGTAGAATATCTAATCAGCCAGGGACTGTAGATGAAAAGACGATGGCAGCTATTGAAACAGCACTTGCTATCGTGCTAAAGATTAAGGGAGGCGTAGATTAAACAAGCCTTTTGGTCAGCTGCTTTCAAATCCTTGAATTCAGCCAAGATATCTTCTGCGAAATCGCCTCCGGCTAAGTATTCCAATATCATTTTTACCGGATAACACATTCTCCGAATGCAGGGCTCTCCGTCCAGATTTTAGGATCAACCGTGATGTGCGCTAAAAGAATCGCTTTATCCAATTGATGAAACCACTTCGTTTGGGGTATACATGCTATCGATCGAACGCTTACGCAGCCGGCGACGCAGTGCTACCGAAAGGTTACCTTGTACCGGGCGAGGATGAGCCCACTTGCAACGGCCTCATTTCCCCAGCAACCGCCCCAGCAGCTTCATCGCGTCCTGCACCACCCCCTGATTTTCGACCGGTATCTTGAGGTAGGTCTGGCCGGTCTGCGTATCCTTTTCCACGAGTTGGTCCACGAGCTGTCGGGTGGCTTGCTCATCTTGCAGGGTGCGCGCGAGGCGTCCCAGAAAGTTCAGTCCATCCGCGAGGAGCGTGTCTGGCTGTTCTTCCGGTACCGAGGCAGGTTGCTCCTGGGCATCCGTGGTTTCGGCATCCGGCGCGCTCGGTGCTTGGGTTACCTCGAGATCCTCCTCGTAGGAGGTGCTGCCCGGTGCGGGCGCATCGTCGGTTTGCTGCTCGGCGGGTTGCATTTTTTCCAGGTTCTCCATGAAGTCGCGAAACTTGCGATCGCTCATAAAAACGTTGGCCTCCGCGGTATCGAGCACGGCTTCCGCTAAGGAAGATTTAAATTGTAGGGTCATCACCATCCGGTGCTCGATGGTACTTTCGGCAATCAGGTTGATGACCTGGACCGGTCTTTTTTGCCCCATGCGGTGCACCCGGGCGATGCGCTGCTCGAGTACAGCCGGATTCCAGGGCAAATCGAGGTTAATTACCAAAGCAGCTCTTTGCAAATTGAGCCCCACCCCGCCGGCATCCGTCGAGAGAAACACCCGGCACTGGTCGTCTTCCCGAAACCGATCGAGCAATTCGCCCCGCTTCGCACCGGGAACGCCGCCGTGCAGATAGGCGTAGGGGATTTCCTGTTCTTCCAGTTCCTGGGCTACCAAACGGGTCATGCGCTCCCACTGGCTGAAAATGACCACCTTCGCGGTTTCATCGACCAGCCGTTCGGACAGGATGTAAAACAATTCGTCGATTTTCGTATCGTGCCGCGTTTGCTGATCAATCAGGTAGGTACTGTTGCACGACATGCGCATCAAATTGAGGGCACTGAGCAGCCGGCGGCGGTCTTTCTCCAGCAGAAAACCCTGCCGTTTCCACTTAGCCACTAATTTGGCCACGGATGATTCAAATTCTGCGTGCAGGTCCTGCTGCTCCTCGGTCATTGGAACCAGGAGCCGCTGATCCATGCGGGGCGGCAGTTGCTGCTCGACGTCGCGCTTGCGGCGGCGAATCATGATTTGATTCAATTTTTCGTGCACTTCGTCCAAATGACGGTACCCGCGCACGGCCCCTTGCTCATCGCGCGCCTGGTGGCGGGCCAGCAGCAGGAAGAGCGGCCCGAGCAAATACTGATCTAAGAACTGTACGATCGAATAAATATCCTCCAACTTGTTTTCCAGCGGAGTGCCGGTCATGGCGATGCGGTAGGGCGATTCGAGCCGCTTGACGGCCTGAGCAATCTGGGTGTGCCAGTTTTTGATGCGCTGCGCCTCGTCGAGGATGATCAGATCGGGCAGGCTCTCGTTGATGTGCGACCAGTCGCGGGCCGCCACGTTGTAGGTGATAATCTTGTAGAAATGCGACTCGTCGAGGTACTGTTTCCTGCGCTGGTGCGGCAGGCCTTCCACCACGTGCACCTCACTGTTCGTAAAGCGGCGGATCTCAGCCCGCCACTGGTACTTGAGCGAGGTGGGGCAAATGATCATTACCGACCCGATGCCCAGCTCCCGCCGGTACAGTTCGGCCGCGGCGATCGCCTGGATAGTTTTGCCCAATCCCATCTCGTCGGCCAGGAGGCAACGGCCTTTTTCGAACGCAAACAGCACGCCCTCGCGCTGGTAGGGAAACAAGTCGGTGTGCAACAACCCCTTTAGAGAATCCGCGCGGCGGCGCAATTCGTTAGCCATTTCCGCCCGGCGCTCATCGGCCCGCTCCTGGATAATGAAATCGAGCGCGTCGGGATAGCACCGAAAAGAGGGCGCAATGGCCTGGGCTTGCTCCAAGAAGTCGTCGAATTGGAGATAGCGGTCAGCCCGCAAAACGCCCTCTTCCTCAAAATAATCCTCCGCTAATTGACTCAGCGCTTCCCGGTGGTCCGTCCCCAGCCGTAGGCGAACGCTGCGCTCCCGGCCGTATTCCAGATACACGGAGCTGTACGCGCGCTCGGGGGGTGGCTTTTTGAAGTGCTGCTTATTGCCGTAGGTGTTGTACAACTTGTAGAGGGCCCATTCGATGTGTTTGCAGGTCCCGAGGGTATTGGTGCGAAAATCGTAACACTCACAGAAGTTGTCGCCCGGCTCCTTTCCACGGAGGGCCACCCGGTAGGCGGTGCGCTGCTCGGGATTGGCGACGGTGAAGTCTGACCATACGGGATGATCCCCCTCGTTGGTCAGCGTAAATTGTTGGTCGCGGCCGTATTGTTGGCGCAACGCGAGTTGCCACTGCCGCAGCGTGAGTTCTTCGGGTTGCTTATAGTAACTTACTTTTTTCTTCTTACTCCGCTTCTTTTTGGGGTCCTGCTGCTTTTTGTTGCTCATTGATCCTCCGGTTTACCTACGAAGCTAAGGCAAATTGCCCAGTTTCAGAAAGGCCGCCCGCACCACCGACTGGGGGATGTGCTCCTGCTCCAGGCGCAGGCGTCGCGTGTTGAGAAAATCGAATAATTCCTGTTCCCGCACCGTCAGGTATGGCAATTGCCGGGCATTGTTTTCGGGCGCTTCCACGTGGTACTCCGCTAGGTCTTCGAAGGTTACCCGGTCCATCGGCAAATGAAAATCCACCGCTCCTTCGATGGAGGTGAAATACCGGCCCGACGGTGGATCACTCTTGAGCTGGAGGGCTAGCTGTCCATCCGAAATAGAATGGACAGCAACTCTTCAAAATCAGTCATTTTTACAAAGGGAAAAATGAGGCGTATAGAAATTTATCTTCCAGTAAGGAATCGACGCGATCATGCAAGATTTTGAAAATGTCTGGTTGGTATACGTAGCTTCTAATTGAATGAAAAACGGTCCGATCTCCGTAACAGATGCTATTTGGGGAGCGCGATCGTAAACTCCGTAAACTGCCCCACTTCGCTGCGCACCGATAGGTTTCCCTGGTGCCGTTGCACGATGATGTCGTAGCAGATGGATAGGCCCAGACCAATGTTGCCTTCGCCGGTGGGCTTGGTGGTGAAGAAGGGATCGAAGATGTGCTCTAGCTGGCCGTCGGGAATGCCGGGCCCATTGTCCCAAATCTTGATGTAGACGCCATGGGTATCCTCCTCCGTCACGATGCGGATCACAGGATGGTAATCCTCCCCGGAGGCGGCTCGCTGTTGCTGCTTTTGGTAGACTGCGTAGCTGGCATTGTCGACCAGGTTGAGGATGCAGCGGCCCAATTCGGCGGCAAATACCGGGAGGGTTGGATTAGAAGCGGCGAGCCGGTACACCAGGTTGGAATGGAAATCGTGGTGATTCCCCTTGAAGCCGACATATCCGAGATGCGCGTTGGTTTTTACCAAGGTATTGATGGCCATTTGCTGCTGGGCATTGGACGCCGGACGGGCGTGGCTCATCATACTATCGATAATCTGGTTGATGCGGTCGCCATTGGTGTGGATATGGCTCATGCTATCCTTGAGCAATTGCAGGTATTCCGAGGTTTCACTAGAATCGGCCGAATGCACCGACGGGTTGGATTTCTCCATCGCTTCCCAAAGGTCATCGAGCACCTGGATGGAACCCTCGGCGAAATTATTGACGAAGTTGAGCGGATTCTTGATCTCGTGGGCGATCCCGGCGGTCATTTGCCCGAGCGAGGCCAGTTTTTCCTGTACCACCAGTTGGTCCCGGGTTTCTAAAATCGTTCGGTTTTGCTCTTCAATCTTTAATTGCTTGGAAATCAGCTCCGAGTTGATGTGCTTGATCTCCTCGTTTTGAGCCTGGGTGCGCACGAGCATCCGCTTTTTGGCAGCCCCTATCCGGTACTGGAGGTAGGCAAGCCCGCCGACCAGAACCAACAGAAAGCCCGCCAAGAGCAACTGGTTGTTGCGCTCCTGCAATGCCAGGGCGCTTTCGAGCTGCTCTTCGCGAAGCGTCTGGTTTTCGTCGATTTGGTTTTCGAGGATTAATTCTTTGCGCTGCCACTTTTGGGCTTCGACGCGTGCGAGCTCCGCCCGCCGTTTATATACGTTTAGCAGGCGCTCGTTGGTCCGCTGAATGCCTTCCGTATCCTGATCCTCGGCGTAGAGGTTCAGCAGAATACCGGCCACCTCGATCAGCTGTTGGTCTCCGATAAACTGGCTGTTTTCGAGGGCCCGTTCGAAATAGGCAATGGCCTGGGCGCGATCGTTTTCAATTTCAAGGGAATAATAAGCTAAACCCATCAGAGCCTGGTGCGGATTCAGGGTACTGTCTTTTTCTGCGTATCCCACCGCCTGCTGTAGGTGGTAGGCTCGTTCCGGCAAGGCGTTCTGATCGCCCGCTACACTGGCTAAGTGCAGCTGGATGTAATAGAGTCCCTTTGGATAGTTGATCTCCTGCCAGAGGCGGGCTGCTTGATCGAGGAAGGCTTCGGAACCCTCTATATCTCCTATTTCTTGGTGGATACGCCCAAGGTTGAAGTAGGCATAGCCAATCCAAAGAGGGCTATTTAGCGCTCCCTTGACGCGGAGGGCCTGCTGCAAGGCTGTATCCGCAGCGGTTAGATTCTTTTCAGCGATGTAAGCCGTTCCCAGGTTGATGTAAGCCTGCAACGTTCCTTTGTCAAAATTGAATTTTTGACTCAAGCGCAATGCTTTATCGAAGTACAGCAACGCACTTTCCTGGCGGTTTTCCTGCAAATCGACTAGCCCCAGCCACAACTGGCTGCGGATATACGCCCGCGAATCCTGCCGGGTAGTTCCCAAAAGCGAATCTACGAGCAAGAGGTACTGCTTGGCAATAAAGGGCTCCTTGCGGTTGAAGTAGATGATCCCTTGCAAAACCAGGGCATTGGGGAGCCCGGCGCATTGCTTGCGCTCCATGACGCGCTGCAGGTCGGCCGCCTGCGTACGAATGGATTGTTCTTCAAACCGATCCTCCGCAAAAATCTGCTCGACGTAGTAGTCGAGCGAATCGCAGCTCCATTGGTCCACAACGGGTTGGGCGAGGAGCAATCCTCCCCAGCTGATCAGCCCCATTGCTAGCAATATACGACTCATGCGTTGGTTTGAATGAACGAAGATACCGTGCTAATTTAAACAGAACCTGGAGATTGTAGGTAGGTTCATGTTCCATAAAAGGGAATTATTGTTCCCTACCGGTACCTTAAATAAAAAGAAGGCCCACCCGCAAGTGGACCTTCGTAGATGAGTCAACCATATACCTCCCCCCATAGGAAAGCATGGTGACTCTCCTCCTAGCTTAAGAACTTGTTACCGAATCAATTGGACCTCGCGGGTGAGCACACCCTTTTCCGTCCGTAAGCGCACCAGATAGATGCCGGCCGGCAGTGTCGTTCCGTGGTTCGAATTTCCAAACCACTGTAGTTCGTGTGTTCCTGCTTCGAGTTGCTGGAATGCCTGCTGCCAGAGCCGCTGGCCCTGCAGGTTGTAAATCTCCAGTTGGGCGGATGTTGCTTCGGGCACGTGCATCCGCAATGTCGTTTGCTCCACGAAGGGGTTGGGGAAGACCTTCAGGTCGAGCGTACTCGTTGCCTGCAAGCTCGCCTGCGGCACCCACAAATCGACCGCCTCTATGACGCTAAACTCAATGGTGATCGGGGTGCCAGCAACGCCACTGCGCCTCGGACCAGAATAAGGGGTGGCCGTCAGCGTGTAGTTTCCTGCCGGCAGTTCCTTACCTGTGTAGTTGCCCTGGGAGTCGCCGAAGGCAGCGTAGGGGGCTACACCCTCAGTGCGCGAGGTGTTCAGCGGTCCGGACAGGGCAATGTGCACACTACCCACCGTACCGGGGATGGTCAGTACCTGGAAATTCAACAAGCTCGTGATCACATTTTTGTCGATCACTGCGCCGTCTTCCAGGGTGTCGTGTGGTGCCACCGGTTCATCCAAATCGGCATCGATCAAGGCAAAGTAATCGATCGCCGGACCACTCGGAGTGGAACAAGGAGCCGGAGCCGTACCGGAATCGCTGTTGGTCAACGAACAAGCCATATCGTCACTAAAGGCAGCCGTCAAGTTGATGGCACCGCCATCGGCAGCCATCACTACGTCGCGGAACGTGTGGCTCGTCGGGCCCTCCAGATTGGCTACCGCTACCGAAGCCGTACCATCACCACTCAGGTTCAGATTGCCCGAGGTTGGTGCAATGGCAAAGTGGACTGTCACATCAGCCATGAAGGTATCGTCGCCCGGATCGTCCGTACCCTGATCGGCACAAGTGGATAGGTTGCTCGTGCTAATATCCGTGATCGTACAGACCGGTGTGCTCGAACAAGAAGCCGGAGCCGTACCTGCATTGGGTTCGGTAAAGCTGCAAGTCGGACTATCCGAGAAGGACGCAGTAATGTTGATCGGGCCACCATCGGCCGGAATCGAAATGTTGCTGAAAGTGTGGCTGTTCGAACCGTTGAATGAGCTAACCGCTACCGCTCCATTAACATCACCCGACACAACAAGCTGACCGGTACTCGGTACATTCGAGAAGAATACCGTCACATCAGCTGAAGCCAGATCGTCCGATGGATCATCCGTACCCTGATCGCTGCAAGCGGAAATGTTGCTTACACTGATGCCGCTAATCACACACTCCTGCGTCTCGGTCACCGTGAAATTCACCGTCAATGGAGTGCCGGCCAGGCCGCGGCCACCCGACTCGGCGTAGGGTGTCACCGTCAGGGTATAGGCTCCTACTGGGAAGTCCATCCCGGCGTAGTTGCCGCCCGAATCGCCGAACAGCGCGTAGGGAACTACGCTTTCAGTACGACTCGTACTGATCGGACCGCTGAGCATAAATACCACGCTGCCTACCATCTCGGGGTTGGTCACTGCCTGGATGCTCAAGCTACTGCCCACTGCATTTTTGTCGATGACGGCGCCGTCCAGTAATGGATCGTAGCTCGCCTCCGGCTGGTTGCTGTCGGCATTGATCAATACCACTTTCTCGACAAAGCGGTCGGAGGCCTGCGAGCAGTTCTGCGGTGCGGTACCCGCATTGCTGTTGGTTATGCTGCACTCGGCATCGTCGGAGAAGCTAGCCGTGAGGCTAATCGGTCCGCCGTCGGCTACCAGGGTAACGTTTTGGAAAGTATAGCTACTGCCACTCAGGGAGCTGGCCGGTACGAAGGCCGAACCATCACCGGTCAGGACCAGATTGCCCGTCGTAGGAGCATTGACGAAGTTGACTGTCACATTGGCCGTGTAGGTATCATCACTCGCACCCGGTGTACCCTGATCGTTGCAAGTACTGATATTGCTCACTTGCAGAGACGTCAGATCGCAAGCGATTGGACCGGAACAAGGGGCGGGGGCCGTGCCCAGATCCCACCACTGGTACAGGTTGCAATCGCTGCTGGTAAACTCGGCCTCCAGGCTAATATCGCGGCCGTCGGCCTGCATCGTCACGCCCCGGAAGGTGTGCGAAGTTGGGCTATCCAGCTGATCTACGGGAACGCTCGCCGTACCGTCGCGGGATATCATCAGACTGCCCGTTGCCGGTGGGTTGACGAAGTTGACCGTCACATCCACGGTGAAAGTATCATCGCCCGTGGTACCCGTACCTTGGTTGTTACAGGCCGAGATATTGCTGGTCACGATATTGACCACATTACAGCTCTGCCCGCGAACTACCTGGAAGTTGATGGTCAGTGGCGTACCGACATCTCCCTGGCCTCCGCGCTCGGAATAAGGTGTGGCTGTGAGCGTGTAGGTACCCTCCGGTAACATTCTGGAGCTATTCCCAAACAGCTCGTAGGGCTCCACGTTTTCCGTCCGGCTGACGTTCAGTTGACCACTCAGGGCCAGTTTCACGC
>CAZDET010000066.1:0-24366 GCA_964504335.1 uncultured Saprospiraceae bacterium
CGCCCCGAATCCAGCCATCGGCCGGAGGACCGAGGGTCCAAGCTATGTCCTGCCCAGTGAAGTTGTTGCCTCCGGCATTTGATGCGTTTGCCCTAATTGTTCTCTCTAAGACACCTCGTACCCCTTATTCTTGCGTTCTTTGACCTCGAAAAGAATACTGTGTATGCGCCCATTTACCCTTCTCCTGGCCTTTATTCCGCTATTGCTGGCCAGCTGCATCGGAGACGACATCCTCGACGACTTTGTGGAGCCCGTGGTCCGAATCAGCAACCCCATCGATACGCTGGCCGTCGGTGAGTCCTTTCAGTTTGAAGCTATGTTTCTCGACAATGTCGGTATGCCCCAGACGGCTACGCCCAGCTGGCAGAGTTCCGACCCATCCATCATTACCGTCGATCCGTCGGGGCGGGCCGAGGCATTGAATCCGGGGGCGGTAGACATCACCGCAACCGTCACCTTTGAAGGCAGTGATTACAGCGATCAGTTTCCCCTGGTGGCCGGAGCGGCCACTGTACAGGCACCTTCGGAGCGCAATGGGGTTATCATGACCACCTCCTTCTACACGCTGGAAGGCGATTTCGTGCTGCGGGAAATGCCCGGAGGTAATCTTCAATTGGAAGTAGCCGATAATTATCGAGCGTCCAGTGCGCTACCGGGGTTGTACATCTATCTGACCAACAACCCAAATAGTACGGCGCAAGCTTTGGAGATAGGAGAAGTCACGGTATTCGAAGGAGCACATTCCTACGAGATTCCCAACACCGGCCTTAATCAGTTTGAGTACATTCTGTATTTCTGCAAGCCATTCTCTGTGAAAGTCGGCGAAGGAAATTTCAATGACTAATTCCCAAAATGCCCTCTCTATGTACCGCTTCGGCTTTTTTTCGTTGCTCTTGTTCGCCAGTGGGGCCCTGTTTGGCCAGGCCAATCCCTGGGCACAGCCATCCGGTGGCCTGTACTTGAAACTCCAGGAATGGTGGGTGATTAGCGATGAACACTTCACGGATCAGGGTCGGATCGACCCCAACGTCACTACCGGTATATTCAACACGGCCATCTATGCCGAATACGGCTTCACCAAGCGGCTGACCGGTGTGGTCTATTTCCCATTTTTCAGCCGGACTTACCGAAACAACATTCGATCGGGCACCACAGATGCCATCATCGAAGAAGGCGAAGCCATCAACAGCATTGGGGATGCCAATCTGGCTCTGACCTACAATCTATTACGCAAGGGCAACTGGACGGTTTCAGGCAATCTGCTACTCGGATTACCGCTCGGCAACGACAGCGGCGGACGTGACGGCAGCCTTCAAACGGGCGATGGGGAGTTCAACCAACTCATCCAACTTGCTGCCGGCTATAGCTACCGGATCTGGGGTTTTGACCTGTATACCAGCGTCTACGTGGGCTTGAACAACCGAACCAACGATTTCTCGGACGAGCTCCGATTCGGTTACGAAACCGGCCTAAGCCTCTTCAAGCACCGCCTCTGGATTATCGGCCGCCTCCAACGCATTTCCTCTCTGATGAATGGCAAAACAGCCGCCGAATCCATCGGCACCAGCCTCTTTGCCAACAACACCGAATTTACAAGCACCGGCACCGAAGTCGCCTATTACCTCACCGATCGCCTGGGCGTTTCCGCCTCCTACACGAGAGCACTCGGTGGGCGCATCATCTTCTCGGACCCCAGCTATTCGGTGGGCGTGTTTTACGATGTGAATTGATCAATGAGACAATATGACAATGAACTACTCCCTCACATTGGCACATTAGCACATTAACAACTACTCTTCCCGCCGAAACAAGGATAACAGCCGGTGCCTCGGATGGTCGTATTTTTTAAGGAAATCCTCCTGGTTGCGATAGAGCTCGTCACTTAGTAGCAAGCCGATCGGCTGGAGAGGCTCGATATTATCCATCGTGATTTTTAACACGGCCACCATTGGAAGAGCCAAAATTAAACCGGACACTCCCCACAACAGGCCGCCGAGGATCAATGAAATAATAGCCGCCAATGGATTCAGGTGCACACTTCCGCCCACCACCTTTGGCGTGATGAAATTACCCTCGATAGATTGAATCGTGACGTACAGAATAATCACCGAAATAGGCTTCAACAAACTGTCGGAGGTGGCAAAGGCATACAAGAAGGGCAACGTGCCGCCAAGGGTCGTACCGATATAGGGAATGACTGCGAGGCAAGCCGCCAACACTCCCCAAAAGAAGGCATAATCAATCCCAATCAGATAGAGCCCTAAGCTATTGAGAATAGCCAGGATGATAATAACTAACAGCAAACCATACAAGTAGCGCTGCACAACGTGCTGCACATCGTGCAAAATTTCTACCGCCTTTTGCCGTAACCGTCGATCAAACTGCCCTAACACAAAATTTTTAATCGCGGTTCGGTACAGCAGGAAAAAGAAGGTGTAAATGACCGTCAGAATGAGATTGGCCAGTAGCAAGCTGGACGAAGACAAACTCTCCGCTACAATGGAAAAAGGCCTCGCAATCGAACCCGCCAAATTGTCGGAAATATAAGAGCTGGCATCGCTGATATTCATATTGAACGTCTCATTGATCCAGTCGATAACCCGCTGGAATGCACCGAGCAGCCCGTCCAAAATCTCGCGAATATTGGCAAATACATTACGCAACTGCAGCGAAAATAAACTGATGATTCCCAACAGCGGCAGCACCACCAGGATGATCGTCAATACGATTGAGATACTACGGTGCCGGACGTATTGTTCGACGCCGTCGCAAATGGGCTTTAGCATAAACGCCAACAACATGGCGTAAACGAGCGGAATAAGAAAACCCTTACCCACGATCAGTACGTAAGTAAGGATTGTCGCAATGATTAAAAAGTAGGCAATGCGCTGAAAACTCAGTGATTTTTGCTTCATATATTATCCATCGGCCGGTTTTCGGTCTTTGAGAATCTGTACTCAAATAAAGGTGATTATTACGGTATATACGCACACCTCTACTGTTAAGATCGAACTATTTATCCAAATAACGCCTGTGCTATTTCCCTCATTACTAAACTGATCGAGTGAAAAGTCACTACTAATCGTTGTAAAAATAACGTTCGTTACCGATAAAACAATTACCGCAACCGTTTCAGTCACGGTGCCGAGCTTCAGGAATTAGTTGGCAACTATTAGACATAATGCGGAATAATTTACTAAAGCCAAAATAGCTCTTTAGGCACCACCCTTCGTTCCGTCCTCACCTTGATAGCTCTGGCTATCAGGTTCCGGGCGTGCCTTGGTTGGAACCGGAATAACTTATTTTTACTTTTTGCAATCATTTCCGCATAATGTCTATTGGAATAGATTATTTCGTCGCATTGGTACGGTTTGCATACGTTCTACCTTTCGGCGAATATCTAGCATATACTGGTGTTGCCCTTCCAGCAGGGATCGTACTCCATCCACCAATCGATTACTATCAAGCGCAATCCGGTAATAATCGGAAGTAGCTTTTTCCGCATCCATTACCAGTTGAGTGATCGTAGATCGATTTTCGGTTCCAAGAGCCTGATTGAAAGTAGCAATCTGTTCGTCCAGATAAGAGCTGGTGTTCGCAGAAGGAGTGATCGGGCCGCTTGGCATGGATTTCAGAAGATCACTTGCTTCATCTAGTAGGGCCTGTCGATAGCGGGCCAGGCTTTTCAAAAAGTCGACCAACCCTTTTTCACGTACAATATCGCCTGCTTCGTCGTAGTAGCGTAGATCGGCCTGATGCCGCATCACGATTGTATTTAAAATAGATTGATTGGACTCATTATTGATAGAATAAGGTACTTTCACCTGTTCGATTTATGATTATTAAATTCAAATTTGGGGCTTGTTTAGATACGTGGTCTTGACTTTCATTATTAAAACCGAAAAATAGTACTGGAGGTTTGGAAGGATAGCATGATGGCCTTAATTGGAAGAACCCTCATTTGCTGGAGTGGTTTTTACTGTCTCGCCATTCAGTACTTGATTCAGCTTTTCCCCGCCTTTGATACCAAAATCGAGGGTTCGTATCGGGAAGGGTATTGTGATGTCGTTATGATCATAAGCTTTCTTGATGGCTATGATAGCCTGACTCTGAGCATTTAAGTATTCGGCCTGGTCTGTTTCTTTCAGCCAAAAACGAAGTGTGTAATTAATGGAGCTGTTACCGAATTCATTGAAGAATAGCTGGATGGGACGACTTTGATCGTATTCTACTTCGCTTTCAATGGCACCGATTGTTATTCGCTTTACATTTTCCAGATTATCACCGTAACTCACACCGCAACTGAGATCTACCCGCCTTTTGTTAAGCAGCGAATAGTTGACGAGAATTCCCTCTGACACTCTTCTGTTGGGGATCACAATCTCCTGTCCTTGAAGCGATTCCAAAGAAGTAGTGCGCAAAGATATTTTTCGAATTTTTCCAAAATTTCCGTCTATATCTACCAGATCTCCCACATTGAAAAAATCGCGAGTAGAAATCATAATTCCAGAAAAAAGATTGAGCAATGGATCCTGAAATGCCAAACCAACCGCCAGACCGATTATCCCGGCACCGGCCAGCAGACTCTGTAGAGCGGTATCTAATTGCAAAATTCCTAAGATCAGGAATAGTACGAAAGCACCAAATACAGCCGTCAAAATGTTGCCAGCCAAATTAGCTACTGCCAGGTTGGAAAAAACCTTTTGCGCTAGGCGGTGAAAATATTTCTGTAGGAAACGCGTCAGCCCTACACCGATCAGCAAGACCACAATGGCTAATACTAAGTTGGGAAGCAGCCGTATGGCCGAATCCCACCATCCTGTCAGTTCTTCAATCAATGGTTCGAAGGAAAAGTTGAATTCCATCAGAGCGTATCAATTATACCAAGAGAAACAAATTATGTATTGCCAAAACGACAGAGGGTATATGATGTTCGAAATGAACATGAGCGTCGGGTAGAGGTTCTAAAAAGTGAATTATATTAACCAAATACACTAAATTATGAGTGCCACAGCCGAAAAAATTCGCGGAAACTGGAACCAACTACGCGGTAAACTGAAGCAACAATACGGACAGCTAACTGATAATGACCTAATCTATCAAGAAGGAAAAGAAGAAGAAGTCATCGGGAGGCTGCAAGAAAAGTTGGGAAAGACAAAAGAGGAAGTGAAGCAAATGATCGACAACCTCTAATAATTTTCAGCCTAGTAAAGTAATCAGATTGTAGTCGACGCCCCCGTGGTCTGGTCGGCTGCATTTTTTAGATTGTTAATTTTGACTCTTCGAAATTTGATTCCACCTCATGGCGATCTTACAAAACGATATTTTTTGGGCGGCTCTGATTCTATTTGTGCTATTCGCAATTTTTTTCCTTTCTCGCCAAATTCGCCTGAACCAAGCTAGCCGCAAGATGCCTCCCCGCACCCGCTTGCACAACACCACCAATTACAATATTGCTGATCCTAAAATAGACGAAAGCCCTCTTCGAGATCTGAGTTTTCAGGAAGCAAAATACATCCAGGAGATGTGGAAGAAAGAAGGGTATATTCCAACTGATGAAGAATTTCATCAGCTTCAGCATGCTTTGAAATCCGATCGATAATCACTTTCTATTCGTATTTGGATCGATCAATTTCCAATTTGCGCATTTTAGACATTAGCGTTCGGCCGTTAATCTTTAAAAGGGCTGCAGCTCCCTTCGGACCGGTAACGCGCCCTTTCGTACGTTTTAGTGCTTCGATGATGTAGTCTCGTTGCATATCCTCGAAGGAACGGAATATCCCACCGTTCAATTTGTCCCCTGATGTATTTCGACGTAAACTCAGGAAGCTCTGGTGCAGGTTGAGGGTGTCGGATTTGGTCAGAATAACTGCTCGTTCTACAACATTGATCAGCTCACGTACATTTCCCGGGAAATCGTACTGCTTGATTTCCTCCAAATCTGTTTGAGGAATGTGGGTAATTTCCCGCCCCATTTTCGTGGCGTAAATTTTTGTGAAATGCTTGATGAGGACCGGAATATCGTCGCGGCGCTCGCGCAAGGCCAAATTGCGTATGGGGAATACATTGAGCCGATAGAACAAATCTTCCCGAAAGCGGCCGTTGGCAATCATTTCCTCCAGGTCGCGATTGGTAGCCGTGATGATGCGTACATCTACTTTGATATCCTTGGTGCCGCCAACGCGCTGAAACTCACCTTCTTGCAGTACGCGAAGCAATTTAGCCTGTACATCCAGAGGCACTTCACCAATTTCATCCAGAAAAATGGTTCCCTGGTGGGCCAGCTCAAAGCGGCCTTTTTTTTGCGCATAGGCCCCGGTAAATGCGCCTTTTTCGTGTCCGAATAATTCGCTTTCAATCAGACTTTCCGGTAGTGCGGCACAGTTTACGCTGATGAGCGTTTTTTCGGCCCGGTCGCTGAACGTGTGAATATACCGGGCCAGCAGTTCCTTGCCCGTACCAGTTTCGCCGGTAATGAGCACTGTGGCATCCGTTTCTGCTACCTGAGAGACCTGTTCCAGGACCGGCTTGTATGCCGGATCAACGGTGACAATGAAATTCTGGTTGAAGTTGGTGTCAATTTCCTCGCGCAGTAACTCATTTTCCTCCTGCAATTGCCGCTTTAAATCCATTTCCCGCTCCTGGGCCGCCTGCAGTTCGCGTTCTCTTCGCCGGATTTCGGTGATGTCCGAACAGGTGAGGCAGTAAAAATACTGGTCTCCAATTTCGGCTCCGGTAAACGTGAGGAGCAGTTGCTGTTCCTGTCCATTTGGAGGGGTGAAGACAACTTCTCTGGTAACCAGTTCGTCGGAGTCGCGCGGCTGGAGGAGTAACTTCGGAGCTGGCAATTGCACATCGGGAAAGACGGTGGTAATCGGCAGGCCGATCAATTCCTTTTGCATTGCTTCCAGCGCCATTGCAGCCCGGCGATTGGTCTGGGTAATGTGGCCTTCCTCGTCCAACCAAATTACCCAATCGCGAAAGTGATTCAGTGCCAGACGACCGAGTTGCAATTGGCGCTGGCTGCGTTGCCGCTCGGTGATATCTCTCAGGAAGGAGCAATTGAATTCTTCTCCCTGGAGTTGCATATAATTCATTTGAGCATCTACCCAGAATTGAGTCCCGTCCTTACGCTTTACCTGGATGGGAAGCAGGATCGTTTTTTGGTGCCGCAAACGCTCCCAAATCCGAAGTCGTTCTTCCTCCGAAATATTGGGCACCAACCGCCCGACGGGAGTGGCAAACAGCTCCTGTTTTGTGAAGCCGAGCAACTGACAAGTGCGCAGGTTAACAAACTGAATGTCCCCACTCGGGCGGGTCCAGACAATCATATCCTGGTTGTGGTCGAGGCTAAACTGTTGTAAGTACCGCAATTCATTATCCGTGCTCAATACGGAGGTATCCCTGATAGTGCCGTAGAGTTTGAGTGGATTGAGCTCGTTTCCGTAGACTTGAGCGGTGATGGCGTATCTTCGAATTTCGGAAGGAACAAATTCGTAATGCAGGTCTTGCTCGAAGGAAGAATTGTCTTTAAGTGCCTTTCGGATATTCTTAACCAGCGTTTCCATGTCCGATTTCTTCAGCCGCTTTCCAACCAGCTTCCGCAGTTGGTTTTTATCTACGGGATCGGGGATTTCCTGGGTGAGATTGGTGAGTTTGCGAAATGTGCTACACAAATAAAACTGATCGCTGATCAAATCGAGTTCCCAGGTGCCGAGGTTACTTTGTTCGGCGGTCAGGTCGAGCAGGTCGCGGTACCGGCGTTGGGCAAGTAAGGTTTTGAAGACGATAACGCCGTAGCTATTGCCCCCGCTGGAAATCAGTTGAAAGCGGGATTGAACAGGTAACAGCAACCCGGAGGCGGTCATTAAGGCCGTCTCCTGCTCTACCTGATTCTTATCCTGAGACTGTTTCCAAAACGTTTTCCACTTAAGCAGGCTATAGTGCGGGTCGATCTGAAATATGGTGAGATGTTGCAGGTCTTCTGCCTTATAGCCGAGGAGATCTGCACTGCGCGCATTGGCTTGTAGAATGCTACCCGAAGCATCCACCCATAAAACACCCTCGTCTACCAGATCGAAGAGGTGGTGTACCAGTTGAAGGGAAGAATCATTGAGGAATGCAATGTTGGTCATTTGCTACCGTTGACCAGTAAGTGCGTTCAGTTGGGTTTATTCGCAAACGCACTTTCCAGATACGTGTTTATTGAATTAATGAATCGTGGACGTTTACAACCGCATCGTTACATAGCATTCGCTACTCCAAGATACCACTAAAGCCTCGATTGTCCAACTTATCCACTTTCGATTTGCCCGATCCTATGAACGGATCACCTATACATTCGATGGTAGGTGTTGTCAATTTCCTCATTTTTGCATCTTTGGTTTTGCGGTACGACGGTTTCGGGTTTCTTTATTCGAACACGGCGCGAGCCTCCATCAAATTAAGAGAACAAATGGCCTTTTTTGGATTTTTCGTAAAACACCTCATTGAATTGAAGCACAGCATTGTTTCGCATCATCCGAAAGACCCGGCTGGTGCCCAAATGGAACAATTGCGCACGCTGCTGTCGAAGGCCCAAGACACGGCCATTGGGAAGGCCTTCGATTTTGCGAAATTGTTGCAGGATGGAGGGTTGATGTACGCGGCGTTCAAGGATAGCGTCCCCATTTACGACTACGACCGAATTCGGGAAGACTGGTGGGAGCGGCAAATGGAAGAACCGAATATCACCTGGCCCGGACAACCCGAGTACTACGCGCTGAGCAGTGGCACCACCGGCAAGGAGAGTAAACGCCTGCCCGTGACCCGAGCAATGATCGATCACTTCAACGCCGTGAGCCGGGCGCAGGCCGAATCGCTGGCTAATTTTCACCTTCCTGCTTCCTTTTTCGACCGAGATGTGCTGGGGCTGAGCAGTTCGGCCAACCTCAAGCGCGTCGACGGCCACCTGGAGGGAGAAATTAGCGGGATCAACGTCAGCAATCTACCGGATGCCTTTCAAAATTTTTATAAGCCCGGCTTGGAAATCGCCCGAATCGACGATTGGGAAAAACGCCTGCAAGCCATCGTGAAGGCCGCACCGAACTGGGATGTGGGAGCCATTGCCGGGATTCCTTCCTGGGTTAAGGAAATGCTCCGGGCCATTATCGAGCACTACAGCCTGCAGCACATCCACGAGCTGTGGCCTCATCTTGCGTTATATACGTCCGGAGGGGTGGCCTTTGAGCCGCACCGGGAAAGTTTTAACAACCTGCTGAGTCATCCCATCACCGTGATGGAAACCTATCTGGCCTCCGAAGGATTTTTTGCGTTTAATGCTCGACCGGACACTACCGACATGCAGCTTGCCGTCGACCACGGCGTGTTTTACGAGTTTATTCCATTCGACGAGCGGGGGTTTGATGGTAGCGGTCAGCTGTTGGATCACCCCACGGTGGTTCCCCTGATGGCGGTGGAACCCAACCAGGAGTACGCACTGTTGGTGAGCACCCCGGCAGGTGCCTGGCGCTACCTGATCGGGGATACCATTCGATTCACCGATATCAGCCGATGCGAACTGGTCATAACCGGTCGTACGAAATATTTTTTAAATGTGGTCGGCAGCCAACTTTCGGAAGAAAAACTCAACACCGCGGTACTGACCCTGTCGGAGGAGGTTGGCCGGCCTTTCCAGGAATTCACCGTGGGTGCCCTGCCGAGCGATTCCGACCGGTATTATCACCAGTGGATCCTGGCGGTAGAAGGGCCGAAGGAAGCTGAAGTAAACTTATCCAACCTGCTCGACCAGCACCTCCAAACGGCCAATGAGGCCTACCACCGAGCCCGTACGCAGGCTTTGGAAGCACCGAAGGTCCGGGTGGTGTCTCTGGAACGGCTATACGAATGGCTGAATCAGCACAAAAAGAAAGGGGGGCAGATCAAAATTCCGAAGGTGATGCAGGAGGAAGACTTACGGGATTTGATGCAATTTCTCCGGGAGGAATAATTGCAACCCTGGCGACATTTCGAAAAAAGAAATACCTTTGACCTTGTGAAGTACGATTTGCTGAAGCACGTAGGCTTGATTGTGGGAGCCGTGATAGTATTCCAATCCTGTTGGAATTCGTCGCCCGATATACCGGTCGAAACGGCTCTGAGCAGTATCGAATTGCAGTGCCGCCCGCTCCCCATGGCCGATTCGACGGAACTGCCCACCTATCAAATTAACCTTGTACTGGATCGAATCCAGGAACTCCCACTAGATACCCTTCCCATTTGCGAACGGATTACATCCGAACAGTATGCCTCCCTTGACATGCCTCAGGCGGTGATACAGGCCGTCGGTGGCTTTTGGGCCGGAAACGGCCATTATTATTATCTCCTTCGGGAAAGCAAAAAAGCCTACTTGTTAGCGTATGGTTGGCAGGATGACACCGGTGCTGTGGCCCGCATCCAATACCAGCCGGTTCGTCGGATTGCGCTTCAATGAAGCGGTTTTTCGAGTGAGCACAAAGCAATTGGTTATGCTACTGGCACAACACCACCAAGTAAACCAGGCGATTATTCACCTGGAAGAACATTTGTCCCAAAGCAACACCCGACCGGGGCGGCGGTACAAACTGCTGCGCCTGCGCGTGCGGTTACGACGTATCCAACAGCGCTTTGGGCAACGACAAATCGATCGCCGAACGGCCGTGGAAGAACTGGAAGCCATCCGCTACGACGTGTTGGATTTTCTTTCTGAAAGCGAACCTTGAGTCGATCTGCCAGGCCGGTTTCTATGCAACTGACTATCGTCGAACCTTTCCTGAGCGGCAGCCACCGTCGGTGGGCTGAGGGGTATCAGCAATTCAGCCAACAGCAGGTTCATCTGGAAGGCCTGCCCGGCAGACACTGGAAGTGGCGCATGTACGGCGGCGCACTGACGCTGGCCGATCGGTTGCGGGCAGGTCCCCTACCCGACTTGCTCGTGGCTACCGACATGTGCGACCTCGCTTTACTGCGCGCCTCGCTCGGCCCCGCATTTGCCAACTGCCCGATTGCGCTCTATTTTCACGAAAATCAGTTGACCTATCCGTGGTCGCCTACTGACGGCGACCCGGACTTGCAACGCGATCGGCACTACGCCTGGAAGAATTTCACGAGTGCCCTGGTAGCCGATGCTGTTTATTTCAATTCCCACTACCACCAAACGAGCTTTCTGGAGGCACTCCCCGATTTCCTGGGCGCTTTCCCGGATTACCGGCCCCTGGAGGCTATTTCCGAGATCAAAGCTAAATCATCTGTATTGCCCGTGGGGATCGATCTTCAACCCCTGCAGTCGGTAACGCGGGAGGATCGCTCCGGGCAGCCCCTCCGCTTGCTGTGGAATCATCGCTGGGAATACGATAAGCAGCCGGAAAGCTTTTTTCAACTCTGCTTTCGCCTACAGCAAGCCGGCAGGCCGTTCGAGCTGATCGTGCTCGGAACGGCAAGTAGTAGACAGCCTCCCATTTTCGAGGAAGCAAAACGGCGTCTTGCCTCCCAAATCATCCACTGGGGGACAGCACACGATCAGGTAGAATACGCCCACTGGCTGTATCAATCCGATCTACTCCCGGTAACCAGTATTCAGGACTTCTTCGGCATAAGCGTGGTGGAAGCGATGTACTGTCAGGTATATCCGCTGTTGCCCAATCGATTGGCGTATCCCGAACACCTCCCCCGCGAAGCGGCCAGCCTCCACTTGTACGACACGGAAGAGGAGCTATACCAACGGCTGGTTCGACTCCTCCAACAACCTGAGCAAGTGCGGTCTGTTAGCTGTAGCGAATGGGTTGCTCATTACGACTGGAGTAGACAAGCTATCCGGTACGACCGCGCGTTTGAAACACTAGCGGGGGCCTTCAAAACAATGGGGTAAAACACAAAACAGCCAGCCCGGTGTTGCCAAGCTGACTGTTTTGCGCATCTAGTGAAGAGTGGAATCTGGTGGCTGTTTACCAGGTCATATCCTCCTCTGATTCGATTGGTTCGGAGGCGTGTTGCTGCTGCTTATCAGCCTCCTCGTTTTCCGCGGCCAGGCGCGCCTCGATTTCTTCGTGCCGGCGGGTGAATTCGTCGTAATCGTAGTCGGGCATCAAGTTGTTCTTGATGTGGTTGATAGCGTCTTCTAAACCATCCAAGAAGCGGTTGAAATCTTCCTTGTACAGAAAGATTTTATGCCGCTCGTACTGATCGCTATTGAATTTCTTGGTGCTTTCGGTTAGGGTCAGGTAAAAATCGTCTCCTTTGGTCCGCCGCACATCGAAAAAATAAGTTCTACGTTTTCCAGCGCGGACTCGATTGGAGTAAACACTATCCGGTCTCCGCGAGCTTCTATTATCGTCCACGACACATTGTTTAAGTTGGTAAAGTGGTGGTTCACCTACAAAAGTAAATATTTGCGGAAGAATTCAAAATTTTAGCCATTAACCGCTTCTTCCGCGGTTTGCTTTTCGAAGAGCTCGGCGTAGTACCCACCTTGCCGCAGCAGGGATTCGTGGGTACCTACTGCTTCGACCTTCCCATCTTGCAGGACTAGAATTTTGTCGAATTGCAATAAGCTGTAGATGCGGTGGGTGATGACAATGGTCGTCTTATCGGATAGGGCTTCGTTGAAATAGCCCAGGATTTGCTTTTCGGTATTGGTATCCACGGCGGAGAGGCAATCGTCCAGAATGACGATATCCGGTCGCTTGATGAGGGCGCGGGCGATACTAACGCGCTGCTTCTGGCCTCCGGAGAGGGTGACGCCTCGCTCGCCGACCATGGTATCGAAGCCATGGGTTAGATCGACGATGTCGTCGCGCACCGCTGCATAACGGGCAAAATCTTCAATTTCTGCCGGGTCGGCCTCGGGCTTACCGAAGGCGATATTGTTGGCGATCGTGTCCGAAAACAAGAAGACATCCTGCGGAACATAACCGATGCGTTGCCGCAAGTTATCGAGGTCGTGCTCGCGGATATCCTTTCCGTCGACCTGAATCTGTCCGTCCGTCACGTCGTACATCCGCACCAGTAAGTCGGCGATGGTGGTTTTTCCCGATCCGGTGCGGCCGATGATGGCCATTTTCTGTCCGGCTTTCAACTCAAAGGATACGTTGTCGAGGGCGCGAATGCCGGTTTCGGGATAGTTGAACCCGACCGAGTTAAAGCGAATATCGCCTTTGATGGGCTGGGAATCGGACTGCTGAACGGGATTTTTGATCGCCGGCTCCGTATTCATAAACTCGTTGATCCGTTTCTGAGAAGCGGCCGCTTGTTGCACGATAGAGGCGATCCAGCCGATGGCGGTCACGGGCCAAGTCAGCATACTGACGTAGATTACGAACTCGGCGATGTTGCCCGGGGTGATCGTTCCCCGCACGACCTGTAAGCCCCCGATATACACAGTGATAATGGTAGAAGCACCAATTAGCAACAGCATAAGCGGAAAGAAGAAGGCATCTACCCGCGCGAGCCGCAGGGATTTTTCTTTGTATACCTCGCTTTCATTAGCGAAGTGATCGACCTGTTGTCTGGACCGGACGTAGGATTTCACCACCCGGATACCACTGTATACTTCTTGCGCCGTACTGTTGAGCTGGGCCAGTTGTTTTTGAATGACCTCGCTGCGCTGATTGATCATATTGCTGACGTAGTAGATACTAATCGCCAGGATGGGCAGGGGAACCAGGCTGTAAAGCGTCAGGGTGGGGCTCACCTTAATCATGCTGTACACCACCAACACGGTAGTGGAAACCAGGTTTGCGCCATAAAGCACGGAAGGCCCCAGATACATCCGTACTTTGGATACATCCTCGGTGATCCTACTCATCAGGTCGCCAGTGTTGTTGCGCTTGTAGAAGGCAAGCGTTAGCCGCTGGTAGTGGGCGTAGATGGCCTTGCGCAGATCGTATTCGATCAGGCGCGACATGACGATGAGCGTCTGGCGCGTCAGATACAGGAAAATACCCATCAGGATGGCCAGCACCAACACCAGAAGCCCGAAGAGCATCAGACTACGGCCGAGCATACTGAAGTACACTTTGCCGAGTTCGAATCCATCGTACAAGCGATACATCCCGATTTGGGCGACTACCAGATCGAGCGCCTCGCGAATGGCTTGCGGTTGGAGTACCCGGAAATAATTGGATAGAGTTATAAACAACAGCCCCAGCAAAAAATGCCGGCGGTAATGCCAGAAATACTTGTTGAGTACTTGCAGTTCCTTCACAGATCGCACTTAAAAACGAGCCCAAATTGGGCTGTTAAGGTGAATATAACTCCACAGTAGAACGAATGGTTGCCATTTGCCGGTATCAAATCCTTATCTTACGCAGATCAACCTGACCAAAGTATGAATCGGATTGTTACGCTCGACGAATTCATTCTGCATCGGCAGAAAGACTTTCCCTACGCCTCCGGCGAACTGACCGGATTGCTGCGCGACATTGGCGTCGCTGCTAAAATTGTCAACCGCGAAGTAAACAAAGCCGGACTGGTCGGCATCCTGGGTGGTGCCGACTCCGAAAACATCTCCGGCGATGAGGTGAAAAAACTCGACATTTTTGCCAACAAAAAATTGATCGAGTGCCTCAAAAACAGCGGGGAATGTGCCGGTATCGCCAGTGAGGAAATCGAAGACTTCATTCCAATCGCCTCCATCGACGGGAAACAGAGTAAATACGTAGTGGTATTTGATCCGCTTGACGGCTCTTCCAACATCGATGTGAACGTATCCGTGGGTACGATCTTCGGCATTTACCGCCGTTTGAGCGATACGGATAAATCTATCAAGGAGCATGACTTCCTGCAGCCGGGAGCGCAGCTGGTGGCTTCCGGCTACGTGCTATACGGCACGTCGACCATGTTGGTGTACACTACCGGACGAGGAGTAAACGGCTTCACGCTCGATCCTTCGATTGGCGAATTTTGTCTGAGCCACCGGGATATCAACATACCGAACCGGGGGAACTACTACTCCGTCAATCAGGGCTATTACCTCAAGTTCGACGTGGAGATGCGACGCTACATCGACCATTGCTCGGATATGAACCTACGCCTGCGATACATTGGCTCGATGGTAAGTGACGTACACCGCAGTTTATTCCAGGGAGGGATATTTCTGTATCCCAACACCCGCAAGTATCCGCAGGGTAAGTTGCGTCTGGTGTACGAATGCAATCCGCTTGCGTTCATCGTCGAGCAAGCTGGAGGAAAGGCGATTACCTGCCAGTTGGAGCGCATTCTCGATCTCCAACCGCAGCACCTCCATCAGCGGGCTACGATTGCCATCGGATCGCCGGACATGGTGGATGAAATGCAAGCCTTCGTCGAGCGCTACAGCGCCATGCCCAGCTTCAATTAATCTCTTTCATGCGACGCGTTCTTTTTCTCGATCAGGTACATCCTTCTCTATGGATAAATCTGATGAACCAGGGCTTTCAGTGTGCTGATTTCAGCAAGGCCTCCCGGGAAGAAATCCTGGATATGCTGGATGATTTTGAGGGGATTGTTACCCGTAGCCGGCTGCAAATCGACCGGGAATTACTCGACAGTGGCAGCAACCTCAAATGGGTGGCTCGCTGGGGCGTAGGCACCGAGCATATCGACCTGGATTATGCCGCCGAACGCCGCATTACCGTTTTCACCTCGCCGGAAGGTAGCCGCGACACCCTCGGTGAACACACCGTCGGCATGCTACTGATGCTTCTAAATCACTTAGGCAAGGCAGATCGGGAAGTCCGCCAGGGAAAGTGGCTGCGGGCCCCCAACCGGGGTACCGAACTCGGAGACAAAACCGTGGGCATCATCGGCTACGGCAATATGGGGCAATCAACGGCTCGGCGGCTCAGTGGATTCGGTTGCAAAGTGATTGCCCACGACAAATTCCGGGTCGATTACGAAGACCCCTATGCCACAGCCGTTACCCTGGAGGAACTCCAAAAACAGGCAGACATCGTCAGCTTGCACATACCACTGGAAGGCAATCATTTCTACGCCAACCACCACTGGTTCAATGCCTTTGCCAAACCCATTTACCTTCTCAATACAGCCCGTGGAAAGATCCTCCGCACCACCGATCTTGTCGCCGCCCTCGAATCGGGTAAAGTACTAGGTGCCGCCCTCGATGTATTTGAATACGAATCACAAGGCTTTACAGCTCTGGCCCCGGGAGATCATCCGGAAGCCTTCCGCTACCTGCTTGCCTCCGAAAAAGTCGTCCTGACCCCTCACATTGCCGGCTGGAGCCACGAAGCGGAGGCAAAGCACGCGGAAGTACTGGCGAGAAAAATTAGTTTCTTAGTCCTTTAGAAAATAGAAATTAGACCTTTGGCTTTCAGGTGTACAACAGAAAGCTAAATGAAAAACTTCTCAAGAATCAATACACTTAAGGTTTAAGTGTGCTGACAAGGTATCTTAGGTTCAAATTAGCTTCCCCTGTCCCGTCCGCCGTGGCGAGCCGGTAGATTTGTCTTTAAGTCAGTTTGTCCGTACTCTATAATCTAAAGAACTAATATCTGATAAACTAATTTCCCCCGTGCCCTCTCCCCTTCGCTTCTCCCTTGCGAAACGCAGCTTCCAGCTCTTCCCGCTCCCTTCCGGAAACCAATTCGGGAGGCGCCGTTTGGAGTAGTCGGCGCAGGTTAGGTTGGCCGGCGTCGACCCAGGCAGTGTACCAGGAACTTCCAACGGCGCGAATGGCCTGGCGCATCCGGCGCTCGACCATGCCATTGAGGGCTGTTCGATAGGCTGCTGCGAATTCGCGACACTGGGTCCGGACAGTAAGGTCCAGGCGCTGATCGAAACAGAATTGTTGGTCGGCGGGAAATTCATCGCGGAGCTGCTGTTCGAGTTGCAGTACACTATCGACAAGGAGGTGGCTGCTTAACACAATGTCCCAGTAGTATTGTTTAGGATCGTCGATGTATTCGGCTTTACCGACCAGAAAGTCGAATTCTTCGTCGGCAAATAGTTCGGGCAGACGGCTTTCCCAAAAGGCATGGATACCGATTTGATTGGTCAACTGACCGTTGTAGTTTTCAGTCGTATGCAGCGGCACGTGGGCATCGCCGATGTAGTGTCCCATATCGGCACACAGGCGCAGGATAGCGCTGACATCTTCTCCCCGGAAAGCGTTGGTGAGCTTGCGTTGCATGGTCTGTAAATAGTAGGGCAAAATGCCGTACTCGGAGAAATGATCTACGAGGGTGATCTCCCGAATGCCGGTGGTATCCATTTGCAGGAGGGAATTGGCATGTATCCGATCGATAACCCAGGTTTCTTCGTAGTACTGAGGCAAGACGCGATCGAAAAACCACTGGCGATACCGATTTTTTCCGACTTCGATCGTTCGGACGGAATCCGATAAGGTAACGAGGTCCGAAGAATCTCTCCAAGTAGGATGAAGACTTACTGTATCGCCGTTTTGGTAAATCAGTTTCCATTCGGAGTACGCCATTAGGGCATCCGTCCAGTTGCGTGGCACATTCGGAAAGGGGTACGTACCCCAGTGATCGATATCGATGTAGTGCCTTACGGCCTCGTGGCGAGTCGCGTAGCGGCGCTTATCGGGGTCGACGGCGTGCTCCGTCAGATATTCGATGTGCTTGCGGAAAAACGGCATCATTTCCACGTCGAGCGTGAAAACTGCCATGCGGTTAATGCGCCGGTGCCCAAAAAAGCCCCATTTAGTGGTACTGAGAAATGCAATACTGGCCGTCAGGCAGCACAGCAGCATCCATACGTTGCGTGACATGTGTCCGAAGAATTTAATAAGGGGCAATGGAGAGCGAGCCGATTGGCGCTTCAGAATAGTTGCTGAGGAATTAACGCAGGTTTATTGCTTTTTATTCCAAATCAAAGATAGGGAAGCATTCTAGATAGTCCTAATCCTACTGAGCGGCATCTTTCTCTCCAAAAAACCGACTGTAGGGCCACAGAATTTCGCTAATTACTTGATTTTGAATGAGTACAAAGTCATCATTGGTTGTGAGCCCGAAAAAACCATCGAGGTCAGCTTCCACCTCCTCAAGGTTCAATTCTGGTGGAGGCACGGGAATCAGCCACCGCGGATACAGGCGAACTCCGCGCACCTCGGCGTTTTGTAGTTCGACCCGGATATCGGCAAAGGGTAATTCCCGGGAGACTTCTTGGCGGCCTTGTTCTCTATTCGCATACCGGGTGATCTGCAGGGTTTCGAAGGGAATCAAAAAGGCATCCACCGCTCCCGGGCGAAGGGGACTCTGTATTGCCGGGGTAGCTTCGTAGAGGGGCCGGACGGTCCATCCACGCCCCCGGCGATCCAGTCGAAAACTTTGAGAGCGCTGTTTCGGATAGTCGATCTGTACAGATCGAACCTCCTCTGGTGGTACGCCGAAAAGTGTACGGTCGCGCCATTCATCACCCACCAAGTTGTAGCGGTATCGCAAATTCCCGGTAAATCCCGGAATCGAAGCGACGTAGGGTTGCTCGTAGCCTTCCAGCAGTACGTAGGTACCGTACTCATCCGGGGGAGCTCCCCCGACGTAGTAGGATTTGATCAATCGTTCCCTGCGGTCGTAAATTTCGACCTTGATGCCTTCCGAAGAAAGGCTGTTAATGAGCGTTGGAACTGCGGCATTAGCTGGCTTGTAAGCCATTTCGATCCTGGTGACGGCATCCAGTAAATTATCTATGGCGTCCGGGCGGGCCGGATAGGTTCCATTATAGGTCCATCCCTTCGGCGAGCGGGTGAGCGTTGTGGTATTCCCCCGCCGATCGGCCAGAAAGATCTTACCGATGCGTTCGGCCTCCGGCACCTTAAAGGCCCGATCCGCTCCGACGACGGTCGTGCGGGAGCGTTCGCGGTTAGTCAGTACGATAGCTAGGGTGGCCCCTACCAGCAGTAGTAAAATGCCCAACAACCAAAAGGTACGTCGCATAGTCTGAGATTAGGATTGTGCGTAGCGCCGCCTTCTCCACCGATGGAAACCAAATCCAAACGCCAACAACAGAATGATCGGCAACCCGATGTTCAGAAGGCGCCACTGCGTGGCTTCCTGCTGGGCGCGGTCGGTGTCGAGCAACCGGAGTTTCACCTCCTTGCCCCTTGCCAGAATCACTCCCTGGCCGTCGATCAGGTATTCAATGGCATTGAGCAAGAAATCCTTATTGCTAAATTGATACTGCTCGAAGCGATTGAGCCCTAGCGGCAAGACTTTCTGATCGGGCGTCACCGGGTTAGCAGCGAGATCGCCGTCGGCGACTACCAGCATGCGAGTCGGTACGGATTCAGCCCGGAATTCTTGCCCCACGGCTTCGAGCACCTGTAGGTTATCCGCGCTTAGGCGATTGGCGTACATGCTCGGGAAAATGCCTTCCAGCAGTACCCCCATCAGCAGGCTATCCTTGGTGAACCGCTTGGGCTCGAGGCCCGCGCGGATGAAGTTGAAATCCATTCCGACGGGTAGTTTCTGATTGAGGGCGTTATCACTAGAGCGGAGCAAAACGGTTTTGGCAATATCCGTCCTGGTTTCCACCTCTATATCGATACTACTCGGGAAGAAAAGGTTAATTCCTTCCAGGCTTTTTACGATCGGATGGTTTGTTTGTGGCACTACAATCGGATGGTAAGGATAGCGGAATAACTCCAACTGTGGCGCGCCGCCCAACGTACCCACCTGCAGCGGTATCCGCGTGGAGCGCAAGTCCATTACCAAATCGTCATTGAACCGAAAACCGTAGCGAAACCATAAATCATCGAGTTCCAATTCATAAGGGCTGGGATAAAACTCGCGAACGCCCCGCAGGCTATCCAAATCCACCGCTACGCGATCGATGAGCCAAAGGATTTTTCCGCCATTCATGACGTACTGATCGAGCTTGAACTTATTGTTCTCGGAAAACGGCTGCGTGGGTTTGGCTACGACCAGCAAGCGAACCTCCTGGGGAATGGCGATCACGCTGTCGAGCGCCAATGGGCCGACTTCGTAGAATGACCGCAGCTCTTGCATCAGAGCGGCCGTCCGGATGGGTGGCAATTCGCCCTGCCCACTGCTAAAGGCAATGAGGGGCTTAGTGGCCTGTTGCAGTTTTGCGATGGCATTCGCCAATTTGTATTCCAGTAGGGCGACCGATTCGTTGAGCACCACTTCCGGTGGGACGCCCGGCACTTCATTTTCCAGGATATTGACGGGAATGCGGCGGTCGCCGTAGTGGACGATAACGTAAGGGTAAACGAGCGAGACCGATTGCTCGTCGGTATCGGCTACCCGCAGGGTAATGGGTCGAATACCTTCCTCGGCGAGCGCTTTGCGACGGTCGTTGACCTGTTTGTTCGTTCCCTCTGAGGGATTATCGAATTCGTATTCAATGTAGGGAGACACTGCCCGGAAATCCTCCAACATTTCACGGGTTGCCTTCTGCAGGCGCTTAAAGCCGGCGGGAAATTCCCCATCGAGCAAAACGCGCACGAACACCACCTCGTTCAGATCTTCCAGCGTTTGGAGGGTCGGCTGAGTGAGGGTGAAGCGCCCTTCCTCCGTCAGGTCAAATGCAGTATACAACGGGGTATTACCGATGCGCGTGTTTGCCAAAATATTGACCACCACTACCAATCCAAACACCAGCGCCAACTGAAATAGACTGCGACGTTTTTCGATCTTTTCTCTCTCAGGCATGTACGAGGGCATTTAGCGCGTGCGGCGCTCGAGGTTAAACAAAGTTCCCGCCAGAAACAAGGCCACCAGGCTGAAGAAATAAATCAAATCGCGGGTATCGAGCACACCCCGGCTCAGGGATTCGAAATGGTACAGCATGCCGAGCATCTGTACGGTATCATCTCCCTTGCCGACAAAAATGGGCAGGCGACTGAGATAATCAAACCCGAAGTAAAACCAGAAGCAAAGTGCGGCAGCCAGTAAGAAACTGACGATCTGATTAGTGGTAAGGGAAGAAGCAAAAATACCGATCGCCACGAATGCCGCCGCCAGAAAAAATAACCCAATGTAAGAACCCAGAATACCACCCGCATCCAGATTTCCTTTCGGAACGCCCAGCTGGTGAATCGTGAGATAATACAATAGAGTGGGAAGTAGGGCCATCGCCACCAACACCAAGCTTGCGAGGTACTTCCCGAAGAGGATATCCCACTCGCGCAATGGCCGAGTCAGTAATAATTCAATGGCACCGTTTTGCCGCTCCTCGGCGAAGGAGCGCATCGTTATTGCCGGAATCAGGAAGATGAAAATATTCGGTGCCAATCCGAACAGTGGATCAAGGCTGGCAAAACCGGCATTCAGCAAACTGGTATCGGGAAAGACAAACAGAAATAAACCTAGCAGAACGAGGAATACCCCCACGACGATGTAGCCGATCAGCGAACTGAAAAAGGCATTGATTTCTTTGCGAAAAATGGCACCCATGAACCTATTGAGTAACTGAATACAAACCTTAACGCAAGACCCGTCCGGACATTGTCATTCGCCCGCAAGATCGGGTGGCGGCATGTAAAACGGATGGCGGTCGTCATAGATTAGCAGGCAGCGATAGAGTTTTTCCTCCTCATCTTCCGGAGAAATGGTCTCGAGTGCCCGCACCAGTTCCCGGTCCTCTGCCACCAACTGAGCCACCGTAGCTCGATCGAAAGGATACCACTGGCCACTACTGAAATCCAGGATGCGCGCCACACGCTGCCGCTCCGACCGCACCTCGACCGATCGCAGAAAGGGGCGTTGATTATACGGGTTGTACGCCTGAAATTCCTGCTCGTAGATATGGGTGGTATCGAAGGTCAGATAACAAAGGCGCCCCCGAATGCGGAGGCCACTAAATTCACTGAAAGCGCGAGCGGAATCATAGCGGGTTTTCAAGTACGGAATGCCATCGAGGACAATGGCGTAGGCACGCTGCAAATCGTTGATATTTTCGGAAGTGTGTTCGATTTGAAGCCGATAATCATTTGCCAAATGCACCATCGGCAGTTCCGCTATCGAAAGAGGCGCCGAAGGCTGATTGACCTGCAGTTCCTGAAAAGAAGTGTAAAATCCTTCGCGAAAACGGTAATCCCGATCGAGCGGTACCTGCTCCGCCTGCCCGTGCAATAAAACGGTGACACAGCACCACAGCCCGGGAATGAGTATCCATGATAACCAATCATTCATGCTTCCGTTGCTTCGATGGGCGGAGCCGCCGTCGTCAGATGACGAAACACCTCTTCTACGCTCGCTTCCTCCCGTTGCATTTCTAATAACGTTAATTTCTGGTCAACGGCAAAATGGAAGATTGCCGGGCGGACATCTTCGTCGGCCACACTATAAACGCAAAAGCGCTGGGGGCTCAGTTTGGATACTCGGGTTACCCCTTCAATTGCGGCCAGGCGACGTTCATCAAGAGGTTCAGAAAATTCCACCTTGACTGCGACTTCTCCGCGGAGCTGGCTTTGCAGCGTGCTAATCGGATCATCGGCAACGATGTGGCCTTGATTTATGATGACTACCCGATCGCAAAGCGCTTGCACCTCCTGCATAATATGGGTGCTGAAAATAACCGTCTTTTCTTTACTTATGCGCTTGATGAGTTGGCGGATTTCAACTAACTGGTTGGGGTCCAGGCCCGAGGTAGGTTCGTCGAGAATGAGTACGGCCGGATCGTGCAGCAGGGCCTGGGCAAGCCCAACGCGCTGTCGGTACCCTTTGGAGAGCGCCCCAATTAACTTGTGCTGCTCGCGCTCCAGCCCCGTCTGTTCGATCAATTCCGCAATGCGCGCATTTCGATTCGACACTTTGTGGACGCGACCTACAAAGTGCAGGTATTCGCGAACGTACATATCTTTATACAGGGGATTGTGCTCGGGCAGGTAACCAATCTGTCGTCGGATATCCAGGCTGTGGGTAGAAATATCTTTTCCCATTACTTCCACCGAGCCGCTCGTGGGGGTCAGGAAGCAGCAGATGATTTTCATGGTTGTCGTTTTCCCGGCACCATTCGGGCCAAGAAAGCCGAGCACCTCCCCCGTGCGGGCCTCGAACGAAATATCATCGAGGGCTCGTTGGGTACCGTACACTTTTGTCAGATGCTGCACTACGACCGACATGGGGTAAATTTTTCTCCATCCAACGCAGAATGCGCTGTGGATGGTACATTTGCTTAACCAACAAGCGGCAAGCTGTTTCGTTTTTCGTCCATAAATATGGAAATCATTATGCGACCCACTCTCCTATCGCTACTAAGCATTCTCTTGCTGGCAACCTGCGGTTCTACCGACCGCGCCACCCAATCGGAAGGCCCCATTGCCTACGATTCCCAACCGGAACTCTACGCCCGCGGCCAGGCAGAGGCCGCCCAAAGTCCTGCACTCCTAAACTTGCAGGGCAGTTGGGTAAGTGCGTTTGACGATCGCGAGGTGGTCACCTTTACCCCAAATAGCTACACTTCGTACTACGACGGAGAAATGATAATCGAAGAACAGCTCGACTTTTTTCTCCGCTGCCCCGAAGCCTGTGGTGTCGGCCCGATGACTTCCGACCGCCCCTGCTTTGTCGTTAGCGGTGATTACGACGCCACTTGTTATATTATTCTCTCCGTCGACGCCGACCGCCTCGAATTGAGACTGGCCAGCGGCGAGGGTGGTACCATTACCTACTTCCGCAGGTAATTTGTCACCACCTGATTTGCGAAATGGCAAGAGGTCGGGATTCCTCCCATCCAACCATTGCATTAAACATACGGATTTCTTTAAACTGGCGCAGATCCTTTACGCGAATCAACTTGGGGCGCAACTGATTCTGCCGGATCAAATGACAACGTCGCACTCCACGCAGCAATGGCCAGGCAGGCGTATACCAATGATAACCGTCGTGTAGGGCCACATTTGCATAGGATGTATCCATGATATATCCACACTGGGCCATCAGGACATCATCAGCTCCGTTTCGTTGTTTCCAAAGGTTCTGAATCGCTTCGCGGTCGGCGAATTTGTGCGTGTAATTCAGGCCGGTGGCATCGACGAGTTGGAGGGTATCAATGCGTCGAAGTTGGTAAGGCTGTACTTCCAGCTTATGCAACCGCTTTCCGTACACGATCCGCACTTTGAACATTCCCGCTTCGGGTAAATCCGAATCGCGCAACAGCGATCCAAGCCGCAGGCTCTTTTCTTTCGGGAAAAACCGTTTCTGAGCCCGTTCCAACCGGGATTGATGTAAATCGAGCAAGGGCAACCGTCCGTCTTCCAAACGGATGGACTCGATTAACAAAGGATGTTCGGATGTACTCACGGATGTTCGGCTGGGTGTGGGGATCAATATACGTAGTCCAGCAAAAAATACCTACCTAGAGTAGTTTGACCTAGGGCGCACGCATCAAATGCCGGAGGCAACAACTTCACTGGGCAGGACATAGCTT
>CAZDET010000067.1:0-18134 GCA_964504335.1 uncultured Saprospiraceae bacterium
TCATTGAAGGTGATTCGCCCTTCAACTACATCGGCGATGCCGACGATGTGGGTGCCGATTTCTGGGAGGCAACTGTCATTGGCAATGGAGACCGCATCGCACGATTTGATTTGATCGACCGCGCTGGGAACGTCCTCCAGGCCAATTTGACCGATGACGTGATTATTAATCTTGGAAGTTTCGATGTCGATGAATTCAATATTCGTGCAGTTACTGATCCCTCTGAAGTGGGTAGTGTACAGTTTGAGTTGCGTGGACCGATCAACGTCAATCGGACCGAGAACGTGGTAACCTACGACCTGTTTGGTACCGGAAGCGCCCGGAGATTATTTCCGGGAAGGTATTCGCTTACTGCGACACCGTTCTCCGATGCCAATGCCCGGGGAGTAGCAGGAACCGAGCTATCGATCATTTTCGAGGTAGTAGAAGAAGAGGCACCGCAGTCGGTTGTCCAGTTCGATTTGGTCGATCAGAATGGTAATACGCTACTTGCCGACCTGTTCGAAGGGGAGGTGATCAACCTCAGCGATTTCGGTAATTCCTTGTTTGATCTGCGGGCAATCACCGATCCAAGCGTGGTAGGTAGCGTATCCTTCGAATTGGAAGGACCGTTGCACTATTCCAGAACGGAGAATGTACCCCCTTACCGTTTATTCGGTTCGGGCGATGAGCGCGTCTTACCGGTGGGTACCTACCAGATTACCGCTACACCGTTCAGCGAGCCTCAGGGCCAGGGTATTGCCGGTACTCCATTGTCAATCAGCTTCCAGGTAGTAATCGACGATCTGGAGCAGGAGGCTGTCATTCGCTTCGATCTAACGGATCGGGCAGGAAATGTACTGCAAGCCAATCTCACGGAAGGAGCCGTCATCGACCTGGCCTCATTTGACGTCGATGAATTCAATATTCGAGCAACTACCGACCCCTCTGAAGTAGGAAGTGTAGGCTTCAATTTGAGTGGCCGCCTGAACGTCAACCGGACCGAAAATCTCGTACCCTACGACCTGTTTGGTACCGGAAGTAATCGCCTGCTGCGGACAGGCGCTTATCAGCTCACCGCCACCCCATTCACTAGAAGTGATCGACAGGGAGAAGCAGGAGCAGCGCTGACGATTAATTTCACAGTGATCGACGGTGCTTCAATTGTCGTTTCAAATCAGGAAACGGTCGGGGTAGCATCACTGCCCAAAATCGGAGTAACGGGCCGTATCTATCCCAACCCGGCCGTTGGAGAGACAACGCTCCTCCTGGAAGGGAGCGCTGTGGGGCGGGTTCGCATGCAGCTAATCAACCTGTCGGGAGCGGTGCTTCAGACGCTTGAATTAGATAAGCAGGCCAAGACCCTCGTCCGCACCCTCGATATGAGTGCCTTCCCTCCGGGAGCTTACCTGGTACGATTCACCATGGGAGAGACGACTCAATCGCTGCGCCTGATCGTGCAAGAATAGGAATTAGTAATAGATAGGAAAGTTGAACCGGTGCGGGTTACGGATGGCACATTTGCCATCTGTGACCCGCACCTTTTTGGTACTCTGTTCCATCAGGAGCGATACCTATTAAACCAGGCCACAATGTGATCAATTTTAGTAATCAACTGACTCGGGCGATTTGCAATGAAGTGATAGGCACCGGGGATTTCAACCATAAGCGTTTCCTGCTTGAGCATTTTCAGCGCGTGGTAGAGCTGCTTTGCCTCGGAGGTGGGCGTCCGCAGGTCTTCCATACCGACCATGACCAGTGTGGGCGTAGTGACATTTCCAACCAAAGAAATCGGCGAAAATTTTAAATATATCTCCGGATTTTCCCAGGGATAGCCGGGGTAGCGGTAGTTGTAGTAGCCATTCCAGTTGTCGGCCACCAGCGTTTTGCTGTACCAGTTCATCACGGGCTTGATCACTGCCGCGGCGCGGAAGCGATCGGTTTTTCCAATGATCCAGGCGGTCATAATCCCGCCCGCGCTACCGCCCGTTACGAAGAGGCTGTCTTCGTGGACGTAGCCCTGATCCAGGACCGCATCTACCCCGGAAATAACATCATCGTAGTCCTGGCCCGGATAGTTGTGATAGAGCAAGTTGCCAAACTCTTCGCCGTAGCTGGTACTACCCCGCGGATTGGGATAAAATACAACGTATCCGGCTGAGGCGTATAACTGCATTTCCGGCGAGAAGCGATCGCCGTAATTGGCGATGGGCCCGCCGTGGTTTTCTACGATGAGGGGGTATTTCCGATTCGGGTCAAAATTGGGCGGCCGTACGATCCAGCCCTGAATGCGGCGGTCGTCGTAGGAGGAATTATACCAGATCTCTTCCACCTCACCCAATTGTCGGTAGGGTAGCAGGTCGCCGTTAAGATCGGAGAGCTTACGCAGGGATTCGCCTTTGCGCACTACCGCTACCTCGGCCGGATACTCGGGTGTGGTAGTGTTGGTAGCAATCACATCGCCATCGGAAACGCTGTAGGAACCGCCGCCGTAGGGCCGTGCAACGGATGTGCCGCCAATATCGTCGGCTACCTTAGTAAATTGACCCTCGAGCGTCAGGTGTCCGATTTTGGTGTTGCCCTCGGAATCGTAAAGAAAGTAGAGTCCACTACCCGATTGATCCCACTGTAGAAAAGCAAGTTGGCGATCCAGATCGAGAGGCACGGTGCGCTTTCCACTGCCGTCTAGTTGCATCAAGGACAATTTGGGGAGCTGGTACGTCTGAATGCTATCGAAGTAGCCCAAATAGGCGATCGTATTCCCATCTGGTGAAATAACCGGGTTGTAATCTGGTCCAGGACGATCCGTTAACTGGGTGATGGTCCCATCTTCGATCGAGACCCGATAAATGTCGGAGTTGCGCGAATCGTACTCGTAGTCTTCCTGACGATTGGCGGAAAAGATCAATGCCTTCCCGTCGGGGGTCCACTGGGGAGTACCGCGGTGCTGGAAATTGCCGCTGGTAATCTGTCGAGGACTGCCCCCTTCTGCAGGAATGACGAAATAGTGGGAAAAGCCCGGTTCGATATAGCCAGCTCCATCGGCCTCGTGCCGCATGCGATCCGTGATGCGGGGAGCCGGGGCCCACTTGGCTCCGCGAGGCTTTTTCGGTGCCCGCACCAAGGAAGGCGGTGCCTGTGGCACCCGCATGGAAAAGGCGATCTGTGTGCCATCCGGCGACCAGGCCAGGCCACTTGGCGATCGTTCTAATTGCGAAATCCGCGCGTGCTGCCCGGTAGCCAGCCAGTAGACATACAATTCGGCCCCGTTCCCCTCGGCGGCGGTTGTGTAGGCAATCCGCGTTCCGTCGGGCGACCAGCGCGGAGCGCCTTCGTTTCCATCTTTCGATGTCAGTTTGCGGTGGTTCGCCCCATCCGCATCCATGATCCAGAGGCTGCGCACGCGGCGGTCGGTCATGATGTCCATGCCGCTGCGCAGGTAGGCGATTTGGCGGCCGTCCGGAGAAATTTGGGGGTCGGTGGCCCATTCGAGCTCAAACACGTCGAGTTGGGTGAAGAGGGGCTTTTCGCTCTGGGCGAAGCCGATCGTCACTGTTAAAAGAGTAGCAATGACTGAGATGAAGTAGTTGTACATAGTAATGCTGTAATGCTGTAATGCTGTAATGCTGTAATTTAGGATTTCCCATGGTTTTTCCCGGAGGATACAGTCAAGGCTTTCAAATGGCTTTGTTGCATGAATCAGACCTAGAATAAAGAAGGGCTGGAGAGTTGTATCTTTGGTTTTACCACAAACTAAAAACGCAACCGACCAGCCCATGTCAAAGATAACAAAGGATCAGGAGCCCCCTGGCGATCAGCCCAAAGAAAAGTATCGTGTCACAAACTGGGCGGTCTACAATCAGGCTTTGGTCAACCGCGGAAGCATTACGATTTACTTTTCGCAAGAGGCCATCGAAGGCTGGTCTGACGAGGGACCGGTACAACGAGGCGGACAATATGTACAGCGATCTTTGCATAGAGACCCTATTGATGCTAAAAGTAGTTTTCAAATTGGCGTATCGACAGACGCAAGGTTTTGCTCAGAGTTTATTGAAATCGATGGAACTAGATTTGGAGGTACCCTGCTACACTCAGATTCAGCGTCGTTCCAAGTCTTTGGATATAGAGGCTTTCCACATCCCGGCCGGCGGTTCGATCAATATAGTCATCGACTCTACCGGCTTGAAAGTATACGGCGAAGGCGAGTGGAAAGTGAGAAAGCACGGCTATAGTAAGCGGCGGACCTGGAGAAAGGTCCCACCTTTGTTTTACCTTTTCTTGTTTTTTATTTTCGATTTGCTTGAAGAGTCAAAAACCGCGACCCCTCCCCTACCCAACTAATGAGCAAATGATCGCGTGCGCGCGTACAGACGACATAGAGCAACTGCCGCTCGGTATTCAGTACTTCTTGCTCGTCAGAGGGCTCATGGACTTCGATTTCCAGCCGTTCGGGATCGGGGATGGCGGTGTCTTCGCAGGCCATGACGGCAACGGCCCGAAATTCCAGGCCCTTGATCATTGGCATGGTGCTAAGTATAATCCTTCCCGGTTGGATGATTTGGGATTTATCCAGTGATTCCACTTGTTGTTCGGCGGCCCGAATAGCGGCTTCGCCGCGGGGCAGTTCGCGGGAAGATCGTACAACGACGGCTATTTCGTGCGGGGCAATGCCTGCGGAAAGCCGCGTGCGCAGCCACTCGCTGACGACACCGATTTCGGCGGAGGCATCTAGCACGCCGCGCAGTTGAGGGGCCTCTCCATTAAAGGCTGATTGGATGTTACCGCGTGGTTCTACTTGTCCGTCGCCGTCGATGAGCTCTTTAGACAACAACCGCTCTGCCTGTTCGAGGATTTGGTGGCTCGTTCGATAACTGATGCGCAAGGTATGAGAGCGACCACGTATTCGAATGCCCAACTGTTCCCAGGAGAAGAGTCGTTGGCTGGTGCGCTGAGCCAGATCTCCCGTGAAAAAAAGGCCATTCTTCTTCTGTCCACCGTAGGCTGCCAGAAACCGTAGCTGCGGCATGCTGAGCTCCTGGGCTTCATCAATCACGACATAATCATAGGGCAAAGCGCGCTTACTCTTTCGAAAATGCCGCGCCAAAAAATGAAAGAGGCCGGGAGAGGTAATTTTCTGGTCTTCCTCGAGACGGGTACGCACTGATTCGAAAATGGTCCATAAGCGCTCACGCTCCGGCTCTCGCAGGGCACTACCCCGACCAACGCGCTTGAGATCTTTGTATGCCGACCAAGTCTTTATCTGCCCCGGATCAATGACTTCCCGCCATTCGCTCAGTAGGAAAAAGAGGGTAAATTCGTGATCGAGCTGAAGGGATGCCTCGAAGATATATCGGCGTACCTCATCTTCCGAGGCGATCGTTTTCTGTCCGCCCCGGCTTTTGTAAAGCCGTTGGCCGATCCGATCGAGTGTCGCGACTTCAATCCGCTTGGCCAACCCGGGCTCCGCGGCAATGAGGATGTCGCGCTTGGCCCGTAGGCCATTAGCCAGCGCCTCAGAAAGAGTGATCAAGAGGACGCGCTTTTCAGGATAGCGTCGTGACAAGTGCACCGCCCGGTGTAGAGCGACGATCGATTTGCCCGTCCCTGCCGCACCAGTGACCCGAGCCGGGCCACTGTATTCTTTCTCGATCAGTTCTTGTTGTTTGGGGTGGAGAAAAATGGTCCACTGCTCCCACGGATAATCTAGGGCAGCCTGCAGCTCCGCCAGCGAATCGACCATGCGAAAACGCCGCCTTGCGTCGGGATGATCGAAAGGATCGGCCCCTTTATTGTGACTTGGGTCGGGGTCGGGTGTGTTGCCCAATGCCAGATCGACAACCGCTTCTCCGGCTTCACCGGGCAGGCGTTCGGCCAACCGAAAAACAGCATCCGGAGTCGGTGCAGCCCGAAGAAGCTCAATCCAGTCCGGCGGTACTCCGTATTTTAGTAGTTGTTCGGGTAAATACGCTTCGAGTGGCGGTACCACAGTTGGGGATGCTTCCGGCTCAGCACGCTCCAATTCACGAACGGTTTGGACCAGTTCTACGAGTTGTGCCGCACCGGTTGTGGGATGAATCTCCAACACCCGATCTGCTGCCCACTGATAAGCGCTATCGTGGTGATCGACATAACATAGCAGTGCGCGCGCTCCGTCCCGGTGAACGATAATTCGCAAATCCTGACTTGCTCGAATTGACCAAAAGTGCTTATCCTTACTCCGTTTAATGCGGTGCGGTTGGAGCGCATTGCTCTCCGGATCGACCTGAAAGTCGAATACTGCCGTCTTTACGGCTTTCTGCTCCTGATTCGACAGTTTTGTCAGGGCAGCAGTGAACGTATCAGCAATTCGAAACTCCATGGTCAGTTGGGTGATGGAAGCTTCTAATATAATGCGCACTTCTGGTATTTTGATCAGTTATGAGCTTAATAGACTCATAAGCACATCATTCAGAGATTCACCAACGCAATCACATTCACCTGATCGCGCCCGGAGCGCTCGAAAAACTGGTTCATGTAGCCCAGCTCGAAGCGAACCTTGTCATTGGCCTTATAGCCCAAGCCGCCGTAGAGGCGATTGCGATCGAAGATGGCCGACTCGCCGTTGAGGAAAATTTCGTTGTAGGCCGACAGGTAGAAGGTATCGTCAACGAGGTCGCGGTTGCTAATCGGTAGGTTCAGGGATAAAAAATAGCGGTAGCGCGTCCGAAAATCGGATCCAATCCAGCGCTGCTCGAAGCGGTAGCGGTGTTGGGCATACACGGGGCCAATGCGTTGTTTGGTGATGAACTGCTGGAAAATCCGGTGCTCGTTTACAGTTACTTTTATGTCTCCCCCCAACACGTAATTTTCGGACAGGATATAGCCGTAGCCAAGCAGCAAATTCCCATTTTCGCTCACGTTGTAACCAATGCCGGTGCGCAGCAGCAGTTGCTCCAGATCTCCAATGGCGTCATAGTTGCGGTATTGCACTTCGTTGTGCCAGTTCCAACGCTCGTTGAGCTGGACGTTGCCCAGATAGATGAGCCAGTTCCCGAGATTGCTTTCCTGCCCCCAGGTCCAAAACCCAAGTAGCATACAAGCGAGCAACGCGAGCGGGAATTTCATAGGTCCATTTTTATACAGCGATAAAGATTGGAATAATTTACTAGTATTTTAGTCTGATGCAAGGTTCGCCATCGATCATTTACTGTTTAGGTAGCAACATATCGCCAGGAACCTTCATGGGCACATTCATCAGAGCATCATAGGATCGCAGTATCAGAACATCAAAATCACTGCCATTCCAACCGGCTCCGCTCCTCCCAGTAGGCATCCGGCGAAATCGCGAATGTGGCTAATCGATCCAATTCAGCATCGGTGAGTTGAAACATAGCGGCTTTCAAGTTGGCTTCCAGGTAATCAAGACGGTCTGCACCACTCAATACGGTGAAGGGTTGGAGGCGATCCATACAGAATCGCAGCGCAATGGCATCAATACCAACCTGATAGTGAGCAGCCAGATCGTACAGCGCATCGTACAGCGGCTGATAATGAGGATACTGCGGGTTGGGAAATATCCGCCCATTGGCGAGTGCCTCTTTGATGATCAGGCGCTTACCCATCGCTTGCATCTCGTCGGAAAGGGTCGCCAGGCTCTGATCGAGGATATTGTACGTTATCTGAAACGTATCGAATAACGGTTGGCCGTTTACTCGTACGTCCAGGGCCGCTTTTGCTACCGCTACCTGATCCGCACCGGAGGCAGTGATGCCGATCAGAAGACCGTGTTCTGCTTTTAGCTCGGCCAATCGTTCCAAGATGGGTTGATTTCGCAGAACGCCCGTAGCAAAGGTTGCTGAATGAATCTGGTAAGTCTTCAGGTAGGGCAATAGTTGTTGAGAAACGGCCCACTGCTCATTGAGCTTATGCAGGCTGTGTTCCTTCACCTCGTGCTGCGTAGCATTGGGATCGAAATTGGCCGTGTAGGTATAGCCCCACTTGGTGGCTACTTCCACGTCGGCATCTCCTTTTTGGTGCACCCACTCGATGAGCAGGTCTTCGGCCAGCCCGTAGCCGGGAGCCGTATCGTAGTAGCGAATGCCAAGTTCGTAGGCGCGATCGAGGACGCTACGTCCCCTTTCCCGAAAGGCAGCTAGGTCCAGTGGGGGCGCATCGTCCAGGCGAAGATTGATGTATTGGGGACGGCCAATGGCGGCGGTGCCGAGTGAGAGCATGGAAAAAGTGTGAGTGTGGGTGTGAGTACGGGAAGAGCCATATGGGGCGGGGGAATTGCTTCCCCCTTTGAATTATGGTCGTAGCTGCGGACAATGTTCCGCTTTGAAGGCCGCCAACTGGGCGCTAGCTTCGGCTCGCATTTTCTTGGACTTTTCCCGGCAGTCCGCTATGTGGGCGCGCATGGCTGCAGCGCTATCCTCCACAGGGCCGGCAGTCATTCGATAGGCGGTCAGTTGGTGGCGTTTTGCTTCCTCCATTTTGTCTTTAATTCGTTGCATTTCGGCGTATTGCCGGCAGACCTCGCTTTCGTTGTCCAAGGCCGGATGAGTTTCACACAGGTGGGCGATTACCTGGTGGTAGTCGCTTTCGAGGGAAGGTTGGGCAAAGAGGCATAGCCCTATAAGCCCGACGGTGAACAGGCCTGCGCCTAACAGTACTGGTTTCATGAATGTGGATTTTTAGGTTATAGGTTCTTGTCCAGATGGTTATATCAGTGTCTGGTCACAGAGTTAATGTAACCACATTTTTCAAGCAGCGACGAAAAAAGTCGATCAACGGTTGGGGAATTGCCGATTAAGGGCGTCTTCGACGGCATTTAATCCCTCCCATTCCCAATCGTTTCCTCAAACAACTCGAATATCCGCCGGTACTCGTCCGCCCAGCTACTCGGCTCCCGGAACCCGTGGGGCTCGACCGGGAAAACGGCAAATTCCCAATCCTCCTTTCCCAGTTCGATGAGGCGCTGCGCGAGTCGAACCACATCCTGAAACTGCACATTGTCATCAACCATCCCGTGGAGAATTAATAGCCGATCTTCTAAGCCTTCGGCGAAGTAGATGGGCGAAGAGCGCTCGAAGGCAATGCTGTCTTCCTGGGGCGTATTCAGGATGTTGCTGGTGTAGCCGTGGTTATAGTGGGCCCAATCCGTGACGGATCGCAATGCCGCACCAGCCTGGAAGGTGCCGGGGTGATTGAATAAGGCCATCAGCGTGATAAAACCACCGTAGCTACCGCCATAGATACCTAGACGGCTGGAATCGATGCCGAGCTCTTCGACGAGGTAGCGAGCACCGTCGATTTGATCCTGGAGATCCCGACCACCCATATAGCGATAAATAGCGGTACGCCAATCTCGACCGTAGCCATCGGAAGCCCGGTAATCGATATCCAGAACGGTGTAGCCCTTGTCGACCAGGAGGTTGTGAAACAGGTACTCCCGGTAGTAGCTACTCCACCAGCGGTGCACGTTTTGCAGATAGCCCGCCCCGTGCACGAAAATAACGGCCGGGCCGCCTGCACTACCACCGGCGGGCCGGTAGAGTCGGGCCGGCACTTCGACTCCATCGTTAGCGGTGAACCGAATAATCTCGGGCACCCGCCAGTCGTAAGCTTGAAAAGCATCGGTCGTACTTTCGGTGATGCGCCGCCGCGCCGCGGCGGAATCGGTAGGCTGCAGGTACAGCTCCCAAGGTTGATTGCTGAAGCTGTAGCGATCGGCCAAGTGGCGCTCGTCGGGCGATAGCACCACGCGATGTCCGCCAGGTTCGGTTGTAAGCTGTGTTAATGCACCGGATGCAATATCGAGGCGGTAATAGTGCTGTTCGTGTGGGCTCTCGCGGTTGGCCCGCATATAGAAGGATTGGCCATCGCGACTCAGTTGTGCCGTCTGCACTTCCCAGGCACCGCTTGTGAGCGCCCGCCGCTCGTCAGTTTCGGTATCGTACAAATACAGGTGGCTGTAGCCGGATTCTTCCGATTGGTAATAGAGCGTTCGATCATCGGTCAGCCAACCAATGGTGCCTCCCGTACCATTCCAATTGACAATTCCGGGGCCACCAATCCAGGCACTATCGTGCTGGTGCTCCAGGGTGGTGAATGCCCCGCTGACCGGATCGAGCAAAGTGATCCAGCGATCCTTATTATCCTGGGAGCGCACGACCATCGCAGCTCGGGTGCCGGACTCGTTCCAGTAGGGACCATGGGCAATGACTTCTTTGGGGCTGGCCAGGGTATCCACCCAAGGTGCTTCGCCCTCGTGGTAAGCTTTGAGGAAGATGGGTTTGGCTTTAATCCCCGGAAGGTCGCCGAATCCTAATTGAAAAAAGGTATCCCGTTGGCGGTCGTACAGGCCGCTTTCGAAGGTCGATTGGGGGCTACCCACCTTACTGCGTGCCCGATCGATATCGATGAATCCGCTTTCGGTGACGTATTCGGGCACCTGCGTGCGGTCGGACTGGAAATTCGTAAATCGATAGGTAACAAAACGGCCATCCGGACTAATGACCAAATTACCCACCCGCTTATTACCGAAAGGAATTGGGATGGGCCGTTTGGGCCGCAGCGAATCGCGCAGCCGGGCTCGGGCTCGCTGCTCCTCCTTTCGCTCCTGGAGGATTTCCGAGAGTTCAAGCGCCTCTTGTTGCAGATAAGCCTTGTATCCGCCGGGGGCCTCCTCTTCTTCGGGTAGGCGTTTCACAAATTGAGTGAGTTGTTCGATGTAGCCATCCGATAGCCGCAGCGCAAAGAGATTAGTGCCCGATTGATAAATTACCTGTGTACCATCCCCCGAGAATCGGGGCTGGACTTCTGAGGCAACCGTATTGGTGAGTTGGCGCATACTATCCTCGGTGAGATAGACCAAAAACAGATCGCTGTTCTTGCTGTAGACGTAGCGTTCGTAATTGCTGTCGTACGCCCCACTTGTAGCCGGTAGTGCCCGCAACTCATCCAGGTTTAGTTTCTCCGGTGTTCCACCAGCCGCTGCTACCCGATAAGTAGCATCGAGGGTATCACCCTCCGGATTCCAATTGAAAAGAATGTACTTACTATCCAACGACCAACGGATATTATTGGGCAGATGCCCCACGAAATCAGGGCCTTGCATGATTTGCGAAATGGTAAGGGGGGAAGCACTCTGCTGGCACCACAATGAAATGGGGAACAGAAGGAGGAGCGCGAGGCGGGCGTACATAGCTTGTCCTTTTCGGGGCAAAATAGGAAATTAATTGAGGGTCGCAGAAAACGATGAAGCGCAGACTAGTGCAACGAATGTAATGATAGCCAAGATGCAGGCAAAAAAAGATACCAACAGTTGCTATTCTATTTCAACGTGAGTTTCGGGTTTATCCGGCTGAAATCCATCCTTAGAATAGACAAGTATTTAGGCGGTAGGTCATACCTGACGTTATTTTATTTGCCTACGCCATTTCAGAGACGACCTTATGGCGGAATAGAAGTGTTCTACCTTTGAAACATTCCGAAAACCATGATTCTCCCTACTAACACCACCGACTTCCCATACGCCTCGCGCTACCTGGAGGTAGCTGGTGCCAAAATGCACTTCATCGAAGAAGGCACCGGCGATCCCATCCTTTTCCTGCACGGCAACCCTACGTCGGTCTATCTCTGGCGAAATATCATTCCCTACCTGACGGATCACGCACGCTGCATTGCGGTCGATTTAATCGGTATGGGTCAATCCGATAAACCCGATATTCCCTATCGCTTTGAAGACCACTACCACTATCTCGAAGGGTTTATCGAATCAATGGGCTTAGAAAACCTCACCCTGGTAGTACACGACTGGGGTTCCGGCCTCGGATTTCACTACGCCAGCCGGCACCCGGAGAAAATACGTGCCATCGCATTTATGGAGGCCATCTACCGTCCCATGAAGTGGACCGCTTTTCCCTTTCAATTTAAGCTGGCTTTCCGCATGATGCGCACCCCCTATCTCGGCTGGTTGTTTATTAGCTTTTTTAATGGCTTTGTCAATACGATCATGCCGATGGCTATCGTGCGGAAACTATCAGCCGCTGAGCAACGTGCCTATCAGGTACCCTTTCCGACTGCCGAAAGTCGAAAGCCCATCCGGCAGTGGCCCCTGGAAATACCCATCGACGGCCATCCGGCCCGGATGCACCGCATTGTGACCGACTACTCGAATTGGTTGCGCAAATCACCTCACCCAAAATTGTTGCTGCATGCTCAACCCGGAGGACTGATCACCGAATCGGACCGAAAATGGCTGGAAGCAGAACTTCCGAACCTTCTTTCAGTTCCCATTGGTGCAGGGCTGCATTACGTCCAGGAGGATCAGCCGGAAGCGATTGGGACGGCACTGGCAAACTGGTATACCAAACTCGAATCTTCCAATACATGAATACATTCACCCATTTATTTTTCGACGTCGGCGGTGTTTTGCTAACCAATGGCTGGGATCGCCATTGTCGCGCTGCAGCGGCCGAAAAGTTCGGCTACGACCACGAAGAAACCAACAAGCGCCATTACGCCGTAGCCGACGCCTTCGAGGAAGGCCGCCTGACTATGGAAGAATACCTCGATCAGGTCATTTTCTACGAACCCCGCTCCTTCGATCGCGACACCTTTCGGCAGTTTATGCGCAGCCGGAGTACTCCCCACGCAGGGTCTTTCGATATCCTTGCTCAGCTCCGCGATCAGGGGCGCTACACTTTGTGTACGCTCAATAATGAATCGACCGAGCTCAACCTGTACCGTATCCAAACCTATCGGCTGGATCGCTTCTTCAGTGCCTTCTACAGTTCGTCCTTTTTAGGCTCCGCAAAACCCGGTATTACCATCTTCCAGAAAGTCCTCTGGATCACTAACCTAAACCCGGAACGGTGCTTCTTCATCGACGACCGCCCAGACAACATCACCGCCGCCAGCAGCCTCGGCTTTCGCGCCGCACTACTGCCCGATCCGAGCCAACTCCGCGAAGTGCTCCTGGAAAATGGGGTGGAGATGGATTAACCCACACCCACACCCACACTAACTAGTTCATCCCAATACCTTCCGGAATCGGCGGCGGTCCTTCCGGCAAAATCGCCTTGTATTGGTAGTCTCCCTTGCGTTCTTTAAACTCGGCCTTCACTTCTTCCACCAACTCAGGTCGCTCGTAGAGATCCACCGCCGTCATGGCCAGGGCCTTCGAAGCGTAGATCAGCCCCTTGTGGCCAATCGACATGCCTCCGCAAGCCACCACGGCCCAGGAATGCCAGGGCGTATCAATAGGAGCAGTGGTTACCCCTAGTCGAATTTCCGGCACGAGCCAGCTTACATCACCAACATCCGTAGAACCTCCGCCCGGATGTTCCAGGGTTTCTTCGAGCGGTCGGATCTTGCCGTCGAGGCCGTCCAGCGGCTTGTTGGTAGAGCGTTGAATACCGTGGGCAAATTCGATTTCTTCTGGCGTGTAGGTGATGTCTCCCAGCGCTTCCAGGTTGCTCTGCAATGCAGCGCCGCCCGCCCGGTTGACGAGTACTTCGTGAACGCCCGAGACGAGTTTGATCTCGTAGTCGACATTGGCCATCATGGCCGCCCCTTCGGCAATGCGTCGTACCTGCTCGTAGACGGTCATCATGCCCTCCCGGCGGGTGTCGCGTACGCGGGTCCAAATCCGGGCGTAATCCGGTACGACGTTCACCACATCGCCGGCTTGTTGGATGTGGTAGTGGATGCGCACCGTCGGCTTAATGTGCTCCCGGAGGTAATTGATCCCGGTGGTATATAATTCTAGCCCATCGGAAGCGGAGCGACCATTCCAGGGGTCGGAAGAAGCATGGGCAGCCTGACCGCGGAATTCGACGATAAAATCAATCAGAGCAAGCGAACTCTGTACATTGGACTTCGTCTTCGCGCTCGGATGCCAGTCGAGGCAAACATCCAAATCATTAAACAGCCCCTCGCGGGCCATCCACAATTTCCCGAAAAATTTCTCCTCCGCGGGGGTGCCGTAGAAGCGGATGGTACCGGAAATTTCACCTGCATCCATCAATTCTTTAACGGCAATGGCAGCCCCCAGACTCGCTACCCCGAAGAGGTTGTGTCCACAACCGTGTCCGGCCGCGCCAGGCTCCAGCGGCTCTTTGTCCGGTTGGGCTTTCTGACTAATGCCGGGCAAGGCGTCGAATTCACCCAAAATGCCGATGATCGGCTCCCCGGAACCGTACTCCGCCGTAAACGCCGTGGGAATATCGGCTACCCCGCGCGTGACGCGAAAGCCTTGTTCCTCCGCATAATCCGCCAATGCCTTGGCCGATTTTGTTTCTTCGAAGGCCGTCTCTGCGTAGGCCCAAATCTGATCGCTTAGTTGGATGAATTCATCCTTGTGATTCTCCACCGATGAAATGACTGCTTCCTTATTGGCCGTCATTTCGGCGGGCTGTGCCAAGGCCAGCCCCGGTAGTACTAGAAGAGCAAGTAAAAGTGCACGTTGCATTACGCGATTGTTTTGTTGTTGCTCTAATTTGTACTTTTTTTCGAACAATCACAGCATCGAAACCCATTCAGCAATCAACTGCATCGCCTTTTCATCGAAGGTTGTTTTGAGCATCCCGTATTCGTTGGGCATACCCGTAATGGCAGGCTGAAAGAGGTGGTTAAGGCCTTCGAGCACTTGCGTGCGGACGCGCTCGTTATTGCTCGTTGCGGCTTCAATCGCGGCGAGGTTTTCCTCCGCCAAGACCTGCACATCGAGGGTACCGTTTAGGGCGAAAACGGGGACGGATACCTTTGCCAGGTAAGTGCCGGGATCGATGGTCAGAAACGCCCGAAACCAAGGATCGCTGGCCTGTTCCGCCCGGCTTTGCGCAAAATCGTCGAGGTTGCCCAGATTGGTCCGCACGTCCGGCTTCAGCGCATTGGCCCAATCCAAAATTTTTTGCTTCAGCATCGCTTGCAATTCCACCTGTGGCCGCTCCGGCCGACTGGTAACTTCCGTATAAATTTCCCGATTGAGATCGACAAAGGCTTGGCGGAGGCTGTCCGTTAGTCCACTTTTTTCGAGTATGCGATCGGTTTGAAGAAGTAATAAAGAATCCCCAGGCACCCCGGGGGCTGCCAATAAGACGAGAAAATCAACGATCCGCTGCTCATCTGCTCCGACCATAGAAGCGGTTATGCCGCCTTCGCTATGTCCAATCAGGCCGATACTGGCCCCATCCAACTCCGGCTGGGCCCGCAGAAAGCGCACTGCCCCCCGGGCGTCTTCGGCAAAATCGAAGATCGTCGACCCCACGAAGCTCCCTCCGGATTCCCCTACGCCCCGGTCATCGTAGCGCAATACAGCAATTCCCCGCCGCGTCAGGTAGTCCGACAATACCAGGAAGGGCCGGTGGTCCATGATTTCCTGGTCGCGGTTTTGAGCACCCGACCCCGTCAACAGGATAACGGCACGCTCGATGGTACCCTCCGGTGGAAGGGTGAGCGTACCTGCCAAGGTAATCCCCTCGGCTGCACTCGTAAAGGATACTTCCCGTCGGGTGTAAGGAAACTCGGTCGGCTCCTGATCGCGGGGAATGCGTTCGGCAGCCTCGCGACCAAAGATTAGGGGCACATTGACCGGCCCCTGCTGATAGGTTCCTTCCAACTCCTGCTCGTCTGCCCGGAAGGTGGCGGTATAGGTAATGCGCAATTGTTCGGACCGAACGGTGACCGTATCTCCCGATACACGGACTTCCAGCGGAATCCCCCGAGCCCCTTGGCTAGGGCTATCCATGTTGCCCTCCCAGCCATCAGTTCCTTTTTGCAGATGCAATACCAACGGAATGGTCTGCCCGGCCACCTCCAGGTCGCCGTACCAATCACCACTGGGATCTTGTCCGTTCAGCACGGCCGATTGCATGGTTATTATTAATATAAAAAGCCAATTTCGCATTATTCATCGATTTGCGTCAGGTATATATCGTATCGTGTAAAACAGAAGTTTATCCCAAGCCACGGCAAATAAAAAAGAATCCAACGAGTATTACCCGTTGGATTCCCTTTTCCCGTTTTATAGCGCTAAAATATAAAGCACTGTTAGACGAATCATGAAAGTTTAAACGACTTCATATACACTACTCAATAAAGCAAATATCAGACGGGGCGTTCCCATAGCCAGGCGGCCTGTTTCTCTCCTACTTCCACGGTACGCATCCATTGAAATCCGTTTTTGCGCAACACCTGTGTAGAAGGATTTTCTTTGGGCAAGGTGTGTGCCTGCACGATGCCCACCTGCGGATGCTGAAAGGCCCAGGTAACCAGCCCCCCGGCGAATTCAGTGGCCAACCCCCGACCGCGGTAATCGGGCGCGATTTCGTATCCGATTTCCACCCGGCCGTCTGCATCGGGTGGGCCTTTGAAGCCGCCACTTCCAATGAGCATGCGCTCCTCCCGCAAAATGGGGAAGTAGGTCCACCAGCCCAACTGCTCCGGAGTGGTGCGCAATTTCGACCGCACGTATTCAAACACCGAGCGCCCAAATTGTGTCCACTGAAGGCTTAATTTTACATTTAATTCCCGGGCAAAAGCTTCTTCGCTGCGCAGCAACGCCAGTAATAAAGGCTCGGAAGCGGCAACTAATTCCAGACGTTTAGTATTGAAGGTTACCAGGGGTTTAGTGGCCATGTGTCGCATTTTTGTCGGAATAGCTTGAATATTGATCGAATGATCGGATTAAATGCCCGAAAAATCAGTATATTACAGAAGGTTTTATAAGAAAAACACCATTTAATCACCTAAAAGCCTAAAACCTACCCAGCCATGCATTACCCATATTTGCGGGGCATTCTGATCGGAGTGCTGCTGTTTGCAGTGCATACTTCCCTTTCCGCACAACTGATAAGCCCCGTTCGCATTCACTACGATCCACAAACGGCGGAATTCAGCCTTTCCAATTTACCGGAATTAGTTGACTTCATTGGAGATAAGGACCTCCCAACCTGGGGATCTCCGATGTGGGAATTTGGCGACGGCCACTACGCCTTCGGCGAAACCCCTACGCATCATTATTCCGAGCGTGGAAACTACCGCGTTACGGTGCACCTCATTCCTCGTTATGCGGTCAATGATCCCTTCTCCTATTCCCAACAAATCGAGGCGCCCGGCAAACGCGCTCCGGAGCCCATCTACGACCTGGGCAAGCGACGCGTCCTGTTGGAATCGAACAACAACGACGCCATTACCCCTGGCCAAACCGTCAACTACGCCCTGAACTACAGCAATAGGGAGTGGGCATCCAACATTCAAAACGGCTATCTTTTCTTTTTCTACAACAAGAAAAACGAACTGCCCAAATCCGCTTCCTTCCGAATATTCGACCAGCCCAAAGTTCGGCATACCGGCGAAGACCAATCGGTTACTCCGACGGAAGCCTACCACGTCATTCAGAATGAACTGACGGGGGCTATCCAGAACGCTGCTCAGAAATACCTCGGCCAATACGAAAGCGTGTATTGCTTCCGCGTCACCGATATGGGACCGGAAGAACAACGACGGGTCTTTATTAGTCTAGCCTCTAATCAACTCCTGGAGAAATACCAGGACAAAAACCGGACGTTGCACCTCACGGCGCTTTTCGTTCCGAATAGTGGCGGGTTCAATCCATCCGAGCACACGTTTGATGTCGAATTACAACTACTGGCTATCCACGACCCCAACCGCATTCGGGTCGATCAGCCGGTAGCCTATTTCCATCGGCGCGCCACCCGCACATTGGATTACACCATTGATTTCCAAAACAAGGCTAAAGGATTCGTGGAGGATGTCCGACTGGAAATCTTTCTGGATAAAGGCCTGGATAGCAACTCTGTCAAAATTACGAGTGTCGAGCCAGCTCTCGACAGCTGCCCGGCCAATTATCCGGGCGACGTCCTGCGCTGCTACGAAATGGATACCCGGCTGGGCAACTGGCGCGACCAGCTCATCCTCAGCATGCACAACCTGGGGCTTGGTGGCAGACGCGGGATCGGTCTGTTTGCCAACCGAAAAGACACCAAGGGTAAAGTCAAATTTTCGATTGAAACAGAGGGCAAGCGCACGGCCGTGACCAGCGTGTTTACCGATATTGTATTCGGCGAGGTGGCCCCCGTACGAACCAATCGGGCTACCACCCGCTGGCGTCGGCGCAGCTTGTTTCTGCAGCCGAAATACGAAATTGA
>CAZDET010000067.1:18234-24043 GCA_964504335.1 uncultured Saprospiraceae bacterium
CTACCACCCGCTGGCGTCGGCGCAGCTTGTTTCTGCAGCCGAAATACGAAATTGATCTAACCGGCGGCCCCTTCTATTTCGATGCACAGGAAACCATCGATCGGTTGGGGTTCTCCGTCGCTGTCTTGGATGCCCCCCTTCGCCGGGGATTGATGTATGGGGCCAGCGTGGGCTACACCTCGCTCACCTTCAGCCGGAGCGAGGTCCAGCTCATCGACGGCCCCAATTCAAATACGGTGCAAAACCTGGAACAAACCCGCCTGCGGCTGGCGGAAGCCCAGGCGCAGATCGGATATCAGTTTTTTGGCGCACTGCGCGCCACTACCGGAGTGGGCGTGTCTCTTCCCGTACACGGAGAGACAGACTTGCGGGCCCAAATCTGGTCATCGGATCTCGACGAGTTTGTAGACGTTAATTCCAACACGCTCGAATACGGCCTGCTTGGCAGAAATAACGACACGCCGGATGACATCCGCAACTCCCTGGGCTTTTCCTGGCATCTGGCCCTGGAAGTCGGCCTGCTGGATCGCGTCAGCTTCGGCCTGGCGCAGGATGTGCGCTACTTTCCCAAATTATACCTGGACGAATGCGGACACTTTCGTACCTATTCGGTGTTTGCCCGCTTCCGCATTGATGACATGAAACGCTGATCCATTGATTCACCTCCAAACCCAATTATCGTGAAATATTTCCCTATTTATATGCTGTTGCTCCTGCTTGTATCTTGTGAATGTGAGGAGCCTCCCTTTCTTCCGGTAAACTCCGACCTACCGGATGGCCGGTTTACCATTACCGAAACCAGCGCGTTCGTTGAATCCGATTTTTGCGATTATTCATACGATGTGGTGCGCATTCAGTTCAGCGCCAATCCGATCCTAACAAGCAAATCAATTGTGGTGGGTGGAACGGAAATCACTTGGTTTGGCTCCTATCGCCTGCAAGGGAATACACTCGATCTTCGCTGCGGCATCGACTTTGTATGCAGTTCTGACGAATGCAACCTGGAAATCGAATTCAATGAAGCAATCATCAAGGATGAATCCGGACTTTTAACGCTGGACGTCGATAACGAGGGCGGTACCCCCACCCTGGAGATATTCAACGTATCGGTTGGGTTTTGCCGTTTAATTCCACCCACGGTGCTCTATCCTAGTCGCGGCGATGTAGTAGAGGTATTCGAAGAAGGCCCAAATCAGGAAGTGATCTTCGGAATGAAGTTTTCGCAGGGCATCGATACGACTACGCTCCGGTTTCCGAATGAATTGAGTATCCGGGTTGGCAGCACGTTCCTGTCGGATGGCTATTCGCGCTGGGAATCGCCCGATAGTCTGACTTATGTGTCGCGGCCGGGCATTCTGAATGGCCAGTTCTGCACCGCGGCCCCCTGCGATTTCACGATACTCATCTTCGAAGATCCCGACATTGGTATCGGTGCCAACGGACGTCCTCTGGACGGCGACTGTGACCGGGAGATTGATAATGACAGTTTTTATACCGGAACTGTGCGCGTCACTCAATAACCGGTTTTTCCAGGCGCCACACCAGCAGTTTCCCCGAGCTGGTGCCGGCGGCTACCCACGTCCCGGAGGGGTCGATGGCAACATCCTCCAGTTCTTCATCCGCTGGGCTGGTGAGGGTTTCGAGCAGGTAGCCACCGTAGGTGTACACGCGAATAGTCCGGCGGTCGAAGTCCAGAGCGAGGTATTTTCCACCCCGCTCCGACCGCCGGACGGTTTGGCCGCCGGTCAGGGTATCTACCACTGCATTCCCCCGAATGACGAGCAATTGGCCATTATCTTGCGGCGACCACCAGGTATCGTCTTTAGTGAAAAAGAGATCGTTGAGGTCTCCGTTCGTCTCTATTTCTTCTTGGAGGAGCCTTCCGGTTGAAGCATCCCAAAAATTGATTTGCCCATTCGGACTGATGGCCGCGATTGTCTGCTGATCTTCATCCAGGGCGATTTGAGTCAGTGTTTCGGGGTTAGTGTGATAGAATTTGACGGATGGATTTCCCAGAATGGAAATGCCTTCGCGGTTGAGGATGATTTCGTCGTCTTCCAATAATTCAATATCCTGTACGGAGGAAACGGGAAGTTTTCGGACATCGGCCGGTATACTCTTTAGGTCAATCAAATAGTTTCCCTTCCTGTCCTCCATCCACACGCGGTTGCCCGCAGCTCCGATGGCAGGCTTGCCCTCCAGCAGTGTGTTCCCTTGGCGCCGAACGGCTAGCTGTTTGCTGGTGACATTGAACCGCCAAATGGATCCAGACTGATCGACCGCAGTAATTAACTGGCTATCCCGGAACACCAGCTTGCGGATGGAGTAATTGCTAATTGAATCGGCCCACACCGGATGCGGATACGAAATGGTCCAGGCCCGAATATGACCATCGCGGCCGGCGGTCATTAGTTTTCGATCGGCCTTTCGATACCCTAAGTTAGAAACCACCCCAAAGGAATCGAGTAAGGTGTGGAGGGGGCGGGCCGTATCCATATTCCAAAGGATCGGCTTGCCATTGCGGTAGGTGGCGGCCAGCCATCGGTTGCCGGGGCCAAATTGAAAGGAAGTAACTGCTCCATTGATGGAATTGAGTGACGGCAAAGGCTGCCAACCCGAATCGAGGCGTTCCCACCGCAGGATGTTCCCATTTTCCAATCCAACCACGAGCACGGTCGCGCTATCGGTAAAGGTCATTGATCGGACCTCACCGGCCTCCGGAAGGGGTATCTGTTGTACTACGTTACCATCCTCATCGATTTCCAATAGCGCTCCCCGGTCGATGGCGGCCCAAAAGGAAGTCCCTCCCGCGGCAATGGCCCTGACGCCGTAAGCTGCATCCACGGAGCGCAGATGGGCACCGGAGCTTCCATCCCAGAGCGCCAGGGTACCTCCCTGGTGGCGCGTTGCAAAACGGCCCGCTACGGGACCGACCAATTGGCGGGGGGCCGACGTATCGCGCCCGGCACCGGGTGCAAAATCGACTAGAAGCCCTTCCGACTGGCACCACCGATAGGCGTGCCGATTTTGATTGGCGATTAATAGGCAGCCCGCATCATCGAATTGTAACCAGGTAGTTATACTTCTGGGTGCGTCGAGCCAGTCTACGGGTTCTGAGTTGCCGTATTCGTACCATTGAATAGCGGTGGTATCCGAGCTGGCGATGGCAAAATGGCGGTTGTCGGGGCTAAAGGCGGCCAGGTTTAGGTCGGAGCCGGCCCACTGCACGTCGGGAGGCAAATCGTATACGGTGGATGCGGCATACACTTCGTACCACCGCCCGCGCCGCTCCGGTGCAAGGGGCTGGTCGCCGTAGGCCGCCCGCATGTAGTACAGGGCGAGCGTGGGGTCGGTTTCGGCCAGGAGCTGGGCCTCAGCAAAGGCTTTATCCTGCGCAATTCGGGCACCCCGCCGGGTAGCCTGGATGCCGAACCAGGCCGCCACGGCTCCCGTGAGGGCAATCAGCACCACCAGCGAGGTAAGCGCCAGGCGGATGCGCCGCGCCCGCCGCAATCGGCGATCCCGCAGCTCGATGCTCTGGGCAATCAGCTGTTCTTCTTCGGGTTCCCAGGCGCGCATACCGGGCTGGCCATTGAGGACAATCTCCAGATCGGCTCCTTCCACGAAGGTAGCTTGCTTGGCTTTTCGATATTCCGGCAGTTTAGTCCGAAGGATGCGGTAGGCCCGTTGCCCCGGCAGGGAAGAATTATTAACGGATTCCTGGATAATCGGCCCCAACGTATCATGGGTGAGGCTGGTCCCCGCACCGATCTCCGTGAGCAGGTAAGTCGCTTTCAAATCAGCGAGCAGTTGATCCATCACTTCGATCTGGTGTCGGTATTGCTGCCGAATGGCTTCCAACTGGCGCGTACGCGCCGCTCCTCGTTCGGTGGTATGGAATTCGAGTACGTCTAATGCTAGTCCCGATTGGACGACATCCACCGGATAGTGGGCCTCCTTTTCCCGGAGGATCGCCATTTGCTGTTCGTAAAAATCGGATAGCAAGACCCCCGATTCGGTAACTGCGCGGAATCGGGCCCGGGTAAATTCCTTGCCGGTTGCTCCTCGCTGGTCTTCCCACATCTTGGTGAGAAGGATGTTCAAAATAGGGGCAACCGGCGAAGACGAATCCAGGAGCAGGAAGGCCGAAATATCAGAAGCTAATCCCTCTTCCACCGAGAGCTGATACTTAGAAGCGATGAGCCCTCCCTGGTCTTTATCCAGTCCCCGCACTACTTCGCGAATACTCTTTTCATCCAGTTTTTTCACGAGGCATTCCGCCCGGCTCAGGCCGTGGGTCGTGAGCGCATCGACGATGCGTTGGTCGTACTCCGTTCGGTAAGCGAGCAGGACTTTTCCGCGGGGTAAGTCGCGGCGGTCTTTGAATAAATGGGCTAGTATTTGGAGCGTTTGCTCCCATTCGGCCACGTGCTCCGGATCGTTGCTGTTCAGTAGGCCATCCACCTGGTCGAGCACCACTAGCAGGGGCCGTTGTTCTTGTTCCTCCAGCGCTATCCAGGCGGTTTTCCATTCCGCTTGCGCTACTGGCAGCAGAGCCTTCAGTTGTTCCGGAAAGCCGCGATCGGATTCCCAGCGGTAGTACTCCGTGCGGTAGCCGGATTCGAGCCGCGGAAGCAACCCTGCGGCCAGCAGGGAGGATTTCCCGACGCCCGACTGTCCGGAAACAGTGATAACCGAGCCGAGCCGGTGGGTTTCGTCACTTACTAATTGGTACAACTCATTAATCAAATGGCCCCGGCCGAAGAAGATGCGCGCATCCTTTTTCGTGTAGTACTTCAAATATTCGTAAGGGTGATCGGGGTAATCGTAGCCTGCCTCGGGAATGGGCGGCAGCGCGTAGAGCGGATCATCGGCCGCATCCGGCAGATTCCACCGCCCGGAGCGCCGGCTGCCGTCGCGGTATTCGATGACGAAGGAGGCCATCCCGAAATTGGGAGCCCGGCCAATCCCGCGGGTCGTTTCAGGTGTGTACTCCTTAAATTCCACCTTAACCAGGCTGCGGGCCAATTGGAATGACTTCTCAACGGATTCGCCCTCGATCAATTGGTGGTAAAAAGCCTCTGCAAAGGACTGCGCCACCTTATCATCGATGGCTCCCGTCGTTCCAATCACGATGGGGATGCCTCCATCGAGCAATTCCCCAGCCTGATCCGCTGAGAAGCACCCGTTTAGAAATACCAGTTGCAGGCGCGGACAAGCCTGGAGCAGCGGCAGTAAATCACTGAACTGGATAGGATCAGCCTGGCCCTCGGGGCCTTCGAGATGGATGTGCAGGCTGTCGGCATGCCCTCCGAAATGGAAAACCGCCAGGCGGCTCCTCAACTCCGCCTGTTTGAGATCGTGTAACAACCGCCGCTTGGAAATGCCGTAGGTCGACTGCAGGATGCACAGCCGGGTGGCCTTTTCTCCCTGAAAGAGTAGGGTTAGCCGCTCGTTTTCCTGCTGCAGCATCCGGAGGTGTTGGTCCTGGCTGAGCCGGTCGTTGGCGAAGTTGAGGAGGATAATGGGCTTTTCGGTTGATGCTTTAATGGGTCGATCCTTTAAGTGGTTAATTCACTAATTTATCACTTTAGGATCGTTTATTTAAAGCATCGAAGCATGTTGCCAGGTATACTCTAAAGTTCAAAGCAATACTATGCCAAACGCCAGGTACTTTCTTATGTTGCTTTCACTTATTTTGTGCTGCCAATCCAACGATCAGCCATCTTTTTCCCTATTCGATGAGTTAAAGGACACCCCCGCCATCAGTGGACGAGCCGAATACCTCCCCTCCCCTTTTGTGACGGCT
>CAZDET010000068.1:0-5541 GCA_964504335.1 uncultured Saprospiraceae bacterium
ATCTTTCAGGCTTAGTAGTTGGTAGTGCAGCGCCTCGTCCAAATGCCCAAAGAGGTGGTAAATCAACCCCAAATTGCTGTAAATCAATCCACTGGTCTGCTCCTTACAAATCGCCTCCGTATGCTGGCCGTAGAAGAAGGCCAATTGAAACTGAGAGCTTCGGTAATAGTATTGGCAAAGGGTACTCCCCGCCTCATTCACGGCATCCGCTACTCCCGCCGCCCGGAAGTGGTGCCAGGCCTCGATGAGCTCATCGTAAGTGCGGTGGTTCACTTCCTGGTCCATGTACCGGTAGTACCTACCGGCCTGCTCGTGGCTGAAGGGGGCATTTGATCGCTTTTCCGCCAGTAAATCCCGCACGATGGGCGTGGCGTAATAATACACAAACTGGCTGGCCGGTGCCGGCTGCTGCTCCGCCAGTGTCAGTTGGGCCAGTTCCTGCAAAATGGCCTCGTAACCCTGCCGCTCGGCCTGCATATCCAGCGCCATCGTCAGTACGGGGATGCGGAAGTGGGCCAGCAATTCGAGCACCTGCCGCTCATCGGCCGGTAGGCTGTCGAGGAGTTTTTCGAAGAGCAGGTTGTTGCTCATGCGTTGCACCACTTCCTGCCGGGCGTCGGCCATCGAGGCGCGGAAGTCCTCCAGGCTGCGCAGGGCGCGGTCGAGCTTGCCGCCGCCGTTTTGGAAGATCTGATCGAAAAACTCCAGGGCGCGGTAGTTGCCGCCGAAGGTGGTGTAGAGCCACTGCACCACATCGCGGTAGCGCAAATTGCTCGCCTCCAGGCTGCTGATGGCCAGGCGCTTTTCGCGCAGTTGGCGGGGCAGTTCGCGCAGCGAGAGCTGCTGGCATTTTTTGAGGTAGTCGTTGAAGGGCGCGGCATTGAGGTCGATATCTGCGTAGGGCACCTCCCGGATAGGGTAGCGGCCCGTGAGGATCATCGGAATGCCGACCCGGGCGAGGTGCTGGAGCCACTTGGCGAGGTCGGTGGCCGTTTCTCGGAAGGCTTCGCCGGGTTCCGATTGGAAGTCCTCCAGATTGTCGAACACGAAGAGCGTGCGCCCCTCGGTATGTTCCTGCACTTGCTGTAAGAGCCAGAGGCAGCGTTTGAAGGCTTCCGGGTACTCTCGCTCTGCCCGGTCCCGCAGTAGGTAGTCTTTGGTCTGTTGCTCCAGCCAATCCACTAGTTGGGCCTGGATGTTTTCGAGGTTGGCGGTATCCTCCCGAAAGGTGAAAACGGCCAGCTTCCCGCCCCGGGCGGCCAGCGCGCGGCTCACCAGGTGCTCGGCCATGGCGGTTTTGCCTACGCCCCCCTGGCCGCGCAGCAGCACGGTGTGGCCGTTTAGCAGGGCGGGCAGGGCCCGCTTGCGGTCTTTGCGGCGGCCCACGAAGCGGTAGAGCTCGGAGCGCTGTTCGGGCCGCAGGCTGAAATCGCCGAAGAGGAGGCGGTGGTCGCGTGCTATTTGCACGGTTTCGCTCTCCGGCGGCCAATCTACCACCTGCTCCAGCGCGGCCTGCGCAAAGAGCTGCGGAATCATCCACTGCGCCGGTGGGTGGCCCGGCCGGTTATCGGCCTCCTGCTGCTGGATGTGCCCAACGCCCCGCTGGAAGGCCTGGTGCAGCGGCAGCCGCTCGGCCAGTGCCTTGTAGAACTGCCCGGCGAAAGCCGAGGCGTAATTGTCCAAAATACTCACCGACATGGCCACCGCGGCGGGGATGCCCGATTCCAGTAGATCGAGGGCCAGGCCCTGTAATTCGCCGAGCTCCTCGCCCTGCGCCGTCTGGCAGGAGGAGAGCACTACCAGATTAGGCCGGTGGGCCTCCACTACCTGCAGGCTCTGGATGAAATCAACCCCGGATGCCGTCCGTGCCTCCATCGTCACGGGGTCTTCCAATTCCAGGTAGGTGCCCTTGCCCTTTACATAATTGCCGTGCCCGCTGAAGTGCAGGATGTGGTAGGCATTTTGCTTGAGCTTGGCCTCCAGGCTCTGCAGGGAGCCGTCGTCGGTAAAATCGACCTCCACCAGTTCCGAATTAAACAGCGGCTCGAAGGCCCGCAGGATGAGGTCTTCCTCCGCTTCGTAGTCCAGCCGCCCGCCCCCGGAATTTTCCGGGGCGCTGATCATGACCAATACTTTGAGCGGCAGGGGTTTCGGCGGGATGTCCTCCGCCGTATCCTCCGGGTGGCCTTTTAGCAGATACAGCTGCGGCCGATCCGCTACGGCCAGCCGCCAGGGCAGGTTGGTGAGTGCGGCGCTTTGGGTCGTCAGGCGAACCACCTGTGGCTTGGTCCGCGCCCTGCGCAGCATATCGTTGAAGTCGGGCTGCGCCTCCAGCACGGCCCGCATTTGCTTGGTCAGGTCATCCAAACTACCGGCCCGCAGCACCGGATTGCGTTCCAATTGCTGCACGAGCTGCTGCCAGCCATCCAGCAAGTCCGTTTGTTGTTCCTCGGTGAGCTGCAGGGCCAGCTCGTGGTGGTTTGCCATAGGGGATTGGGTTTGGTTTAAATTTAGGGGAATTAGGTTAAGGTGGAGGCGGTGGCGGAGAAAAAATGGGAAATGCTTCAATGAATATCTGGCCGATCTCCCGGCGACCCAAAGGTCACGGAACGGCAAAACCTGAGGTGTTTTCGCACACGATGCATCAAATACTCTGGTAGCACACCGGCAAATTGGCACATCCGTAAATCGACACATCGTCATATTGACCAATCGGCCCATCAAAACTTTCCCTTGCGTTGAATTGTATTTATCCGTACATTTGTCTTACGCCACGCTAGAGGCAAAAAAGAGGGAACCGATCGGTTCCCTCTTTTTTATACCCTCAGCCCCCAAACGGACCGCTCGGAATGAAGGACTTGGACGCCACGATCACCGAACTCCTGGAGGAAAAATTTCGGGAGCCCGAATTCGAAGATTGCTTTCTGGTGGAAATCAATCAGGTCACGAATAAGCTGGAAGTCTTCGTCGATAGCGACTCGGGGATGACCTTTACCAAGTGCCAGCGTATCAGCCGGCACATCGAGGCCTACCTCGATGCCGAGCAGCCCCTGGGCGAAAAGTACATCCTCGAAGTGAGCAGCCCCGGTGTGGGGCGGCCGCTGAAGTTTTGGCGGCAGTACGGCAAAAACGTCGGCCGCACCGTCGAAGTGACCACCGACGCCGGCGCCAAGCACACGGGCAAACTGGTAGACGTGACGCCCCTCGCCATCACCCTCGAAGAAAAGGTGCGGCGCAAAGAGGGCAAACGCAAGAAAACCGAATTGGTGCAAACCACCATCGCCCACGACGAGATCGACAAAACGATTGTGAAAATATCTTTTAAGTAACTGATACTGCCATGTTGAATCTGGTAGACGTATTCTCGGATTTCAAATCCGGAAAAAATATAGATCGCCCCACAATGGTGCGGGTGCTGGAAGATGTGTTCCGCACGCTGATTCGCAAAAAGTACGGCTCGGACGACAACTTCGACGTCATCGTCAATACCACCAAGGGCGACCTGGAACTCTGGCGCGTGCGCGCCATCGTGCCCGACGGGGAGGTCACCGACGATCGCAGCCAAATCTCCATTTCCGAAGCCCTCTCCATCGATGAGGACTACGAGATTGGCGAAGAGTGCTACGAACAGCTCGAACTCGAAGACTTCGGCCGCCGCGCCATCATGGCCGCCCGGCAGACGCTCATCAGCCGGATCATGGAGCTGGAGAAAGACGAAATCTACCGCAAGTACTCCGAGCGGGTCGGCGAGCTGGTGCTCGGCGAAGTCCACCAGGTGCTGAAGCGCGAATTCCTCATCCTCGACGACGTGTCGGGCACGGAATTGATCCTGCCCCGCAACGAGACCATCCGCGGCGACTTCTTCCGCAAGGGCGACATGGTGCGCGGCGTGATCAAGGAAGTGGAAATGCGCAACAACAACCCCGTCGTGATCGTCTCCCGCACGGACAACCGCTTCCTCGAAAAGCTCATGGAACAGGAAGTGCCGGAAATCGAAGACGGCCTGATCAGCATCAAAAACATCGTCCGCATTCCGGGCGACCGGGCCAAGGTGGCAGTGGAAAGCTACGACGACCGCATCGACCCGGTCGGTGCTTGCGTCGGTATGAAGGGGTCGCGTATCCACGGCATCGTGCGCGAACTCAACAACGAAAATATCGACATCGTCAACTTCACCAACAACCTGACCCTCTACATTCAGCGGGCGCTGACTCCTGCAAAAGTGACCACCATTAACATCGATCAGGATCAAACCCGCGCCGAGGTGTACCTCGAACCCGATCAGGTATCCCTGGCCATCGGTAAAGGCGGTACAAATATCAAGCTGGCCAGCCGACTGACCGGCTTTGAAATCGACGTCTTCCGCAACAACGAAATTGAAATTGACGACGTTGACCTCGACGAATTTGCCGACGAAATCGATGGCTGGATCATCGATTCGCTCAAAGAAATCGGCTGCGATACCGCCCGAAGTGTATTGGAACTCAGCTTGGAAGAATTAGTCCGCCGAACGGACCTGGAAGAGGAAACAGTCAAAGAGATACTGAATATCCTGGCGGCAGAATTTGCCGAATAGTATGCTCCGGAAACTAATTAAACAGTAAGCGGTTTTATAAACTGACCTTCTGGCGAAATCGGCCGGAAGGCTCACGAAAAGCCGATTTTCCGTAAAAGAGTTACGGAAAGCCTTTAATTACCTTATCTTTGCAGTAGGTTGCCCTGCAAAGAACAATTCTACTTATTACCACTGTCAACTTTGGAATGAGTAAAATCGCCCATCGGGCGCAATTCGAGTCCTTCCTAAAGGCTATAACTAGGCCATTCCCGGAAGGATAGAATTTCAGGCAGCCAGATTGCTAATGCCAACGAATGGAGAGACGTTTAGTAAAAATTGCGAAAGAATTAAATGTGGGGACTTCGACAATCGTCGATCATCTCGCGGCAAAAGGCTATGACATCGACAATAAGCCGACCGCAAAGGTGACCGAGCAGATGTACGACGAGTTGTTGAAAGAGTTTCAAAAGTCGATTGAGGTCAAGGAAAAGGCAGATCAGCTGGTCATTGGCAATCGCCCGAGTGGTGGCAAGAAGGAAGCTGCTCAGGGGGAATCTTCTATTGATACGCCCTCCCATCCTTCCGAAGATACTTCTGTCGAAGTGGCAGAAGAAGAGCCCGCAAAGGCGAAGGAAGAAAAATCGGATACGGCAAAAAGCCAGGTACCCGGCCTGAAAGTGGTCGGTAAGATCGAGCTTGGTTCCCGCCTGAAACGGTCAAAATCCGGCAAGTCGGAAAAGAAAGCTCCGGCCGCCAAAAAAGGCGAAACTCCGAAGCAACCAGCTCCTCCCAAGAATGGCCAAACGGCACCTCCCGCCGAAGCCAAAAAACAACCGGAGCCCAAGCCCTCGGAACCCGAAGCCAAGAACGTGCCACCCGAGGCCAAGCCACCGAAGCCAGAGCCGAAAAAGGAAGTGTCGGAACAGCCCAAGGTGGAGCAACCAAAGCAGGAAAAGCCCAAACCGGAGCAACCAAAGCAGGAAAAG
>CAZDET010000068.1:5641-23871 GCA_964504335.1 uncultured Saprospiraceae bacterium
CCAAACCGGAGCAACCAAAGGCGGAAAAGCCCAAACCGGAGCAACCAAAGCAGAAAAAGCCCAAGCCGGAGCAACCAACCCCTCCAAAAGCGAAACCTGCTCCTCCGAAAGGGGAGACCAAAAAGCCGCAGGAGAAAGCACCCGTCGAAAAGCCCGCCCCTTCTACCTCTAAAGTAGCCGATACGGCCAAAGGCAATCAGGCACCCAGCGAAGATGATCAGACGGTCAAAAAAGCACAGGCGCCCGAATTGCGTGGCCTGAAGGTCATGGGCAAAATCGATCTGGGTACTTCCAACCGAAGAGGAGGAAGTAAAGACAAGAAAGAAACTAAAAAAGGAGAGAGCGAGAATAAGAAGTCGTCCTCGAGTTCGTCGGGTAGTTCCGACCCCACCAAAAAGCGCAAGCGTCGCCGCAAAAAGGTAACTACCACCGGTAATCGCAGCAACAACCAGCAACGCGGAGGTGATACCCGCGGTGGGGATCGGCGCAAGGGTGGCCGGCGAGAAGAAGAACAAAAAGAGGTTTCCAAAAAGGAAATCGAAGAAAAAATCAAGGCTACTATGGCCCGCCTCCAGGGTGGAGGGGGCAAGAAGCGCCGCCAGCGAATGCGCCGCGACAACCGCGAGCGCCTGCGCGAACGGCAGGAAGAGCGCGAACGCGAGAGCGTATCGGACAAGCTGCAAGTGACCGAGTTTATTTCGGTCCAGGAGCTGTCCAATCTGATGGATGTCGGCGTCACGGATGTAATCACCGCCTGCATGAATGCGGGCGTCATCGTATCCATCAACCAGCGACTCGATGCGGAAATCATCGAACTGGTAGCCGAAGAGTTCGGCCACGAAGTGGAATTCATCAACGTCGAGGAGCAAGGTGAAGAGGAAGAGGAATACGTGGACGATCCCGAGGATCTGAAGCCACGTCCGCCGATCGTTACGGTGATGGGCCACGTCGATCACGGTAAGACCTCCTTACTCGACTACATCCGCGAAGCAAACGTAGTTGCGGGAGAGGCCGGTGGTATCACCCAGCACATCGGTGCTTACGAAGTAACCACCGCCGATAAACAGCGCGTCACCTTCCTGGATACGCCGGGTCACGAAGCCTTTACGGCCATGCGTGCCCGCGGTGCGAAGGTAACCGATATTGCCATCGTAATCATTGCCGCCGATGACGACATCATGCCTCAAACCCGCGAAGCTATCAGCCACGCCGAGGCAGCCGGTGTACCCATCGTGTTCGCCATCAACAAGATTGATAAGCCCGGTGCCAACCCCGAGAAGATCAAGCAGGAGCTGGCATCGATGAATTACCTCGTCGAAGAATGGGGCGGTAAATACCAGTCGCAGGATATTTCGGCACTCAAAGGGGCCGGTATTGACGATCTGCTGGAAAAAGTATTGCTCGAAGCCGAATTACTCGAACTAAAGGCCAATCCGGATCGCCCCGCTGTAGGGGTGGTACTGGAAGCCTCGCTCGAAAAAGGCCGCGGCTACGTCACCAAATCGTTGATTCAGGCGGGAACGCTCAAAGTAGGCGACCCCATGGTGGCCGGCGAGCACAGCGGCCGGGTGAAGGCCATGTTCAACGAACGCAACAAGCGCATCAAAGCAGCCAAGCCCGGATCGCCGGTACTGATTCTAGGTCTAGACGGCGCTCCCCAGGCCGGAGAAACCCTGAAAGTCACTGAATCCGAGCAGGATGCACGGTCTATCGCTACCAAGCGGGCACAGATCGCCCGCGAGCAGGCCAACCGTGCCACCAAGCGAATCAGCCTCGATGAAATCGGTCGCCGCTTAGCATTGGGCAACTTCAAGGAGTTGAACCTGATCGTCAAAGGCGACGTGGATGGTTCAATCGAAGCTCTCTCCGATTCCTTGATCAAACTTTCTCAGGAAACGGTACAGGTGAACGTTATCCACAAAGCCGTCGGTCAGATCATCGAATCGGATGTACTGCTGGCGTCTGCCTCCGATGCGATCATCGTCGGCTTCCAGGTACGGCCCAGTCCGGGCGCGCGCAAGCTAGCCGAACGCGAAGGCGTCGAAATCAAGACCTACTCCATCATCTACGAAGCCATCGAGCAAATCAAGAAGGCGATCGAAGGGATGCTGGATACGATCAAAGAGGAGCGCATTGTGGCCAACGTCGAAGTGCGCGAAGTCTTTAAGATCAGCAAAGTGGGTACGGTGGCCGGATGCTACGTCACCGAAGGAAAGATTCAGCGCAATACGCCCATCCGCATCATTCGCGATGGCATTGTTATCTACCCGACCAAGGAAGGGGTGTCCGCCGAAATCGATTCGCTCAAGCGCTTTAAGGACGATGTCAAAGAGGTGCGGAGCGGGATGGAATGCGGTATTTCTGTGAAGAACTACAACGATATCAAAGTCGGAGATGTCATCGAAGGCTACGAGATCGTGGAAATCAAGCAGAAGATTGCTTAGCATACAGCGCCTCCAACCGAAACTCGATTACTCGTTCATCTAATTCGAAGGTACTCAGTTCATCTAGCCCAAGCGCCTGAACGGCCCGGCGCAGGCACTCCCGATCGTCGAGATTCAGTTCGGGATCACAGTAGCGCAGCCCGGCTGCCCGCAAGGCTTGCTTGGGGAACATTCCGATCAGTTCCGAACCGGTGATTGCTGCACCGTACAGCTCCGCCCGCTCCCGGCAGGCTTCGTATACGTCTGCAATTGGGGCCAGCCTGAAATCGGTGATATTGGTGCTGATCTGAGCCCGCTTGTACTCGTCGATGTACCAGCCAATGGCTTTCAACCCCCGAAACAATCCCGGTTGCCGGATCAGCTTGCCGGCATGCCCCTTCACTAGCCGGCCGCTTTCGCGCAGATCGGCGGCAATCGCCTTGGCGACCATAACATCCGGGGTATTGAGATTGACATTGTAGGCGAGCAAAAAATCGCGGGCTCCAATGGCCGTGGCACCACAGTGCGCCTGAAAATCGGTGGGGCCGTAGTCGGGGCGCCATTCCGACTGGCGCATCTTCTCGCTCAGCCCTTCGTATTCCCCGCGGCGGATATCCGCCAGGTTGCGCCGCTCCGGACGGATCGCGGCTTTTTCGTAGAGATAGACCGGAATCTCCAGCTCTCCTCCCACGCGCTCGCCCAACTCCCGCGACCAGCGAATAGCATCGAGCATACTCGTGCCCTCCAGCGGTACGAACGGGCACACATCGGTGGCCCCAATCCGCGGATGAGTGCCGGCATGCGTACGCATATCAATTTGATCCCGGGCTACCTTGATCGCGCGAAACGCGGCTTCGGTCACGGCAGCCGGTTCTCCGGCCAGCGTCATCACGGTGCGGTTGGCTCCCTTGCCTACGTCTACGTGTAATAAATATACGGATGGAACCGACTGAATGGCGGCTTGAATAGCCTGCACGACGGCCGGCTCGCGACCTGTGCTGAAGTTTGGAATACACTCGATTAAAGGCATGACTATTGGCAGGAATTTTCGAGTGCCCAACTTTATTGGGAGCAACTCAACAACACAACGGCAAAAGTAGGTAGAAAGATTTGCCAGATCGCGAATTGCCCCCGCTTCGGAGAATCAATCAGCTGGCATGGCCATCGCCGCCATTTCCCAGCCGACGAGCGCGCTCTTCTGCACACTGCCCCAACGGTACTGGCCGATGCGCCCCTCCTTTCGAATGACCCGGTGGCAGGGAATCAGGTAGGCGATCGGGTTGTTTCCTACTGCCGAGCCAACCGCTCGGGCCGCCCGCGGCTGGCCGATGGCCCGTCCTATCTGTGCGTACGTTGCCACAGCTCCGACCGGAATGCGCAGGAGCGCTTCCCACACTTTAATCTGGAAATTGGTACCCCGCACGAGCAGGTGCAATTTCGCCGGCCGTTCGGATGCGGAACGGCGGAAAATTTTATCAATGTATGCATTGGTGTAGTCCGGGCGTTCCTCCAGGCGAGCGTTGGGCCACTTCTGTGCCAACCGCTCCACTTCCGAATCGGGTACATCCAAAAACTCCAGGTGGCAGACGCCCCGGTCCGTCGCGCCGATAAAACTATGTCCAAAGGGCGTGGTATGATAGCCGTAGTAAATGACCAGTTCCGCCCCGCCACTGCGGTAAGTCTGAGGAGTCATGCTCTCAATCGTAACGAACAGGTCGTGAATGCGCGACTGACTGGATAAGCCGCTGTCTGCAGCAATGTCGAAAAGGGATTCGCTGCGCTGGAGTTGTTGCTTGAGATGCTGAATCGTAAGGTACTGTAGAAATCGTTTCGGGCTCACACCGGCCCACTCCGTAAACAGCCGTTGGAAATGATAGGGACTAAGATGAACCTGAGCAGCTACCTCTTCGAGAGAGGGCTGCTCAAGTTCGTGCGCGTGTAAATATTCGATGGCGGCCTTGATCCGCTGATAATTGATAACTGTTTGTTCCATAACGGGTTAATTATGGTTGCAAACTCGGCAATTATCGAGCGTCAATCAACCCGATTCTTGCGTTCGTTAAATGTGCAGCGGTCGATCGGCGGTGGCGGCAAGGGCCGCTTCCTTGAAGGCCTCGGTATAGGTGGGATGCGCGTGGCTCATCCGGGCGGCGTCTTCGGCCGAAGCACGGAACTCCATCAGGGCAACCCCTTCGGCGATCATATCGGCCGCACGCGGACCGACGATGTGCACCCCGAGAATTTCATCCGTCTCTTCGTGGCTGAGTACTTTGACCATGCCCTCCGTATCGGTACTGGCCCGGCTGCGGCCCAAGGCCTTGAAGGGGAATTTTCCGGAGCGATAGGGAATTCCGGCTTCCTTGAGCTGCTCCTCCGTCTGGCCGACACTGGCTACCTCCGGCCAGGTATATACGACGTTGGGGATGAGGTTGTAATCGATATGAGGGTGCTGGCCGGCAATGACTTCGGCAACGAATACGCCTTCTTCTTCGGCTTTATGAGCCAGCATTGCGCCTCTAACGACATCGCCGATAGCGTAAATATTGTCTACATTGGTGCGCAGGTGCTGATCCACCAGAACGCGTCCGCGTTCGTCGGTTTCGAGGCCAATGTTTTCTAATCCTAACTTGTCAGTGTAGGCGCGACGGCCGATCGAAATCAGGCAGTAGTCCGCTTCGATCTGGAAGGTTTTATCGCTGTCGCGTTTTTGAACATCAACGACGACGCCGTCTTCCGTGCTCTTGACATCCGTCACCGCGTGCTTCAGGTGAAACTTGATCCCCAACTTCTTGAGAGCGCGCATCAACTCCTTGCTGCAATCGCTGTCCATTCCCGGGATAATGCGGTCGAGGTATTCCACCACTTCCACTTCGGTACCGAGCCGGGCGTACACGCTGCCTAATTCCAACCCAATAACTCCCCCTCCGATAATCACCATCCGCTTCGGTACGGCTTCGATATTCAACGCTTCTGTGCTGGTGATAATCCGTTTCTTATCGTAGTTAAAGGCTTCGGGCGTAATGGGTTTGGAACCGGTGGCGATAATTACTTTATCGCTTTCAATCGTTTCCGTGCTACCGTCTTCTTTGGCGATGGAAATTGTATGAGCCGTTTCGAAGGAGCCGTGGCCGTGAAAGACGTCAATTTTGTTCTTCTTCATCAAAAATTCGACGCCTTTTACAGTCTGTTCGACCACTTCGTTTTTGCGTTTGATCATCTGCGGCATATCCACGCCTAGATCGGATAGCTTAATGCCGTGCAGGCTGAACTTTTCCGCGGCGTTGTGGTAATGCTCCGACGAATCGAGCAGGGCTTTAGAAGGGATGCAACCTACGTTGAGGCAGGTGCCGCCCAGAGAGTTATATCGTTCAATGATAGCGGTTTTCAGGCCCAGCTGTGCGGCGCGAATAGCCGCGACATAACCGCCGGGTCCCGAACCGATTACCGTTACATCGTACTGCATGTCGTTTATTGTAAATAGAATTCCGTGAATGAGCGCTTCTCAACTACAACAAATAAAGGAAATAATCGGCCGACCTGACACCTAATCTTGCGCGCCTTTATCGGGCTTTCCGCCGCCGCGCTTTTTGCGCCGGTTGCGGTTGCGTCCGCGTCCTCGATTCTTATTCGCCGCCGGTTGTTTGTTGTCTGAATTGGTGGCGGTTTCGCCGCCGGAATTTGCTTCGGTGTTGTTGGAGCGTCCACGTCCTCGATTCGACTTCTTACGGCGGGGGCCTTGTTTACTTGATTGATCCGCGCTTTTTTCGGAAGCCGATTTGCTGCCGTCGCGTGGTTTTCTCTTGTTGCGGCGCTTGCGTCGTTTCTTCCGTTCTTCCGGAGGAAGTTCGATAGCTCCGGTGACGTCCTCGTAGTCCAGTAAAGAATCGTCCTCGCCGTCGGAATATGCCACTAATTCATTCAGTTGCGTGGGTTTTTTGCCCTCGCGATTCAGTTCGATGATCTCCTGCACCTGATCCACCGTCAGGGTGTAGAGCTTCCCGCGGTGCTGCCCATCCTGGTAGGAGTAATACATCAATTGCTTGAAGATATCCGTTTTGACGAGCACTACATTTCCCTGTTCGGTTTGGAGGCGGTCGGCGCGTTTGGGGAAGTGTTCGAGGGCCTCCATGTAGGTGTCGAGCTCGTAGTTGAGGCAACACTTCAGCCGGCCGCACTGCCCGGAGAGCTTAGCTTGGTTAATGGCCAGGTTTTGGTAGCGGGCGGCGGAGGTTGTTACGGATTTGAAATCCGTCAGCCAGGTCGAGCAGCACAATTCGCGACCGCAGGAACCGATGCCTCCGATCCGGGCGGATTCCTGGCGGGCGCCAATTTGCCGCATTTCGATCTTCACCCGAAATTCCCGGGCGTAGTGCCGGATGAGTTCGCGAAAATCGACGCGTCCTTTTGCCGTGTAGTAAAAGGTGGCCTTGCGGCGATCTCCCTGATATTCGACGTCGCCGATTTTCATTTCCAGATTGAGCTGGCGGGCGATCACGCGGGAGCGGATCATCGTGTCGTATTCGAGGTCACGGGCTTCTTCCAGGCGTTCGAGGTCGCGTTTATGGGCACGCCGGATCAAACTGTGGATGACCTGGTCTTCGCGGATACGCTTCTTTTTCATTTGGAGGCGCACTAACTCTCCGGAGAGGGTCACTGTACCAATATCGTATCCATTGCTCGCCTCCACCACGACCCGCTCGCCGGTTTCGACCAGGAGCCCCGCTGGGCGGCGGTAGAAGTTTTTGCGAGAGCCGTTTTTAAAACTGACTTCGACCAGGTCGAAGGGGCGACTGTCTTCTATTTCTAGGTGGCTGATCCAATCGAACGTATTCAATCGGTTGCAGCCGCCGCTGGCACAGCCTCCGGAGCAGCCTTTGCCGCATCCGGCGGCCGAATCTCCCTGACCCACTGTGCATCCATGACAACCCATAGGTATATATTTTACCGCAGGGATCAGACCGGGCGTCTGGCCCGTCGATCCGGCACTGCGGAGTGTTTTAAAATTTGGTGCATGCGAATACTCGCATCTAAAAACAGGATTTTAGGGTGCGCATTTCGCTCAATATGTCGAATGCAATCCTCCATGAGTTCAATAATTCCCTCCAGCTGATCGAATTGAATGACGGATTGCATGCGCTGCGCCGTAGCCAATTCCGGTGGCCGCAGCCGGGCTGGTTGCGATCCGCCCAATTGCAGGGTGAGAAACTCTCGCCAAAAGTGTAGGCCGTAGCGCAAAAAGTGTTTCTGGTGTTCCCGGCCGAGCGGAGCAAACCCGTCGGTCCAGGCGACAAGTTCGGTCGGTTTCCCGGTGTAGCAACAGCGCATCCATTCCAGAAAGCGATCAGCCTGATCGCCTTCCCGCTGTTGGGCCATTTGCAGGGCGTCGTTATAATTGCCGTTAGCCAGAAAGCTGATGGTATTTGCCTGATCGCGGTCGATGCCCTGATGTTGTAAACTGGTACTGATCGCCTCGTCGTCGAGGGTGCCGAGTTTGACGAGCTGGCAGCGGGACAGTATGGTGTTGAGAATGCGTTCCGCTTGTTCGGCCGCGAGGAGGAAAACCGTGCGCGGTGGGGGCTCTTCGATTAATTTTAGCAGCCGGTTGCCCTCGTTGCCGAGATATTCCGGCAGCCAAATGAGCATAACCTTATACTGACCCTCGAATGTTTTTAAACTCAATTTTCGGATGATCTGATTGCACTCATCCTTATTGATATTCCCCTGGCGGTTTTCCGCGCCGATGCGCTGCAACCAATCGTTTACTTCCATGTAGGGCGTTTCGGCCAGCGCCTCGCGCCACGGAGGCAGAAACTGATCGGCCGTCACCTTGGCGCCAACGGTAGGGAACGAAAAATGCAAATCGGGATGGACGGCTTTGGCCGTTTTGAGGCAGGCCTTACATTGCCCGCAACTATCGAGGCCCGTACGGTTTTCGCAGAGCAGATATGCAGCGGTAGCCAGCGCCATTGGCAGTACCCCGCTACCCGGAGCACCCAGCAATAAAAGCGCGTGCGGGAAGCGGTCGGTATCTACCATTTCCCGTAAAAGCTCCTGAACCGAATTGTGACCGATTACCTGGCTAAATCGCATGCGCTCTAATTCCTAAGCGTAACGCATTGCCATCCAACAGTCAGGTAGACAGGTAGGTAAGTACCATAGGAGTTGGCCGTCGGGAGCAGCAGCCACTAAACGCGCTGCAAACGAATCTTTATTTCTAACCGGCCGCCCTCCTTAAGAAGGTACGTGCAAATTTTTGGTGCGCAATCCTGCCGAAACCAACTACCCGGGGGCAGTTCGAACGGCAAAATGATGGGATTGCACCCGTTTTATGGATAATTCCGCCGCGGCTGGATAGCAGCTATCCGGTGCGGTGGAAATTTGCTATATGCAGTATACAGCTATTGTAACTGTCAGTGTGGTAGCTGTTTAGAGTACCACTATGTGGTTTTGCCGACCGGGTCGGCAACGTTTATAGCAGATCCTGTTAAGCCTTCTACCGTAAACTGGTGTATGGAATGCGCGTTTTACGCGTTTCCAATAGAGCAAAAGTAAGGAAAAAGTCTGACTATGAGCAAGGAGCCAACCTACTGTACGAATATTTGTTTGTGTGTAGACAATCAACGAATCCATGAAAATTGCTGCTTTTCGACGTGCCCATTTCAACGCGGCGCACCGTATATATAACCCGGACTGGTCAGACGTCCGCAATCAGGAAGTATTTGGTCCATGTAGCAATCCCAATTACCACGGGCACAACTACGAGTTGGAAGTAAAAGTGGTAGGAGAGGTCGATCCGGTAACGGGTTATCTGATCGATTTGAAAATCTTAAAGGACCTCATTAAAGAAGAAGTAGAGGATCGGTTTGATCACAAAAATCTAAATTTAGACACGGAAGAATTTCGAAGTTTAATACCCACCGCAGAGCATATTTGCTACGTGATCTGGCAACGCCTCAGAGCACGATTAGATTCAAAATTTGATTTGGCAGTGCGGCTTTACGAAACGCCCCGGAATTACGTGGAGTATCCAGCTTGAGTTGGTCTTTTGGTCTGTTTGAACTCTTCCGATGGAAAGGTTATTGCAGCAGATAATTTCGCACTTCGGGGTCGGGCAATTGGCAGGAATGATGGGACCCCAGACCTGCCATAGTGGTGGTCCGGTCTAACCAAAGTACCAAAGTACCAGTTACGGTCAGGGTCGATAATCCCGCTTCAACAACCGCAGTGTGCGCAGCACTTTCCCGCTGCGATCGAAAAGCGCAACTAAATAGATGCCTTCCGGGAGATCGCTCAGGCCATAGGCCATCCCTTCGGCTGGATTGTCAAATACTTTTTTGGTTCGGCCGAGCATGTTGCGAATTTCGATTCGACCGATTTCCATTTGCGCCGGAGTAGATACGTAAAAGCGGTCGGTTGCCGGGTTGGGATAAATTTGAAGACTAGTTGACGAAAAGGGGTCGTTTGCATTTTCGCCGGGGCGCTCAATAGGTGGTGCGAGCTCGTCGTTGATTTCGATTTGAAATACGGCAGTTTCGACGATTTTTCCGGGGTCGGTGAGCAGGCTAAAGGGGACTTCCACCGTAGACAAGCCCTGCTGGCCGTTGGGCCGCACGGAGAGAACTAACTCCACGGATTCGCCCGGTTGGAGTTGCAGCGAGCTTGGCGTGGCCGCGCGAACAAAAGGGGTGGGCCGGCTCCGCTCGTCGCAAAGCGATATTTCCCACCGATTTGGCTGATCAATGATGACCTGGTCCCACTGAATTTGGAGCGGCTGGGCTGTGGGATTCTTGACGGTAATGCTGACTGATTCTTCCAGCTGATTGTCCAGGAGGTCGGCCTGGATGGTTTTCTGCACGCGGGCAGGCTCCACTTTCAGGGCCGGTTGGGCCTGTAGGGCGGTCAAGGACAATAAAAAAATACTTAATCGTATAATCTGCTTCATAAGCCGGCATTCTGTATCCCGTGCAATAGGTTCTCGTAGTCAGTCGACATTCAATGTACTTACAAATTGGGGGAAGCGCAAAGGGTTTATCAGTATGTTAACGACTTGTTTGGAGTGCAAAGATAGGAATCGAACTTTTTGCCGAAAAGTTCTCCCGCCGGACAGTTCGCGGATAATCGGTCTATTTTGGGTTTTAACTTCTTTTAAAACCTCCTATTTTGCTGGGGTTCTACAATTAACCATCTATCTATGCACGTAGCTATTATTGGAAACGGTATCAGTGGCATTACCGCGGCCCGCTACCTGCGCAAGCTCGACGATGATGTCCGGATCACGGTGATTTCCGCTGAGACGGACTATTTTTTTTCCCGTACTGCGCTCATGTACATCTACATGGGGCACATGCGCTTCGTCGATACGCAGCCCTACGAGCCTTGGTTTTGGGAAAAAAACCGGATCGAACTGCGCAAAGGCTATGTATCTAAGGTCGATTTCAACAACCGGCAACTGCACTTCGACGATGGGCAAACAATGGGCTACGATCGATTGATCATCGGTTGCGGCTCCAAGTCGAATAAATTTGGCTGGCCCGGTCAGGATTTGGAAGGCGTACGGGGCCTGGTATCCTACCAGGATCTACAATATATGGAGCAACATAGCGAAGGCCTGGAGCGGGCGGTCATCGTCGGCGGCGGCCTGATTGGGATCGAAATGGGGGAGATGTTCCACACCCGCCACATACCAGTTACCTTTTTGGTCCGAGAAGAAGAATACTGGCGCAATACGCTGCCCTATGAGGAGTCGGCTATGATCAGCCGCCACATCCGCGAACACGGCTTCGATCTCCGGCTGAGTACCGAGCTGGCCGAAATCGAAGGTAATGGGCAGGGGCGTGTACAGGCGGTCGTCACGAAAGATGGGGAACGCATCCCCTGTGGCTACGTCGGTCTTACGGCAGGCGTTCGTCCTAGTCTCGGTTTTCTGGAAGGAAGCGAGCTGGAAATTGGCAAGGGCATTCTGGTAAACGACTATCTCGAAACGAATCAGCCGGATGTGTATGCCATCGGCGACTGCGCGCAGATTCGGGAGCCCAAACCCAATCGCCGACCCATTGAGGCCGTCTGGTATACGGGCCGGATGATGGGGGAGGTAGCCGCCTACAACGCACTCGGCAAGCGGGTCGCGTACGATCCGGGAATCTGGTTTAATTCAGCTAAGTTTCTCGACATCGAGTACCAGGTGTACGGAGAAGTACCGTCGCGTCAGCCGGATGATCTGGCCACGCTGTACTGGGAACACGAAGATGGGCGGCGTTCCATTCGCATCAATTACGATAAGGAGTCCAGGCACGTCCGCGGATTTAACCTGATGGGCGTCCGCTACCGGCACGAGGTCTGCGAGAAGTGGCTGGCCAATAAGACGCACGTGGAGAAAGTGCTACAGCAGCTAGGCCTGGCGAATTTCGATCCGGAGTTTTTCAAGCAATACGAACGAGCAGTTGTCGATTTGTACAATCAACAAAACGGAACCAACTTGCAATTAAAGCAAAAGCGCAGTTTGGACCGTGTACTTCAATTTTTAGGACGAGCATAATGCTCTTTTTTACCACCCGTCAACGTTAAACCGGGCAATCATGTCTTCAAAATCTAAGCGCAATACCCCACTGCAAGTCTTTGGGCTTTCTCTGTTCGGAATCGGACTTGTGGTGTTCACGCTCGCGCTCGGGCTCGACCAATACACCTTGGGCGCCGATGCATTCAATACCATCGATAACGAATACCACCGCGACGCCCTGCTGGCGGCAGCGCGGGAAGCGGGGCAACTCGATCAGGAGTACGCCACCAGTTTTGCCGCGGTGGGGGCCTTCAATGCGACCTTCTCCGCGGCGCAGGAACAACTGGCGCAGCGTGCGGCAGAGGGCATACCGGAAGGAGTGGGCGAATGGGATTTCAAACTCGGCGACTGGAAAAAGGGAGATTACCAACTGGCCGTAGTCAAGGCGGCCGAAACGGGGCCGGTGGCGAGTAACCCGCTGTTGTTTTGGTTGTTGAGCGTTGGCTTGGCCATTGTCGGTGGTTTGATCTTCTTCATTCCGAAATTTCAGACCATTCCGGGCATCAAAAACGATCACGTCTTTCACAGTAGCCTCAAGCGGGGACTCAATCTTGGCTGGCGCAGCTTTTTTCTGGGAGCGGGGATCATTGGTATTTTGCTGTACGGCGTTTATTACCTCGGGCAGCAGTATTTCTGGCCGGCGGTAAGCGCGGTGGTTGCCCTGATCATCATCGGGCTGGTTTTCTTCGCAGAACGGTCCATATACCGCCGCCCGGCCCGCTCTGCGGGGCCGGAAATGTCGAGCGCTTGGTTGGGTATTCTGGCCGGTATTTATCTCGTCGGATTCTACGTTTTGTTGTATTGGACGCCTCAGTACATCACACCCTGGATCAGCATGGTGGATCCGCTGAGCTACGGGCTGAATGGCGGGCCGGCCAGCCGCTGGTTTCTCTACGGGTCATTGTATACGATTGTCATTCTCGTTATGGGGGTGCGCATGTTTGCCCGCTACCGGCACAACCGCTACCAGTTGATCCGCACCGGTTCGGTCATGTTCTTTCAGCTGGCCTTTGCCTTCCTCATCCCGGAATTGCTGCTGCGGTTCAACCAGCCGACAATGGACCTCAAGAATATCTGGCCCCTCAACTATTCGTTTTTCTTCGGGTATAATCTCGATGCGCTGTCGAATTCCGGGGCGCTGGGCATGTTCATGCTCGTGTGGGGTATTGCCTTGGTATTGCTGGCGGTGCCGCTGCTCAGCTACTTTTTCGGTAAGCGGTGGTATTGCTCGTGGGTGTGCGGCTGCGGCGGTCTCGCCGAAACGCTGGGCGATCCCTTTCGGCAGAACTCCGACAAGAGCTTGCGGGCCTGGCAATTCGAGCGCTGGATCATTCACGGGGTGCTGGTATTTGCGGTCGTTATGACTGCGCTGGTCCTCTACACCTACTTTACCGGCGAGTACCGCGTACTGGGCATTCAGACCGGCGATATTCAAAGCTGGTACGGCTTCCTCATCGGGGCGGGCTTTGCGGGGGTTGTCGGTACGGGCTTTTATCCGCTGATGGGCAACCGCGTGTGGTGCCGGTTCGGCTGTCCGCTGGCAGCTTACCTGGGGCTGGTGCAGCGCTTCAAATCGCGTTTTCGCATTACGGTTAACGGAGGGCAGTGTATCAGTTGCGGCAATTGCTCCGTTTATTGTGAAATGGGCATTGATGTGCGCCATTATGCGCAGCGCGGGCAAGACGTGGTGCGTTCTTCTTGTGTCGGATGTGGTATTTGTGCCGCTGTTTGCCCCCGCGGCGTACTGCGGCTAGAGAATGCCAGCGGTGATAGTAGTCGCCGGACCGACCAGCTCCGCACGGTACACGTAAAGGAGTCGGAGGTAGGATTGTTGCTGCCGGAAAAGGAGCCCGTTGCCTAACTCACTCATCCTCATCCAATTTTGATCAAGTCACTTTTGGGTAAATCTGTTTATCCCGATCATACGGACGATCTGCTCGTGCGTTTATTAATCGGGATTTAACGGAATCCAACCCACTTGTTTAATCTCCTTCAAGGCCTTCTCGAAGGTCGTGAAGCTGTGTCCGGTCCGGTCGTACCAGCGGATACTGGCGGCCGTAGGGAAGGCCGCTTCGACGAGTTGTAAATCTAGGATTTCATCGTCGGTGGCGAGAAAGAGGTGCAACAGCGCCGGCTGTATGTCGGGTTGCATGGTTGTACGGAGTTCGGCCAAGGTATTCAGGTACCCAGGCTCAAAGTGATAGGGTCGCTTTTTGATGAAAGTTTCCCACTTGCCGATCCCCCGAACCAGGGTTTGATCCGGCCGAATAGAAGGGTTAAACAAAAATGCCGGAAGCCCGTAGCGGGCGCTTAAAAACAACGCATAGAAGCCCCCCAGGGAAGTGCCGAATACATAAATCGGGGCGTGCAACTCCCGGAGAAGATCGGCTAGCTGCTGCACTACCGCAGCCGGGTCGGCCGGCAGATCGGGGGAAACGACGGTGGCCCCGGGAAAGTGCTTTTGCAGTGCAGCCGCCTTCCAGCCACCACCATCGGAAGCAAAGCCATGCAAATAGATCAAAGTCATTGGAGAAGGGTGATTAATGTTCGCCGGCCCGCAAGATGGCTTTTTCATCTTTAGCACCGTCTGTGAATCGCTCAAAAAGAGCCTTCAACAAAAGCCTTTTTTGCATTTACAGTTACGTGACAGTGGGGGTAGCGGCCCTCACTATATTTGTCATTGTCTGATATAGAACGATCGATGTTGGAACGCTACAACGTATTAACAGTTACCCACCGCCACACAAACTTGAAAGAGATCGCTCGCTTCGTACTGCCCTGCGAAGCCACCGATGACCTTCAACAGCGGTTGACTCAGCTCCGGACGGGGATGGGATTAGATGAGTTGTTTTATGTAGCGACTTGCAATCGCGTCCTGTTTCTTTTCACTACCGATGAGCAGCATCTTTCCGATACGTTCGTTCGTCGCTTCTTTCAAGTGGCCAATCCCGACCTGGAGGTAGACGCCTACCTGGAAAACGATATTCAGCATTTGCAAGGTGAGGCGGCTGTTCGGCACATGTACGATGTAGCGGCTTCAATGGATTCTTTGGTAATCGGCGAGCGGCAGATTCTGGGACAGTTGAAAGAGTCGTATGACCGATGCCGCAAATGGAGGTTAATCGGAGATGACATTCGCCTGCTCTTCGACCGCACCGTACTGGCCGCTCGGGATGTCTACGCCAATACCAAGATCGGCGATAAATCGGTCTCGGTCGTGTCTTTGGCCGTGCAAAAACTGCTTCGATTGAAGGTAGCGCGCAGTGCCCGCGTGCTGCTGATTGGGGCAGGGCAAACGAATGCGCTTGCGGCCAAATTTCTCAAAAAGCACCAGTACGAACACGTGGTAGTTGCCAACCGAACGGTGGAGCGCGCCGAAAAAATTGCGGAGACCTTCGACCAGGGGCGCGCAATCAGTCTGGAGGAGCTGTCAACTTACGACGGCGGCTTCGATGTGTTGATTGTTTGCACCGGGTCGAACAAGCCCATCCTGACCGAAACGCTTTTCCGACAATTAGTTGCCGGAGAACCAGTAAAGGGAAAAATCGTGATCGATCTGGCGGTTCCGCACAACGTCGAAGGAGCTGTGGCTAGTCGTTCCGATATCCACTACGTCGAGATCGAGCACATACGGACGCTGGCCCGCGAGAACCTCACGTTCCGCGCGCAGGAAATGAAGCGGGCCGAAGCCCTGCTGGGGGTGCATCTGGAAGAATTCCCCATCTTGTACCGGCAGCGCCAGCTCGAAATCGCCCTCCGGCAGGTGCCTACCGAAATCAAGGCCGTCAAAGCGAAAGCGATAAACGAGGTTTTCCGCAAGGAAGTCGAGGGCCTCGACGAACACACCCGCGATTTGATGGATCGCATGCTCACCTACATGGAGAAAAAATGCATCGGGATTCCCATGAAAGCGGCCCGTGAAGCACTGATCGGTTAGTTTCCTTTATTCTCTTCCGGAAAGAACTATTTGACGCATTCCTTGGTTGGATAGCGCCCCAGGTTGTATAATACGGGCAGTATAGGACTATTCAAATGGCTGAAAAGAAGCAATATAAAGTAGAGGTAATTAATCGGCGTGCACAGCACGAATACACCTTCATCGACACCTACGAAGCGGGAATTGTGCTGCAGGGCACAGAGATTAAATCGATCCGCCAGGGAAAAGTGGAGTTGCGCGACGCTTACTGCGTTTTTAAGAAAGGAGAACTCTACCTCCGCTCGATGTTCATCGCCGAATACAAGTACGGGAATCAATTCAACCACGACGAACGCCGGGTGCGTAAGCTGTTGCTGAAGCGCAGCGAACTCCGCAAGTTAGAGAAAAAGGTCAAGGAACGCGGGTTCACCATCGTGCCCTATCGGCTCTTCCTCAACGAGCGCGGATACGCTAAAATAGAGATTGCCTTGGCCCAGGGTAAAAAGACCTACGATAAGCGCCAATCCATCAAGGAAAAGGACGTGAAGCGCGACATGGCGCGGTTGAAGAAGATAAGGATTTGATGGTGTGGGTGTGAGTTTAGTTATCGGCGGCTAGTAGTTGTTGCTTTTCCGGCGTTTGTTCATTTAAGCTCCAGTCGTAATCGAGAAATGTGGTCGGTGTGTCGGCGGGGACGGGGGGGGCCAGATAGTTGTTTACTAGCTCGACGCGGTTGTCGTATTGATCTTTAAAATCGCCCCAGTACCAATTCAGAATTTTTGATAGGTAGACGGAATCGGAAGTAATTCGGTTGCGGTAGGGCTCGCGGATGAATTCGCGCGCGGCCTCATCGAGTTGCGCATCCAGATTTTCGGCGGTGTACGCATAGTTTTGTAGTTTAGGACAGGACATGCTCGCACAATTGATGGCAAAGTGGAAGCGCGGGTCGTCGATATAGCGATTGCGTAAGATGCCGTGCTCGATGTTGTTAAGGTCGTAGGTTTGGTCCTCGATGTTGATGAATTTGATATCCCAGACGGTATTGACGAAGGGAATGCCCGATTTAATGTCTTTTATCCCGTCGATCGGATAGTGGTCAAGGATGAGCTTTACGGTAAAGGCATTGTAGGCATTGACCCAGTAGGCGTAGCGTTCGGCTTTTGACCAGTTCTTGTCGTTGGGATGATTATTCGATAGAATATTCAGATATTCCTGGAGGCGATTCGTGTCTTTGGCCCACGCTTCGTAGTTGACCAGCCCGTATTGATCGACGTATTCTTGTAGTAGTTCGTCCCAGATTTGGTGGCTTACGGGTTTTGAATCGGAGCTAACCTTAGGAACACCGCAGGCGGAGAGCATGAACACGAACAACAGAACGATGAAATATCGCATAATAATAGTTTGCGGGATTGGATTGATGACTTCCCTACAACAAGGGAATTCTGGTCGGTGTTGGAAGCACGCCGGCTAATTGACCTAACTGTCGCGGTGTGAATAGATTCTCACTTCCTACATCCTGGGGCATGATTGCAGTGCAGCAATGGGGGCGTGGCCCCGAGCTAATAATTGCACTGCACGGCTACGGCCACACCGGGTACCGCTTTGCCAATTTGGCCCGGGAGCTCGGGCCGTCCTATACGCTTTGTGCTCCCGATTTGCCGTTTCACGGAGATACCCGTTGGCACGAGGATACCTTTGATCGACGCGAGTTGCGTACCGTGCTGCGTACGATTGCCGAACGAAAGCACCACGATCGGTTTCACCTGCTCGGGCACAGCCTCGGCGGGCGCATCGCACTGCGGTTGGCACCTCGATTGAAAGAAGACCTGAAAAGCCTCCACCTCCTGGCCCCGGACGGACTGGGAGGCCCTTATACCGCTTGGATTGACTACATGCCTAACCTGTTTCGCAAGCAGCTGGGAAAGCTGTTGGAACATCCCAACGGTGTGCTTCGGATCTCCCGGTTTTTGTACCGGCGCAAGTTGATCGATGCTTTTGCCCTCAAATACCTGCAATATCAGTTGCAGGATCCGAGCTACCGCGAGCGCGTCCGCGGCGTCTGGCGGTCGATCAACAACTTCCGCCTGCGCCAGCACCAGATTATCCCCCATCTGAGCGATGCCCGGTTCCCCATTGTACTGCTGGCCGGCAACTACGATAGCCTCATCGATCTGGCCCGTATTGAGCGCTGGTTCGAAGCCCTGCCCCAGGCGCAATTTCGCGTGGTGAATTCCGGCCATGATCTGCCGCCGGAAGTAGTGGCCTCGCTGTTTTTGAAGATATTGGAAGAGGAGTGATTTGCCAATTAGTCAACAGGGCAAACGCATCAAATGCC
>CAZDET010000069.1:0-4571 GCA_964504335.1 uncultured Saprospiraceae bacterium
CCCGGCCCTCGCACCACGCGCCCCGGCAAGGCCCCGGTATGTTCCCCCTCAGCCAACACCTGCCGACCATTCACAAACACGTGCTGCATGCCAGTGGCATACTGTTGGGGCTCCGCAAAGGTGGCGTGATCCTGAATCGTGGCCGGATCGAAAATAGCGATATCCGCATAATAACCCGTTTGGAGGGCTCCTCGTTGTTGGATCTTCAAATTGGTGGCCGGAAGGGTGGTCAGTTTGTAAATCGCCTCCTCTAGGGGGATGACTTGTTCCTCACGGACGTACTTGCCCAGTAGGCGCGCGAAATTTCCGTACGCCCGCGGGTGCGTACTCGACTTCAGAAAGACGCCTTCCGGAGTTTGAGAGCCCGCATCCGAACCGAAGCTCATGTAGGGCAGCGCCACTTGCTTGCGCACGTTGTCTTCCGACATGAGGAAGTAAACCGTCCCTACCCTACTGCCGTCCTGAATAACCAGATCCATTGCCGTTTCCTCCGGGCTCGTGCCCCGCATGGCGGCTACTTCGGCCAGCGTTTTGCCCGTCAGATACTTCAGGCTGTCGCTTTTAAAGCCAACGAGCAGTAGCTTTTCGGGCGAGCCCGCCGCCAGCATCAGGTTTTCCCATTCATCGGTGGGGGTGGTCATTTCTTCGTACACCTTTTGGCGAATGGCGGGATCCTGCAATCGACGTGCCCACTCGTCGTAACCGCCGGCCTGCACCCAGGGCGGCATGGCGGCATCCAGGCCCGTAGCCCCCGCGGGGTAGGTATACATATCTGTCGTAATCTGCAGCCCGGCGGCTCGGGCCGAATCGATCTTGGCAACAACCTGATCAAATTTTCCCCAGTTTTCCTGGCCGCTTTGCTTGAGGTGGTAGATCTCCGCCCGGATGCCAGCCTCCTCGGCGATGCGGATCAATTCATCCATGCTTTCCAGCAGTCGGTTGCCTTCGCTACGCATGTGCGATATGTACATGCCGTCGTATTCGGCAGCCACCTTGCATAGTTCGATCAGCTCCTCAGTGTTGGCGTAAAAGGCGGGGGCATAAATCAGAGACGAACCAACCCCGAGTGCGCCTTCTTCCATCGCCTGCCGCACCAGCAGTCGCATCGAGTCCATTTCTTCGGGAGTAGGGGCCCGATCGTCCAACCCAACCGTATGGATGCGCACGGTCGTTGCCCCCACGAAAGAGGCGACATTGGGGGCCACGCCCTTTTCTTCCAGAAACTCCAGGTATTCTCCGAGGGTCGTCCAGTTGATATCGTACTGAATGTCTCCTTGTTGGGATTTCTGCTGCTGCTTCATTTCTTCGCTCAGCGGTCCCATCGACCATCCTTCACCAAACACCTCCAGCGTCACGCCCTGGCGGATATCGCTCTGCGATTTTCCGTCTTCAATCAATGACTCCGTTGCCCAACTCAGCATGTTAATGAAGCCCGGGGCCACCACCAGCCCGGAGGCATCGATTTCCTTTTCTGCTGTTGCTCCGGCTAGATTTCCAATGGCGGCGATGGTATCAGCGTTGATTCCAATATCCCCTTCAAAGGCCGCATTACCCGAGCCATCAATGATTTGGCCGCCCTTGATAAGTACATCGTAGGATTCATTTTCGGCGCACCCCCACAGCAGGAGCAGGGATAGCCATATGGGTTGGAATCGTTTCATGTTGAGTTGATCAATCGTTAAATATGAAGAACCCCAGTCCTCCGGGATCCCGGATGATGATATTATCCACCTCATTCCGATCATTGAAAATAGTAATCTCTTCCGTAATAGGAATAGCGCGCGCGCGAATAGCCGAAATAATGGCCGGGTTTTGGCCTCCGTTGAAATAGGTCAGCGAAGGATTGAAAAACAAGTGGGGGCAGTTGAGCGGCTTCATCAGACTTATGGCAAAACCCGCTTCATTTTTAAGGGTCAGCCATCCACTTTCCACTCCTCCGGCGGCGCGCTCAAATCCGAGCCGTTGCCATAATGGAAGGGCACTTTCCATATCGATGACTTCCAGGCTTACTCCCGCATAGTTGCCTAATATTGAAGGAGAAGACGTATTGATATTCGACAGGTCACTTTGCCCAGCTATCAAATAAATCCAGGTACCACTGGCGTCGCTGAGCAGGTAGCCCTGTTCGGTTTCGATAACCGGACCGTGTAGTTTCAATTTTGGAATTGTATCTGACCAGTTGTTGCGGTACAACCGAATTCCCGCCCGGGCAAAGCGATCCGGATTGATAAAAACCGCAACCTGACCATCAGTTACGCAATTAGAATTCTCGAGCGCCGTGAATCCAAGCTGCTCGTAGAAGGCCAGACTGCGGTTCAAATTGGGCGTTGGGGTTTGGATGATCGTATTCATACAAATCCGATCAATTTAATTCCAAATTTCCCAAACTGTACTTCAGATTGTACTTAAATCGATCCAATCGCCAACCGACAGGTAGTTTCACGGCATGCAAATCGTAGGTGCCCACGAAGTCCCGGGTGTTCCCCTGAGTGGCGGCCGCCTTGTAGTGGGTGGCTGTAGCGTAGGCAAAAATGGTAGCTTTATCCCACTGGATGTCTACCAGGAGGTTGCCGGCGAGATGATTGACCGAATCGATGCCTTCGAAGCCCGCTTGCCACTGATCGCAAATAGTCTGGGCCGGTAGCAGGGTGGGTTCGCCACCTCCCAGAGAAGTCATATCGAAATGCACCTGATCGGCAAAGACTTCCGTTAGAAGCCGTTGCCAATCCTGCTGGTCTGTGTAGACGAACAATTTATGAACGAGCTCTTCGATTTGCTCGCGTTCGGTGAATGCCATCGTGTAGTATATTTCAGAGAGAGCGGTATCCTTATTGGTTGTCTCCCTCTGGCCAGATAATTCGATCGCCTTTTTTGATAAAGGTAGTCACCTCTTCCATCGACCCCTCGCGCGTAGAGCCGTAAAACTGCCGATTGGCCCCCAACCCGTTGATCGTTACCACAAACGCATTCTCATCGGAGGTGCGATCGTAATCGTGGACTTTCACATAGTACGTTCCGTCGGGTGCGTCTCTCAGCCAGAAGATGTTTTCGGGGCCGAAGCCGTCGCGGTCGTCGCGGTCGAGCCGGCCACCGTCGCTTGAGCGGGCGTCATCATAGTAAATCAACTCTCCGGAAGGCGTCAATACGTGCAGATCCTGATCGGTACCGGTATCCCAGGAAAGGCTGATCTGTACTTTCCCGGTACCCACCCGTTCCATGCGTACGTAGGTGGTATCCGGCTGGCTCAGCCGCCCTTTTTCGTTGAGAAGACTGGCGGCGACGCCTACCTCTCCCTTGCCCAATTGAACGGGGAATTGCACGGGAATGCTCAGTTTTCCCGAGTTGCCCGTGGCTCCTTTTACCGGTACATCAAAAAAGCTCTCCGCACCGATTACCTGAAAAAATAGTCGGGCGGGCGGCGCATCTCCACTGTTGTAATTATAATTCAACATGGCCGTCGAGCCGTTGGAGCTCAGTATCCGCTTTTTCACCGCTTTCAGCGTTACTTCCGATTCGGTTTTCATGCTGGGCATAGGCTTTAACACCCGGCGGGTTTCGGTGGGCATGCCCAGTAGTGCCTGCAAGGCATCCGCCCGTTCGATGGCATACAGAGTCGTATCTCCCGGGCTGATGGGCTCGTCGACCATCGCAGCATCCGCACCGATGCGGATTTCTACCCGTCGGTTTTGGGATCGCCCCTGCGCGGTGCTGTTATCCGCCTTTGGCTGGTCTTCGCCCAGTGCCTCAATACTGAATCGATCCTCCGCAACCCCGGCGGTTACGAGGTAATCGCGAACCGATTCGGCGCGGCGCGTCGACAACAGTTGGTTGGCCGAATCGTCGCCCACGTTATCCGTGAATCCGTAGAGCCAGACGTGGTCGGTCGTTTCTTTTAATTGTTCGGCAATGCGATCGAGATCCGGTCCAAAGCGCGGGTCGATAGCGTGGGAAGCAGTTGGATAAAAAACGGAAAACGCGGTCATTGCCACGTCGGAGGTGTCGGCATCTTCTTCCTTAAATTCTTGCGCACATAGAGTGCCCGACAGGAAAAAAATACCCAATAATAGGATTAGGTGTTTCATACTGAATGAGGTTTTTAGAAAATACACATAATTCTACGAAAAAATTCCCGATTCCGACGGTTGAATTTTGGTCCTCCAGGTACTCTTCTCCCATTGTCCTAATACGTTAAGCATTAATACATTAAAGCATTATTTACTCTTTACTCCAGTCCCTTTGAAAAAGGTGTAGCAAAACGTCCCTCCTCCTTCCGCCGTTCTATGTAAGTCCCGAAGCCCCTGCTCCATCTCCGTTTGATCGATGAGCTGATTAGCTACTGCTTCCTCGGCGATGCCCTTAATCATGGCCGTAAATGTGTTTCGGGTAAACCCTTCCACCCACCGCGGGTTGGAATCATCCACGTAGACCTGCCGTGGGCGCACCCGTATCTCCCCTAGTCCTGCCTGCTCCAAAATGGGATAGAGTTTCCTGCCGATATTGGCATCCCCGCCACTGCGTGCCTGAAGGAGGACCTGGCACAAAATGGCCTTTCTGGCCGCCGCGCTATCAGG
>CAZDET010000069.1:4671-5727 GCA_964504335.1 uncultured Saprospiraceae bacterium
CAGGGAATCCGCCTGATCATTCAATCGGTTTGCTTCAATACTCGAATAGCCGTGTACATAATTACTCATCATGGGTATTTCTATTCAACCTCCCCTTATTAGACGTTGAGGGCTGGATTAAGTCCCACAAGTTTCCGTATAAGTCCTGAAAGACAGCAACTGTTCCGTAAACTTCTTTCGCAGGTGGCCTGACAAATTCTACGCCTCTGGAAATCATTTGATGATAATCGCGCTCAAAATCGTCCGTAAACAGAAACAGAAAGACGCGACCGCCACTCTGATTGCCGACGGATGCTCGTTGCCGGTCGTTAGCCGCCCTGGCAAGTAACAGCGCGCATTCCCGGGCTCCGGGTGGTGCCACCATCACCCACCTTTTCCCTTTGCCCAATGGGGTATCTTCGAGAAGCGTAAAATTCAATTTTCCCGTGTAAAAGGCAATGGCTTCATCGTAGTCTCGGACGAGCAAGGCGATATGGGCAACGTGTTGTTTCATAATCTGCATTTTATGGCATTGTGCCTACTTTCTGCTCCACGAAGTCTCCTAAACAGTTCTTCACCACTTGACTATTATTGTGAAATAGTCTATCTTATTGATGCCATTCTCACAGATAGGCTACCTGTTGGGTAGTTTGAGCATCCAATGATTTTAACAAGTACGGCCGTAGACATAGCTGGTAGTTGCGTGCGGAGCGCACGCTCGGGCTACTTGCATACCCCACGAGGTAGGCAGGATAGGAGGGTGGGTATTCCCACCCACGTATATGGTGTGCGGCCGGCCCAACCCAACCACCGGCTCTCCGGCCGGGCTCCTCTTCGTGTCCTAACTCCTTAATGAAATCGTTCACCTCCAACGCGTTTACCAAATTTCCTCCTTGCCTAGGTATTTGTATTTTCAAATCCTTTCGTACATTTAGCGAGATACCCCACAAGCAACCAGTAATCAAGCTCCAACGTATCAAATTGCCCTCACCACAATGAACATACGAAAATCCAACTTCGACTTTGATGCTTTATTGGAACTGATTTTTGCAGGCAACCTCGAACTCGCCCCCGATT
>CAZDET010000069.1:5827-23588 GCA_964504335.1 uncultured Saprospiraceae bacterium
TTTGATGCTTTATTGGAACTGATTTTTGCAGGCAACCTCGAACTCGCCCCCGATTACCTGATCGAGTTTATCAAAGGTATCGAGTCGCTTATGAATCTACCTGACCGCTTCCCGATTCCGGCGTCTGAAGGCGGAAAAAATTCGTGGCGAATTGTCCAACAAAGGTTATGAAGCAGAATTCAAACTCTTTACAATCAGAATATTACACATTATAAACTCGCTCAAAAAACTGGATCTCAGCTTCTTTGAAAATCACTACCTCCTGAAAAATGCCGAAGCTATCGAAGCGCTATTAGGCTACCTCACCGGGCAACGGGAGTTGGAGCAACGGTAACGCCCACTCAATACGCCAGTTGATCGAGCCCTGGCAGCCCCAGCTGACGGATTTCCCGCTGATGGTTGTTCCAGTAGATGCCCAAAGACTCACAGAAGGCGCGGGGTTGGGGATCGTAAAATTTCGCCCCTAGCAGCAGCGCATGCGTCCTTGCGAAGTGCCGATGCTGCTCGATAATCGCTTGAAGCACCATGCCGAACGGTTCGTCTAACAATTGAGGAGCACACCTGGCAAGCACCTTTTGCAGCACCGCGAGGTTCTGGTCCATGCCCGTTAAATCCGTTAGTACGTGTAACTCGCTTTCCCAAACCGCCATAACTCGCGGCCAGATACGCTGCATTATTGCCACCTGGTAGCGCAGGTACTTGGCTTGTTTGCGCCACTCGTGGTAGTCCTCCGTAGATCCGGATCGTTGCGCCCGTTCCATGCTGCTGCGACCGCGCTTGTATACCCGAAGCACATTGGGCTGAATGTCCTCAAAGATCACGGTCTCGATTTCCCAGTCGCGGATGTCAGCCAGCCACTCGGAGAGCGCCTCCTGGATGGCCGACAATCGCCGCTCTTCTTCAAAGACCGTTTGGGCAACCGTATCCCGGAAACCCTCTAAGTGGCTGCGTATCGTGGCGAGTGCGTCCGGTTTCAGCTGTTCAGCGTATTGCTGTTCCAGCAAGCCGAATGTTTCGAGGGTGGCCGTGGCATCGCGCAGTTCCGAAATCGTTCGGGCTTGATCCCGGAAAAAAGTATTGGTCGAACTGTAGTGGGGCGTCACATCGCGTAGTAGCCGCAACGCCGCCCTAATCTTTTTAAACGCCTTGCGCACCTCGTGCACGGCCCGGTGGCTCGCCTCTATCGTCTCCGCCTCGCGGAGATAATGGAGGGCGCTTTCTCCTTCTTCGACGATGAGCCGCTTAAGCCCGTCGGAGAATTCTTCTCGGTAGGTTAACTGCATTCCTTTAATCTATACTGTTTCAAGCCTGATGAGGCATGTCCCAAAATCACCGCTACTAAAGCGGAAGCTTTTGTTAAATTACAAATTCAATCGAATGAACAACCATGCGCCCATTATTTACCTGTTTCCTGGCCATCCTGCTGATCGGTAATACCCTGTCTGCCCAGGCCCCTCAAAAAGATTACTCCCAGGCTTTTCAGCTTATCGAAGTATGGCTCGAAGCTCAAAAGGACTATGAACAGCTTCCCGCACTCACTGCCACCGTCGTAGAAGATCAGGCCGTACTCTGGTCCGGCGGATTCGGCAAGGCCAACCTCGAAAACCATACCGAGGCCGAAGCCTCCACCCTTTTCAGCATTTGCTCGATCTCCAAGTTATTCACTGCGGTCGCCATCATGAAACTCTACGACGAGGGGAAGCTGCGCCTCGACGACCGGGTCGACGATCTCCTACCCCACTACAATTTGGCTCAAAAGTACCCGGAAAGCGGCCCGATTACCGTCCGCGCTCTGCTAACACACTCTTCGGGCCTTCCGCGCGAAGCTGCCTACCCCTACTGGACCGGGCCTGATTTTCCGTTTCCCACCCAGGCACAGGTCGACGGGGCACTAGGCAAGCAGGAAACGCTCTACCCAGCTTCCACCTATTTCCAGTACAGTAACCTCGGCCTGACGCTCCTCGGCGAAATCGTTACCGAGGTTTCGGGGCAACCCTACGAGGAGTTCGTCCGCCAACACATTCTGGAGCCTCTCGACCTGGCCGACACCCGCACGGAGCTTCCCCAGGATTTGTATGGCGATCAGCTAGCCATCGGCTACACTCCCCTGAATCGGACTGGTAATCGGGAAAAGGTCAATTTCTTCCAGGCTAATGGCATTACGGCCGCAGCCGGCTATTCTTCCAATGTGTTGGATCTCGGGAAATTCGCCTCCTGGCAGTTTCGCCTGCGGGATTCTACCGTCACCGAAATCCTCAAGCCTTCTACCCTCAAATTCATGCAACAAGTGCACTGGACCAACCCCGATTGGAAGAATACCTGGGGCCTGGGCTTTAGCGTATACAAGGGACGCGGAGGCCGTACCTGGGTCGGGCACGGGGGCTCCTGCCCGGGCTATCGGTCTTCCCTCCAGTTGGATTTGAAAAACAAGCGCGCCTATTCCGTGATGATCAATGCCGGAGGTAGCAATCCGGGAAAGTACATCCAAGGCATTTGCGAAATTCTCGATAAGGTCAAAGCAGAGAATACCCAAAAGGATGCCGGACCTACGGCAGACCTACAGGAATACACTGGTTATTATTCGCTTACCCCTTGGTGGAGCGAGGCCTACCTGATGCCCTGGGGCAAGGATCAGTTGGTAACCCTTTCCCTCCCGTCCGATTCTCCGAAAAGCGCCATGACCTTCTACAAACATGTCGAAGGCGATACCTTCCGCCGCATGCGCGACGACGGCGAATTAGGAGAAACCCTCGTATTCGGGCGCGATGAGGGCGGGCAAGTGGTGCAGTTTACCCGGCATAATAACATCACGCTAAAGATCGATCGCTCTGCCCCGAATTGAGCCGACCGGCACGGATTTACCGATTATTGATCAATCCATCTTGCTGCCCTTCTTCGAACGAATAGACTTTTCCTTCCTCCGGCTGGATGAACTCATCAATATCTTCCAAATGCCACCATTTTACCAGACCGTCGGTACCCAAGGTGAGGACCTCGGCATTCGATAGGAAAAAGGCCTGTACGATGGGCGCGCCGTGGTCGATGAGGCTCATTTCCTCCCGGCCCTCAGCGTTCCACAATCGGACGGTCCCGTCCTGGCTGGCGGTTAGAAAGCGCCGTTGCTTCTCATTCGGAGAAAAGGCAACGTAATTGATATCAGCCGTATGCCGCTGCCGCGGTTCGGAGGAAGTATTCACCAACCTAAACACGAAGCTATTGTCTTTGCTGCCCGTGAGCAGGTATCGCCCATCCGGAGATAGCGCGACGCTTAGAATGGCATCCGTGTGCACGACCGAGTCGATGACCGATAGTTGCCGGTTGCTTTTGTCTAGTTCCCACAGAAAAGCCTTATTGTGGCCCTCCGCAACGGTTAAAATCCGCAGGTTTCCTGCCTGGTTACAGAGAGCCGCCGCCCGAAGCTTCGGCGGCAGCTTACCGTATTTGACGTAGTTGTTGCTGCCTGGGCCGTTTTTTTTCCAAATGCCGGCCGAATCTCGTCCTTTGGTAAGCAGGAAGAGTCCGTCGTCTGATACGACCGTTCCGCTAATGGCGGTAACGGTTGTATCTTCCAACAATGCACTGACTTCACCCTCCGGGCTCAGTAAGTATACCCGAGCACTATCGGCCAGCGTAATCAGTGCCTGGTCGCGGTTGGAAGGCAAAAACGTGATCGATGAGATACGGTGAATCGGGATTTTAGGATTCATCGACTTCTCCTCTTCGAAATCATCTCCTGAATACAGGACGAGCTCGTTGGTGTTGTTCCTTTTACTTTTGAAAAGTAGCCTCCTCGGTTTGTGAACCGCCTGATTGTACGTAAGCAGAGAAATAAGGCGTGGCCCTTGCCGAATGGAATCGGTACGAATACGCTCCAGGGTCCACTTTTTGATCGTCTTATCTTCCCCGCCGGTAAATATTTCGCCTTCCTCAGAGCTGGTAATGGTTTGTACACCGTCGTTGTGCCCAAGCAAGGTTTTCTGCAAGGTTAGATCCGCGCTCCAGAGCTTGGCGGTTTTGTCGTCGCTGCTGGTCAAAATTTGCGTCCCGTCTTTGATAAACACCACATCGCGGATCGCTTGCTGATGGGCCTCCCGGGAGAAGATGCCTTTCAGCGAGGTTCCCTGCAGTAAGTCCTTCGACAGTGGCCAGGTAATCAGCCGGCCGTCAGCCAACCCGGCGACAAAACGCCCCTCGGTAGCCCTCCTATCGAATTCCATACTGACCACAACGGATTCTCCGGGAATACGTATACTATCGGGCCGTTCAAATCGGTCGAGTGGGGTTACGCGCAAGCTGGTATCCCGACTGGCGGCAACTATATAGCGGCGTTTGCCAAAGTCAACCACTTCGAAAGCGGTCGTTTGCGGTAGGTCAAACGTATCCACAGCCCACTCTCGCGCTACGGTCAATTTGCGCCATCGATATACTGCCTCCTCACCGGCGGCATACACAAAGGAGCTATCCTCAACCCGATCAAAGAAAACGCCGAAAAGGGGCGTTGCATGCGCGAACACTTTGATGGTGTCGACCGTCCGGTCTGCTTGATCAATTTGCCAGATCTTGGCCGTCCCATCCCTGCTACAAGTCATAAACGTCTTATCCGTCTTCTCGTCGTAGGCGCCTATCCAGTCGAGATCGGTGATTTCCTGTTGGTGCCGGAGCCCTTCCTCGACTTTCAGTTCCTTCAGGCTATCCGATGTATAAAGGTTCAATAAATAGACGCCTCCATCCAAGCTACCCGCCAGTAAGTACTTGGCGTTATCCGACACGTCCAAATCGCTGATGCGGTCAATGTCCTGGTCGACTATTTCGAATTCATCCTGGTAAAAGGGAAAACGAGCACTATTGATCAGTACATCCGTAATGACATTGTTGGCCAGCGTATTATTAGGATCCTTGTCGATAGCTAGTTCCGCCAGCCGCAAGGCGCGCGTGCGATCGTAGGTAAGGGCATTGAGGGCCTGAGAACCGATATTATTTGCCTGCAGCAAGCGCGAGGAGCGCGTCCAGAATAAAGTCGAAACCACCAAACTGAGCAATAGGAACAAGCTGATGCTCGCCAGCAGAATCCCCAGACGCAGTTCGCGCTTGCGCACCTCGCGCTCGCTCAGCTCGTAGAATCGGGAGTGTTCACGGGATAACTCTTCCCTGACGCGGCCAAAATAGGGTTGGATGTATTCCAAATCACCTTTGCTGAGCAGGACCCCCGCCTCCTGGTACGTTTCGTACTGAATCGATATGATATTCTTTACCCGGATAATGTTTTGCTCATCGCTAAACAGCAACGGGTAGAGCGCCTTGGCCAGGTTATCGTGAATGATTTCGATCCTGGTACGCTTGCTGACAACCGCCGTTGTTTCCTGCCCGTCAGGGTCGGATAAATTTCTCAGGATTTTGAATTTCAATAAATCCCGAATGCATTGCTCCGTGTATTCGGGCGGCACCTCGTGTTTGGTGAGCAAGTGTTGTACGACTTCTTCCACCTCCCGCGACCGCTTGGTTTCCATTTCGGTGATCAGGTCCCGCAGCAACAGTTGCGGCAATCGATCGATCCCGGCTCGTTGCTTAAACCGATAATTTTCATCTTCCAATTCCTTCTGGAGCCGCCTGGTAATCACCGTATCTACATATTTTATTTGCGCGACGAGCGCCTGGTCATAATAGATAGCACGGGTCGGGTTACCTTCCCGAAGGCGGCGCACTTCATCCTTGGCGTACAGTTCATCCATGAAGATTTGCAGCTTTCCCAAATCGACCCGGTTAACATCATTCCGCACCTTGGCAAGAATGGCGGCAATCAACTTATCCTGGTCTTCGTATTCATCGTCGGGCCCTCCGAGCTGGATACCGAGCTGTTGCGTCATTCCCCGAACTACTTCCTCGAGCTGTTCGTGCCGCATGCGTTCTACGCGCATGCGATTGTAAAATAGCATGGGGATGGCCTCTTCGTAGCGATCCAGCTCGGCCAGGTAGTTTTCGTTGATACTCAAAATAATCTTACACTGAAAATTCGCATTCAGCAAACCCAGCAAGACGCTAAAAAACTGACCCTGTTCTTCCCGGTCACCGAGGATGAACAACTCCTCAAACTGATCGAAAATCAAATATATAGGCCGGAATTTTTCCAGAAAGAGATGATGCACCTTTTCCCGAATGGAGCTATTGCGCAGTTTTTCCGATTCTTCGGAGGCCCTTCGCAATGCGATGGAGAGGGACTTATTGATGTTGTCCCCCTTGCGGATCATAATCGGAAACCAGTCACTTTCCTCGAAGGTATTGCCCAGCCCGCAACGAATCAAAGACGTCTTGCCGGCACCAGATGCGCCGTACAGCAAGACCAGGTTGGAAGCAAACGTTTTGTCGTAGAGCAACTTAACCTCCTGATCCCGCCCAAAAAACAACGACTGGTCCTTCTGGCCGTAGGATTCCCAAAGCAGAAACCCACGATTGCTCTTTTGAATTTGCTCGACCATCACGCGGAGAATTTTTCCAGCATGGCTTCCATTTGTTTCACTACGATAGCGTAAGGATTCGCATTTCGCTTTCCGTAGACCGGACTAGCAGCAATGTTTGCTACCTCCAGATTATTTAAATAGGCATTCTGCACCACCGGCAAGAATCTTTGAAACAGCTCATCCTCATCTTCTTCTCTTCGGTTGTGAATGGCCAGGAAGCTTTCCTTATCCTCCAGCACATTGAAGATGTTGGAGTTGACCTTATAATAGTAGTAAGTGGATCCTTCCCGAAAAGCATACATGTAAATATTGAGCACGTCGGTGGTGTGCTTGAGAAAGGCATTTTCATCAATCAGCAAGGGGGTTAAATTAATTACCTCACCTTGGCACCGTTCGTCCTCCAGGTCATCGATGTGCCGCACCAGTAAAATGGAATCACAATTGGTGAAGCGCCGCAACTCCCGCGGACTCAGCCCCAGCATATCGCCGATTCCGTTGAGCTCACCCAGGCGGTGGAGGTAGCGAATTTCCGAATTGCGATAGTTGACAATTTGAATATCGCGAACCGCAATGAGTTTGTACTTTACCAAAAATGCGACCCGACTGAGCAGGATGGTGAGACTCGCCTCCGCGTCGTCGTAAAAATCGACGGCATCTTCCCAGTTCATGCGGTTTTCCTGAATACTGTCGCGCAACTCTTCCAACTCCAGATAGGCTTTGTGCAGGTCGCTTTGCTCATCCTGAAGTTCCTGCAAAAACGGTATCACTTCTTCCACCAGCGGTGGGGCATTGTTTTCGAAAAATTGATCGTAGGGCAGCTTTTCGAGATGACCCAAAAAATTGAAGATTGGGAAGCTTTTCCGATCCAGATTTAAGGCTTCTTCCAGCAAGGACCAATCCCGTTTCACTCCATTTTCCGGCTGCTCGTAAAATTGCGCCACGATCAGGCAAAACAACGTTTGGGAAGTAACCAGATAGGTGCTGGCAATTTGCCGGAGGCGCTCCGGTTGGAGTGTCCGCATGGCCACCAGCTTCTGAAATTGCGCACCGATCGGCCAGGGCAGGTTCTGTAAAATCAGGTAAAACCGCTGCTGATCGTTGAGGGTATTTCCGGAGGCATCGACCAGCAAGCCTTCTTCGTTGGTAAGGTGGTCTCGCAGTTCCGAATCGAGAAACAGCATGGCATCCAATACGTATTTCAGGTATTGATTGGGCTGGAAATCGGCATCATCCGTGCGCATTTGCAGCCTCCGGGGCTTCACGGGCATGCGCCAGTCGAGTATGTCTGTGTGGTCCTTATGAACGTACAGCCCCCAGGGAAGGCTTTCCGTATCATCTTCTTCATCCATCAAGCCCCGCATCATCATGCTGCGATACTGGATAATGGCCGGCGCTTCGATGCCTTCGTACTTGGACAACAACATGGCGGAAGCACTCTCAAACGCCCGCCGAACGGGCTGCCGCACGCTCAACCCCCGGTAAAACTCCCTGGAAAATTCGACGGCCTTCCCATCTTCGATGGGTGCGGACGTTGCAATGACCGCCTTCACCCCCAATTCCATCAGGCGTTCGACCTGCGGCAGCGTCGAGCAGCCATTGAGAAATACCAGCTGCAGCTGGTCGCGTTGTTGCTCGAAATACGCGGCTAGTCCAGTTGCCTGGGCGTCGCCCTCCTCCAGCCGCAAGCCGTGCCCGCCGGCGTGCCCGCCGTAGTGAAAGATGGTAATACGCTGGTCAAAGCGCTGAAATATCCGGGCTACCTCTTCGAGCGTGGCGCTCTCCTCGCGGTACATCTCAATGACCCCCTTGTCGTGAAGTGTGGCAAAAATGTCATTGATTTGCTTGCTTTCTTTTTTCAGCAACGGCAAATGCGCATCGTCATCATTCGAAAAGGCAAAGATTGCCACAGGGGGGTGAGTGGAGTTCATGTCGATCGTATGAGATTCAGGATGTCTTTCTGTACAATCCTAAATATACCCTATTTTTTCGGATTGTATTTTCAGACCCCGCTTCCCCGACCGGATGATTTGTTGACGAGGAAGCTGTCCGAAAGGAATTTTATATACTGGCCTTTCTCAAGAAAAATTAGCTTGTCATCCCAATCGAGGTAGTTCTTGAAGTCTACCTGAATGGGGCCCTTTCCCGGCAGTTTCCTCACTCATACAACCCCATTGCGGTCACCGCTTTTCTAATACTTTCTTGCTTTAAATTCGATTTTCTCAATTTATACAAATCGTAGGAAACACGCTCTTTTAGCGATTTAAAGGAATCGAAACGGGAGTAGGGCTCATCTACGTATCGCTGATAGAGCGTCCGCGCAGTTTCCAGGTCGTCATTCAATATATGGGCCACAATTAATTTCGATACCAGCCAAAGTTGGTCCGGGCTGGCTTCCCATTCCTGCTCGAGGAGTGCCAAACCTTCGGCAAATGCTCCGCTAAAGAGATGATAGGTAGCCAGGTTGCCGGCATAGATAACCAGTGCTCTCGGCCTGCCGCCTTGTTGGGAAGGAGCCAATTGTTCGGCCTGCTCTCGCAACCGAAGTGCTAATTGTGCATGAAATATTAAATCATCGTATTCTTTCGTGGCGGCATACTTATGGCTATTCACTGCCCGCAAATTGATACTGGAGGCCGTTTGGGCAAGTAGCAGTCCATTGTCGGGAAGTGGTAGTTGAGCCAAGTCCCAATTCGACTTCCGGTAGCAATCGGCCAGTTGTAGAATGATTCGTTCGAAATCCGGTTTGAAATACATCAGAAATATCGACTGCTGTAAAAAGCGCTCGTATCCTTCAGCCGCAGATTGGTAGAGTGCTGGATCGCCGGTCAGTTTGGCTCGTTCGTAGCTTTCGTGTAGCTGCCGCAAGCTGCGGATGCCTCCCAGCAGATCTTTGGGCATTCGACCGGGTCTGTCTAATACTTTTCGCGCGCGCTTCAGCAGCTCGGCGTCCGGGATGGTACCGGCCACTTCCAGACTGTCCAAATCCCCCATAAATACCTCCCTGAAAGATTGTCCACTCTCTTCGTCGAATACGGAATTGTAGTATTCGGCATACAATCGTAGGGCACTGTCAAAATCCTCATTACCTAAATATCCCAGTGCCAGGTTAGTATTGATCCAAGTTTCATCCGGATCGATTCGCAACCCCAGATTGGCGTACCTAATGGCCTCTTCAAAATTTCCTAGTAGAGCATTATACCAGGCATTGTTTCCACTTTCAACAGCGAGTTGCTCCTTCAATTCATCTGACTCTGTGGCTAGCCAGATGTGTTCCGCCAATTCAACCTGCTTGTTACTGACTAGCATAACCGAATCATACGATTCTAATTCTGCGTAGAGCTCTATCCAGGTATCGTATTCCTCAAGAAGCTCAATTGCCTTATCTACGACGAAGTATTTGCTGACCAAATCTTCTAAAACCTCCAATCGTTTCTTCGAATAGTAAAGCGTACTCAGGTAGTCATTTCGGCTGTAAGACAAGCCGATCAACGTCTCCAAGTCTCGGTAGGCCAGAGATGCCAAAAATTCAGGATAGAAACTTTTCTGCAGAGCAGCCTCCCATTGCTCGATAATACTCATCCCGAGAATTATCTCCGCCATCCCCTCGTACTTTTGCAGAGTTTGTTTGCTATTTTCGAATACCTTGAGTAGGTTTTCTCTGTTCATGCCCTCCCGAAAAGTTCCATTCATCGCATAGTACATCCCATGAGCCAAGCCAAAAAACGTTCTATTGACCGAAAGGATGAGCTCAAAGGCTTGTTGATCTCTTTGGAATAGCGTATCTGTTTTCAAGTAACATTCATCTAATAGCGCAATGGCCTTCTCAAATGCTCCTTCCCGGCTGTAAAACACTCCCAACAAGCTGCCCATTTCAATGAAATGGGGCGTGTATCGATCCGGGTTAAGACGCATCAGTACCCTACACTTCGCGATCGATACGTCAAGAACATCCCGGGATAGCTTCCAAAAGTTGCTACTAGTATCCGGAGTGGAAAACACCCAGGCAGAAAATCCCGAAAACGCCCCGACATACGAAAAAAGCATGTTGGCTTTCATGTCTGCTTGGGGAAGGATATCGTCAAATTCTGCGAGGCTATTCGGGTTATTTATAATCAGATTAAAATTTGGCGCTGTAGATTGAACGGTGGCCAATTGTCGCTTTGTGATGGCAAACGCTTCCTCCAAATAAACGAGCACTCTGGCTTCAAAAGCTTCAATATCTTCTGCACTGATCTGCCCATCTCCCATGGAGATCTCCTCCAGCGATTTTAAAAAGAGGGAGATAGCAACAAATACCTCGTACATTTCACCGTTGCTCTGCGTCAGCTTTCTCGACAATTGCAGCAGGCTGTCCACGCCTCCTTCTTCCAGCGCCTGGTTGCCCGAAATCATGCCCCAGGCCAGATAGGGCTCGTATCTATCCGGCTGTTGATCAGCCAGTTGCCTGAAAATGTGAATTCCCTCTTTCGCAAAGGAAATATGGCTCGCCTCATCTCCCGAATACAAGTAAATAAGGCTCATCATCTGCGAAGCTACACCTAGAAAAGGTAGATAATCCTCGGGGTTTTTCTCTGCTAGCAGGGAGTAATTACCAATACATTTTTCCATGTATTCAATTGCCCTCGTGAATTCGGATCTGCCCAGATAGGTCGTAGCTATCAAAAATTGATTGTAGGCCAACAGTGGCAAATTGTCTTTTGAAAGCTCCAGTGATTTTAAATAGATATTAAGCGCTTTTTCCAACTGATACTGGCTCGTCAGGATATCCGCATATTCAAAATTATGTACGATGATGGTCGTATCGCTTGCCTGAATCGCCTTATCGTAGCTCTCGAACGCCCCCTCAAAATCCAGATCGGCCAACGCCATCTGCGCATCGAGCACGTAAGTGTTTGCGATGCCTTCAATTCGCTTTTGAGCGGCGGCCGTTAATTGGCGTCCGAGCTCCAGGCTACCTTTCGTTTCCGCTAATTGCCTTTCTAAATCCGCATTTTTGATGGTTGTTCTGGCTTCGTCGATTTTATTTTCCTGAAACAGTTGGTAGGCACGGGTGTAAAAGGTGGGTTCTTCATCCAGATTGATGACAGCCAGTTTCCGGGCCAGGTTTTTATACTGTCGAAGGGCTAGATCCCGCTCCTCCTCCAGCCGGAGAATGTCGGCGGCGCTCGCCCGGTTGTTTTGCTCCAGCCGTGCGATACGCTCCTCAAAGCGGCGCGTAATTTGGCTTTCGGCAATCCCCCTGAAGTCCAGAATCGTGGAGGCCAGCTTCCCCTCTTCACACATGTAGACTTTCAGGGTAGTGGTCTGTTCGGCCGGAATAAAGGTGTTGAGCTGGTCGGCATTCACCACTTCCAAACCGCGCTTTTGAATGGAAATATCTGCCTGATCACCGGATATCCGATTGAAAAAATCGAGGGTAAACTGGCCCAAATCATCGCTGATGGTCGGATTGGCAAAGGCTGCGGAGACGTCAGCTCCCTTTACGTATTGGAGTCTGCCCGTTTCTGTTTTGCTGTTCTGAATGGTGATCACCCCCTTGATCTGCGGCTGCGAAAACAGCAGCACGGTGGGCACCACCGCAACGATTACGAATAATAGGTGTTTCATGTCAGTGTTGTTTTAGTAGTACGGGTATTTCTTTTTTCAATCCCGGATACACCTTTCGGCTCCAGAGGGCATATCCTTCTTTTGATATCGTTAGTGTTTGCTCTTCTTCCTGATACTCATTGGGAATCGCCAGTTTAAATCGTCCGTTCGCATCCGTCACACCCGAAACTTGCCCGCCCTTGATTTGGACCATTGCGGCTTCCACGAATCGGTCGTTTTCGTCCCGAACTTGGCCATACAGTTCGGATAAGCTCCCATCCGGCTCGATTTCCAAATTGATGTAACTCTCATCCAGGGCAAAGGAAATGCGGTTTGAGTCTGTTTGAACGAACTGCCAGCCCGAAAGATTCAGTTCGGCCGTCACTTCCTCGTTTTTATACTCGGAAGGAATATTCTTGAAATCAGCGATACCCTCCCTATCGATTTCACTTTGTTCGAGCCCGGCGCCTAATTGCAATTTAACGACCCCGACCTGCTTTGGATTGTACTCCCACGACCGGGTCTGGGGCTTCAGTACAATACTGAAATTCAGAGAGCCACAATTGTTGAAGGAATTGGCAATGGCCGGATTCATCAAATACACCAGAGCAAAAACGCCGAGTGCGCCACCACCAGAAATGATTTTCTTGTATTTCAACTCAAAAAAACCAGGAATAATTGCCGCAATACCCGCCACTCCAATCGACAGGATCGTGCGGAAAGTAGAATACTGAAGCTCCGTCGGGCAGGGTAAAAAAAGAACGGTAAAAAAGACGAGCAACAGGCAGATGGTCCCGAAAATAAAGAGCAGCTTTTTGTTGTCTAATAGCGACGTAGAACCGGAAGAAGGCGGTTTGGTAGTTGTACCGGTTGGATCGTAATCGTTTAGATATTCCGTCAGCGACAGGATCGAAAACCGAAGCTGATTCCGTTGCAGGTCCAGCGTTTCTTTCTTGGTGGTTCCCCGCAGTTGTTCGAGTTCGAATTGCCGAAGCTTTCCCTTTTGAAAGTCAACTTCCTTCTTCAGGCTCCCGTCTCCGAATGCTTCAGCTACTGCCAACAATTGATCCAGGGCCTTCCCCAACTCATCTTTCCGGACCAATGCAATGATTTCCTCCTTTTTCCCTTCCAGCATGTTGTCTAGCATTTACTGCTTTATTCGCCATCTAAACAGGCTCTTACAAATCTACTTTTCCTTGGTGACTTTCCCCATACAATACGTCCTAAAGTAGGCTCCCCTCGTTTAGGAGGGTTTGTGCCGGTATTTATATTCATTCGGGCAGCTTCAAAGTAAGTTCCCCAATCCGTACATTGCCCAAAAAAGCCAACATCATGTTTCACCCAAAAAAGAGAGAGATGCTCAAGTCACTCTTTACGCTGACCTTATTGTTATCTATTCTGCTCTCCGCTTCGGCTCAAACCGAAGAAGAATTGAAAGCGCTGAAAAGCGAAAAAGAAGCCGAACTGTCTACGTTGCAGGGCCAGGTGGACGCCGTCAAGGCCGAAATCGCCGGCATCGACCAGCAATTGCTCGTCTTTCCGAGATGGGAAACGGGCGCGTTTGGCATCATCGGAGTCAACCTAAACGGCTTCAACGACTGGTTGTCAAGGGATCAGCCAAACAGTTCCTCGGTGGGGCTGAGCTTCAGTGCCAATGCCTTTGCCAACTACATTACCCCCAAAACTTTCTGGCGCAACGGGGGCAACCTGAATATCGGATTCGCTCAACTCCGGGAAAAGGACGCTGACGGCAATACCATCGACGAAACGGAATTGCGCTCGCCGGACGTGATCAACTTCACCTCCCTGTTCGGATACAAGCTATCAGAAAAAATTGCCACCTCCACATTGGCCGAATACCGGAGTACGATCCTGGAAAACTTCAATGACCCCGGCTATCTGGACATTGGTGTGGGTATCACCTGGACCCCCATCCCCAATCTGGTCGTAGTTGCCCATCCGCTGAACTACAACTTCGTCTTTGCCGACGAAGGCACCAACTTTGAGTCTTCCCTGGGCGCAAAGATTCTAGCCGATTATACCAAAGAGGTATTTACGGGCGTCAACTGGAAATCCAACCTTTCCTACTTCCTGAGTTATCAGGACAGCGATTTCTCCAACTGGACCTGGGTAAACGGAATCGCCTTCCAGGCGCTTAAAAAAGTTGGAGTGGGGATGGAACTAGGCCTGCGAAACAACAAGCAGGAAGCCCTCGCCATGGAGGTATCGGATAATCCGCTACAGCTTTATTACGTGATCGGACTGACCTATAGCCTCTGATCACCTAACCAAACCTCCAAACGGCTTGTTAGAAGCTTATCCTAGTAAAGACCAGATTCGGATACCCTTCCGAACCTGGTCTTCTGGTTTGCGCAGCTCTAAGAAGCAGCGATCAAGCCCTAAGCCCCATTCCCGTTCCGACGGCAATTTCTTGATAAAATCGGTCGAATTGAAAAACTCCTTTAGTACGACTATCGTTTTGATCGCGCAGGAACCAACGACCTCGGCAATGCCACCGTGCAATAGGGTTTGAATAAACGATTGGCCGATAAATGGCACTTCCAAGCGGGTGCTTAACTCCAACGAAATAAACACTTGATGATTCGGCCCCCGAAGTCCATTCATTGGGGAGCTGTAATAAAAATTGGTTCTCTGACAATTATCGAACCTTTACAACCAACCAATATGAGAAACACTTTCCTGATTGTGCTGCTCACTTCCCTGGCTCTTGGATGCGGACCATCCACTAAACTAATGACGTCCTTGGAAGCACCCGAAGTGCAGCCCAAGAAATACAATAAACTGGCGGTACTCGCCTTTTTGCCGGCTAGAACGAACCGGGCAGTTGTAGAAGAAGCCGTCGAGCAAGCCCTGCTGGACGAAGGAATCAAAGGCAGAGTGACTTTTGACATGTTCCCTTTGGCAGGGGATCGGGATATAATCGAGAAGATGGATCTTAATCCGGAAGAATTGAAAGCCGTAATACGTCAAAAGGTAACTGATAACAACATCGACGGTTTACTGACCATCAGCCTGTTAGATACACAGAGTGAAGAGCGATACGTAGAAGGTGCTAGCTTTACCGTAGGAGTGCCTCTCTACGCGGTTGACCCCATCTATGCCTACACCTATTACGATTATTACACCTACGCGTATAGGACGGTTTCTAAACCTGGATACTACGTCCAATCAACGACCTATTTCCTGGAAAGCAACCTCTACGATATTGCCTCCGAAAGACTGCTTTGGACGGGGCAAACCAAGACGAAAGATCCTTCTTCTATAGCAAAAGAAGCGATAGCCTTCGGGAAGATCATCGTCCAGGATATTCTGCGCAAAAAGATAGTTGCGAGGTAATCCAATAACTATCGCAAATTCGTCATACCCCTTGTAGTACTGGGAGGTATACCTAAAACGGAGTGGTTTGGGTATAGATTAAGCTGGACAAGCAAACTACTCAAGTTTAAGAACTCGTTTTACCATGAAGCAATTAATCATTTTCGTCTTTGTTCTATTCTCCGTTGGGGCCCTTCAGGGGCAGGCGGTTGAAGCTTCGAAAAAGCGTAAAAATGTAGTCAAGGTAAATGCGCTGGCACTTACCCTTGTTAGAACCAGTACGTTGTCTTACGAGCGAAGCTTGAATGACCAAATGTCGGTTGCTGTAGGATTTGGCCGCCGGTTTAAAGGCAACCTACCCAGCTTTGTCAGTAGTGAACAATTTGGGCTCACCTTTGATAATACCGGCCTGGACGGATATGTATTACACGGCGATGTAAGGTGGTATTTGCGCAAGTGCGAACAAAATCAGGTAATGGACGGATTTTACGTCGGAGGATACTTGAAGTACAACCGATTTAGCTACAGTGCAGACGTCACTTTTGAGAATGAAGGAGAGGTATCTAACAATTTCACGGATGCGAATTTATCAGATTTCGGTATTGGGGTAGCGTTGGGCTACCAATTACGCCTTTGGGAAAGGGTAGTAGTCGATTTTCTATTTCTAGGACCACGCAGTTCCCGGCTCGGATTAGACTTCGAGTTTGAAGAGCCAATTTCCCAGGAATTTTTGGATGCTTTGTCCGATAACATCAATGATGTGTTAGATCGATGGGGGCAAGACGGGCTCGACCTCGAAGCCGGAGATGTAGATGCCAGCGCCACGTTCAATACATTTAACCTTCGATATGCGATTTCAATCGGATTTGCATTTTAACGGTAAAGGACCTATCTAATCACTTTGATTGTATGCACTTCTAATTTTTTCTTGGCAGCGGCGAATAATTGTCAATCGTCCAGCTTTCTCCGTAGATCGATTCGTAGGTAATTTCGATAATCAGGTCTTCGCTATTCAGGATATCCCTAAATTTATTCGCCCCTTCGATCGTGTTGCTAGGTAGACCTACAGACTGCGCCCAGTCCGAATCGTGCAGGCCGTACAGCGTAATTTGTTCGTTGGCCGGGATGAGCCGCCCCGGGTACAAGTCCGAATTGTAGATCCAGATGGAATCCTCCGGCGTCAGTTGCGTTTCCAGATAGGCAGTGATACTCTCGTAGGAATTGCCGGCCGAGTCCGTAACTGCTACCTCCCGGATGAGTGCGGGCCCAACCCCGTTGTTGAGGAGCATAAACCGATAATCTGTCGAGCCGGAGCCCGCATTGACCAGCATCATGTGCGGATAAACTGACATGAATTGCTGTTGTCGAATCAAGTTGGTCTGGTAGATGAACACCAGCAGGGTGATGATGCTGATGAGCACGGGCGTGTAGTGGAGCAGTTGGTTGCGAATGGAATCATTGTTATTCATGGTGTTTTGATTCTAAAAATGGCGTTATGATGGCATCACTTATTCAATGCCGTATTTGTCTGCAATAGTATCTCTGGTGGCTTTATCCGCCAACTCAAACCCAAATCCACTTTGGCTGCCAAACACCTGGTAGCCGTACCGAAGGCCATAGTAACGATCGATCAGCATCTTTAGGGGAACTAACTCCAACTCCCCTTTCTGTACTGCGGCATGAACCACCGGTAAGTAGCGTTCCATCATATCCACATTGGAATGCTGAATGACAGCCCACATGGTACTTTCGTACCGCTTCCCCACAATGGACCTGCCGACATAGCTCTTATAAACTCCATAGAGGGAGTCGATTAGCTTTTGATTTTCCAGATCCAAAGTGCGTTGTTGCTCCTTGTCGTTATCTCCTTCCACGGTTCGGTATTGCTGATCTGCCTGTTCGATCCGGTCCATAAGCACGACTAATGCTTCATCCAGGTTGAACTCCTCTACGTACGCTTGCAGATCGAATGTCTCTTCTTTCGGTGGCTGATTCTGCCGGCATTCTTGCTCTCTTTTCAGCCATTGGGCCCTCACCGGGAGGTATTTATCGGTTTCCACGACGGTTTCCTTGAATGCGATGAAGTATTCACAACTTCCTTCGGTGTCTTTCAGCTTTTGAAACGCCAGTTGGATATTCTCGGGGCTTTCCTGCAGGGTTAGGAATGCCGATAAGATGTTGAAATAGTCAGCGTAATTAAAATTAGCCGGATCATTTTTGGTGGCCGATTTGGTCTCTCGCAACACCATGGTGCCAAAATCGAACGCTCGATCACTTAGGTCCGCCGTTTTTGAGGGTTGATAGTCTAGAATTTGCGCTTCAAAATCATCGTATGTAAAGGTACTTGCCGGTTCTTGTGCCTGACAATTCCAACACACAAAAAG
>CAZDET010000070.1:0-22857 GCA_964504335.1 uncultured Saprospiraceae bacterium
CACAAAAATTGTCAAAGAAGGAGAACTTTTTTGATCTTCCCACAATCGGAAGGGGTCGGCTGACAGGTCAGTCGACCCTTTTCTCGTTTGTTTCTCTTATTGTTGGAGAAATTGCTTTAGCTCAAGTATAGAAGTTCTGAAGCACTAAGATCTAAATTCTAAAAAAACAAAGCTCTCCCCTACAACGTCGCCATACCGCCATCTACTTCCGTCTCCGTGCCGAGAAGATAGCTCGATTCATCGCTGGCGAGGAAAACCACGAACTTGGCAACTTCTTCCGGTTTGCCAAAACGGTTCATTGGTACCTGAGAAAGAATTTGGGAAGCAGCCTGATTGATTTGCTCCTCCGACATGCCGGTTTTGGAGAAAAAGGGCGTTTCGATAGGGCCGGGGCTCACTGCATTTACCCGAATACCGCGACCCACCAATTCGGCGGAGAGGGATTTGGCCAGGGAGCGCACGGCCGCCTTTGCTGCACTGTAAATACTGAAGTTGGCCATCCCCAATTGATTGGCTACGGAAGTATTTAGCACCACACTGGCTCCCTCCTTCAAAAAGGGAAGGGCTTTTTGAATGCTGAAGAAGACGCCCTTTAAATTGACCGCCATTTCGCGGTCGAACATTTCCTCGGTGATATGTTCGATCGGTGCTGGGGTCCCGCTACCCGCGTTGAGGAAGAGCACGTCGATCTGCTGATAGCGTTCTCCTACTTGATTAAAAAAGTGCTCCAATGCACTGACATCCGTAACGTCGGCCACGACTACCTCCTCAAATAAATCGGAATGGGCATCGAGTGTTTCCTGGCGGCGCTGCTCGTTGCGCGCGTTGGTGATGACTTTTGCCCCTTCGGCCTTAAATAGCTGCGCGGTGCTGAGCCCGATACCACTAGTTCCTCCCGTAATGACAGCCAATTTGTTTGCTAGGCGATCCATAATGTGAATTTCAGAATGGTTGTTCTATAATTATGTCCGGTAAAGTAACCCGTTGGCAAAACGAATGGTTTATTCGGATTGAAAAAGCAGCTGAAGAAATTGATCAGTGGCTGTTTCCAGGCTCGATGAGCCGGACTGGATCAGGCTGTTAACGGTGAGTCCTTGCAGGTAGGTGTAAAGGAGTTGGGCGAGGGAGGCACTGGGAAGGCTGGGCTTTATTTCACCGGCTCGCTGGCCCTCTTCGATGAGCTTGCGGAAGATCGCTCGGCTGTGCGCTTCGTTGTCGCGCAGCTGGTTCAGTACAAGATCCGGGTGGCCCTTGATTTCAGTCGCCGACCGCACGACCATGCACCCCGGATTGGCCTCCTCCACGATGGAATGAATCTGGTGGTAGAATAAATTCCGAAGGCGCTCCTGCACGCTCCCCGGCGCATCGAGCAATTGCTGAAGCGATTCACCGGCCTGATCGCGGTAGGCTTCCAGCGCCTTGGCGTACAGGGCTTCCTTGTTGCCAAATTTTTTGTAGAGGCTAGCACGACACACACCGGTATATTCGACGACCTCGTTCATGGAAGTGCCGTCGAATCCCCTCTCCTGGAAGAGCTCCATTACCCGGCGCAGGGCCAGTGCTTCATCGAATTCTTGTGGTCGGGCCACGGCTTTCTATTTTTTCAACAGCATTAAAGAACGATAATTCTATTTGTATTCGACCTGCCATTCCTCGCAGTAATAGGTAGTACGGCCGGCAATTTTGGTTTTCCGAACGATTCCACTCCCTTCCGGGCTGGTCTGCCCTTCTTTCCGCCAGCTTTTCCACATCCAATTATCGGGATATTCCTTGTAGTAGGGGCTGTTATCGACGGCGTAGGTGAGTGTTTCCCGCAGATGGCGGAACAACGCCTTGCGGGCATCGTCGTGTAGTGCGGCTACCCGGCTGGCCGGATGTACCCGGGCCCGATAGCAGATTTCGTCGGCGTACAGGTTCCCGATGCCGCTCAGAATGTGCTGATTCATCAGAAATCCTTTTACACTCCCCGACCGTTTCCGAAGGGCCTCCATGAAGTCTTCCTCGGAGATCTCCAGCGCGTCGGGGCCCAGGTCAATTTCCCGGATGTATTCTTCGCGGTCGTTGAGGTACAGAATGCGGGCGAACTTGCGCGGATCGTCGAAGCCGAGCCGGGAACCATCTTCGAAAACGAAGGCGAAGCGCTCAAACTTTGGCCGCTCTTCGGGCACTTCGTAAAGCAGAATATCTCCGGTCATTCCGAAGTGGAGCAGCACGTCACTCCCATCCTTCAGTTGGCAAAACAGGTATTTGCCTCGCCGCAGCGAGCCGACGAATTGCTGCCCGCGGAGCCGGGCGTCGAAGGTATCGCCGTCGGTATTTCGAATAATGAAATCGTCGTGGACATCCACCGCTTCGATGTGTTTATCGAGCGCTGTTTCGTCAAAATAACGTTTGAAGTTGTGTACTTCGGGTAATTCGGGCATAAATAGTTTCTGAAAGTGATTGGGTGCGTTGATCGGTGAGCGGTATTCACATCTGGATACGCCGGAAAATGACGTCAACCCGCCGGTTCATGACCTTGCCCGACCACGACTGGTTGGAATAGGAAGGTTGTTCTTCGCCGAATGGTTTAATTTCAATGGCCGATTCGGAAACCATGTTCTCGAGCAGTTGAAACTGGACGGATTCCGTGCGGCGAATAGCCAGCTGCTGGTTGTATTCGAGGCTGCCAATGTTGTCGGTGTGCCCGTGGATTTCCACAATGTACTCTTCCAGGTGCGGGATCTCGAGGATGAAATCGGCCAGTTCCTGTCGTTGTTGCGGATCGATGTAATAGCTTCCTCCGCCGAAGAATACGCGAAAGGTATACTCGTTCTTGCCGGGCTCCTGGGCCTTAATCTGCTGTAAGCCAAGCCCCAGCAGCAAACTGATGATCAGGATTGATCGCCTCATTATACTGGTCAACAATTAAGATTGGAACAAGATGTTCAATGGCGACAATATTTTGCCGTACGCATGCGAAAAAAGCAAGATGATCGTTTGAAATCTACTTTTACCCACTTTTATTTGTAGGGGAAATTTTTTCTATCTCCAATAAAACAATTGAAGATTTCACCACTTTTTAGGGATGTCTTTAACCGTTTTAAACAGCCCATATGGCGAAAGCATCTATTGTACGATATTCGGATTCGGAACTAGAGGAGTTTCGGCTACTCATTGTCGACCGCTATCAGAAGGCCAAGGCAGAGCTCGATGATCTCCGCTCCCAAATTTTGGATATCACCGAAAGCCTGGAGGGCGACTTCGGTACGGATTACATTGATGACAGCAGCTCCGTAAACAACATGGAGATGCTGAACAACATGGCCATCCGCAAGCGCAAGTACCTGCAGGATCTCGAGAACGCGATGATTCGCATTCGCAATAAGACCTACGGTATTTGTTCGGTGACCGGCGATTTGATCGATCGCAAGCGGCTTTTAGCCGTACCCACCACGACCAAAAGCGTGCTGGGAAAAACTCAGCAAACAGGTGGTTTCACCTCCAATCCTTCTAGCCTGAAACGCGCTTCGGCAGATGAAGAAGAGGAGGAAACCGAAAAGCCCAAGAAAAAGCAACCCAAACAACCAAAGATCATCACCCGGGTAATTCGGAAGACGAACACAAATCAGCCCAAACCCGCAATTCCGGTAGACGATGAGGAGGAGGAAGATGATCTCGGACTGGATGACGAACTCTTCGGCAACCTGCAAAAGGTAAATCTCGAGGATGTAGCCGAAGAAGCAGAGGATGTGGCCGACGACTCGGCAGACGATTTTGCAGACGACGAGCCCTACGACGACGACGACGATTAAACCAAAATTCCGTATATCATGAAAACACCTCGGCCGAAAAAAGGGAAATATGGCCGTCAGGAGCTGGAAGAACGCACCAATCATCGGAAGCGTACCAAGCTGAAGCCCAACAGCAAGCCGAAGTACAAGATTCGTCCGAACAGCTATCAAGAAGAAGAGGACGAACTGTACGATCCCTGGAGCGACCTAGGCGATAATTAGACCCGGTGTAGCACCGCTGCTTATCGCCGCTCGTTCGGCAGAAAAACGAAGGCAAACACCATCCAACCAAGCAGGATCAGCCCTGATCCTATCAGGATGGGTAGATTTTCATTGATTGCATTGATGTAACCGGCAATCAGAGGTGGAATGATTTGTCCTACGGACATCATCGATTGATTGATGCCCAATACCTGCCCCTGCTCGCCCTCCAATGCCTTTTCCGATACCGTAGCAGTCATGTTGGGTGATGTAACGCCCTGCGCAACCGCAACTAGAGGGCACAGCAGGTAAAACCACCAGGCCGCCTGAGGAAGTAATACGCTGCCCACGGCCAAACTCAGTAGTAACGTGGAGAACAGCAGTAGCTGAGTCGGTCGAAATTGCCCCGCCAGCCGACGCACCAGCACGCCCTGCGTGAGGGCCAACCAGATGCCAATCCATCCGTACAAAAAACCAATGTCTTTCTCCGTGTACTCGAATACCTGAATCAGATATACGGAAAAGAATTGGGTGAAAAAGGTGAATCCCATCGACAGCAGGAGTACGACAGTGAAGATCAGCCGCAGATGAGGCGCCGTGAAGGATTTGCCGATGTTTCGAATCCCGGAAAAAATACTGATCCGGCTCGCTTGCGGCTCTTTCAGCGTTTCGGGAAAAGCAAACTGGACAAACAACAGGTTTACCGTCGTCAGGATGGCCGTAAACCAGAAGGGCGTCGCACTGTCAAACCAGGAAACTACCGTAGAATCCGCCAGTATACCCCCTATGGTTGGGCCGAGGATGAATCCAAGCCCAAAAGACACGCCAACCAGGCCAAAATTCTTGACCCGGTCTTTTCCACGGCTGATGTCGGCAATCGCGGAGTAAATCACACTGATGTTTCCGCCGGTAAACCCCGGTAGCATGCGGCTGAGAAACAACAAGCCGATCTGCTTACTGAGGATCGCGTAGGCGAACAAGAGGTACCCCAGCAACGTACCAATAAGGGAAATCGTTAATACGGGTTTTCTCCCGTACCGATCAGACAGCGCTCCCAAAACGGGTGCCCCAAAAAATTGCATAAACGGAAAACTCGCAATCAGCAACCCATACAGCACCGACCGCTGGGTGTTGGTCACCTCCGGCCCGAAAATGGAGCTGGACGGCTCAAAAAACAGGGCGGGAATGACAGGAATAATGATCCCAACCCCCAACATATCGATAAAGATGGTTAGGAAAATAGTGATCAACGGAGAGCGCTGCTGTTTCGCCATTTGCTGATTTTGCCCGTAATATACGGGCAATCTTCCCGGATCGAACCAACCACCAACACCTCACCTGTCTGTTACTTCCCGTGCCACCTGCGTCTAACTTTCACGCACGAATCAACCATTAACGCATGAATCGCTATCTCTTCTGTTTAGTCAATTGTATCATAGCCTTTACCACAGTGGTCTCACAGGCTCAAATCCAAACCGTACGCTACAGTCCGGATGCCGCTTACCTCAATGAGAAACAGCCTCTTCCCGCCGAAACAAACTGGCAGTTGAGCGGTCCACTTATCGGTGGGGCGCAATTGGTCGAACTCGCTATCTTCGATCTCAAAGCCGACCGCCGCGACCAACCCGATCCCCTTCATCGAGCCACGTTTCGCCAGCCCCTCGGCTACTCCCTACCGGAATTCAGTATCCCGGTAAATTACCTGTTGCGCGCCAATCAGCAGTACGACCTCGATTTGCGGTTCTTTGGCCCCATCGATAGCCGGGATCGTGCCCAATTGGTCGATCGCCTTACCAAAAGGGCCCTCACGTACCTACAACTACAAACGGAAGGGGATCGCACCGGTCTGAAATTCGCCGCTTCTCCCAAGCGCATACTGCGCGAACTCAACGAGGTACTCACCGAAGAGCTTCAGTATTATCGCAATGATCAGGGCCAGTTTCAACCCCTGGAAAATGCCGAATTGTTGAAGCTTCACCTCGAGTACGTCGACAAAGCCAACAGCCGCAAAGACAGCCTCAACCAGACCAACCGAACGCTATTTCTCGGAGCACCTACCACTGATCTGGTCACCACCCTTCGGGAAGAGCTCGATTTGCTGCTCGGTCAGACTGTATTTCGGCAATTGGACGCCCGCTACTTCGACGATTACCCTACGGAACGCAAGCGCGGTTTTCTGAGCTTGCAGGTGGGCTACGCCGGCGTGTACCTGGACGAGGATTTTGACAATGATTTCTACTACGACGGGGCGCCCTTTGCCGGATTTTCCGTTCCGCTGGGCAATGCCAGCTTCGCCCCCCGCCTGCTCAGCAATGCCTCCTTCAGTGTCGGTGTACTCCTCACCGAGCTAGACGATGAAGCAGGCGCTCCCGTTGACGGCCCACTGGTTAATTTGCCGGTATACGGTAGTTTTGACTATAAGCTATTCGACTTTTTGCGCCTCAATGCTGGTGTCGTCTTACTGGAGGGCAACAGATACAACAGGGAGGGCCAGGTTACTAACGATCAACAAATATTCCTGCGTCCCTTTGTCGGCCTTAGCGCCCGAATCGATCTGGGCATCCGGCTTGGAAGATAGGGTGGCGCATTTGTGCTAAACAACTTCTAAGAGTACGAATAAAGTCCACCGAAACTAGTAGCTTTAAGGACTTAAGCATCCACCTATCTATGTCTTCGTATTACAAAATAATCGACGGGCAGCGCTACGACCGTAGTTTGCTCGAGCTGGCGGATTCCTTCACGAAGGGCCGGGGGGAGTCGCAAATCAGTTTCGACGAAGCCAAGGATCTCCTGACCGCCGCCGGCGACGGACGGGGGATTACCCCCACCGAGCTGGCAACCTTTCGGTACTTACTCGACCATTATAAATGGACGGATAAGGCTCGAAACTGGTTGTTGGAACAGATACCCGATACTCCCTCCACCGTGAGCCTCGAAATCGAAAAGCTCCTTGGCAAACTACAGCTGGAAGGGCTCCGCATCGTGTACGACGAGGGAGACATCCAGGAGCAAGAAGCCTTACCCGACAACAAACTGCCATTTGTCGACGCCTTCGAGGCGGCGCTGCGCTCTTTCCTCAACGACGACGACAATATCGAATCTCCCCGCAGCATCGTGATCGAAGTATTCAACCTGTTTCCCGAAGACGTGGAGGATGCGGAAACCAAAATTCAGGAAAAGCTGCGCCACTTTTTCCGGACCGGGCGGTTACAACTGCTTCCCGATCTCATCTGGAAGGATGATGCCGACTACGAGTTTTACCCGCCGGAAGATCGCGAACCCACTGCCGAAAACTGGATCTTCTCCCTGAGTTTACCCGACCTCTCCGACCACATTTACTGGGCCATCGTCGATCGGACCGGCAAGGAACCGGCCTATAATTACGGATTTAATTAACTTTAACGCACCATCTTACCGCCCATAAATTCACAGCATGGCCCGCTTACCTTTCACCGTATTACCCTGGCAAATCCGGCAGGTGCTTTCTTTTCTCAACAACGCCCCCAACGCAGATACCATCGCCGATGATGAGGTAGTTAAAGACGATCCATCGGCTGGCGGAAAATCGAATATAGCGATCGGCCCGACCGTAGCGCAGCGCATTATCGAGGCCCGCAATCAGCTGCCCTCCCAGCAATTCACTACGCTCGATCAGGTCTTGGACGTGGAAGGCGTAGGACCGGACAAAATTCGCGACCTCCTCTTTAGCGTAACGGTGCCGCGAGCCGAGCGCTTTCGCCGTTTTTTATTCGATTCGGAACTCCTGCTGGATAACTGGCGGGTGGACAACTACCGTTTCACCTACGACGAGGCCGCCTTCGAGCAACTCATCTGCTTTGAGTCTGCCTTTCGGAAGGAAGTCAGCGACCGCATCCTGGAAATTGTATTGCGCACAGCTGAAAACCCACTTGCCAGCCGCCTGGCAGGGCAACTTATTCGGGAGACCTATCTGGACATTTTCGAATCGCCAGGCATCGCTCAGTACGCCTTCGCCCTTTGGTGGTACCGCTTTGATCAGGACAACTGGTTCTCCTTCGAACGCATACGGGAAACACTTTCCGAATTACTCTTCGATGAAGGCTCCTTTAACGAGCGGACTGAATTGCGATTTTTCCGGGGGTTCGACAACGGTGCGACCCTCTCTGCCGGCATCACCCCCACCGATCTACCCGTTACAATTCATTTCGATGAGCGAGCGATCGTGATTTGGTCGGCCTCTCTATTTGATTGATCATTCCATCCGGTGCTGATCGGCTCGAATCTTCACCGCTTTCAAGCTAAAGCGAACCAAAACGGTCAGGCCGATCAACAGCGATAAGACGCCGGAGACCAAAATGTACTCGCCGAGCATATTGCGAGATAATTCGTTCATGAAGCCGAATACGGTAGAGAGCCCCGAAATGGTGAAGAGCGCCGCCGCAATGTAGAAGAATACTAATACGACCGTCAGCCGTTTCAGCTGGCGATACTTTTCTCGCAAGAGGTGTTCCGGCGTATCTGGCCGATGTTCCAGTGCATCAAGTTCGCTGTTGATGGCGACCATGAGGTGCACACTGGACATGACGAATAGCCCGATCGCCGGAAGAAAGGTGATCGGCAGGTACCATTGGTTCATGATGGATGCGGTTGGTGTTACCGCCAAAAATAGGCCATTTCCCGGACTGGTCAGAGTTGCTTGACGTAGCTATTCAACCCTTCGCCTTTAACGCGACGAGCAAACCCACCGGAGCGGCGAAAGCCCATTTCTTCCAATGAATGACCGCTGCCCGGCCAATGACTGCGGGAAGGCAATACCAATCGCTGAATGCGGCGCTTCCGCGCTTCCGCCTCCAGCAATCGCAGTACCTTTCGTTCGATCCCTTTTCCGGCTTGCCGAGCTGATAAATAGAGGGTTACTACCGCCGCACTCTTAGCCGATTGCAGCGTCAGCGCGGCACATCCGATTACTTCTCGTTTGTACCGGATCAGCCAGCACTGTGACCCCGGGTGCACCCGGGAGGAGGAAAGAATAGCGCGGTACATCTGGGGGTGCTGATGCGCAATCAACGCATCGAACTTAGCACTTAGGAGCACAAATTTGGGATGTGCAGGAGTTACTACTTCAAGGGTTAGCATAGTGGAATCCGTTTGAGTCTTGTCTTGGTATAAAGCATGCCTACTTATCCCTTAGTAGGCGGTTTTCCCGTGGAACTGCATCCTGAATAGGCCATTGAGCTACACCTCCAGGCACAAATCTATCCCAGGCCAAGAGGTGGCGGCATATTTCTTCGAATGCGAATTGTGTTATTTCCCGCTAGAGCAAAAATGAATACCAGGTGAATTCAGAGCGGAGTGGCGACGTTTAAAGTGTTGCGAGTCGTAGGTATATCTACGGGGGAGTGCCTCCGCTTGTTTCATGAGTGCTTTACAAGCAACGAATTAATTGAGGCGAGTTATTGCTATGGATGTAAAATACACATATAAATCCAAAACATGCTGCAATGACGGCGAAAGTTTCCTCAGGCGCGCCGGGCAACCAATCCATAGAGATCGTAGGGGCCATACCGCGACGGCTTGCGATTGAAGAGGCGTGCGGACGTCATCCCGGCCGTATGGAGAATCGATTCTGCCCTGGGCGCGGCGATTGGGTAGGGAATCCAGGGTAGCTGAGGTCGATCGGTATCGTACTCGATGAGTAGCAACTGCCCCGCTTCCTTCAAATGACCAACCAGCTCCTGCATCACGTTCTCCGGATCTGTTGCGTAGTGCAAGGCGTTGGCGATCACAAGACCATCGAGGGGTGGTAGTTCAAGCGATTTCGTGAAATCCCCTTCGGCCACTTCGATGGGAATGCGTTCTGCGAGCGGAAGCGACCACAGCGCATGGGGCGATTTGTCGAGCGCGATGATGGAACCCGAGGTCATCAGATGTCGCAGTGCCAGGGTAAACAAGCCGGTGCCGGCACCGATATCTGCCCATTGCCCCTGAATGGGTTCGGAAAAGGCCGGTGTCAGAAAGTCGATTGCTTCTAGTAGGCGCATAGTTATTGGAGATCTGCTTCGAGGGCTTGGAGGATGGATAGCGTTTCGGGAATGGCCCGGTGGGCGCGGTGTGATTCACGCGACAATTCGACGCAAACCAGACGGTCGAATTGAATTTCGCGCAATGCCGATAGAATGGGGGGTATCTCCATGTCTCCTTCGGTAATCGGCAGGTGGGTGTGCACGCCTCGTTCCATCCCCTCGATGGTCACGGTACCGAGCTCGGGTTGGAACATTCGTACGGCTTCCTCGGGCCACATTTCGCCGGTCACCCAAACGTGGCCCACGTCGAGGGCCAATCGAAGGGAGGATCGGGCCGCTTTGGGGAGGGCCTGCTTGAGGGATTGATAATCCGCGTTCGTTTCGATGGCCATACCGGGTTCGGGTTCGAGTGCTAACGTTACCTTACGGTCGTCGGCGTAGGCACAAAGTTCAGTGATACCTTCCACCAGCCATTGCCGGGCTTCGGCATTCGTGACGCGGTCTTGCTGAACCCCTGCCCAGAGGGAAACGGCTTCCGCCCGGAGGATGGCCGCAACATCGACGGCGCGTTTCAGAAAATCCAACCGCTTGCGCCGCCCGCCAACCGTCGGATTAATGAGCGTCGGTTCGTGCTTTAACCGGGGGTTGAGCAAGAAGCGCGCACCGGTTTCAATCACACAGCCCAGGTCGCGCCGCAGGAGCTCATCGGCCAGGCGGTGCGATTGGTCGCGCCAATCCGGGGCATAAGGATCGAGGTGTTGCCAATCGAGCGTAAGCGCGATGCCGTCGTATCCGGCATCACTTATCAACGCTACGGCATCCTTCAGCCGGTGGTTCGCGCAGCCGTTGGTATTGTAGGCATACCGCAATCGGTTCGTGGCCATGGGTTAGCGACTTATAGATTGATCGAGGGTCCGTTACTGAGCGGAAACTTCGTTTGCTCCGGCTGCCGGCGATCCGTGCCTGGCGATCCGCGATTGTTCTTCCAGCCACCGCAGTAAGGTGGCTTGCTGGACGTGAAAGCGGTGCTCCGGCTCGGTACCCTCCTGCGTAGTTGGCCCCTTGAAAAATACACTCAACGCTTCCACTACTCCCCCCCGGGCCGTCCGCTTTGCCAATTCCAGGCAACGGGCAATTTCGATAACCAGCGGAGCAGCCAGGATCGAATCTTTGCAGAGGAAGTTGACCTTAATTTGCATCGGATGCCCCAGAAAGCCGCTTATATCAATATTATCCCAGGCTTCCTTATCGTCGCCCCGTGGTTTGTAATAGTGGATATGAATCTGGTGGTTTTCCACGTGGTAGCCCAGGCACGCATCGAGCACACTGCCCTTCGTATTTATTTTAGATTGCCGGGATTTCGGCTCCTCCAATGCTTCCCCGTCGCGATTTCCCAGAATATTGGTAGAGTACCAACCATCGACGTGCAGGGCCCGGTCGCGAAAAGCCGGTGCCAGTACGGTTTTAAGGTAGGTTTGGCCGGTCTTCCCGTCCTTACCGGCCACCGGTACCCCGCGGCGGCGGGCCAGCTCGAGCAGGGCGGGAATATCGACGGCCAGACTCGGGGTAAAATTGGCATAGGGAACGCCCACCTCCAAACAGCCGTACGCATACAACATAGCCGGCGAAATGTGCGGACTATCGGCTCGCACCGCCCGCTCGAATGCCTCCAGCGTTTGATATTCCGGCAAATTCGGATCGACGGCGTGCTCGGTGGAGGCGCAATTAATGACCACTACCTCTCCGCGAATTTGCTCGATAAATGCCCGCAGCTGGAAGCGAATGGAATCGAGTTGCTCCAGCAGCGTACCCGTCGTATCCTGTTCTGAAACAACTCCCGAGCAAAATGCCTTATTGGCGATAGCCGGCCAGGGAGTGATCTCCGTTAGCTCCGATTTGATTTTCCCGAGCTGCGTCTCATCCAGAACCCGGTGCTTGATTGCCGCCGCGTAGAGGTTGTCCTGATACAAGTCCCATCCGGCGTAAACAATCCGATCGTAGTCGATTAAGTCAAAGTCGGAGTATTCGGCGAGGGGTAGCCCGGCCGTTGATTGAAAGCCCTTCCGAATTAGTAGTGTGCCGGCCACCGTAGTAGTTGCAACTGCCCCCCCCAGGCCAATGATCGCCACGCCGAGCTCGCGCCCGTCGTGATGCCCATTTTCTGTACTTGATCGCATGCTTTGTGTATGTTTTTGCCGGATTGGCTTTCAACAGCCATTTACGACATTGACGAGTAGTTATTCGAACTATTGTTCACACTTCCAAAAAATTGCTGGCCATGAAGTGGTTGGGGGCCATCAATTCCATCCGATATCATTAACTGCAAACAAAACAGCCGCATAGTGTGAAAAGCTGGCAAACAACACGAACAAATGCCAGATAAGATGGTGCCCGCGCAGCGACTCCCAGCGATAAAAAACGACCCCAACCGTGTACAGCATGCCCCCTATCACCACCAAAATAAGACAAGAAAGGGGTAAATTTTGCACAAATGACCGGCCTGCGAGGACCGCCGCCCAGCCCATGAGTAAGTAAATCGCCAGGGATAACTTCCGGTATTTTCCTATCCAGAACGTCTTATACACGATGCCAAAAATCACCAGGCTCCACTGGAGCCCCAGAAGCAGCATGCCCAGCGTGTTGTTGATGAAGAGGAGCAAAAAAGGCGTATACGTGCCCGCTATCAGGAAATAAATACTGATGTGATCGAGCTTTTGCATCACCTTTTTAGTCTCGGGATGCTGGATCGTGTGATAAAGCGTAGACGAGGTGAACATAAACAGCAGGGTAAATCCGAACACCCCGCCCCCGATCACCGCGTAGGTCGAGTTGGACTGAACGGCCGAGGCCACGAGAATAGGCACCGCTACCAGGCTAATCAGAAGCCCCAGACCGTGGGAGAGGCTATTCGCCAATTCCCCTACCGAATCCTTCATGAATGATTTCTTTCCTTCTCAACAGCCGTTCGTGCGACAGGTTGAACGCCGCTCAAATCCTCTTGGCCTGCTCCCTGCGGTAGGACTGAAAAAAGGAAGACCAACGGATTTGCAGCACGCCGAGTACGGCTTCTCCGATGATGCTCTTGCTCATTTTGGAGGTACCCTCCAACCGATCGACGAAAGTAATGGGCACTTCGACAAGGCGGAACCCCAGCCGCCAGGCAGCAAACTTCATTTCAATCTGGAAGGCATATCCGACAAATCCAATGCGGTCGAAATCAATGGCTTCCAGCACCTCTCGGCGGTAGCATTTAAACCCTGCCGTAGGGTCATTGACGGGCATCCAGGTAATGAGCCGAACGTACAGAGAAGCGCCGTAGGAAAGCAACCGCCGATCCCAGGGCCAATTCTTCAGCCGGCCGCCGCGCACATAGCGGGAACCGATTGCCAGGTCGGCACCGTCTTCCCGGCACGCCTTGAGCAGACGCGGCAAGTCTTCCGGATTGTGGCTGAAATCGGCATCCATCTCGAAGAAATAGCTGTAAGAGCGCTCCAATCCCCACCGGAATCCGTCTAAATACGCCGTACCTAACCCCATCTTACCACCCCGCTGCAACAGGTGCAGGCGGTCGGGAAACTGCGGTTGCTGTTCCTTTACCAGATCTGCCGTACCGTCCGGAGAACCATCATCTACAACCAGAAGATCGAAGGCGGGCTCCTGTGCGAACACCGCCTGAATCATGCGAACGATATTCTGCCGTTCGTTATACGTCGGAATAATGACTAGACTATCACTCAAGCGAACTGGACTATGTAAAGTGGCTCTGCATTTGAACGGCCAAAGATAGTAGAAATTTCGGGTTCGGAAAGGAGGGGTGCCCGGCGACATTTTTTTCGAAAATCGGGCAGATTGGAAGAATATTCGGCCGCTCGAGCGTTACATGCGCGAGCCGATTTGTCGATCCTATGAAAAAAACCAGCTACTTCTATTGTGTCGCTATTTGCTGTTTTTATTTTCCACACCTGTTTGCGCAGGGCCCCATTAGTGGATTTATGCCCCAGCGGGGCGAATTGGCCGTAGCGCTCGCCTATAGTTACGAATCGTTTGATCGCTATTTTCAGGCCGAAGGGGCGATCGACCGGGATCTTATCATCCGATCCTACAATGCCTACGTGGAGTACGGCATTAATGAATACAGCTCATTAGTCGGCACCCTGCCCTACATCTACACCACGGGGGATAACCGGGGCTTGCAAGACGCCAGCTTGTGGCTAAAGTATCGATCGAGTTATGCGGAAGTGCCTACTGGTACCAGTTCGTTCATCACGGCAGTAGGGCTGAGCGTACCTGTATCGAATTACCCAACCGAAGGCGAGGGGGCGATCGGGCAACGGGCCACGATATTCCAGGGGCGGTTGGTCTACCAGTTCAATCACGAGTCGGGGTGGTTTATCAGCGGCCAAAGTGGCCTCGATTTTCAGCTGGCACCTGAATCCGTGGCGGTGTGGCCGCTGCTTATTCGCACCGGCTTCGGCGCTCGCTATTTCTATCTGGAGGGGTGGCTGGAGTTGGTGCGCTCGCTCGACAATAGTGACGCAATGGCAACCGCCATCGCCAATGCCGCCAGCAGTTGGACGCGCACGGGAGGCACGCTTTACGTCCCAATAACCCCCTGGTTAGGAGTGGTAGGCGGCGGCGCCTACGTGCTCTCGGGAGAATTTATCGGTCAGGCCACCCGCTGGAATCTAGGAATGGTCTGGAAATTCCTTCCTAGACCAGATCCCGCTCGCTGAAGGTCCGCTGCTTGACGCGGGTAGTTTTCCGCTCGTCGAGGTGCAACTCTTCCTGATGGTCGATATCATTGTGGGGGCGCAGCCGCCGGGAGTACCGCTTCGTGCGCCGCTCGTGGTCGGCTTCCGCTTCGGCGTAGGCATCGGAGCCGAAGGCCCGAAATGCGTGGTTGGCAATGGCAATTCCCCATCCGAAAATCGGCCAGAAGAACCACCAATTACCGGGCGAGGTGGCCAGATTAAGTACGACAAAGAAAACGCTGAAAATCAGATAGCGGGCAAGGTGTCGGTAAAAGCGGCGCTTAGCCCTGTCTCGGCGATCAGACAGTTTGGAGTCCATGGAGTCGGTTGATTTATGGTTAATAGATAATAATAAAAAACCCCATTTATCCCAAAGTTTAACTACACTAGATCTTTATCGCGAATAGCCGGGCCGTCATCGTCGTTGTAGTTCTTCCGCTCGCGTTCTTCCATCCAGGCCTGCCAGTCTTCTCCGAACCAGCCGTTCGTACCCGGCCAACCAAATAACTTGACGTAGCGGCTAAATAGAATCGCTCCCCAGATCACACTAGCCAAAAACAAGCCTCCACTCGTCCGACCAAATACAAACAGAGCGACGACGACCGCATTAAAAATCAAAAAAGACCGAAAGTTGCGGTAGAACCGCATCTTAGGCGATTCATTGGAACGCTTTTCACAATAAGCAGATCGATTATTACAGGCTCCCATCGTTTTTTCTTTCGAAATTAACCCTCAGCAGGCCTGTACGCTACTTTTTTCGACTGAAGCGTCCGATTTCCAGGACGAACCAAGGAAAAAGAATTGTCAATCGGTAGGACGCACAAATAGTCGCCGCCCCAAGTTGCCCGTCAGCACACTCAAGCCACCAAAAAGCCCACCGATCAAAGCGGATACACCAACCATCGTCCAGGGGCCCATCCCTCCGAAGAGGGTCCCCATTCGGTCGGCTAGCATCCCCTGGTTTTGCCAGTTGATCCAGGCGGCATAACCGCCCCACAGCAGGAGCGCTCCTAACAATCCGTACCCGAACGCCCGCCAGGGTGTCGGCTGCGCCAGCACCCCCAACAGCAACCCGACGACGAGCAAGCTGTACCAGGGGAAATAAACCTGTGCAATACCGGCCAGCAGCGGCAATAGCACCAACAACCAACGCGCATGGAACATAATTATTGGAGTTGAAGGGTCTCGACAATAGATTGACTGCGATCGGAACGATCGCGCATGAAAAACAGGTCGAAGTATCGGCCTTCGGCCCAGGGACCGACGCCGGTCGTGTAGTTTCGGCTTCCCGGATTACCCGACTGCCCGCCGGGGTAAACGCCCCAGGCCCGTACCTGCTCATCGAGGTGGACGATCATCCGCCAGCTCGGCCCCGACAGGTTGCCCCGAATCGCGTTGGGGGCATCTGCGTAGCCTCCCAGATAAAGCGTGTCGGAGGAAAACGCCGGAATATTGCCGAGGTGCCGGACTACCTTCGGCCGTTGCCCGGCGTAGGTGTAGTCCGAATGGAAGAAAGCAGCGGGCAATTCGCCTACCACACGCCGAAAGGCCCGCCTTGCGAGATCCTGGGCGCTTTCCCGATCGGAGGTATTCAGATCGTCGAAAAGCGGATCGTTTGGATGCTCCTCGAGCAATTCGATGAGTCGCCAGTCTTCCGGATAGATCACCTCCCCTTCCGCGTTGCGAATTTCATCTACGGTGGCGTCGTAGAGGGTATCCCACCATTGTTCGAACAAGACCGGCGCCTTTTCCTCCGGCTCGAAGCGGTACGACCAGGCCTTCAGCAATTCGTAGCAGCGGCGCTCCGCGTCGTTCATTTCCATGGAGTCGACCAGGGGGAGCAACACCGGTAGGGCATCGGCGGGGAATAAGCTGTAGTTATCGAGTTGCAACTGCTGCATATCGCGGTAGGTTACCCCCGTCATTTCGGCCAATCGCTGGTGGATGTAGCGCCCCCGGTAGTCGTCGAACCGACCGAGATAGTAATAAGGATAAGAAGGATCGGCACTTCGCTGATTCGCCGACCCGACAAAACCGCGGGTCGGGTTGTGCTCGGCCGGTACCTGCTCGGGTGGGATGATGCCGGCCCATTGGTGATCGGATCGGCTGCCGTCCTGCACAAACCTGCCCTGGGCGGGCCGCCGCAAAGGGAAGGCTCCAGTCACGGTCAGTCCGATATCGCCGTCGCGCGCGGCGAATACGAAATTGGAGGAAGGAGTTGTAAAATTTCGCAAAGCGGCTCGATAATCCGCATAATTACGCGCCTTCATCAGCCCGATAAAGGTCCGAATTACGTTGAAGGAATCCAGTTCTGCACCTTCGTGGGCCATCCACCGCATGGCCAGCGCCGTGTTGGGAACGTCGGTCGAGTCGTAGACCACCGGCCCCCAAATCGTCCAGGGCGTGCGTAAGGTATCGGCAGCAGCTCCCTTCACCTGAATGGTATCGATCACCGGTTCAACTGCCGTGGGGGCTCCGTCGAGCAGGTAGGTGCGTTGGGCCGGATCGGCCCATTCGATTCGGTACCAATCCAGCACGTCGTGACTCACATTCGTAATGCCCCAGGCGATATCTTCGTTGAACCCGACGATGATTCCCGGAACGCCGGGAAGCGTTACTCCGTAGCTATTGACCTCAGGGGTATGAATCTGCACTTCGTACCAAATGGCGGGCAAGGTGAGGTTGAGGTGCATATCATTGGCCAGCAGCGGGTTGCCCGAGGCCGTCCGGCTGCCGCTCAGGGCCCAGTTGTTGGAGCCGAGCCCGTCGGGAGCTGCCGGGGGAAAGTGGACGTTGGGTATCTGTTGCGATAGCTCGGGAAGGGAATCCAGTTGCCGCACCGGCTCGAAGGCCCATTCCTGATCGGCACTGATAACCGGCGACTGCCGCGGGTTGCGTTCGGGATAATAGCGTTCGAACCAATCACTCCCGAAACGCGCGCGCATTTGGCTGGCGGCGATATCGTCGGCGCGCATGCAGAGTATTTGGGCCATATTCTTAAAGTAGAGCGCCGTTTTGAAGGGCGTCCAGGGTTCCGGGGCGTATCCCAGCAATTTGAATTCCAGGGGATAATCGGCCGGCTCGAGATTGGTAATGTACGCATTGGCCCCCGCACTGTAGGCTTCGATGAAGGCATAACTTTCCTGGTCCCGCTGCCAGATTTCCAGGGCGCGCCGGGCGGCTACGCGAAATCCTTTCTTCCGTTGGTCGCGATCGCGCTCTATCAGGCTGGGGCCAAAGAGCTCGGCCAGCCGTCCGCCGACCGCCCGAATGGAGATATCCATTTGCCAGAGCCGGTCGCGCGCTTCGACGTAGCCTTGCAAAAAGGCGGCATCGGTCAGCGATGGGGCAAAAATGTGCGGCACCCCCCGTTCGTCTATGAGTACCTCACCCGTGTATGGCGCATCGGAAGGTATAGATAGCACTGTACCTTCCGGCACTTGCACCGACTCGGCGTTTTGCCAAAATCCTTCGAAAGGAGACAATAGGGGGCCCATTGCCGGGAGCGGAGTGCCGAATGGCTGGTAGGTATTCCCTACCCAAAACAGAACGGAGAGCAGCGCAGCGCTCAACAAAAACTTTATCCAGGGCATGCTGTTCGTTTAGGGCATGGCAAAATATAGATTTTCCGCTTACCTTTTCGCCCTGCTCTGCCTGACTTGCTGCGAAGAGCGCCCTCCCTCCAATCGGGTGGGGCACGCGGATGTGCGCACGTCCAATCCGTCTCGCCTGTACTTCAATAATTTGCGCCAAACCGACTACATCCGCTCGGATTCGACCAGAGGCATGGACCGCTATCAATTTCGGGCCTTTCCCGATTCCAGCAATCAACCGGTGTTTATGCCCATCATTCTCGACAATTGGATAGAGGATGAAGCCTACCTTCAATTTGAGGCACTCCCCTACCCCGGCACTTATGCACAGCCGCTTCAGTTTATTGTGAATTCCAGGGATACCATTCGCCTGGCTTCCTCCAACGCGCTGGATCAACTTACTTTCGGAAGACAATTACTAGTGGCGCTGCGCAGTAATCAGCCCCTGATGGTGGTGACGGCCACCGGAGGCACCAAGCCGTTATACCAGAAGGGCTACGGCAGCGATTGGACCCGAACGGTCTTGGATGATTATTTCAAACTTGTAGACGATCAGTAGGTGGGCGAATTATTTTTCTCTACATACATTATAATAATAACATATTCAATAACGTTAGGTTGATAATTGCCTCTAAGCAAGCCTAAAATCCACGGCTTCCCGCTTTTGTTACTCCTTAAGTATACTGTAAAAATTCAGGGTTCCAGCTTTGAATCCACCTAAAAATCCGCTATTATTGTAGGAGAAAAAAGTAGTTTTTGTGTTTATTTGTTTGGGTTAGAGGCCCTTGCTTCGTAACGGAGCGAGGGTTTTTTTTATAATTAATTCATTGCAATCTTCAAATTTAAGTGTGCGCTTGGACAAAATGAAAACAAAAGCCCTGATCGAAATCAGTCGATCGGGGCTTTCAGGGCCTTCAAAAAAGGCAAACTAAAAAAATTAGTTGGATTTAGTTACCACCACCGTTGAAGATGCCGTTTTGCTTAGCGGGGACGCCATCGGGCTCGGCGGGCTTCGGTTCTACCTTTCCTTTGATGGTCAGGATGATCGGCTCGGCGCTGGCGTTGGTAGTAAGGGTAACGCGCTTGGTGAACGGACCGGGGCGGTTCGTATCGTAGCGCACCTTGATTTCGGCAGAGGTACCGGGAGCAATGGCACCCTGGGGAACCTCAGGAACGGTGCAGCCACAGCTACCCTTTGCGTTGGTGATCAGCAGCGGAGCGTCGCCGGTATTCGTAAAGGTAAAGATGCGATAAGGATCAGAACCTTGAGCGATTGTTCCGTAGTCGATCTCCGTAGCTTCGAACTCCATCTTTGGAGTTCCCTGTGCGAAGGCGGTGACGGACAGTCCAAGTGCCAAGGCGAAAAGAAAGAAAATACGCTTCATGGTTTTAGTTCTTGCATGAATGAAATAAAAACCCGGAAAGGTTGCACGACAAAGGTAGGCAATGCGCCAGGCTGGTCCTCTTAATGAGAAGTTAACAGCTCGCAAAGACCCCGTTGCCTTTCGGGCTACCCTTAAACCTTCGACACCCCTCCCTGTTTTTGCGTAGAAGCCAAATTTTATGTAAATTAGCAGGTGGTACTCCCCAATAAAAGCAAATTAAATTTTGCCAATTGTTAGTTTTTGGTTTATGCCAAATGATATAAGCTATTCGAACCACCACCACAAATTATACCGGACGATTACCGTCGCCATCCGGTATTTTATTCCATGAATTCATTGACCTAACCAACCTCTGAAATGGTAGATAACAATCTGTTGCGTGCACCTGGAAACTTGGAAGGATCTGATCAGGAATTGACCCGGGAAGAAATCTGGCGCGATTTTCAGATTTGTTGCATTAGCCGGGAGGCCAGTTTACTGGCGCGCCGGGAGGTCCTAACCGGGAAGGCCAAATTCGGCATTACCGGCGACGGCAAGGAAGTGCCCCAGGTGGCGATGGCCCGGGCGTTCCGCCGGGGTGATTTTCGCTCGGGTTACTACCGCGACCAAACCTTTATGTTTGCGCTGGGGCTTTCGACCGTCGAAGATTTCTTTGCCCAGCTTTACTCCGACCCCAAAAACGATCCGTTTTCCGGCGGCCGGCAAATGAATAGCCACTTCGCCACGCCCCTCATCGACGATCAGGACAACTGGATCGAACAGAAGGCAGCATACAACATCAGTTCCGATATATCTTCTACCGGTGGTCAAATGGCCCGGGCGCTCGGATTGGCCCTGGCCAGCAAAAAATACCGGGAAAACGCCGCCTTGCAAAGTACCCCCTTTTCGAATGCCGGTAATGAAGTGGTCTTTTGTACCATCGGCGATGCCAGCACTTCCGAAGGGGTATTCTGGGAGACGCTCAATGCGGCGGCCGTCCAGCAGGTACCCCTGGCTACCTTCGTCTGGGACGACGGCTACGGCATCAGCGTACCCATCAAGTATCAAACCACCAAGGGCAGTATCAGCGAAGCACTGAGCGGCCTCGCAGGTCCTGCCGGAACGGGATTGCAGATTTACCAGGAAAAAGGCTGGGACTACGATGGGCTGATCGACCTGTTTCGCACGGCCATCGAACAGATGCGGGAGACCCACCAACCCGCCCTCTTTCACATCACCGAGCTGACCCAGCCCCAGGGGCATTCCACTTCCGGATCGCACGAGCGCTACAAAAGCCAGGAGCGCCTCGAATGGGAGCGCGACAACGATTGCATCAAGCGCATGGGCGAATGGATGGTGCGCGAGGGGATGGCCACCGAGGAGGAAATCACCACCGTACGCAAGGAGGCAAAAGCTTACGTAAAAGCCTGCCGCGACCGCGCCTGGAAGACCTTCAACCAAGGCAGCAAGGAACCACTTACCCAGCTGCGCAGCATCTACCAGGAATTGCAGGGACTACAAATCGATTTGATCGCTGATCTGGAACGCGAGCTAAAGGTCCATACCCATCCGCTCATCAGCGAAGTAACCCAGAACGCCCGGCGCTTGTACTTCTTTCTGCGCACCGAACAACATCCGCTGGCCGATCGGGTGAAGGCCCTATTGGATTCGATTTACGTCGAGGCCGAAACGAACTACCACACCCATTTATACAGTGAGAGCTCCCAAAGTGCAGTGGCCGTAAAATCCGTACCGGCCGTCTACTCCGACGATGCTCCAACCGTAAACGGCTACGAAATCCTCAACCGCTTTTTCGACCGCAAACTGAACGACTTACCCACCCTCCACGCCTTCGGAGAAGACCTCGGGCAGATCGGTGGCGTCAACCAGGGCTTCGCCGGGCTGCAAGACAAGTACGGGGAGCCAAGGGTCTTCGACACCGGCATTCGCGAATGGACCATCATGGGTCAGGCCATCGGTATGGCCATGCGCGGCCTGCGGCCGATCGGCGAAATCCAGTACCTCGATTACCTGATCTACGGCCTCGAACCACTGACGGATGATCTGGCCACCCTCCGCTGGCGCAGCAACAACCTGCAGATGGCGCCGGCCATCGTCCGCACCCGCGGGCACCGGTTGGAAGGCATCTGGCACGCGGGCTCCCCACTGGGCATGATCATCAATTCGCTGCGCGGCATATACGTCTGCGTGCCCCGCAACATGGTGCAGGCGGCCGGCATGTACAACACGCTGCTGCAATCCAGCGACCCCGGTATCGTCATCGAATGCCTCAACGGCTACCGCCTCAAAGAGCGTGTTCCCGACAACCTCGGCGACTTCACCGTACCCCTGGGCCAGGTAGACCTCCTCCGCCAGGGCGATGCCGCCACCCTGATCACCTACGGTTCCTGCGTGCGCGTCGCCCAATCGGCCTGCGAGCAACTAGACCAATACGGCATCCACGTAGAGCTGATCGACGTCCAGACGCTGCTCCCCTTCGACCGCAGCCACCAGATCGTCGAAAGCGTGGCCCGCACCAACCGCCTGGTCATCCTCGACGAAGACGTACCCGGCGGCGCCTCGGCCTACATGCTCCAGCAAGTGCTGGAAGTACAAGGCGCCTACCGCCACCTCGACGCGCAGCCGGTCACCATTACCGCCGCCCCCCACCGCCCCCCCTACGGCTCGGACGGCGACTACTTCAGCAAACCCAACCCCGAGGATGTCTTCGAAGCGATCTACGGCATGGTGCGCGAGGCGGCTCCGCGGGAGTATCCGGCGTTGTGATTGGTACTTTGGTCTTTTGGTACTTTGGTCTATTCCCAGTTTCCACTTGTAGTACTTTAGTCATTTAGTTCATTAGTACTTTAGTCCGTTCTGCTAGGTATTATCCGCAACTCGCTGCGCGGTTTAGTAGCAGCCTGTGTCGTAAAAAATGTCGCTGCTGTTTGCGTAACTCCCCGATGCCCCCTATCTTTGCGAAGCTTTTGAAAAAGCACCCTTACACGCACACCCAAACCCAAACTCACACTACTACCCGGGGGTATAGCTCAGTTGGCTAGAGCGCTTGCATGGCATGCAAGAGGCCGTGGGTTCGAATCCCTCTACCTCCACAAGCAAAAAGCCGTCCCTTTGGGCGGCTTTTTTAGTATAGGTGTGCGTGTGTCTCCGAA
>CAZDET010000071.1:0-18180 GCA_964504335.1 uncultured Saprospiraceae bacterium
TCCGGGCGTGCCTTGGTTGGAACCGAAATAACTTATTGTTACTTTTAGCAATCATCCACTCGACCGCTCATAGTAGCTGGGTTACTTATAGTTTAAAGATAATCAACCTGGCGTTAAATTGGTTCGGGATCGCTATCTTTCCCTTATGTACTACCTCGGCTACGACATCGGCAGTTCCTCCATTAAAGCGGCTTTGCTAGACGGCTCGACGAACCGGCCGGTAGCCGTAGTGAAAGAACCGGCGGCCGAAATGGCAATCCAAAGCCCCCAGCCGGGCTGGGCGGAGCAGGAGCCCTCGTTGTGGTGGGAAATGGTAGTGGCTGCTACCCAAGCCTTGTGGCGGGAAACCGGCGTCCATCCATCCTTGGTAGCAGGCATCGGGATTGCCTACCAAATGCACGGCCTGGTATTAATCGATAAGCGGGGGCAGGTGCTGCGACCGGCCATTATCTGGTCGGATAGCCGGGCGGTGGCCATTGGGCAGGCGGCCTTCGCGGCGCTGGGAGCGGAGCGATGTATGGAGCGCCTGCTTAATAGCCCGGGCAATTTCACGGCCTCGAAGTTGAGGTGGGTGCAGGAAAACGAGCCGGAGGTGTTTCAGCGGATTTACCGCCTGTTGTTGCCCGGCGATTACATCGCCTACCGACTGACCGGAGAAGCTACGACGACCATCGCCGGGCTGTCCGAAGGCATGTTCTGGGATTTTCGGGCGCAGCGGCCTGCCGACTTTTTGCTGGATTACTACGGTATTCCCACCGACTTGCTTCCTCGTCGGGTGCCCGTATTTGGGGAGCAGGGACGGTTGCAGCCCGTTGCCGCGGAGGCCCTGGGCTTGCCAGCGGGCATTCCCGTGGCGTATCGTGCAGGAGACCAGCCGAATAATGCCCTGGCGCTTGGAGCCCTGGAACCCGGCGAAGTGGCCGCCACCGGTGGTACCTCCGGTGTGGTGTTCAGCGTGTCGGATCAACTGATCGGCGATCCGCAGCAGCGGGTAAATACCTTTGCGCACGTCAATTATCAACCGGATGCACCGCGCACCGGCTTGTTGCTCAACATCAATGGGGCAGGCATTCTATACCGCTATGTCCGGTCGTTGATTGGGTGGGAGGACCGGCCCTACGCACAGCTTGAGGAGATGGTCGAGGCTGTCGCCATCGGCGCGGATGGCCTAGTCGTGCTTCCCTTCGGAAACGGGGCGGAGCGCATGCTGGAAAACCGCACGCTTGGCGCCCAAGTGCTGGGACTCGATTTCAACCGGCACGGCAAGCCGCACTTCCTGCGAGCGGCCCTCGAGGGTATTGCCTTTGCCTTTGTGTACGGGATGGAACAATTAAACGTACTCCCCACGAAGCTGCGGGTCGGTAACGATAACCTCTTTCAATCGGCCGTATTTAGTACCACCATTGCTACTCTGACTAATACACCCATCGAAGTGGTATCTACCACAGGTGCCATTGGCGCGGCAAGGGGTGCTGCTCATGGATTGGGGCAATTTGCCACGTTGCGTGAGGCGGTTTCCGGCGATCCGGTGGTACAGACGTTCTACCCGATCGAAAGGGTAGATGTTTATCAGGAGGCTTACCACCGCTGGAAGGCCGCTTTATTACAACAACTCGAAAATCAACCACCTCATGTCCTTTAGCATCGGAACGACGGAGTACTTCACCGGCATTGATCGCATCGAATTTGAAGGGCCCGAATCGAGCAACCCGTTAGCCTTTCGATTCTATCAGCCCGAGCGGGTAGTGGCCGGCAAACCGATGAAGGAGCACTTTCGCTTTGCCATAGCCTACTGGCACAGCTTCTGCAATACCGGCGGCGATCCATTCGGCCAGGGCACCAAGCAATTTCCGTGGAATACCGCTACCGACCCGCTGCAACGGGCCCGCGATAAAATGGATGCCGCCTTCGAATTCATGACGAAGCTGGGCGTCAATTTCTACTGCTTCCACGATTACGACCTGATCGACGAAGGGGAGACGCTGAAAGAATCTCGTCAGCGGCTAGAGGCAATCACCGACTACGCCCTGGAAAAGCAGGCGACTACCGGCATCCACCCGCTTTGGGGAACGGCCAACCTCTTCGGGCACCCGCGCTATATGAACGGGGCGGCGACCAATCCCGATTTCGCCGTCGTAGCGTACGCCGGAGCGCAAGTCCGGAATGCACTGGATATGACCATCAAACTGGGCGGCGAAAACTATGTCTTTTGGGGCGGCCGCGAAGGCTACGGCAGCCTGCTCAATACGAATATGAAGGCCGAGTTGGATCACCTGGCCCGGTTCCTGCACCTGGCCCGCGATTACGGACGGGAGCAGGGCTTTCAGGGTGCGTTCTTCATTGAACCTAAACCCATGGAGCCGACCAAGCACCAGTACGACTACGATACGGCCACGGTCATTAATTTCCTGCGTGAATACGATCTCCTGGATGATTTCAAATTGAACGTAGAGGTCAACCACGCCACGTTGGCCCAGCACACTATGCAGCACGAAATGCAGGTGGCCGCCAACGCCGGTCTGCTCGGCAGCATGGACGCCAACCGCGGCGACTACCAAAATGGTTGGGATACCGATCAATTTCCGGTCAATACTTTCGAATTGACCGAGATGATGCTCGTCTTCCTGGAAGCCGGTGGCCTGCAGGGCGGCGGCATCAACTTCGATGCAAAAACCCGCCGCAACTCCACCGATCTGGTCGACCTGTTCTACGCCCACATCACCGGCATGGACGCCTTCGCCCGCGCCCTGCTGGCGGCCGATACCATTCTCCGGGAGTCGGAATACCGGCACCTGCGGGCAGAGCGCTACTCTTCATTCACCAGTGGGACCGGCCGACAATTTGCCAATGGCGAACTTACCCTGGAAGGACTCGCCACTATTGCCGAGGGAAATCCCGAACCCCAACAGCGCAGCGGGCGGCAGGAGTTGTTCGAGCGAATAATAAACAGATACGCATAGGGGAGTGGGGGTTACACCCTCACCACCTGCCTGCCCAGGAACGCTTGCAGTTGCCCCCGGTAAAGGTAGAGGAGTACGGCACAAGCAACGAACACCCCAATAGCCATGAAGAACAGTTGGCCGCCATCGCCCTGCACCTCAATACCCAGGCTGGTCAGGTGCATACCAATAGCACCCGCCATCAGGCCCAGGCCGCCAATGGCACCCAGCCAAGTTGTGCGGGGAATTAAAAGCAGAATACCAACGATCAATTCAGCGATGCCGATACCGATGCGGCCAACGGGTTCCAATCCGATTTTACTGAAAATATAGATGCTCTCGGGGGCGGCAGAAAATTTGAAAAACAAACTCTGCAACATTATGAGCGCCGCGAGGCCACTAAGCACCCACGCTAGAATGGATTTGCGTTTCATTCGATGATTTTTGGGTTCTCTGACGATCACAAAAATTGTCAAAGAAGGGATTTTTGTTGGAGATAAACGAATAAAGCCAGGCCACCCATGAGCGCTGCGTAAACAGCCGAAAATTGAATAATGGTGCCAAGTGAAAAGAACTCGTTCAGCTGTCCGATGACGTTGGAGCTCACTCCAGTGCCCAGTTGAATGGCCGCTACCAGCATCCCCGATACCAGTGCCGAATGGCTGGGGAAGGCATCGGTGGCTAAGCTAATTGAATAGGGGAAATAGAAGGATAACCCCAAACCTGCGGCAGTCAGCGCGACGTAGTTTGCAGTGGCTCCACTCAATTGGGGGATGAAATAGAATACGGCTGCTACCACGAAGGGCATAATGATGTGTAGCAGGCGCAATTCAAATTTCAGTGCCAACAAGGTGAATAACAATCGCCCGCCGGCAATGGCTCCCCAAAACAGCGATAAGCCGAGGGCCGCTCCGGCGGCGGAGAGCCCGGCCTGTTTTTCCAGGTAAATGGGTGCCCAGTTGCCGAAGGTCGCCTCGCAGGCTCCGTAGAAAAACACAATGGCAAAAAACAACCACAATCGCGATGGGATGCCCCGGCTGGTTTGCGAAGCGGCCGCGGGTGCGGCCTTTAGCGGCATGGCGAGCGGCAGCATCCACAGTAGGAGTCCCAGTGCTATCCCGCCCGTCAGCACGGCTGCACCCCACCAGAACCCGGCCGCCGAAAAGGCACCCAGTATAATGGAACTCAACGACGTGCCCAATCCCAGCAGGATGTGTAGGCTCGTTACGGCAGAGGCTTCCTTACCCGGAAAAAACTGGTAGGCGTACGGATTGACGGCCGTGATCGTGAAGCCAAAACCCAAACCAAGTGCACCCGTTCCCAGCATTAGGACAACAAAGGGCAAACTGCCTTGCCCAATGACCAGGTGGCTACCCGCCAGCAGGCTCATGGAAAGTAAGTTGGCGGCCAACCCGAAGGCCAGCACCGTTTTCATCCCCCACCGCTGGGCCAGGGCCGGCGCGGAAAAGGAAGCCAAAATAGCTAGTAGAATTTGCGGAACGAATAACGCTCCGAATTGACCGCTACTGAGTTGATGGAAATCCTCGCTGGTCAGAATAGGACCCGCGGCCGGATACAAGATCAGAGCAATGCCCTGAATGAACCCACTCAGATAGACGATTGCGATGGCTGATTTACTGTAGTTGCTCATTGGACGGTCAGCATTCCTAATTCGCGAAATACCCGCAGCAGCATGCCGATCGACCAGGCTTGTTGGATGCAGCCGCGGCCGGCAGCCGGTTCGCCGCCGTCGAAGATTTCCGAGATGCCGTACAGGCAATCCGATTCGTAGAAGTGCTTTTTCAACGCTTCCATCTGATTCAGAATATACTGGCGGGCTTCCGGCGAATGCTGGTGTACTTCCAGATAGGCGAGCGCGTATTCGCCCCACAGGAAGGCCCAATCCGTCCCCTGGTGGTAGGCGCTGTCACGTGTTAACTGATTGCCGCCGTAGGTGCCTCGGAAATCGGGGTTATCCGGATCGAGCGAGCGCAGCCCCAACTTAGTATAAAGTCGCTCGGAAACGACTCGAAGTACGGATTCGGCGGAATCGGAATCCAATGGGCTGTAGGGCAGGCTCAAGGCGTATATCTGATTGGGGCGGATGGCCGCATCTACGTATTCGCCCGGGATCACTACATCGTTCAAATAGCCCTGGTCGTTGAGGAAGTACTTGCGGAAGGCGTCGCCCGTCCAGTTGGCCAGTTGATCCACGGCGCTGGTATCGTAGCCGAGTAGTTGACCCAACTTGGCATAAATGCGCAGGGCGTTGTACCATAGCGCATTGACTTCCACGGGGCAACCCTGGCGAGGTGTGACTACGAAATCGCCCACGCGGGCGTCCATCCAGGTCAGCTGGGAAAGCCCCTCGCCTCCAAAGAGGAGGTGGTTGTCCAACACGTGAATTTGGTAGCGCGTTCCGCTTTGGTGCGCTTCCACGATTTGGGTCAATTTCGGGAAGACTTCCTCAATGAAGTCCCGATCACCAAAGGTTTCGTAGTATTCGTGCAATACTACAAACAGCCACAGGGTGGCGTCGATGGTATTGTATTCGGGAGTTTCACCCCGGTCGGGGAAGCGATTGGGGAGCATGCCCCCATCCAGATATTGGAGAAATGTCCGAATGATCGACCTGGAGCTTTCCCGATTGCCGGTGGCAACGGTCAACCCGCGCATTGCGATCATGGTATCCCGGCCCCAATCGGTAAACCAATGGTATCCTGCCAGCAGCGTATCACTGTCGGAGGAAGCGCGCTTCACCAAAAATTGGTTGCCGCTGACGATCAGATCTTGAATAAACGAATCGGTATCGGCCGGACGAAGTCCTTCCAGCCGGGATATTTCCTGTTGCTTCCACGCAGCTGGATCTCCCGTGGTGTAGGCGGGGTCGGTAGTGAAAACCAGGTAGAGTTTCTCGTCGGGATCGAGTGTGGTATTCAGGATGCCAATCTGCTTGGCGTCTTCCTGAAAATCGAGACCCCGGTAGCGCTCCAGGGCGTATTGGAAGTTGCGATACCAAGTGGGTTGGGGCGTGTAGGTTCCCTTGGAAAAGGCTATGTGCAGGGCCGGAGCGCCGTAGTGAGGGTAAACATCGATTCGATTTTCAGACGGTTGTTCCTGGTAGAAGTCAAAATATTCGGCTTCCTGAAACAAGCTGTGGTAGTCGCGATATACCAGCAATGGCCGCAGCGACAGCTGCATGACCTTCGAGCTGCGGTTTTCGTACTCCACAACGGTTGTATTGGAGCCGTATACCATGAAAACCGTTTTCACCAGGCGCGCCCCTAAGACTTCAAAATGGGATTCGGGCAACGGAGCCCGTTTAAAGCCTTGAAGGTGGGTGTATCCGGTTGGATAGACACTACCGGGGTATTGATTGGTACCGAGTTCTTCGGTCTGATCATCGACGGTTAGCGATTCTTCCACCTTGGAAACGAGCACCCGGCGATCGGTCGGTGGGTTGAAGGAAGCCACGAGCAATCCGTGGTACCGGCGGGTATTAGCGCCGGTAACCGTGGAGGAGGCGTAGCCGCCCAGGCCGTTAGTCACGATCCACTCCTTACTGAGTAGATCGGGCAGTTCGGGATTATTAAATGTGAGCACCAGTGGTTGTTTTTGAAGGATGAGTGGTTGATGGATGGTGTCCTACCCGGTCGATTAATTCCGCAACCAGCCCGGTCCAGCCGGTTTGGTGCGAAGCGCCGACCCCGCGGGCGTTGTCGCCGTGGAAGTACTCGTAGAAGAGCACCAAATCCCGGAAATGCGGATCGTCTTTGTAAATCTCGTACTGGCCGTGCACGGGCCGGTGGCCGGTCTCATCGCGACGGAAAATGCTGATGAGCCTCCAGGATAGATCGTCGGCTACCGTTTCGAGGTTGACGTAGGTGCCGGAGCCGGTTGGGCACTCGATTTGCAAGTCATCTTCGAAGTAGCAATGGTACGTGCGTAGCGCCTGAACAATGAGGTAATTCATGGGCATCCAGACGGGGCCCCGCCAGTTCGAATTGCCTCCAAACAGACCGGTTGTCGATTCGCCGGGTTCGTATTGCAGGCCAAATACCTGATTGTCGATATGTACGACATAGGGCTCTTCGTGTACCTTCGAGATCGAGCGAATACCGGCCTTCCCCAAGAACTCATTTTCGTCCAATAGGGCCGACAGCAGATGCTCAAGCCGCTCCCGCGGAACGAGCGACAGCAGAATATCCCGCCCCTCGTGGAATTCTTCGATCACCAGCAGTTGGTTGTTCTGCTCGCGGTACTTCATAAACCAGCGCAGGCGCTTGCGAAAATCGGGCAACTGGTCGAGTTGTTCCTTCGTGATGACCAGATTGGCATACAGGGTACTCAGACCGACCAAAGAGCGCACCTTGAGCGGAATGTAGCGCCCGTCGGGCATGGCCAGCAGGTCGTAGAAAAAGCCCTGGTCCTCGTTCCAGGAACCGGTCCAGTCAGCTCCGATGTTGTTGAGCGAGGCGGCGATGTAGATGAAGTGTTCGAAGAATTTGGTGGCTAAGTCTTCGTAGGCAATGTCGTCTTCGCCCAGGATGAGGGCAATTTCCAGCATATTGAGGCTGTACATGGCCATCCAGGCGGTACCGTCGGCTTGTTCGAGGTGGCCGCCTCCGGGGATAGTGTTGCTGCGGTCGAACACCCCGATATTGTCGAGCCCGAGGAAGCCGCCTTCGAAGATGTTGTTGTCGTTGCTATCCTTGCGATTCACCCACCAGGTGAAGTTGATGAGCAACTTCTGGAAGACGCGGCGCAGAAAGGTCTTGTCCTTGCGGCCCGTTCGCGCGGCGTCAATTTTGTACACCTCCAGGCAGGCCCAGGCGTGTACCGGCGGATTTACATCGCTGAAGGCCCATTCGTAAGCTGGCATCTGGCCGTTGGGGTGCATGTACCATTCGCGCAGGAAGAGCAGCAATTGATTTTTGGCAAATTCGGCATCCACCATAGCAAGCGGTACGCAGTGGAAGGCGAGATCCCAGGCGGCATACCAGGGGTATTCCCACTTATCGGGCATAGAAATGATATCCTCGTTGTTGAGGGTCTGCCAGGTACGGTTTCGGCCGAATTTGCGGCTCTCCGGCGGTTCCGGTTGGTTGGGGTCGCCGTTGAGCCAGCGCGGCATATCGATGTTGTAGTATTGCTTGGTCCAGAGCATCCCGGCGAATGCCTGCCGCTGAATATTGGTGAGGTCGGCGTCCGCTCCCTTCTGAAAAGTGGCGTAAAAAGCATCCGCCTCCTGTAGGCGCTCCTGAAAAACGGCTTCGAAGGGATCTCCCAGCGGATGTAGGATAGAGGAATCGTTTTTGGTCAAGCGGACCCGCACTTCGTAAGCGCCGCCGGCCTCCACCACCTGGTGGTATACCGGAGCACACTTTGTGCCCTCTTTCTTGTCGGCCAAAAACGCGTGATCCTCCTGCGTTACGGCCCGGTGAAAAGCGTCCTTTACGAAGGGCGTAGCGTTTTCAATGCCGTAAAGGCGCTCCGTATTCGTTTCATTTTCCGTAAAGAGGAGGCGTTGTGGGGGGGCGTAGTAAAAGCGGTAATTTCCGAGTTGGGGGTGTTCCAACTGCACACAGGTCTGCCCCGATTCATCGGTGGCTACCTGCATGTGCGGTTTTTCCTGCATCAACCCGAACGACCATAAATTGCGAAACCACACCGTAGGCAGTACCCAGATCGGAGCCGCCTGGGTGCCCCGGTTGTGCACGGTAATCTTGATGAGTACATCTTCCGGACCCGCCTTGGCGTATTCGGTCACCACGTCGAAGTAGGCGTTCGATTGGAAGGCTTCGGAATCGAGCAACTCGAATTCCGGTTCGTGCTTCGATCGGCTTCCGTTTACAAACAACAGCTCGCCGTAGGGGTACTCGTTTTGGGTGTATTTATACAGGTGCTTCATGTAGGAGTGGGTCGGGGTGCTGTCGAGGTAGTAGTACAGCTCCTTGACGTCCTCCGCGTGGTTGCCCTGCGGACCGGTGAGCCCAAACATGCGTTCTTTCAGGATGGGATCCTTCCCGTTCCAGAGGGAAACGGCGAAGCACATCCGCTGCATATCGTCGGAGATGCCGGCCAGGCCGTCTTCGCCCCAACGGTAAACGCGCGAGCGGGCGTGGTCGTGGGGAAAATAATCCCAAGCTTCGCCGGTGGCGCTGTAGTCCTCGCGCACGGTACCCCACTGGCGTTCGCTGAGGTAGGGCCCCCACTTGAGCCACTTTTCTTTTTGGTGGTAATTCGCCTCCAGGCGTTGATGCTCGGCGGTGGTATTTGGAGTCATTTACTTTTATTTTTTGGTTCTCTGACAATTTTCGTGGTTATATCGACACAAATCCTCTGCCTTCAATTCTTTTCGGCCATCGGTTTTGTGTCGACCACAAAAATTGTCAGAGAAGGTATTTTTTGTTGATGGTTTATCCATTGTCTTTGAAGCCCGGATACAGCGTCATACCGCCGTCGACGGTGATTGTTTCGCCGTGGATGTAATCGCTCATATCGGAGGATAGCCACACGGCCGTATCGGCGATATCGTCGGTGATCCCCACCCGGCCGTAGGGGATGAGCTTGAGCAATTTTTCTTCGGCTTCGGGCGTGTCCCAGGCCATGGTATTAATCGGCGTCTTAATGGCTCCCGGTGCAATACTATTGACGCGGATGCGGTGCTCACCCAATTCCTGGGCAATGGATTTCATGAAGAGCATAACGCCTCCCTTGGACGCGGCGTAGTTGACGTGGCCGGCCCACGGGATGAGTTCATGGACGGAGCTCATGCAGATGATTTTTCCCAAGGCTTTGCTAACCTCCGGGCGCGGGCCGCGGCGAATGAATTCACGGGCCGCTGCCTGGGCACAGAGAAACTGGCCGGTGAGGTTGACGGCAATCACGAAGTTCCAGTCATTCAGGCTCATATCTATAAAGCGGGCATCTTTTTGCAGGCCTGCATTATTGACGAGAATATCGACGGTGCCGAAGGTGTCGACGGCCTTTTGAAACATGCCGTCTACCTGGTCCTTCTTGCTTACATCCGTCGGGTGAATCAGGGCCTCGCCGCCCGCTTCGCGAATCTCCGCGGCGGCTTCTTCTGCTCCCTGAGGATTGCCCACAAAATTAATAACCACATTGGCCCCTGCTTTACCCATGGCAATGGCACAGGCCTTGCCGATGCCGGAGCTGGCACCTGTGATGAGTGCCGTTTGGTTTTTCAGAGGGTGTTGCATATCGAAGATCATAGTCGGTAAGTTGTGCATTTATTGTGCGGATCGAACCAGGACGGCATGCCCGTCGGGATCGCGCACAAGAAAGGAAGGATGATTTTGAAAAGTGAAAATATCCGTTGAAATAAAGGTGTACAATTCCTGTTGTAGCTGGGCATAGGTCGCCTCAATGTCGGGAACGACCACGGTCGTGTGCCAATGCCACAGGTCGGTAGGCCGGCTATCGGCTGGGTAGGGCCGTCCGCCTGGAGGGGCCAGGTATTCCAGAAATTCCACGCCAATCCCTTCCTGAGCCGTGAGGCCGTTGATGAGGAGATGCGCTCCGAATACCTGATTGAGGCGTTCCTGCTCTGGTCCATAGTTTTCACTATTGCCGGCTCGCCTTAATCCGAGTACCGTTTCGTAGAAGGCTGCCGACTGATCGGTATCGGAAATGCCGATGGCGGTATGGTCGATACCCAGGAACAAATCCGAATTTTCCTCTTGCCAGCGCGGATTTCCCTTGCCTTCCGGAAAGTAAATCAATTCGAGGTTGTGGCCGTCCGGATCGCGGAAGTAAAAGGCACTGATGCCCGCTGCCGCCGGCAGGTAATCGGGTAGGGTCTGTGGAGCGGTCGAAACGTGCTGTACTTTATAGGATCGCAATCGCTCGTAAGCAGCATCCATATCGCTCACCACGATGGCGATGTGCTGAAACCAGCGGTCGTTGCTGCGCGAATCGGCAGGAATGGGACGATGCTGATTTTCGTTTTCGAATTCGAGGAGTTCGATTTGTTCCTGCCCGAGCTGCAGAAGAGCATAGCGCGCCGACAAATCGGCATCCCGCAATCCGGTGAGTTGTTGTACTTCCTTGCTCGGTAATTCGCCGCTGGCGATGCGTTCGAAGGTAAGTACTTCCTCGTAAAAGGGCAGGATAGCATCCAAATCCGATACGGTAATGCTAACCCTGGGAACCGCCTGGGCCGTTTGGCCGCTGGCTGCGCTCCATCCAAGAATCAATAGTAAGATCGGGGTTAACGCTTTCAATGTCAGAGAGCGGGTGCCCGTTCGTCCGAGTCCGGCTCCAATCACGCGAAGGCTCATGTAGTTGGTTTTTGAGTTACAGCACTTCTTGCTGAAGGTAATCGCCCACGCGCAGTGCCTGGGCCATAATGGTCAGTCCGGGGTTCACGGCAGAGCTGGATGGGAAAAAGCTACCGTCTACCACAAACAAGTTGCGGATTTCGTGGCTGCGGCAGAAGGGATCCAAAACCGATGTCTTGGGGTCCGTTCCGAAGCGAACCGTCCCACACTGGTGGGCAGTGCCGGCCACGGGGATTTTTTTCCCTAAGTAGAGGTTGTTGGGCAGTAGATGCGTCATGCACCCCACGTGCTCCAGCATCCATCGCAGCTTTTTTTCCAGGCGCTTGTGGCTCTCGATATTGTTTTCAGTGTAGTGCAACTGAATATTTCCCTGATTATCGACCATAACGCGGTTGTTGGGGTCGGGCAGGTCTTCGGAAGTCATCCAAAAGTCCAGGGAGTGCTTGGCGACGAAATCCAGGGCCAGGCCCGGTGCAAAGGAAGGCGCATCTTCCTTATACATCAAGGCATCGGATTTTCCGAGCATCTGAATATGGCCGAGGGGAAACTCAAAATCATCGCTGCCGAAATAGTAGTCGTTTAGGCCAAGGGTTTTCCCAAACAACGTGGGGTTGGGCTTGCGCGAAATGGCGAGCAGCGCGGAGTTGTTGTGGGCCATGTAATTTCTTCCCACCTGATCGGAGCCATTGGACAATCCGTTGGGGTGCTTATCGTTGGCCGACCGGAGCAGGAGCGCGGCCGAATTGATCGCGCCGCAGGCCACCACTACGATATCGGCGGAAAGGGTAAACGCATTTCCGTTTTGCTGCACGCGGACGCCGGTGATCTCGTTGCCGCGTTCGTTGGTTTCCAGCCGTTCGACGTAGCTGTTGGTCATCATCGTCACGTTCTCGTGGGCCAGGGCCGGCTTCACGCCTACGACGTGTGCATCCGCCTTCGCCTCGGAGGGGTCGGGAAAGCCGTCGAAGCGATCGAGTACCGGAGGGGCTGCGCCGGTGCTGGGGTCTTCCATGCGCACTCCGATCGGGAGCGGAAAAGGATTTAAGCCCAGTTCGCGCATGTCGTCGAATAGTTCCTGGATGCGTTCCTCATGTGGCAGCGGGCCGTGGGCATAAGGAGCACTGGCGGGGGGCTCGGTTGGGTCGGTGCCGCGTTCTCCGTGCACGTGGTAAAGTTGCTCGGCCTGCGTGTAGTAGGGCTCGAGGTCCTGGTAGCTGATCGGCCAGGCCGGGGAAACCCCTCCATGGTGCTGAAGCTCGCCGAAATCGCGCTCGCGCAGGCGCAGCAGAGCCGAACCGTAGACCTTGGTATTACCACCCACGCAATAGTGAATGCCGGGGTGAAAGGCTTTGCCGTTCTTATCCGTCCAGGTTTCTTTTGCTTTGTATTTGGCATCGAGAAACACCGCCTGGGTACTCCAGTTGTCGCGTTCTTTGGGGATATAGTCGCCCCGCTCGAGGAGGAGAATGCGCTTGCCGCTGGGGGCCAGCTTCTGGGCGAGGGTACCGCCACCGGCACCGGTGCCGATGATGATCATATCGTAGTGTGTCATAAATCAATTGGTTTCTGCAATCAAAATTTATTCGTGTCCACCCATTTTAAAGCCCTTTCCGAAGGTCATAAGGACTCCGGTAGACAGCGTATGCTGTGACAATTCGCTGATGAGGTAATCGTACTCTGCGAATAGAATCCAGCGGGAATTAAGCTGATAGTGAAGGCCCGCACCAACGTTCCACCCCCACTCGGTCAGGGTTTTTGATTCTTCCAGAACATCGTCCTCGAATACTTCCTCGCGTTCCCGACTGAAGTTAAGCCCAGTGAGCGGATAAAAGGCCAGGTTTTCCACCAGTTCGAAGAGAAAATGCCCGTTGAAATTGAATTCGAGCAACTCGCGTTCTTCGGTGGCGTGGTCGCCGCGTTCGGTGACGGTTGGAAAGTAGGTGAGTTCCGGTCCAAAACAGATGCGGTGGTTGCTGGAATTGAGGTAGGCCCGTACGTTGACGCCGACCTGGTCGATATCGGTGCCATAGGCAGCGGCAGCTCCCGCGCTGATGGTCGATTGGGCGCTGGTCCATAAGGGGATGATCAACAGAAGAAGGCTACCCCACATTCCGACTTTATTCATAATTGGATACGTATTTATTAGATGTAGACAGATGATCGGCTAGGAATTACCGTATACCTTGAACACCGTCTGGCGCAATTGCCGGCCCGCGTTCGAAGTGAGGAAAGCGATAGCATCGGCAATGTCCTGCGGAGTGACCCACTTGGAAAAATCGGCATCCGGCATCGCCTTTCGGGTACCCGGCGTATCGATGGTGCTGGGAGCAATTACGGTGGACGTGACGGCGGTATCCTCGAAGGTGGCATTGATCAAATCGGACAAGTACACCAGCATCGATTTGGATATACCGTAGGCCGCAACCTCCGTTCCGAAACGGGCATCGAGCCCGGGTTTGGAGCCGATGAGGACGAATTGGCCCCGGTTTTGCGCCTTGAAGTGTTCCAACAGGGGCTTGATCACGTGCCAGGCCGTCAGGAAATTCAAGCGAAACATCTTTTCCAGATCGCCCGTGGTCGTTTCGAAAAGGTTGCCGGGTGCAAAACCTCCAACAATCATCACCACCAGGTCAATTGTACCCTGTTCAGCAATTAGCCGCTCAACGTACTCGGCTGTCGCCTGTTCATTGGTCAAATCGACCGCTTGACTGGAAAGGTGAGGAGAGGTAATAAAACCCGGATCATCGTGCGGACCAAGTGTTGCGTACACCTGGTAGCCTTGATCAAGAAGTTGCTGCGTGACGGCGCGGCCAAGATTGCCGGCGGCGCCTGTAATGATTCCGATAGGTTGACTCATGGAGGTAGTAATCAGTGGAATGGTGTGTGTTTGGATAATTGACACTTCAAAATTAGGGAGATATGCAATGCAACGCTGTTACCGGGGTAACAATGGAAGATTCAGTGGCAGCGGTTTGTCCGAAAAATGTCCGAATTGAGACCTTCGACAGCAGATCGATTGAAGCATCTATATTGTGGACGATTTGGGGGGGTGCGGGAATACGAATGGGGTGAAATACCCTGATTTTAGTATCTTGAGATAGTACACCGAGGAAACTAATCTACTTCCGATGGGAAAAGACATTTGGTGTTTAGAAAACATGGACTTCTACGAAATTCTTTGTCCGTACAAATTAGAGGACCATATCAACAAAAATCCCTCTAATGTCTACAAGAAGAACGAATTCCTCTTCATGGAGGATGATGTGGCGAAAGACATCTATCTGATTGATAATGGTAAGGTGAAAGTGGGCTACTACGACGAACGAGGAAACGAGTCCATCACCGCGTATTTGGGTAAAGGAGAAATCCTGGGAGAAATGGCGCTGCTCGGAGATACTTACCACCGTACATTCGCACAGGTGATGGAAAGCGGCACCCAGGTTTGTAAAATTAGTGTCAATAAAGCCCGTGAACTCACGCGCGATTACGTCCCCTTTGCCATGGAAATGAACCGCCGCATTAGCGGGCGCATTCTGAAATTGCAGCGCCGAATTGAGATACTGCTGCGCAAGAGCGTCCGAACCCGCCTGATGGAATTCCTGAAAGATTTGGCGGTAGACCACGGCCGCAAACGCGACGGCGGCTTCTGGATTTCCCACTCGCTGACGCAGACGGACATCGCCAACTTGATCGGCACTTCTCGCAAGTCGGCTTCCCTAAATTTGAATGAGTTGGAAGATGAACAACTCATCGAATTTAGTAAGAAGCACATTTTTATTCACGACATGGACAAATTCGATCGGGCGCTTTCCGAATCTGAAAGTATCTATGTGTAGAAAAGTGGCACAAGCTCTACCTATGAATGCCAAATTGCAAGCAGCGAAGGAGCGCATTCAACGTGCGAAAGAATCTCAATCACTCACGCTTGATCTATCTTCTCTGCAACTGACGGAACTGCCCGACGCCGCAGCTGAATTGCCGTGGCTGGAGCGGCTGTTCCTGGGCGAAAACCACTTACAGCAATTGCCGGAATGGCTCTGGGACTTGAAATATTTGCGGGAATTATATCTTGGAGAAAATGAATTAACGATCCTTCCGGAGCAGGTAGGGCAGTTGAAAAACCTGACCCGGCTGATTCTTCCCAAAAACAAATTGACCGCTCTGCCGGAAACGATCGGAAATCTTCACCATCTCGAGCGGCTAAGCCTGCGCCACAATTCGATCGAGGTGCTTCCGGAAAGCATTGGCGAATTGTCGAATTTGCGTTTCCTCATGTTGCGGTTTAATAAGCTGGAAAAGCTGCCGGCGAATGTCAGCCGCCTGAAAAACTTACGCGAATTGTACTTGACGGCCAACCAGTTGCACCACCTGGACGAAGGCCTTTGGCAACTTCCGGAATTGACCGAACTGAGCCTGGCTGGTAATCCGATAGGCGTTCTGCCAACACAAATCGGCCGCCTGCATCAACTGAAGCGGCTGTTTTTGAATGTCTGTAATTTGGCAGCCCTCCCCGAGGAGCTCACCCATTTACCACAGCTCGAGTGGCTTTACCTAAAAGACAATCAAATCGCAGCACTACCGGATGGATTCGAGCGGCTCGCGCATTTAACAAAACTCGATATCCGAAATAATCCGCTCACTAATCTCGAATCAACCCTGGCAAAAATGGATCCACCGCCGGTGCTGGTGGAAGTGGAGTATTAGTCATTTGGTACTTTGGTCTTTTAGGGGCAAGTTGAAAACTTGACGGGCCAAATGTCTTTCCCGAACAATGAGCAGGCAAATGAACTGAAGTACTAACCAAGTTAGTCCTGTGGCTCGACGAACAAGAGGCTGTGAAACCCGCCGTATTGATCGGGTTCGCGGAAGAGGTTGCGCTGATCCGGTATCCAGGTTTGGCCGTCGATGACGAATTTGTAGGGATACTTGCCTACCGCAGGCAGGGGTAGTCCGGTCTCCCAAAAATGATGTTCGGAGGTGGGCTGCATTTCCGTGGGTTGCCAGTTGTTGAAAGCGCCGGCGAGCTGGATGCGCTGCGCGTCTTCTTCGTGGCAGCGAAAGGTGACCCGGCGATTTCGGTAATCGATGATGGGGCTAAAGGAGTGGAAAAAATCGTGGTGATCGTCATCGGCCCGCATAATGGCACCCTGGGGGTGAACGACGCCGAACCCTTGGCGGGAGGTGGGGAAATTGGGGAGCTTCCGAGCCGTTTCCAGCAGCATTTCGCGCACGGCAGCGGCCGTTAATTGTGGATTGGCTTCCAGCATTTGGGCGATCACGCCGCACACGATGGGCGCGGCAAAAGAGGTGCCGTCTGAATGTTGATAATCTGGGCTCAGGTATTTACTGCTATCTAAATACGCATTCACGGCATCATCTATTTGAGCCGGAGGTTGCGTCAATATGGAAGACTGCAATGGAAATCGGTACCACAGGTTAGCTGCTACATTCGGGCGGAAGCGATTGCTGGCGTGCTGCACGGTGAACAGCCCTTCGGCCTCCCGTTGGGCAGCGGTTCCTGGCAAAATGGGGGCGGGCACCCAGATGGCGGGTGCAATAAGTTCGGGTTTATAGGTGAAATCGGCTGTCGGCCCAAAGGTGGAATGATAGAGCGAGTGCCCGGAAGGGTGGAGGGTGTTCGCGTCATTTAGGCCGCCTACGGTAATGGCGTGTGGAATATTGGCCGGGGCTTTCAGGGAGGCCTGGGTTTCGTTGCCCGCTGCCGCTACGACATTGATGCCGGCTTCTACCAGTTGTTCCACAAGGCGGCCCAGGGGATTTTCCCGATAGGGTAGTGCCTGATCGTCGGTAACGGAAAGATTGATGATGCGAATACCGTATTCTTCGTGATGATCGAGCACCCACTGCAGCGCTGCCTGAATGGCGGAGCCGGAGATGCTGCCCTGTGCGTCCATGACTTTGATCAGCACCAATTGCGCATCCGGAGCAAGGCTTCGGTAGTAACCACCGGAAAGCGTGCCGTTGCCAGCCCCGACCACGGATGTCATCGTGCCGTGCCAGCTATGGGGATGCGGCTTGATCCATTCCGGATGCTCCTCCTGATCTGGATGGTGGATATCGTGCGTTTTGACGATTCGGTTGGTTGGCTGGGTGAGGTCGGGATGCAACTGAAAGCCACTATCGATGAAGCACATGGTCACCCCCTTGCCGGTGAACTGAGAGGGGGTACCCAAGCGTTGAGGAATGGGTAAGACCCAGTAACTACCGATGTGGGTAGCCAATCCTCTTTCCTGTGTGTCCATGGCATCCCGCATCCCCGACAGTTGTGCCTGATCGACGCAGCGGGAACAAGCGCCCTGCGACGGATGCCAATGGTCCGCATCTTTCGAGAGAGCCGTTATTATATCGATATCCAACTCTTCGTGAAAATGGGTAATTAAGGGACCGTTATCTTGATTACAAATTGGGCAGCGCATATCCTACAGTTATTACAGCCTCAAAGATCGATAATCTCCCGCGGAGCAAATGGGAATTAGGTAACACCTTGAGTAAAAAATGGAATCAACCGAACCACTACGTGCCTTAATCGAACGCTTACCGGAAGGCTACTCCGAAGGCATCTACCGCGGTGCTCGCTACGGTATCACCCGCCAAACCTTTAACGAAGGCCGTTCTTTCAAGATCTACGCGGAAGAACTAGGCGGCACGGATTTCGTCAGCCTCAATTATTACATCACCCAACAGGCGGATCGCCTGAAGCCCTGTGAGATGCCGGAGCAGAAGGTGGCGGATTTTTTGCGGGGGGTGCGTTTGCTCCCCGTAGTATAAAGGCCTCGGGAATTCGTTATATTTCCTTCTTTGTCGACCACGAAAATTGTCAGAGAACCTCATATTTAAGAGATGCTAACATAGCATCTCTAAGCTATGTATTGATCGATCAGGAGCAACCCTATGTGGAAGTTTGGTACCGACAGCCG
>CAZDET010000071.1:18280-22792 GCA_964504335.1 uncultured Saprospiraceae bacterium
CTATGTATTGATCGATCAGGAGCAACCCTATGTGGAAGTTTGGTACCGACAGCCGGGCCTGGATTTGTGGCGCATTGAAACCTCGGAGGGATACGAGGCTACAATTCGGCTTCAATCTCTCGAGCTCACGTTCTCGCTAGCGGAAATCTACGCTACGGTTCGCTCCAGATTGAAGGAGTGACAAAAGGCTGATTAATCGGGGGAACCTTGGTTGAAACAAATTGTTTTAATTAGGCAATTTGTACAACATGTCATCCCCACTCGACACCATTGTTTCGCTCTTTTCGGATTATCGCTCGGTGCGGCCATTGCGCAGCATTCCACTGCTCGAATGGTTGCAATCGGATGCCTTTGCGCCGCAGGTAAACCGCATTCGCTCCACTTCCGATAAGCGGGCACGCGATCGCCTGAAAGCGCAACTGCCGGCCATCACGCCTTCCGGCGTTTTCGAGCGGCGCAGTGCTAAAGGATTGATCCGGCACAGCGGTCTGATTCAGATCGATATTGACGAAAAGGAAAATGGGCAATTGCCCGAATACGATAACCTGCCGAATATACTGGCCGATTTCCCCTGGTTGGCCTATTTGGGGCGCTCCGTTTCCGGACGTGGTTGGTGGGGGTTGGTGCCCATCAGTGATCCGTCCAGGCATCGGGACCATTTTCGGGCACTAGTGCACGTATTTCGAGAGCAGGGTATCCAGTTGGATCGCCTGCCGGCAAATGTGGCTTCGCTGCGGGGGTATAGCTACGATCCGAACGCTTACTTCAACTTCCGGGCGGAGCCGTTTACGGAGGTGCGGGAAAGGCATCGACCATTCGCTGAGAATCCTCCGATCTTGAATTGGTGGGAAATCCGACGCATGGAGCGCTTCGTGCGCCAGATCGAACGCCGGGAAATCGACTTGACGTCGGATTACCACCACTGGTTTGCCCTCGCCTCCGCCTTCGCCAATCATTTCGGCGAAGCCGGGCGAGAATATTTTCATCGGTTGAGCCAGTTTTATCCCGACTACCGGCCCGCCGAAACGGATGCCCTGTTCGATTCCGTCAGCCGCAACTCCTACGATTACAGCCTCGGTACCTTTTATTATCTGTGTCAACAACACGGTATCCACCAACGCCCGCCCACTAGCCGACGCAAGCGGCGGCCCTGGAATCGGCAGTTGCGCTTTCGTTTCCCCAGGGGAGCACCGGAGAAAAGCTCAAGTACCAAAAGACGGAAGCACTAGCTGAACTCCGTACCTTCAGAAATGGAGTACGAGCTTCGATTTAGGCGCGTTGAGTCGCCAGTATCGGAAAGCGTACCTGGAACCACTCAAAGGCACCGAACATCACGGCTCCGTAGAGCAATGTGCCATAGAGGAAGTTGAGCTCGAAAGGAATGGCCGCAGCCAGGCAGGCCCACCAGCCGGCCCAGGTCATTGGGTACATGGTGCCACTAAGGAAAACCCCCAAATCCGTCACGATCCAATGAATCAAAACTGCCAACAAGCTGGCTCCGAGGAAACGCGGTGCCGTACGCAATTGCCCCAGTAGGCCTCTTCCAACCAATACCATCAGGGCGAAGGCTCCATATACCCAGAGCATGCCGTCGTAGAAAAAAGTCCACTCTCCGATGTAGACGTATCGGCTGAGGAGCATATCCCCAATCCAGAGCGCAAGCAGTGGGAATAGAAAAGCTTTGCCATTTCGGAAGTAGGCTCCTCCGAAGAGCGCCATTGCTCCAATGGGTGTGAAGTTGGCTAATACGCCCACAGAGTCATTGGTGGTAATCCAGAGCCGGCTGGCCACCATAATCAGGATGAACAGCAGTAAGATGCTTAGGCGAAGTTGGTTTGGTTTCATTCTATCTTCTTGTTTTTATCATCAAAATCGAAAACGTACGCCCCCCAGTATATTAAATCCGAGGTTATTAAACCCAACCACCTCGGAAAAATCGGCATCGAGAACGTTCTTGACATCGGCAAAAATCGTGAAACGATCCGACAATAGTTGGTATTCGGCGTAAAGATTTAACAATACGTAGGCGTCGAGGGTTACCTCGCTGGGCGCGAAGGTGACCGGATCGAAGAATAGATCGGTCCGCTCGCCGATATATTGGGCGTTTGCCGATACGAACAGGGCTTCAGTAGGCTGGAAACCGGCAAACACCTGAAAGCTGTGCTCGGGCCGGCGGAGGAGGTTGTTGAAGGTCGTATCCTGCCCCGTGCCGGAGGGGGTAGTTACCTCTCCGGTGACGTAGGTGTATTGTGCCCTTAGCTGCAAGGCCTCCAAAACCTGCCAGTTCAACTCGATCTCCAGGCCCTGGTCGTTTTGTTCGTCCTGATTGAAAAAGCCCGTCGCAAAGTTAAAAGCGATGACGTCCTCTAGCTGGCGATTGAAGTAGGTAGCCCGGCCGAAGAGATCGCCCGTAGCGGTGCCGTATTGCAGCCCCAATTCAACCGATTGGCTCGTTTGCGGATCGAGATCCGGATTTGCGCCGAACGGACCGAAGAGCTGCGACAGGGTAGGGGCCTTAAAACCGGTGGTGAAATTGCCGAATACCTTGAAGTCATCGATCAGCCAGTAGCCCGCCGCCACCGACACGTTGGAATTGGAGCCAAACGAGGAGTGGTTGTTGTAGCGATAGCCCACTTCTGCGTGCAATCGGTTATTGGGGCTGTACAGCAGCGTCAGGTAGGGGCTGACGATTGACTCCGTCGGATCGACCTCCGTGCCACTATCGCCGATGAGCTGAAAGGATTGAAAGTTGGCACCCACCAAAGCTTCGAGCTGCTTACCCAGAGGTACATTGGCATAGGCGTCGACTTGATGAAAGCGGCCTTCGAAGGTACTTAAGCCGAAGACATCGTCGAAAATTCGATCCGTATTCGTGTAGCTATAGTTGAGATTGGCCCGCACACCGGGGGTATTCAACTGAACCATCGCTCCGGTATTCAGCACCTCTCCTTCAAAGCGATTATCGGCATCGGTGAAAGCCCCACCGTCGTAATCGCCATCGAAATCGGTGTAGCGGAAAAACGGCTGAATCCGCAATTGCTCGGTGACCGCCACGCCCAGATTAGCCTGGATGCCCAGTTGCTCGAAGCCATCGTCGTCAAAATCGGCGCGGTCATCTTCGGGGCGGGCTTCCGAAATCCCATCGGTAGAATTGCGCGTAACGTTGACATTGTAATCGAAGATCGACGCTTGCCCGTTTACGCCAGCCGTTGCATTCAGGGTATTGAGCGAGCCATAGGCCGCATTCCCGTACACGCCGAAGGGCCGCTCGCCCGATTTTCGGGTGATCAGGTTGACCACCCCCGCAATTGCGTCCGAGCCGTACAGCGTCGATTGGCTCCCTTTCAGGATTTCGATGCGTTCGATTTGTGCCAGCGGCAATAGTCGTAGATCAATTGCTCCACCCGGCCCGGAAGGATCGACGATCGGCTGCCCGTCGATGAGCAGGAGGGTCAGGTCGTTGGTAGCCCCTCGCAGGAACAGGCTTTTATCCTTACTCGGATTGCTGTAGGCCCCATTGACAATGAACCCGGCTTGCTCCTGGAGCAGCTGGGGCAGGTCCTTCCCCACATTTCGCTCGATGACCGAGCGCGGAATAATTTGTAGCGGTTTCGCCGTTTGCCGCAGCGGCGTCGGCGATTTGGCGGCGGTTACGACCACCGCGTCGGTGGTGACGGTATCGGCCACGACGGCATCCGATTGGGTGATCGCCCGAATCGTACACAGTCCGAATACCGCCAGAAGAAGTGCTGATTTGCTCATTTTTAAAGGTAATTGGATTAAAAATGAGGCACTCCGGTTGGCAGGCAAGTAGGCAAACGATCGCGTACCCACACCAGGCAGCCACAGCCCCCCAGTCGGTACCGATCCCCTGCTTCTTGACTCTTTCACCCGAAAAGCCCGAAACGTACGCAAATAGGCAGGTCTTCTGACTCGCTCCACATCCGGCCCCTTCCCATAGCCCGCAGGCTACAGTGGGTCTATCGCCGGATGCTGCTCCCAGAGCACACAGCAGCGGGGACTGTCCCGGATTCGCACCGGGTTCCCTTTTAAGCGCGTATCGAAATACGTGCACCTACATGCAGCCACCAAGGTACACCTTTTTTGGAAGGCCGGAACTTTTCTTTGTCAGATGGCCTTTTTCGGTTATCTTTGCCGAGCCGAAAAAGAACGGTGAATATTGAATAGTGAATGGTGAATTTTTTTACCCTTTCATGCACCAAACCTCACACCCAAACCCACACTTCACACTACATTCACGGGGTGTAGCGCAGCCCGGTTAGCGCGCGTCGTTCGGGACGACGAGGCCGGAGGTTCGAATCCTCTCACCCCGACAATTGTTGAGTCTAACTTCTTGTTTTTCAAGTTGTTAGGCTTTTTTATTTTTATTATTGTGCGCTTTTTTGGTCGTTTCGATTTGTCTAATGCTACTATTTTCTCATTGGTACCTGTCTGCCCTTGTAAATTTGCCCTCTAAGTTATTTGGTGATAACTTACTATCTTTAATTTTCC
>CAZDET010000072.1:0-22196 GCA_964504335.1 uncultured Saprospiraceae bacterium
CTCCTGTCGTTGTATCCAGGACTGATTCGGGTGCAAAAAAAACTTTTTTGCGGGCGAATCTTTGACCATTCGACCTGTATTCTACTTCTCTGGTAATTTTTGCGCTTGATATCGACGTCATTCCCTCGCTTCCGGTGCCCTACAGCTCCGGATTGACGTCTACCGCAAACATTACCCGAGAAGGTTTTCTATTTTTGCGCCCCGTTGGAAAAAACTCCGCGCAGCGGAGTCGCAATTATTGAAACAACTTACATGACAGTAAAAGAGATTCTAGCGTTGGAAGACGCTGGAGGTGAGATTCTTATATTGCATAAGGAAGGCCTGTTTTGGCGTGCGTATCAATACTCTGCCTACTTGTTTTGTACGCATTTTCGGCCGCTGAAAGTGACGGCGAAATTCGTAAAAACAGTGCAAAAAGAAATCTATTATATCGGATTTCCGGAGCAAAGCCTGGAGGGTATTTTGAAGGAGGCCACGCAGCGTGATTGGGAAGTGGAGCGGCAGCAGAGGCAAATTCAAATAAATTTGGAGGTGGATGTTTCTATTCCATCCATCGAATACACAAAATTCGCTAATTTCGGATAAGCCCAGCGTGACGACAGGCCTTCACACATATCACATGACATGAACAAACCACTTCCTAAACGGCCCGATGGGCGGGCTGCCCGGGTCCAACCTACAGCCGGGCTCATTCTGGTTATATTCTTAGGGCTACTGGCCCTGCTGGCGACGAATCCGGATTTTTGGGATCCTTTTCTAAACGACCCGGATTTAGATCCCGAGGAAGTCGTGGCCGCAAAGCGGGAAGCCGATGAGATTGCCGAGCGGCACGAGGAGTGGGTGCAGTATAAACTGGTGGCACTGAGTACGAAACGCCGTCCCTGTATTCGGTGTCCGAAGGGGATGGAGACCGTAACTGTTCGTGCGGGTGAAATTTATCGATATGGGATTACAAGCCGGGGAACAAGGCGTTATAAGGATAAAACATACGAAACCCTCGACGTAGGCTTTGTGGTAGAACTTAAAGGGGATTACGCGTTGTGTAAAAGGTCAGAGGTCAACAAAATTATAGCCTATAAATTTCTGCCGGAAGCCCAAAAGCCGGAAGGGAAATTAATTCGGCCACCGGGGAACGGGAATCGTAACTAAGTTCTTCTTTTGGGAACCCTTCCCAGTAATTCAGAATAATAGGAATTCGCTATGGTACGAGAAAAGAAAATCCGCGATTTTGTCTTTATGGAAGACCTGGATTTAGGCGAAAAGGCCTATATGAGCCTATGGTTGAGCAACCTCATCGACGAAGACTTGAACCTATCCGATTACGGCGAGGCAGTAGCCTATATCACCTTTTCCCCAACCATCAGCAATGAAATGGAACTCGAAAGTACTTATGAGAAGCGGAAACGAAAGCTTCGACTTCAGTACCGCATCGATCCCACCGCCGCGCTGGAAGCCGATGCCCCCCAATTTTTCGACTTGCTGCTCAACGGCCTCATCGAGGCGGTAGAAGCCTTTGAAAAGCCCGCCACCGGATTCGATCGGGCGGCCTTCGCACGGGATTTGCGCAAGCTGCGCTTCGAGCAGTTGGTTCCGGTGGATTAATCAAAGTGAGCAATTCTTGCTTCGTTATTTTTAATTGGTCCGGCGGCCATCCGGCGTAGTGCTCCGTCTCAAGAGAAATGTATAATACCTCGACAAATTTAGACCACAACCAAGCGCTTCTTAATTGAATTCAAGCTGTATTTTGATAACGATGAATGGGCTCTATTCTCCCAATTCCTTGGTGGCCTCATGTAGTGTACCGCAAAATCTGCCCCAATCCACCGCTTTCCAACCAGGGGCGATTAAAATCAGCAATATGTGATTATTTTTTATATGAACGGCGAAGTATCACTGCCCAATGCTCCTCGATTATTAAAGACCTTGCAAGTAAATCGTATCACCCTACGCAATGAAGGGCTTCCAATTTGCGGCCATGCCGCGCTTAAAACTCTATGTGTACGGATGTCTCCGTGTGGCATCCGGCTTACCCAATCATTGCAATTAATAGTGTCCAAGGGGGAGGTTGGGCCATGGTGCCCAATGCTTTCCTCCCTGGGCAGTTGATGGCTACTAGCCAGCGGTTTTATTGGCAGGCGTATTTGTTCCTGTCCTTCCCCTTACCCCTGCGCAAAGAGTAGATCGATCCGCTTCCTTGTTTGCGCCACTTTATCGGTTAGTCGGTTGAAGAAGTTATTTCTGTTTTTGCGGGAGGAAATGCTAATAGGGGTGGAATGCCGAATGATTTTGTCGAACCATCCCTCGATGGATGCGCAGACTTTTTGCTCTAGGGTGTATATGAAGTTGGGCGTATCGAAGGTGACGAATAGTCCCTGTAAGTAATCGGAGGTTACCAAAATAGTATTGTTGGTGCCGACGAGTTCGTTGTAATACAGATTAAACTGACTGTTTTCGGCAATGGGCGTTTGGCCCGGGAGGAACTTTTTCCCTGCTTCGGCCATCGAGCGGGCATGCTCCAGCATCCGGCCAATGTCGAGGCAAATTTCCTGCGCTACGTCGATCCGATCGATGCGGCCCTCTTCGATCATGTATTCAATCTGATGGAGCGATTGCTCTACCACCGACAGCGACCAAAAATCGGTGCTATTTACGCTCAAATAGAGCTGACAAATAGTAGCGGCTAGGTCCAGCTCCTGGGAAGTAAGCAGGTCAAAATCGAATTTCCGATCGGCCAAATAGGGAAATTCCCAATTGGTGAGGCCGTAAATATACAGCTTGAACGCCAGGATTCGGGGGAACATCATGAACACATAAAACGGGATCTCCCGAGTGGCGTAGAATACCCGCACGCCGGGTTGGCTGCTAAATGTCGATACCTGCTCGTGCATCTGGGTGAAGTAGTCCCAGTAGTTGGAAATGGTTCCCTGGTGCGAGTCGTACTGAAAGGTCAGTCGGTTGGAGTTTACGGCTATTAGATCGTCAAGGGAGAGTTGGAAATGGATCGCCAGGGTTTGAATTTCCTGGGGGGTAAGCGCCGTATCCCCTCGCAACCGGCGGTATACCCCATCCCGATTCAGAGACAGGATGGTCATTAACTGACTAGCCGCGTCGGCTTTTCTGGGATAGCGGGCTACAATCTGATTCAGGAGTAATTCCTGGAGATTCCCCGTCAAGGAACGTTTCATTGATGGATGTATAATGCGGTAATAGGGTAACTAAATCGTAGCGAAATATACTTCACCCGAAAGCTCTAACCGAAGAATGGCCTATTTAATCAGGATATATAATTTATTTTTATTTGAATTTGGGAATATTTGCTCTCGTCGTAAGCGGACTCTCCGGGCTTTTCCAAAACCTCCAATTTTACTATTGTGAACGCACGTCTCTACCCCCCCGCCAGCACAAATCCTTTCCCCACCGTTTGAATCAAAAACAAGTACAGTGGCATTCCCAATGTGATATTGAAGGGAAACGTAATGGCCAGGGCCATCGGTAAATACAAACTGGGGTTTGCCTTCGGGGCCGCGATGCGCATGGCGGCGGGCACGGCAATGTAGGAGGCGCTCGACGCCAGGATGGCAAATAGAAAGCGGTTGCCTACGCTTTCGGTGAAGAGGCCCGACAGCAAGGCCGCTGCGCAGCCGTTGAGGATGGGTATAATGATGGCGAATAGGAAGGCAAACTTCCCTTTTTTCAGAAAGGCGGAGAGCTCTTTACCGCTCGTGATGCCCATATCCAGGAGGAAGACAGCCAGAAAGCCTTTAAAAATATCGGTGGTAAATGGCTTGATGCCTTCGGCCTGCTGGTCGCTGGCCAGAAAGCCGACGAGGAGCGAGCCCAGAATCAAGAAAACACTGCCATTGGTGAGCGAATGGTGGAGGATCTTGCTCATACCGATCGATTTCGATTGCTCCCGGCTAAACAAGGCCATGAGGAGTACCCCCACAATGATGGAGGGCGCTTCCATCAGCGCCATCACGGCCACCATGTGCCCTCCGAACGGAATTTGCTCGATGTCGAGAAAGGAAATGGCCGTCACAAAAGTCACGGCGCTGACCGAGCCGTAGGAGGCCGCAATGGCCCCCGCATTCGCCACGCTGAATTTGCGCCGCAGAATGAAGTAGGTGTAGAGCGGCACCGCCACGGCCAGAAAAACACCGAACAACAGCGACCAAACGACTTCCATCGAGAAATCGCTGTGGGAGAGCTCCTGCCCGCCCTTAAATCCGATGGAAAACAGGAGGTAGATAGAAATGAACTTCGCGGAGTTGGCGGGAATTTCCAGGTCGCTTTTCACTTGCACCGATAAAATCCCGAGAAAGAAGAACAGTAGGGCCGGGTTGGTGAGGTTGTCGAACAACAGATGTAAATCCATGTAAAGGCACGGCTTTTTATGAGAAAAAGGCGGTGGTTTTGCCGGCGCAAAGGTGGGGTAATTTTTTATTTATTAAAATTTATGTTTTTTATGAGGATTATAAGGAAAAGTAATGGAAACGGCGATCTACTCGATTTGAATCGAAATGGAGTGGTGAATCTTCGAAATTTGTTGTTACTCAAACGTGAACATCCACCTGAATTGGGCTGAACCCAGTTGGGCATCCGCTGGTTATTCCTCTCTTATAATAATTATTCGAAGGCATACTGGAAGAACCGACCCAGGCGTCGAAATGATTTTTAGTGTCGCTTAAAATAATTTTTAGACTAGTCTAAAAATTATTACCTTTGGTCTTTCAAAAGAAGGTCTGCATGAAGCGTTTACAGTACACCCTCCTCTGTTGTCTCATCGGGACCCTGCTACACGGACAGTCGGCAAGCCTCTTCGGTACGATTCGCTCGACGGAGGGGCCGCTGGAGTTCGCCACCCTGCGGTTGGAAGGGCCCGATTTCTTCCAGGGTACGACGACGGACGAATCGGGCAACTATCGCCTCGCGAATATTCCCGCCGGCACGTTCGTGCTAACCATCAGCCGCCTGGGCTACCAGACGTACACGGAAACGATCCAGCTAACGGCCAATCAGGAACTGCGCCACGATGTGGAGTTGGAGGCCGATCGCCTGCAGCTCGACGAGGTGGTGGTCAGTGCCACGCGCTATCAACTCGACCGTTCTGATGCGCCGGTGGTGGTCAGTGTGGTGGGGGAGCGGCTGTTTGAGGCGACGCAATCGATGGCGCTATCGGAGGGGCTGCACTTTCAGCCCGGGGTGCGAGTAGAGACCAACTGCCAGAATTGCGGCTTTACACAGGTCCGCCTCAACGGCCTGGAGGGGGGCTACTCCCAAATTCTGATCAACAGCCGCCCGGTGTTCAGCGCACTGAATAGCGTGTACGGGCTCGATCAAATCCCGACCAGCATCATCGATCGGGTAGAGGTGGTGCGCAGTGGCGGCTCGGCCTTGTTTGGCTCCAATGCTATTGCGGGTACGATCAACATCATTACCAAAGAGCCGATTCTCAACACTTGGTCGGTGGGTAGCAACTTCGCCCTGATCGACGGCGAAGTGCCCGATCGAACCCTCAACTTCAACGGCTCGCTCGTGAGCGACGATCTGCGCAGCGGGGTGACCTTCTACGGCATGACCCGTAAGCGCAATGCCTTCGATGCCAACGGCGACGGCTTTTCCGAAATGACTCTACTCGAAAACAATACTATCGGGGCCAAGGCCTTTTTCAAACCCGGCTATAACAGCAAGATCACGTTCGACGCCAGTGCCATTCGGGAATACCGCCGCGGGGGCGATCGGCTCGATCTGGCCCCCCACTTCGCCGACATCACCGAAGAACTCGACCACAACACCTTTCTCGGTGGGCTGACCTTCGATCTGTACGGCGACAACGACCGCAACAAGTTCTCCACTTACCTTTCCGGGCAAACCACCCAGCGCGACAGCTATTACGGGGGGCTCGGCGGCGGCCGGACGGCCGAAGACAGTACACTGGCCCTGAATGCCTACGGCAACACAGAAGACCTGGCATTGGTGAGCGGCCTCCAACTGGTGCGCCGCATCGGTGCGCGCGACGTCCTGACAGTCGGAGTGGAACATCAATTCAGCGACGTGCGCGACGAAATTCCCGGCTACAATCGCCTGGTAGATCAGCAGGTAACTTCCAGCGGTGTTTACGCCCAGTACGAATGGAAGCCCAATGAGCGCTTCACGGCCCTGCTGGGCGCGCGCTACGACCAGACGAGCGTGGATGGCAGCTACAATATCGGTGCCGTGCAGCGGCAGGTCGATGTGTCCATCGGCGTCCTGAGCCCGCGGGCCACCTTCCTCTACGATCTGACCAACGACTTGCAGTTGAGAGGAGGCTACGCGCGCGGCTTCCGGGCGCCACAGGCATTCAACGAAGACCTGCACATCTCCTCTGTGGGCGGCGAGCCGCAATTCGTCATTCTCTCCGACAACCTCGACAAGGAGCTATCGGATGCTTTCACGGCCTCCCTGAACTACGCCCACACCTTTGGCCGCACCCAAACCAACTTTCTGTTTGAGGGCTTTCACACGCAGTTGCGGCAGCCCTTCACGATCGTCAGCACGGGTGCCGTTCTACCCAACGGGTCCATTCTGGAGGAGGTGCGCAATGGAGCAAGCGCCAGGGTGAGTGGCTTCAATGTTGAAAGCAGTATTTCGCCCTCCGGCGATTTCCTGTTTCAGTTGGGCGGCACCCTCCAGCAGACCCGCTACGAAGAAGCGCAAATCCTCTTCGAACCGGAGGACGGTAGCAGCGGAGAGACCACGGTGGCCGTCGAGGAGTTTGTGCGCACGCCCACGGCCTACGGCTACTTCGTCACCAATTACCGGCCCAACGAGCACTTCTCCGTCGATCTGACGGGAGCCTACACCGGGCCCATGATTGTGCCCCGGGTGGTGAGCGAAAGTGGCTTCCTCAACCTGATCGAGAGCGATCCCTTCCTGGAATTCAACCTCAAGCTGAGCTACCACTTTGATTTGACCGAAGCGTTTCAGCTGGAGCTCAGCGGCGGCATCCAGAATGCGTTCAATAGCTACCAGGATGATTTCGATATTGGCCCTACGCGGGATTCGGATTTCATTTACGGGCCGGGGCGTCCGCGCACGTTTTTTGTGGGGGTGAAGGTGGGGGATTTTCATTGACAAGAAAGGATAATGACTATTGGCAGAAGTTATAGTCGCATTCGTTTTGGATCCTGCCGGGTATCGAAGATATCAGTAATGAAGATAACTGGATCCTTGATCGGTCTTAGGTTAGGTCAAACGCATTAAAATGCTTAGGGATAGCCTTCTGAGGTTTTTTGGCACTTTGACCCATCAGGACTTGCTTCTGTGGCAAGAAGCGTGCATCTTTGCAGCACCATCCAATAGCTGCCTTGGCGGTAGCCATTCTCACAGCATAACCCACGTTTCACACGGCCGTACACATTGCTGGTAGCCGCGTGCGCAGCGCACGCTCGGGCTGCCTGCAGCCCTCAAGGCGAGCAGGTATGGAGGGTGGGCTATTTTATAAATACCCACCCACATGGTGTGCGGCGGTCCGGCCCGGCAACTGGCCCGACGGCCAGGTACTCAATCTATGCCTCCATGTCAATTGGCTGTCACCAGCGTTTGGTGCGCTGGCCCTATTCTTTTGGTGTCTGTAAACCGCTTTTGAGTGATCCTGCGACCCTTTCTAGCATTACCCTTTCTGCGAAAACAATCTCGGATTTGCTGCAACCTACGACGAGTAGTTGCAGGGACTTTCGCATCCTCCATAAGCTCGATCATCCGTTTAAGGATACTTATAAATCCTGAAGTCTTCCTTGCCATTCAATTAGTTGAAGCTTTTCGGTTTGAACGTCCATTTTATAGTTGTCAATTTCTGTTAAGATCGATTTGCCCGTGGGTGAAATTGCTCATCCAAATCTATTTCCCCCCTCAACCGTTGCATGTACGGACAATGCGATTCTCGCAACGGTATGGAAAAGATCCTCATCTTATTCGCCCACCCCGCGCTGGAGCGCTCTCGCATCAACAAGGTGCTGATCCGCGGAGTGCAGGACTTGCCCGGCGTGACGTTTCACGATCTCTACGAGCTGTATCCGGATTTTTACATCAACGTGCAGCGTGAGCAGGAACTGCTTCTGCAGCATGAGTGCATCATTTGGCACCACCCCCTGTACTGGTATTCGGTCCCGCCCTTGCTCAAGCAGTGGATCGACCTGGTGCTGGAGCACGATTGGGCCTACGGGACGAACGGTATCTATCTGCGCGGCAAGAAAATATTCAACGTTGTCACCAGCGGTGGGGGGCTGCAATCGTACTGCGATAATGGCTCCAATCGCTATTCGATTCAGGAATTCCTGCGGCCGCTGGAGCAGACGGCCTGCCTGTGCAGTATGACCTACCTGCCGCCTTTTGTCATCCACGGCACGCACCGCATGACGCCAACGGATGCGGAGCACGCGCGCAGCGATTACCATCAATTGCTGCAATGCCTGATCGAGGAGCCCTACGCACCGGCTACCTTCCGGGGGATGGAGCTGATGAATGAATACATTGCTTGTAGCTACCGGGGGAAAGGGTGAGGTTTCTGATGTGCTGATGTGCCAATGAGCCAATATTAGGCATTAACCCTTTGGAAATGGGGAAACGATAACGCGAACTACAATTTATGGAAGGGACATTTCTGATTCAGGCGCTGGTCTTTCTAACGGCTGCAGTCGTATTGGTGCCGCTCGCGAAGCGGATTGGGCTCGGCTCTGTGCTGGGTTACTTGATTGCCGGTATTTTGATTGGGCCATTTCTGCTGGGGTTTATCGGGGAGGAGGGCGATGAATTGATGCACTTCGCGGAGTTTGGGGTGGTGATGATGTTGTTTTTGATCGGGTTGGAACTGGAACCGGCCCTTCTGTGGCGCCTGCGCACGCCGATTCTGGGCCTGGGTGGCTTGCAGGTCGTGCTCACCACGGTGGCCATTGGGGGGATAGCCTACTGGGCAGGCCAGGCTTGGAACCAGTCGTTAGCAATTGGCATGACGATGGCCTTGTCGTCGACAGCCATTGTGCTGCAAACACTCAATGAAAAGGGGCTGTTCGGTACCCACGCCGGGCAAAGTTCGTTTGCAGTGCTGCTTTTTCAGGATATCGCCGTCATCCCGATGCTGGCCATTCTGCCGCTGTTGGTGCTGCCGGGGGCGGCGCATTTGCCAGTAGGGGAGGAGCACGGCGGGGGACATTTTACCGATGATCTCGGAGCGGGCCTAAAAACCTTGCTGGTGTTGGGGGCAGTTGGATTGGTCATCCTCATCGGGCGCTACGCGGTGCCGCCCCTTATGCGCATTATCGCTCGCACGCGGCTGCGGGAGCTGTTTACGGCCTTTGCGCTGTTGCTGATAGTAGGCATTGCTCAGTTGATGGTGGTGGTAGGTTTGAGTCCGGCACTCGGCACCTTCATGGCCGGGGTAGTGTTGGCAAACAGCCAGTACCGCCACGAGCTGGAAATTGATATCGAACCGTTCAAGGGACTTCTATTAGGGCTCTTTTTCATGACGGTAGGGGCGTCGATCAATTTTGAACTCATCGCTCAAAATCCGCTACTGATTGCCGAGTGCGTGCTCGGACTGTTGGCGGTTAAGGTGCTCATTTTATTTATCCTGGGACGCTTTTTTAAATTGGATTTCGATCAAAACCTGATCTTTTCCGTGGGGCTCGCCCAAACGGGGGAGTTTGCCTTTGTGTTGCTTTCCTTTATCCGTTCCGAAGGCATTTTGCCCACGGAGACCGTGGCCACATTACTAGTCGTGGTGGCCATTTCGATGTTTCTGACACCCCTGCTAATGCTGGTCAACGAGCGCTTTGTGCTGCCCAATATCGGTACTACGGAGGAAGCGGCTCCCGCTGCCATGGAACCCATCGAAGAAAAGAACCGGGTCATTGTGGCCGGGTTCAAGCAGTTTGGCGTCGTGGCGGTCCGGTTCCTGCGTGCCAACGGCATACCGGCCACCGTGCTCGAGAACGACAGCTACCGGGTGGAGCTGCTCCGTAAAATGGGCTTTTCCGTTTACTACGGGGATGCCACCCGCCACGACCTGCTGGCTGCCGCCGGAGCGGCGGAGGCCGACGCCATTATCATCGGCCTGGAGAGCTCGGAGGAAAATTTGCAGCTGGTCCGGACGGTCAAAAAGCACTTTCCCCATCTACACATGATTGCCCGGTCGTTTACCTATCAGGATACCTACGACCTCATGGACGAAGGCGTGCTGCACATTTTCCGCGATACCTTCAGCAACGGGCTAAACGCCGCCAGCCATACGCTCAAGTTACTGGGCCGCCGCGCTTATCAGGTGCGCCGCCACGCCAAGCGCTTCGAGCAACACGACCTGGCGGCCCTCAAGTCGCTGGCCGCCGTGCGCGACGATGAGAAGGCCTACATTAAATCCGTCCGCGTTGCTGTGGAAGAGCTGGAAGAACTTATGAAAGGCGACCTCATCCAGGAAGATCTCACCCGCGATATGGGATGGGATGCGGAGAGCCTGGTGCGGGAGTTTGGGAATGGGGAGGCCGAAGGGTAAGTGCAGGTATCTACTTCGAATCCAACTCCGTAAATGCCGCCAGGATGGCCGCTTCCTCTGCTGCCTGCTCGATGATCACCGGGGCGGCAACGCGCTCCTGACAGTCTTCAATGCCGCAGCGCTCGCAGGTGGTATGTACTTCTCTAACTTTCAGTTGAGGATCACTGATTAAATTGAAAGTACTCCGCAATTGGGGTGTTAATAACAATCCAAGCGTGACGCTGGCGGCATTTTCCGAATTGCTGAAGCTTTGGTTGGCCAACGAAAAGCACAAGTACGCTTTATCCGTATTCCAATACCTGGAGATCTGGGCATCGGCGAGGGTGGTCGGCTTTTTCTTCTTCATTTTCCGCATCTCTTCAATCACCGAAATAGAGACCCAACGGTGGCAGTAATGCTCGTCTAATTCGTTGTTGTAGGGACTGTGAAGTTGTGACAGGTGAAGGTTTTTAGTCATGCTGAATGAACGACTTTTGGCATCTTTTGTAAGGCGCATGAAAAACAAATCTTCCAGGCCGAAATGGTGGGGCAGGATATTCGTGAGCCGCTGAAGGAGCATCTCAGCCGTTACTCCGTAGCGGTCTAGTAGGTTCAGCATCAAATCCGGGTGCCAGGAACTTTCCCGTGCCATCTGGCGAATATCCTCGACAAGGGCATCCTCATCCATCAACAGCGCAGCCGCAAAATGAGAGGCGCGGTAGTTGTTCAGCAGTTTTTCGAAAGAATCAATTTGGAGGATCGTTGTCTCAAACGGGCGCTCGCTCAACTTCAGGTATTGGAATCCCAATTCGCGGGCGATTAAAAAGCGCTGCTGAGCTTCCGACAGGGCCTTGTTCAAGTACAGTGTGCGCTTGGGGGCGCTGTAGTAAGACCGAATATTCCGAAAGCGATCCGTTTGGGCCAGCGTGGTCTTGTTGACCCGGATACCGTAGATCTCTTGTAATTGTTCTTCCAGATAACTCACCGCGTAGGAAACGGAGGCTTCGATGGAGTATTCCCGTTTGAACGCCTTTACGGCCTGTTCCAACTCCGGGAAGTAGTTGTTGTGCATATCCTGATAGGAGCGCAGGGCCTCTAGGTAGAACTTCTGTTCGTCGATCTGGTAGTTGCGGGCAATTTTGAAGAGCGTGGAAATGAAAGCATTGACCTTTTTGGGAGTTTGGGTGAAGAGTTCGATGAGCTTCTCGACGCTAATTCCGAAGTCTTGCAGCGGGAAGAGCTTCAAGAATTTGGACGTCAAAAGATCGACAATCGGCTGTATTTCCTTGGTGGCCGTGGTGGCAACCAGGTAATCGTAATCCACACCCAGCGCTCCAGCCAGCGCCGCAATTTTATCCGGTTTGGGGTAGCGCTTGCCTTTTTCAATATCATTTAGATAAGACGTCGACAGCCCGGTAAGCTTGGCCAGTTCCTGGTAAGCGAACCCCTTCTGCTGTCGCAGGTAGCGGATTTTGAAGGCAAAGATTAGTCGGATGATTCGGCTTTCGTCTAGCATAGGCTCTTCTGTAGGATAAGCGCAAGATGCAAAAAAAATGGACAAATAAATTATTAGCGGAATTTCCGCTAAAAGAAAAATATTCGTAAATTGCAGAAAATTAGTTAACCAGATAGCATTCTACGATGACCACGACCACCTCTCCACCTGAAGCAATTACGATCAATGGTCCGGTTTCGGCGGCCTTTGAAGAAATCCTGACCCCCGGTGCCCTTCAATTTCTGGAAGGCCTGCACCAATTGTTCAACGACCGGCGCAAGGCCTTGCTGGAGCGGCGCGTCGAGCGTCAACAAACGCTGGACGCCGGGATGCTACCCGATTTTTTACCGGAAACCGCCCACATCCGCAGTAGTGATTGGCGAGTAGCGCCGCTGCCGGCCGATTTATTAGACCGCCGCGTAGAAATCACCGGTCCGGTAGACCGGAAGATGGTCATCAATGCCCTCAACTCCGGTGCGAAAGTCTTCATGGCCGATTTTGAGGATAGCAACACCCCCAATTGGGCCAACACGATAGAGGGCCAAATCAACCTTCGGGACGCCATTGCCGGCGACATACACTACGTCAACCCCAAGAATGGCAAGGAGTACCAGTTGCAGGAAAAGACGGCTACCTTATTCGTGCGTCCACGGGGCTGGCACCTGGACGAAAAGCATATGAGCTGTAATGGAGAGCTGATGAGTGGGAGCCTCGTCGACTTCGGACTGTTTTTCTTCCACAACGCCCAGGCATTGATTTCAAAGGGTAGTGGTCCGTACTTCTATCTGCCCAAAATCGAAAGTCATCTGGAGGCGCGGCTATGGAATGATGTCTTTGTGTATGCGCAGGATGTGCTTGGCATTCCGCAACGAACGATCAAGGCCACGGTATTGATCGAAACCATATTAGCCGCCTTCGAAATGCACGAGATTCTCTACGAATTGCGCGATCATTCCGCCGGGCTCAATTGCGGCCGGTGGGACTACATCTTCTCCTACATCAAGAAATTCCGGAATCTTCCCGGCTTCGTACTGCCGGACCGCGCCAAGGTGGGGATGACGACTCCCTTCATGAGTGCTTATTCGCAATTGGTCATTCAAACCTGCCACCGCCGGGGCGTACACGCCATGGGCGGGATGGCAGCCCAAATTCCCATTAAGAACGACGAAGAAGCAAACCAGGCCGCACTGGAAAAAGTGCGCAACGACAAGTTACTGGAGGTCAAAAACGGGCACGACGGCACCTGGGTCGCACATCCGGCGCTTGTTCAAGTGGCCATGGAGATTTTCGATACCTACATGCCGCAGAACAACCAAATCGACAATAAACGAACGGATGTATCCGTCACCGCTGCCGATCTAATCGAAGTGCCGAAAGATGCGATTTCTGAGAAGGGACTTCGGTTGAACATCAACGTCGGTATCCTCTACCTCGAAAGCTGGCTGCGGGGCAACGGTGCCGCCGCTATCTACCACCTAATGGAAGATGCCGCCACTGCTGAAATTTCCCGTACGCAGGTATGGCAATGGATCCACAATGCGGCCCAATTGGAAGATGGGCGCACGATTAGCTATGAGTTGTATCGGGAAATCCTTCCCGAAGAGCTCGCAAAAATCGAGGCATACGTCGGGAAGGAAGCATTTGAGAAGGGCAGATTTCCGGAAGCAGTAGCGCTGTTCGACCGACTGGTAAAGGAGAAAGAGTTCATCGAATTCCTGACGCTTCCCGCCTACGAAATGATTTAAAATTCAACCACAAAAATACCACCAACCATGGATCGCACTATCCGAATCAACAACCTTGCCGGCAACTGGATTAATAACCCTAGATGGGCAGGCATCAAGCGCCCCTATTCCGCAGAAGAGGTCATCAAATTACGGGGCCGTGTAGAAATTGAATATTCGCTGGCCCGTCAGGGAGCCCAGAAACTGTGGCACTTGCTCAATACTCAAAAAGTGACTTCTGGTCTGGGTGCACTTACGGGCAACCAAGCCATCCAGGAAGTGGCTGCCGGGCTGCAAGCTATTTATCTTTCCGGTTGGCAGGTAGCAGCCGATGCCAACCTGGCCGGAGAGATGTATCCCGACCAGTCCCTCTACCCGGCCAATTCTGTGCCTATGGTGGTTAAGCGCATCAACAATGCCCTGCTGCGCCGGGATCAGATCCAGTCCGTCAGCGGAGAAGGAGACATTGACTGGATGGTGCCGATCGTCGCCGATGCGGAGGCCGGATTCGGTGGTAACCTAAACGCCTTCGAATTGATGAAATCCCTCATCGAAGCAGGTGCAGCGGCGGCGCACTTCGAAGACCAATTGTCTTCCGCTAAGAAGTGCGGCCACCTGGGGGGCAAAGTATTGGTGCCGACTCAGGAAGCCATCAATAAGTTGGTAGCCGCTCGTCTGGCCGCCGACGTGATGAACACGCCCACCGTGATTATCGCCCGCACCGATGCAGAGGCCGCCAATTTACTGACTTCCGATATCGATCCGCGGGATGAGGCATTCATCTACGGTGAGCGCACCGGCGAAGGCTTCTACAAAGTGAAGAACGGCATGGAACAAGGAATCAGCCGAGGCCTTTCCTACGCCCCCTACGCCGATCTGATTTGGCTGGAGACCTCTCACCCGGACATTGGTCAGGCCCGCGAATTTGCCCAGGCCATCCACGCCGAATTCCCCGGCAAGATGCTGGCCTACAACTGCTCGCCCTCCTTTAATTGGGCCGCCCACATGGACAAGCAGGAAATGATGTCTTACCGCGAAGAACTGGGTGAATTGGGCTACCGCTTCCAGTTCATTACTCTGGCTGGTTTCCACGCGCTGAATACCTCCATGTTCGAACTCTCCCTGGCCTACAAGGAGCGCGGTATGGCCGGCTACTCCGAGTTGCAGGAGCGGGAATTTGCCCTGCAGGAAGTCGGATTCAAGGCCATCAAGCACCAGACCTTCGTAGGTACGCAGTATTTCGACATGATTCAGAATACCGTGCAGCAGGGGGCGTCCTCCACGGTGGCGATGGCTGGTAGTACGGAGGTGGCGCAGTTTTAGAATATATTCCTAGGGTTGAGATAACTGCCGGATTCAGAAACCAATCGTATTTTGCTCGACAGAATAGCAGGGAGGGATTTTTCCTTCCCTGCTTTTTCTCGTATAATATCATTGCAGTCGTGAAGTGAATTGGGCAATTTTTGAATATTTGTACGGAATCAACGACTGAAACACAGCATTCCGTCGTCCAAGCAGCACCATGCAACAGCGACTATTAGCCATCGATGTACTCCGCGGCCTGACGATTGCCTTTATGATCCTGGTCAACAACCCGGGAAGCTGGTCGCACGTGTATCCTCCGCTCCTACACGCCGAGTGGCATGGCTGTACGCCCACAGATTTGGTGTTTCCATTCTTCATTTTCACGGTGGGCTTGTCGATGGCGTTTTCGATCGGAAAAAATAAAGACCGCACTACTACCCAACTCCTCCAAAAGGCGCTCAAACGCGCTGGGTTGATCTTTTTGGTCGGGTATCTATTAAACTGGTTTCCGTTTTACCACCGGCATATTTTCGATGTGCGTCTGTTTGGCGTACTACAGCGCATTGGCCTGGCCTATGGCATCGCGGCGGTATGCATCGTACCCTTTCGCGCACGACCGCAACTTCTGATTGGGATGCTCCTGGGAATACTGGGTATATATACAGTGTTGCAATTACAGTGGGGGAGCCTGAGCCTGCCCGACAACCTCAACCGCTGGGTCGATTTGCAATTGTTTCCGGAGCATCTACTCTACAATGGCTTTCGTTGGGAAGGGGAGCGCATGCGATTCGATCCGGAGGGCTTGATTGGGGCCTTCAGTGCAGCAGGACAAATCATGGTTGGTTATCTGGTGGCGCTACCACTCGTACGTTGGTACCGGACCCGAACGGAAAATGCTGCCCAGCGGCTCCTCGGATTGCTTCGCAGTGGGCTTCCGGTGGGCATCGGATTTTTGTTGCTTGGCTTAGGTATGCACTACCTGCTTGCATATCCCATCAATAAACCCATTTGGACAGCCTCCTACGTCTGGTATACTTCCGGTTGGGCTACGCTCACGCTCATTGTATTGCTATACGTGTTGGATGTGTTGGGGCGTCAGCAATGGGCCTTTCCCTTTCGGGTGTTTGGGCTGAATCCCTTAGCTAGCTTTGCATTAAGTATTATTCTGATTAAGATCTTCCTGCGAATTCAGATTGGCGACCAGAATCTGGTGGGTTGGACCTATACCGTAATTATGCAACCCCTCTTTGGTGATCGCTTGGGTTCCTTCGTACAGGCCCTAGGAATGGTGGTACTCGTTTACGGAGTAGCGTTGCTTCTGTACCGAAACAATAGAGTTATCAAACTCTGAGTGGTTGTATGAGAACCCACCACTGGAATGGCTCGTACCATCACTTCTCTGGTACTTAAAACCAATGCCCTGGTTTGCGAAAGACGGTTCTAGTGATTCTTTGAGTGGCTAAGCGCAATAGTTGGGCATATTTCCGCGAATTGCGAAGGCCACGGATTGATGAAAGTCACTCCAGGAAGGTGATTTTCATCACTTCTCTTCAAGAAGAGTCGTGTTAAATTTGTGATATGTAAGCCAATAGACACTTAGCTCAATTCAATCCTGCCAGCGTGCCAGTTAGAAGACATTCAACCTGAGCACAAGGTCGTCGAGGAGGAGCACAAAGCCTCCTTGCAATCCATCGCTGTCACCTACAACCGTGAACAAACCCTCGCCGGAGCCCGTCATCAAACGATGGCGGGCTTTTGGTTTTGCTCGTGTTGACTGATGAAGGTGCGGAGTACGCGGGGTCAAAACCCCTTCTGCGGACCTTCAATCGGGTGGGCAAATCTGTTTCATCAGTATTCAGTAATTTGATGCTGCGAAAAATTACGTCCATGAAAAACCTTAGCCTGTTCCTTCTACTGTGTCCTGCGTTTTTCCTACACGCCCAATCCCTCCAAACGCCTACCCTCAGCCCTTACACCGAAATCACCCAGGAAGTAGGCCTTACCGAAATTGGCCTGACCTACTCGCGGCCGAGTGCAAAGGGGCGCAAGGTATTCGGCGAGCTGGTACCCTACGGCGAAATCTGGCGCACCGGCGCCAATGTATCGACCAACCTGACGGTGTCGGAGGAGGTGCGCATTTCGGGCAATCCGCTGCCCGCGGGTACCTATGCCATCTACACTATTCCCGGTCCGCAGGAATGGACCATCATCATCCACAAGAAGACCGGCATGCGCAGCATCGCCGGCGGGCGGGTACAACCGGAGAATGACGCATTTCGATTCACCGTCCGGCCACAGTGGCATCCGGAGATGGTTGAGACGTTTACGATTCAGTTTTCAGACCTTACCTCCAGCTCTTGCCAACTACGCATGGCCTGGGAGCATACGGCGGTGAGTTTTCCGATTGAAGTCGAAGTAGATGCCAAAATCGATGCGCAATTGGCCGAGTTGTTAAAATTGCCGGAGGAAGCAGCTCATCGGGTGTACTTCCGGGCCGCGGAATACTACCTGCACCAACAAAAAGACTTGGATCAAGCCCAGGAATGGATCGATGCTGCACTGGCGAAAAGCGAAAACAACTACCGCTACGGATTGCTGAAATCGAAAATTTATGCGGCGCAAGGAAAGCGTGACCTGGCCATTAGTACCGTAAAAACGGCCTACCAATGGGCCAAAGCTGCCGAAAACGCCAACTACATGGAACAGACGAGTGTATATCTGACTGGACTCGAGAAAGATACCCCAGAATCGGATCAAGCAAATCCATATGCGGAGGATGTAGCTGGTTTGGATCAAATCCTCACGGCCCTATACGCCTCCATTTCCGGGGGGGCGGGAGCACCGCGCGATTGGTATCGTTTCCGGCACCTCTTCGTGGAAGAAGCGCGCCTCATTCCGAGTGGAAAGAATCAAGATGGTACTGTCGGCTATCGCATCTGGAGTCCAGAGCAATATGTGCAGACCGTTGGGCCACGGCTGGAAGCTACCGGGTTCTTCGAAAAAGAGATTCACCGGGAGGTAGTTGAATACGGCTCGCTGGTGCACGTATTTAGTACTTACGAATCCTATCGGTCGGAAGAGGAAGTGCAACCATTTGCCCGCGGGATTAACAGTATTCAACTGCTCAATGACGGAGCGCGCTGGTGGATTATGCAAGTCTACTGGCGGGCGGAGACCGAAGCGTTGCCACTGCCCGCCGAATACCTGCCGGAAAAATGATTGCATTTTGAACTTGACTGTTATTCTTTAAGGGCTTATCTTTGCGGGGCCATTCAATCTCATACATAGCTGTCTTTCTGGCAGCACGCTCTACATTAGCCCATTTTTTTACGGCCGTTTACATTGCTGGTAGTTGCGTGCATAATGCACGCTCGGGCTACCTGCAGCCCTTAAGGTTGGCAGGTTTGGTGGGCGGGCTATTTTTTTATTCCCACCCACTATGGTGTGTGGCGACCCAGACCGGCATCCGGACCGTTGCCGGACGGTGCAACCTATGCATCACTCTATCGTGGCACCCACCGACACTAAGGACGCCTCAACTGCTTCCTGCCGCATTTTCCGATAAAAGTAAACCAGAGCGGAAATCGTCGCTCCAGCCGCCACCACGCTGATAATGTAGCTGAGGGCCAGGAAGAAATCGTGCCAGTTGAGCTCGGCCTGCCCGAAGTTCTTGTACAGCAGGGTCGATACACTTCCCGCGTACCCCCAGGCGTCGGCCACATAAATGAGAAAACCGGCCGTGGCCACGTGCCGAAAGGCAGCAATCAGCCGATCGAAGAGGATCGCATTAAAGGGCACGTAAATAAGGTACAGTCCGGCACCCACGATGACCATCCACGCATCGCCCCGCAGATCGGCGAATTGGTAGGCCAGGGTGGAGCCGCCGATGAGCAAGCAACCCGCCAGGATGATCCAGTGGTAGACGAGCAACGCCCGCTGATTATTTTGAATAAATACAGTAAGAGCCAGCATTACGAGCACTAATACGGCGATGGGCAATTCAGCAAGCGTAAAAACGGCCGGGGTGTTTCCGTATCCAAGGGCCGTCCAGATTTCTGCTGCAAAATTGTCCCGGAAGTCGCGATAGATCGTAACGCCCACATAGCAAACGATCAACGCTAGTAATCCCGGAGCCAATTCGCGAAAGAAGCTCCAGCGCTCGGCTCGATTCATCGGTCGGCGGGCGGTGCGGTGGGCAATATCCTCCGGCCGGGGACCGGGAAGCCGATCCAGCACCGTACCGAAAAAGAGCAACAGTGGACTGAACAGCAGGGCCGTCAGCAGGGGCATCCAATAAACGGAGACCTGCCAATCCTGCATTAGCCAGGCTCCTACGGATTTAGTCGCGCCCGAAGCCACGATAAAACTGGCGCAAAGCGCGGCTCCGAGTACTTCCGTTTCGCGCCGGCCTTCCAAATAGCTGAACACAATCCCCCAGACCATGCCGAGAGGCAACCCATTTAGCAGCAGCCAGAGCAGGCTCCAGGGGCTGTCTTTACTCAAACCAAATCCCAACAAGGCCAGGGCTGCCACGACCGTCAGGCCAAGCAATAGCCGGAACCGCCGACTGGGATGCAATTCGGAAATCACTTTAATACCGATAAACTTGGAAGAAGCATAGCCGAGAACTTGCGCAATAATGAGGGCAATTTTAAAATCAACCCATTGCCCGATTGGAGCAGCCTCCTCGTACAAGCCCACCGTGAAGGGTTTGCGAAATGCATACATGGAAAAGTAGGTGCCGAAGGCGGCAGCCATCATGACGAGGATCGTGGTGCGGTGCGACCAACGGTTCAGTTGCTTGGAGATCATCAGCAGGAATCTGTAGAGCGGTTCACGAAATTGGAGCTTGTTCGTAAGATGCTATAATATCGGGTAATTCCAAAAGGCTGCCGATAAGCCGATGGTGAGGGTAGCGTGTGAGCTGCGTCCGGGTATGGGTACCATTGGTGACCCCTACATTCAAGCCAACGCCGGCCCGGGCACCTGCCTGCAAATCGCTGGGCGTATCACCCACTTTGACGACCGATTTGGGATCACGGATATCAAAGAATTTCATGGCCCGCAGGATCATATCCGGATGGGGACGGCCCTGACCTGTTTCATCGGGGGTGAGGGATAGGTGAATGGGTGACTCGGGATGATCGGAGGCGTGGGTAACCGGATCGAGATAGCTATCCCAGCCGAGTTTGCGGAGAATAAGATCAGCTACTTTGCGATAAAATCCGGTGGTTAAGGCAACGTGAATATGATGTGCTCGTAGCCAGGCAAAGGCCTCCAGCGCCCCATCGGTTGGCAAGATGGCTGCTTTCTGATAGTGTTCTTCGAGATCGTGCCGAAAAGCGGCGTAGGTAGTGCTTACCCGGTCGGCGTATTCCGGGTGTTGCTCTCCGATGGATTCCTCCCAGAGTAGGTGGACGACTTCCAGTTTGGGCAGGCCCTGCAGAGCTTTAATTCGTTCGGTCGAGGCCTCCAATCCGGTGCGGCGGGCTGCGTTGGCGAAGCAATGTTCCACTTCGGAGCGATCGCGGACGGTGGTTCCGGCCATATCGAAAACAACCAGCTGGATGCGGGTAGAGGGCATGTCTATTTGTTTGACCGTAAGGTAGGAATTCCTTCAGGTGTCTGTTGCTGCATTTTGCTTAAACCCAGGGCCGCACCAATGCTAATTTGCGATACGCTCCAGAAACGATCGCACCACTTTCCATTGTGGCTCCACTGTCCCTTCTGTTCGGTGAGCAACGAGTAAGGAGGAACCATGCACTCCATTTGCCGCAGTATACACCTGGTGATTGTATTTTTGGGCTAGCTCGAATTGCCGTTGAACGATCTCGCGGTCCCTTTCAAGGGCGGGGCGAAGTAGCAAGAGCGGCACACGGAGGGTCTGGAACAGGTCGTTGGGTTGGCACCCCTCCATAGCGGTTCCGGAAGCGGGAGAAAATGCCATCACGCCGGCGATTTGCCCGGGCCGCTCGTGCGCGAGCCGAATGGCCAGCGCTGCAGAGTAACTGCTGCCCCACAGGATTTTTTGGCCGGTAAATCCCGATTCCACTACGAAATCGAGGGCGGCGATCAAATCGGGATAGGCATCGCAGTAGGAGAAATCCTGGAAAGCGTTCCGGGCCACCGTTCGATTGAAGTAGCCGTAGCGCTGACCACCCTGGCGCTGATCGATAGCCAGTATGTTGTAGGATGCTGCCAGCAACTCCGGAATGATAGGGGTATATTCTCCGCGCGCATTGGACCCTCCTTGGTGGAAAAGCAAAATGACGGGCCGTGCCTTATCTACTTCGTACAAATCGCCGTGAATGGTGAGGCCGTCGGCCGCGGAGAAGCGCACTTCCCGAGCCTGGTCAGCTTGTAAAAATCCGGGAACAACAGTGCGCAAATCCACCTGATACAGATCGCCCGGTGGCCGAGCAGTGGAATCTTCCGGTGCCGGAACAACTCCCGGCTGTTCGGAAGTGAAGTAAAGGGTGCGATCATCTTTACTCAGGGCGGGTGCAAACTCGGTATACGGAGAATTCACTTTGGGTCCGAGATGCTGTAGCTCCGACCAACGGCCACCCATGTTCCAGCTAATAAATAGATCCATATTAGTGGCATCCTCGGGATTTGGAGAAAACACAATCATGAATTCCTCATCGGAAGAAATGGCCGGGTTGCTGGCGTATACTGGATTTCCGTCGATGGCAAACTGAATCGGTTCGGGCTCCCGGTAGGTACCATTTATAAATTCACTTTTCACGATGTCGCGCCCGCCGAATCGGCCCGTTCGAAAATAGGCATTGCCGTTGGCCGCCAGGGTAATGTAAATGTCCGATGAATCGGAATTTAAGGGCTTCGGCGCAAGTTGAGGAGCCGACCATTCCTCTTCCTGACGGATTACATACCAATGATTGTAGGCATCTTCGGAGTACTCGGCAGGTCGATTGGAACTGAAATACAAGCGACTTCCATCCTGTGTGATAAACGGATCAACATCTCGGTACTGACCATCCGAAAAGGGGAGTGGTTGGGGAGCACTCCATTTGCCATCCTTCCAGTTGGATTGGAATATTTGCATTTCCGAACGATCTGCGGAGGTTCGGTTAAAAAACAATTCGGTACCATCTGCTGAAACAGAAGTGGCGAATTCGGGTAGGGGAGAGGAGATCGTCTGAGGAGC
>CAZDET010000073.1:0-22066 GCA_964504335.1 uncultured Saprospiraceae bacterium
GCGCACGCCTGAGCTGCCTGCAGCCCTCGAGGTTGGCAGGTATGGTGTGTGGCGCCCCGAGCCCAACCACCGGCCGGAGGGCTGAGGCACCAAGCTATGTCCACCGGGTTGAATAGCCGCCACCGGCATTTAATGCGTGTGCCCTAGGAGTGAAAGGAAGAAGAGGATTTTCGGGCTGATGCCGACCAATGCCCCCCTGACATTTCTCCCCCGTTCCCCCTGAGAAAAATCATACCACCCTTCCCACCGGTGGCCTAAATTGGAGCCAAAACCGTATGCCATGATGACCACCAATCCAAGCAACTTATACGGCGAGGCACAAGATATCATGCGTGCCATCGACCAGGAGGTGAACCGACCGGAAGAGGATGCCGTACCTTTCTTCATCTGCCACTCCTCGCGCAAGGCCATTCAAAACTACCTGACCGGTTTTCTGAATGAAAAGGGGGTGGAGCCACAGGAGCCGGCGAGTCCGGAAAACCTGCTGAAACAATGCCAGACGGTCGACACCCGCTTCGGGAGTGTAGACATGTCGCCCATCGCTTGCCGCGCGGAGGCCAGTATCGAACACCACTGTGAAGATCTGGAGCAAGTGTGCCAGTGCTACGAGGTCGCCAAGCAGGTAGAGCAGATCGTTCGAGGCTAACGCTACCTACCGACCATCGCTATTTTCCTCCGTGCAGCCTGCCGGCCGCTAATGGCCGCAGCTGATCTTCTTCACGCCCCTAACCAACCACCGAGTTGACCAATGTCATGGCCATGCCCGACATTGATCATGTATCGCTACCTCGGACCCTACGGATTTATTCAAAAATTCCCAAAGTCGCTCGCTTGAACCAGAGTCTGTGCGACTCTGCCAACCTGTTCAAATGCAATATTTATGCGTAAAAAGAATGAAGTCGTGAAATACCCCGGTGTGCGCGTCGCTATGGATGGCAATACAGCCGCTATTATGTGCGAGCGGGAATCGTCCGACGCGGCCGGTGCTTACCCCATCACTCCTTCCACCCAGATGGGCGAATACTGGGCCGAAAACGCTGCTAAAGGCCACCTCAATATCTCCGACCGTCCGCTGATCTTCATCGAGCCGGAGGGCGAGCACGCCGCCGCGGCCGTCACGGCAGGCCTCTCCATGACGGGGCTGCGGGCCGCCAACTTTTCCTCCGGCCAGGGCATCGCCTACATGCACGAGTCGCTCTACGCGGCCGTGGGCAAACGCCTGACCTACGTGCTCAACATCGGGGCGCGGGCCATGACGAAATCGACCCTCAACGTACACGCGGGCCACGACGACTACCACGCCATCGACGATACGGGTTTTTTCCAGCTGTTTGCCAAAAACGCCCAGCATGTTGCCGACCTCAACATTCTGGCCCACCGCATTGCCGAGCTGGCGCTGAATCCCGGCGTAGTGGCCCAGGATGGCTTCCTGACCACCCACCTCATCGAATCGCTCTACTTACCGGAACGCGAACTGATCCGCGAATTTCTGGGCCGCCCCGATGATATCATCGAAACGCCCACCCCGGCCCAGCGCATCATCTACGGCGATACGCGCCGCCGCATCCCGGAACTCTGGGACGTGGATAATCCCGTGATGGCAGGCATCGTCCAAAACCAGGATGCCTACATGCAGAGTGTGGCGGCACAACGGCCCTTCTTCTTTGACCATATTCGGGAACTGACCGACCAGGCCTTCGAAGAATACGCCCAACTCACCGGGCGCCGCTACAATCGCGTGATGACTTATCGGACGGAGGATGCCGACTACTTAATTCTGGGCCAAGGCAGTGTGGTGCCCAGCGCCGAAGCGGTAGCCGATTACCTGCGAGAGACCCGCGGCATTAAGGTCGGGGTGGTCGATCTGGTGATGTTCCGGCCCTTCCCGGCCGACCGTATCGGGCGCATTTTGCAGGGGAAAAAAGGGGTGACCATCCTAGAACGACTCGACCAGCCGCTGGCCGTCGATGCGCCCATTATGCGCGAGGTGCGCTCTACGCTCAATAAATGTCTGGAAAACGGAGCGTCCAAAAAGCATTCTCCCTATCCCCATTTGCCGGCCTACAAAATCACCGACCTGCCGGCCCTCTACAGCGGCTCCTTCGGCATGGGCAGTCGCGACCTGCAACCCGAGGGTATCGTAGGAGCGGTGGAAAATATGTTGCCCGAGGGCGACCGGAAGAAACAGTTTTACCTCTCGATCGACTTTATCCGCCAATCGGCCTTTACGCCCAAACAGCGGGTGTATCAGGAATCCATCGAAGAGGCGTATCCCAACGTCAAAGACCTTGCCATCCGAGGCTCGGAGAACCCCAACCTCATGCCGAAGGAGGCCATCACGGTGCGCTTCCACTCGATCGGTGGCTGGGGTGCCATTACTACCGGCAAGAACCTGGCCATGACGCTCTTCGACCTGCTGGGGTACGACATCAAGGCCAATCCCAAGTACGGATCGGAGAAAAAAGGCCAGCCAACTACCTATTACCTGTCGGCCGCACCCGAGCCGATTCGGATCAACTGCGAATACTTCTTCGTCGATGTAGTGCTCTCGCCCGATCCCAACGTCTTCAAGCATACCAATGCTTTACTGGGCTTGAAAAAAGGCGGGGTGCTAATCATCCAGAGTGAAAAGAAACGGCCGGAGCAAGTTTGGGCCGACATTCCTGCGCAATACCGCAAGATCATCATCAACAACGAGATTCGGGTGTTCTACATCGATGGGTTCCGGATCGCGCGGGAGGAGGCCACCGATCCCGAGCTGCAATTGCGCATGCAGGGCATTGCTTTCCAGGGGGCCTTCTTTGCGGCTTCCCCCCTAATGGAAAAATCCGGTTTGTCGGATGCCAAGCTGCTCAAGGCCATTGAAGACCAACTGCAGAAAAAGTTTGGCAGTAAGGGGCAGCGCGTAGTGGACGACAATATGCGCGTGGTCAAGCGGGGATTTGACGAGGTCTACGAAATCAAGGACAAACCGCTGGAAGTCGAGGTAGCCCACGCGACCAACGGCCAAGCAGCCAACGGCCTGCCATCCATGCTCAAGCAGTTGCCCCAGAGCAAATCCAAGCTCACTGACATCCACCGCTTCTGGGAGCAGACGGGTGAGTTTTACGCCCGTGGCAACGGCAACGACAATATCACCGATCCCTTCATTGGGTTGAGTGTGATGCCGGCGGTGACTTCGGTTTTCCGCGATATGACGGGCATCCGCTTCGAGCATCCCGAATGGGTGCCGAACAATTGCACCGCTTGTGGAAACTGCTATACCATCTGTCCGGATACAGCTATTCCCGGTCTGGTGAGCGATCTGACCGATGTGCTCGACACCGTTGTCAAGCGCGTGCAGCAACGCCAGGGTACCCTCGAGCACCTGCCCCGGGCCGTACGCCAGATGGAGGGCCCCATCCGCCAGCTCTTCAACGGCGACCGCAATGGGGCCACCGTGAATAATCTATTGCAAGACGCCATCGACCAGGCGATCGCCGGCAGCAATGGCGACGGGCGCGCCGCCCAGGAGCTGGAGTGGTTCCGCGAAGAGATGGGCGACTTCGAGTTTGCCCTCACGCGGCCGTATTTTGATTTGCTGGAAAAGGACCAGCCCAACAGTGGCGGCCTCTTCAGCATCACTATCAACCCGACCACTTGTAAAGGATGTATGGCCTGTGTTGAAGTGTGTAACGACGATGCCCTGCGCATCGTGCCGCAGACCGCGGAGTCGGTCTCCAATCTGAAGAAAAACTGGGAGTTGTGGGTCGATCTACCCACCACCCCCGATAAATACAACCGAGTAGAAGACCTGGAAGAAAAAATCGGGCCGCTGGAGAGTATCTTGCTCAACAAGCAGGCTTATCAGAGCTTCGCCAGCGGTGATGGGGCCTGCTTGGGCTGTTCTGAAAAATCGGTCATTCACCTGTTCATCGCCACCGTGGAATCCCTGATGCAGCCGCGCATCCGCAAGCAGGTGGCCAAGCTGGAAGACCTGATCGGCCAGATGGAGCAGCACATCCAGAAAAAGATGCTGGGATCGGTCGACATCACCGACCCCGATCGAATTGCACGGATTCTGGCACAGACCAAGAATCAGGACCTGACCATGTCGGGCATTGCCCAAAAACTGGAAGCCGGCAGCGAAGCCCACCCAATCGACCAGGAGTGGCTACAGGAGATGACTCAGCTGTTGGCGCAACTGAAAAAGCTACACTGGAAATACACCGAAGGCCTGACCGGGCAGGGACGTTCGACTATGGGGATTTGCAATGCCACTGGTTGTACCTCGGTGTGGGGTAGCACCTACCCCTACAACCCCTATCCGTTCCCGTGGGCAAACCATTTGTTCCAGGATTCCTCGTCCATGGCAATGGGCGTCTTCGAAGGGCATATGGCCAAAATGGCCGAAGGGTTCCGGGCCATTCGCAAAGCGGAGCTGGAGTTGGCAGGGCAGTACAAACGAAGCGAATACAGGGAATTTTTCACCTACTTCAACTGGCATCAGTTCACCGAGGAAGAGTGGCTACTGTGTCCACCCGTGACCGTGATCGGGGGTGATGGAGCCCTGTACGACATTGGCTTCCAAAACTTGTCGCGCCTCATGGCCTCCGGTAAACCCATTAAGGTCATCGTAGTCGATACGCAGGTGTACTCCAATACCGGTGGCCAGGCCTGTACCTCCGGATTCATCGGGCAGGTTTCGGATATGGCCCAATACGGCAAGGTCCAGAAAGGGAAGGAGGAACCTCGAAAAGAGATCGGCCTAATCGGCATGGCCCACCGCAACACGTACGTGCTGCAAGCCTCGTTGGCCAATACCAGTCAGATGATCGAAGGCTTCATCGACGGCCTGATGACCAAGCGTCCGGCCTTGTTCAACCTCTACACCACCTGTCAGCCCGAGCACGGCGTAGGCGACGACCTGGGCGCTCACCAGGCCAAGCTCGCGCTGGAGTCGCGGGCGTACCCCATTTTCAAATACAACCCCGACCGTGGCCTCAAGACCAGCGAGGCATTCGACCTGAGCGGTAACCCGGCCATGGATCAGTTGTGGCCGACTTATACTCTGAAGTACCTCGAAAACCATCGCGAAAAGACCATGGAGGTTCCCATGACCTTCGCTGATTTCGCGATCACCGAGGGGCGCTTCCGCAAGCACTTCCGCAAGGTGCCGCGCGACGCCTGGAACGACAATATGGTGCCCCTGGCGGACTTCCTGGAAATGGACGAGACCGAACGCGAGGGCCGCTATCCATACATCTGGGCCGTTGATCGCAAGCAGCGTCTGAGCCGGGTACTGGTGGCGCAGGCCATCGTAGAGTCGTGCGAAGACCGCCGCAACTTCTGGATACTACTGCGCGATCTGGCCGGAGTGGATACCACGCCTACCGAAGACCAGAGCGACCTCGAAAATCGCATTCGCACTGAAGTGGTCGGTAAGATTGCCCAGGGGCTGCTTAAGCTGGCCGGAGACGATGGTACCGGGATTGTAGAACTCGCGTCTACACCCGAAGCCAAGGTCGCCGATCCGGTACCTGCCGAAGGCGACGCCGACAGCTACCTGGCCCCCTGGCTGGAAACCGAGCACTGCACGGCTTGCGACGAGTGCGTCAATTTGAATCCGAACATTTTCGCCTATAACGCCGACAAAAAGGCCTACATCAAGGACCCCGAAGGAGGCCCTTACGAAGACCTGGTCAAGGCGGCCGAAAAGTGCACGGCGCGGGTCATCCACCCCGGCCTGCCCACCGACCGCACCGGACCAGATATGGAGAAATGGATTAAGCGCGGGGAGAAGTTTAATTAACGATTGCTGCAACCACATGACCCTTACCCTTTTTCGCAAAAAGACCTTTAAGCACGGGGTGCACCCACCGGAGCATAAAGACGAGACGAATGACTTGCCCGTTCGGCAATTTCCGTTTGCCCCGGTAATCATTCTACCGATGGCACAGCACATCGGAGCCCCCTCGAAGATCGTGGTGCGCGAAGGGCAAGAGGTGGTACGCGGCCAGCTCCTTGCCGAGGCCGACGGTTATGTGTCGGTACCCACGCACGCACCTATATCGGGGCGGGTACGCAAGATTGGCAATGTGCCCACGATCTCCGGCCAGATGTCGACCGGCATCTATCTGGAAGCCTTCCCAAGCTCCAGCCAGGAAGTGTACGAGGGCACGCCCGTCGATCTGGACACCGCCTCCCCGGAGGAGATTCTACAGGGCATCCAGCGAGCGGGTATCGTGGGCTTGGGCGGGGCGGCTTTTCCCACCCACGTGAAGCTGAAAATTCCCGAAAATAAAACCTGCGAGATCCTGCTCATCAACGGGATTGAGTGCGAGCCCTACCTCACCACCGACCACCGCGTGATGCTGGAACAGGCCGACGATATTTATTACGGGATACGCTACTTGCTAAAAGTTACCGGGGCAAGGCGGGCCATCATTGGCATTGAAGCAAACAAGCAGAATGCTGCCGACCACCTCTCCCGGCAGATGCCTGCCGATTTGCCGGCCACAGTAGAAGTGCTGCCCGTGAAATACCCCCAGGGTGCCGAGAAAATGCTGATCACCGCCCTGTTGGGGCGGGAAGTGCCTTCGGGAGGTCTACCCATCGATGTGGGTGTAGTGTCGGTCAATGTGGCTACCTGTGCCGAGATCGGCCGCTTGCTGCCCACCGGGCGCGGTATTCAGGAGCGGGTGGTGACCATTACCGGTCCGGGGGTCAAGAAAAAAGGCAACTACCTCATTCCCATCGGCACCCCCCTGCGCTTTGTACTGGAGCAGGTAGGTGCCGCCGAGCAGATCAGCGAGGTCTATATGGGTGGACCCATGATGGGGGTCGCCGTCTCCAACCTCGATATTTCGATAGTGAAGGGGACTTCGGGCATCGTCGTTTTTTCGAATGAAGACGTGTGGCGCCCCCAGAAAATCTACCCCTGCATTAAGTGTGGGGCCTGCTTAGACGCTTGTCCGCTCTCGTTGAATCCATCGCAGCTGGGTATCCTGGCCAAACACGAGGCCTACGATCAGATGGCCCAGGATTACCACCTGATGGATTGCTTTGAGTGCGGATCGTGCGCCTATGTGTGCCCCTCGAACATCCCCTTGGTACAATATTTTCGCATGGCCAAACGCACGGTGAAGCAACGCCGTGCCCAAGATTAACCGAGTCGCATGGTGCAGTCAACCTTACGAATTAGTACCTCCCCCCACCTCAAGCAGCGCATCACCACCGATGCCATTATGCGCAATGTGGTATGGGCCTTGTTTCCCGTGGCGGCTTTTGCGGTTTTTAGCTTTGGCCTCAGCGCCCTGTTAGTACTGACCGCCACTACGGCAGCCTGTGTACTCACCGAGCACTTACTGTGCCGGATCTCCGATCAGGAGAGCACTGTTTCCGACTGGTCGGCCGTAATCACCGGATTGCTGCTGGGGCTCACGTTGCCGCCCATCTTTCCGCTGTGGATGGCCTTTATTGGTGGGGTGATCGCTATCGGGTTGGGGAAATTTATTTTCGGCGGACTAGGCTATAATCCCTTCAATCCCGCTCTAGTGGGTAGGGCCGTATTGCAAGCCGCTTTTCCGGTGGCCATTACCACCTGGTACCCGGCGTTTGTGACCAACCGGTTCACGGAAGTTGCCAGCTCAACCTTAGCCTTGCCCTTCATGCAGCCGGTTACTCCCGATGCCGTATCGGGTGCCACCCCGCTTGCGGCCTTTAAATTCGAGGGCATTCGTACTGAAACAACCGATCTGGCGCTGGGACTGATCAGTGGTTCCACCGGCGAAACCTGCGCCCTGCTCATTTTGCTGGGTGGACTTTATTTGGTGATCCAAAAAATGATGAATTGGCGCATTCCCTTAGCCGTATTGGGTAGCGCCTTCTTATTGAGCGGCATTTTTTACCTGATTAATCCCGTCGATTATCCGCATCCGGTCTTCATGCTGTTTTCGGGAGGTCTGATGCTGGGGGCGGTTTTTATGGCTACCGACATGGTTGCCTCTCCCCTTACCCCTCTGGGGGTGTGGATTTACGGTGCTTTTATCGGTATCGTCACGATAGTCATCCGCCTTTGGGGCGGGCTTCCCGAGGGCGTGATGTACGCTATTTTATTGGCCAACGCGGTCTCGCCCCACATCGACGGCTGGATACAGCCGCGGGTGTACGGGACCACCCGAAAACCTGCAACCCTATGAATGAACACAGCCAACCGCCCAAAACGTCTTCCTCCGCCCGGAGCGGCAAAATGCTTCGTGCTATGGTGGGAATTGGCATCACCTGTGGCTTGCTGATCGTGCTCACTTACGAGTGCACTTCACCCATCATCGAGGACAAGCGGGCCACGGCCCTGGAGCAGGCCATTTTTCGGGTAGTTCCGGGTACGGATCAGACCCGCACCTTCAGGTGGACCGAGAATGAGGGATTTGTACAGGTCGAAGGAGCCACTGCCACGGACGGCGAACTAGTCTACGCCGGATACGACGCTTCAGGGCAATTGCGGGGCCTGGCCATCCCGGCCGGCGGGCAGGGCTACGCCGATGTGATCCGCATCCTGTACGGGTACGATCCCGAACGGCAAGCCGTGGTGGGCTTTTACGTACTGGAAAGTAAAGAGACGCCCGGTCTGGGCGACAGGATCGAAAAAGATCCGGCCTTCCTGGCCAATTTCGAAGCCCTGGAAGTGCCACTGAATGCGGAGGGGACGGCAGTTGCCAATCCCATAGTAGCGGTCAACAGTGGTGAGAAAACCCAACCCTGGGAGGTGGATTGTATTACGGGAGCTACCATTTCGTCCCGTGCCATTGCGGATATGCTGAGTGCAAGTACCGCCCGCTGGACACCTTTGATCCAGCAATATCGGGCTGATTTTACCATTGCTAACGACTGAACGAATGTTGACACAACCGTCGCCGACCGAAGAACTCCGAACCGCGCCGCCCGCTACCGATGAATTCATCAAGGGCTTGTGGCGCGACAATCCTGTATTCGTGCAGGTACTGGGTATGTGTCCGGTGCTCGCTGTGTCGAATACGGCCGTAAACGCCCTGGCAATGGGGTTGGCGACCACCTTCGTGATGCTGATGTCGAACGTGCTGGTGTCGCTGCTGCGGAATTTTATCCCCAAGCAAGTGCGGATCGCCAGCTACATTCTGATCATTGCCACCTTCGTGACGATTACCGATTACGTGATTCAGGCAATCAGTGTGGAGCTGCACAAAAGTCTGGGGGCCTTCATTGCACTCATCGTAGTGAATTGCCTCATCCTGAGTAGGGCCGAGGCGTTTGCTTCCAAAAACAATCTCGGCCGCTCGGTACTCGACGCCCTGGGCATGGGGGCAGGCTTCACCTTTGCCCTCTTCTGCCTCGGGGCAGTTCGCGAGCTGTTGGGCAACGGCAGCTTTTTTGGGGCGGCCATTTTTCCCGCCGGCTTCCAGCCCTGGATCGTAATGATTCTGCCCGCTGGGGGCTTTTTTACCCTGGCCCTCTGGCTCCTGATTTTTAACGCGTCGAAAGCCAAAACCGCAAGCGCATGAATACCGAACCCCTGTGGAACATCTTTATCAACGCCAGTCTGGTCAACAACTTCGTACTGGCCTACTTCCTGGGAATCTGCCCTTTTCTGGGGGTGTCGGGTAAGCTGGAAACCGCCAGCAAGATGGGCGGAGCCGTTCTGTTCGTGATGCTCATCAGCTCCATGTGCGCCTACGGCATTCACAACCTTCTGGTAGCCATTAATGCGCCCTACCTGGAGTTGATCAGCTTTATTGTGGTGATTGCCTCCACGGTGCAGTTAGTAGAAATGTTTATTAAGAAAATGAGTCCGGCCTTGTTTCGGGCGCTGGGTATTTTTTTACCCCTGATTACCACCAACTGCGCCATTTTGGGCCTGGCCCTTTTTCAAACGAACAAAGGATATGACTTTTTGCAGAGTCTGGTGTACGCCCTGGGGGCCGGGGCCGGTTTCACCCTGGCGTTGGTGCTCATTGCCGGATTGCGCGAGCAGCTGGGCCTGGCCGAGGTACCCGATGTAGTGAAAGGGGCCGCTTTGACGCTTTTCATCGCCGGCATTTTGTCCCTCACCTTCATGGGCTTTGCCGGGTTGGGGGCGCCGTAAAACGACTAAAAACGATGATCAATACCTTATTCACGGCAATATTCGGAATTGTGGGCCTGATGGTCCTCTGGATGCTGGTGCAGGCGGCCTGGCGCCGCGCCTTCACGGATTACATCAACGACGAGGATGTCTTGGCCCAGCGCCGCAGCTGCGGCAATTGTGGCTGCAGTACTGCCTGCCAGCGTCCCGTTTCGAACCTACCCAAAAAAGCATAGCTATGGCACAACTTGCTGATTTAAACACGGATCAACGCTACATCGCTACCGTCCTGCAATCCAAGCGGCTTACCCCCGTCGACACCGAGGAGATTCGCGAGATACTGATCGAGGTGCAGCAGCCCGAGTTTCGTTGCTCGATCGACCAAAGCTTCGGCGTGCTGATCGATGTAACCGACGACTTTGGCCCCCGCATGCACCAACGGCTGTATAGCGTGGCCGACGTACCCAGCCAGACAGACGGTAAGCAGCGCCTCACCATGCTGGTCAAGCGCTGCTCGTACGTGGATGAGTTCAGTGGAGAGCTTCAGCACGGGGTGGCCTCGCACTTCCTGTGCAACCGCGAGGAGGGCGACACCATTACCATCACCGGGCCGCATCGCCTGCCCTTCGAAGTGCCCGACGATACCTCCTCCAATATCATCATGATCGGCATGGGGACTGGCATTGCCCCGTTTCGTTCCTTCGTGAAGCACATCTACCACAACGTGTCTGACTGGACCGGCAAGATCCGCCTGTTCTACGGGGCACGCTCCGGTCTGGAGTTGCTTTACCTCAACGATAAAGATGGGGATCTTACCAACTACTACGACCGCGAGACCTTCGAGGCGTTCTCCGCCCTCAGTCCGCGCCCCGCCTTCGACGATCCGATTGATCTGGACAAGGCCATCGAAGAACGGGCTTCGGAGATCGTAGAGATGCTCCGCTACGCCAACACCTACGTATACGTGGCCGGCTACGCGAAGGTAAACGAAGTACTCAATCAGGCCTTCGCCAACATATTGGGCTCTAAAGAAAAATGGACCACTCGGAAAGCAGAGCTGGTGGCCGGCAATAAGTGGGCCGAAATCTTATACTGATTATTTATGTCTATCCTCATCTCCATCGCCGCCCTCGGTAGCCTGACCCTTCTGCTCGCCCTCTTACTGGTGCTTGCAAACCGGCTGCTCTACGTGCACGAAGATCCGCGCATCGACACCGTGGAGGATATGCTGCCCCACGCCAACTGTGGGGCCTGCGGCTATCCTGGCTGCCGCCCTTTTGCGGAGGCCCTGGTGGCCGGTGAGGCCCTGCCGGCGAAGTGTACCGTCAGTACACCCGAAGGGCAGGCGCGTATTGCCCACTATCTGGGGGTGGCCCTGGGGGCGGAGGAGAAGCGCGTGGCGCGCCTGGCCTGTGCCGGTGGTGCCAACGTAGCCCGCAACCGAGCCCGGTACGAAGGACTGGCTTCTTGTCGTGCCGCTGCCCTGGTGTCCGGCGGCGGCAAGGGCTGCTTCTGGGGCTGCCTCGGTTTTGGCGATTGCGAAGTCGTCTGTGATTTCGACGCCATTACCATGGATGCCCAGGGCTTGCCCGTGGTCGATGTAGATAAATGCACGGCTTGCGGCGACTGTGTGGAGGTATGCCCCAAGGATTTGTTTTCCCTCCAGCCGCTCTCCCACCGCCTGTGGGTGGCCTGCAAAAACGAGGAAGCCGGCGACCACATCCTGGAAGAATGCCAGGTGGCATGTACCGCCTGCGGCCGCTGCGTAATGGATGCCCCCGGCGACCTCATCACTATGGCCCACCATCTACCGGTGATCCACTATGGCCACCAGCCCCAGACCAAGGCCCCTATCGAGCGCTGCCCGACCGGTGCCATCGTCTGGCTGGCAGAAAATGGTACCGCAGAGAAGGGGAAAGCAAGTACGGTGGTGGTGCGAAAAGGGGAGAGGGAATGGGGGCAGACATAGGGTTGTGCTCTGCATATAGCCGGGTAAATCCGACCATGAAATTGAAGTTGTGGTCCTGCTGACAAAGGGAGCTAGTTAAAATTCCGAATTAGCATACACCCAATCTTTCAACCGATCCATCCCTTCTTCAATAGAAACCTGGGGTGTATATCCCAAATCCTGCTTCGCCGCGGAAATATCAAACCAATGCGGATTTGAAAGGTGCTTGGCGATGAAGGTCGTCAGCCGAGGTGGGGTCTGGATGCGGAATATGCGATAAGTATTTTCCAAAAACCACCCTAAGCGCAGGGCCACCCTAGGCGGTAGCGATTTGTCGACCGGGGGCAAGCCTCCGGTATCCAGCAAGCGGTTGATGAACGCGCGAATGGAGATGGGATGGTCCTGAGAAAGGAAGTAGGCTTTGCCACCTACCCGGGCGGGCTCCCGCTGCATGGCCTCTAGGGCCTGCAGGTGCGCTCGGGCCGCATTGTCGATATAAATAGTATCCACGAGGTAGTCGCCGCTGCCCACGATGCGGAGCTGGCCTTTCCGCCGTCGTTCAAACAGGACGGGCAGAAAATGGTGGTCGCGCGGGCCCCAGATCAGATGGGGTCGCAGCGAACAGGTGGTGAGTTGCGGTCCGTTGGCAGCTAATACCGCCTGCTCCGATAGGGCTTTGGTTTGGGGGTAGTAGGCATCGTATTTTTGGGGATAGGGTAAGGATTCGTCGGCACCCTCGATGGGGCCGGAGACGACCACACTGGGTGAACTGCTGAATACGAGGTGCGGAATGCCGAGTTCGGTGCAGGCCCTTAATACGTGCTTCGTACCGATCACATTGGCGGCGTAAAAATCGGCGTATCGCCCCCAGCCGTCGACTTTAGCGGCTACGTGAAAGACCGCTTCGCAGCTCCGCATGGCGGCTCGTAACGTCGGGTAATCCGAAAGGTTGCCTTGGCGATGGCTTACTCCAAGCTGTTGCAAAGCGGGGTAAGCGGATCGGGAAAAGCTAACCACTTCGTAGCCTCGATCAAGGAGTTGCTCCACAATCGCGAAGCCTAGAAAGCCACCACCGCCGGTTACAAATACCTTCATACTTTTGCGGCCCAACGGGCGAGTTGTTCTCGGAAAATCTTGGCGTTATGCCGAATATCCACCGGGAAGGATGGATGAAACAAGACCTTGCGAATGTCGCGGGTTAAGGCACGGCTAGCGGCCCATTCCAACAGCTCCGTTCGCAGTTGGGCCTGATCGCTGGGTGGTTGATCCTTTGACGTTTCTACGCAAAGGACGGCCTCGTCTTCCACTTGTACTAATGCGGTGCGATGCACCTGCGGATGGTAGTTGAAAATAGATTCACACTGGATGGTGTAGAGTTCCTTATCGGGTAGCCGCACCCGGTGAGATTTACGCCCGCAAAACCAGATGCGCCCGGAATCGTCTTGATAGCCCAGATCGCCCATACGGTGCCAGACACATTCGCCTTCCCGGATTTTGGCCAGTTGGTTCGCTTGCGGCCGATTGAAATAGGCGTGGGTCACGTTGGGGCCTTTGACAATTATTTCGCCCACCGTACCCAGTGGTACTTCCCATTCCTCGGACCAGTGGTGGATGGGCGCGTCGGTGATGCGGATGATTTTCATATCAATGCCGGCCAGGGGGCGGCCGATGCAGATGCCACCTCCTTCTTGGGTGCGTTGTTGTATTTCCTCCTGAAGGATCTCCGCACTGCTGATGGCGGCCACGGGCATCGCTTCGGTGGCTCCGTAGGGGGTGAATATCCGGGCCGCGGGTGGAAGTAACCCCGCAAATCGGCGGATCGCCCTCGCAGGTACGGGAGCGCCAGCGGAAAAGACGCGCCGCAGACTCGGGATAGAGCGCTGGTTGGCGACTGCGTACCGCCCGACGCGGTCGATCAGCGTGGGAGAACCGAACATGCTGTTAGCCTGGAATTGATCGATAGTGCGCAGGAGGCGTTCGGGGTCAACTTGCGCAGGTCGGGTCGGGTCCATATCCGGGATGATGCTGCTGATGCCGAGGATCGGATTCAGCAGTGCAAAGGGCGGAAAGGTAGGCACGTCCATGTCGCCGGGCCGCATGTCGAACGTGCTGCGGAGAAGCTCGATCTGATGGCGAAAATTGCCGTGCGTGGATTGTACGCCCTTCGGTACGCCCGTGGAGCCACTCGTAAAGGCAATGAGACATAACTGGTTGTAGGTGGCGGGAAAGAGCTCGGGCGGAGCATCAACTCCACCTTTTTTTTTGATTGATTTCAGCCGCTTTCCTCCCCAGAACAAGCGGGGGCCGACCGTCACTACCTTTTGGATGCTAGCTCGACCCCATCCTAAGGCAAGGCGGGCAATCTGGGCCCTGGCAATGCCGATGAAACCGACCGGGGCGGCTTCGTTGATGCACGTTTTGAGGTGTTTGAATCCAATGCCCGGATCGATTAGCACCGGGATTAATCCCGTCTGGATGAACGCGTACAGAAGCGTGAAAAATTCCAGACTCGGTGGCACCAGCAGCAGGACGCGGTCGCCTGGATGAAAGCCGGCTGCCAACAGCCCCCTGGCCGTCCGATTGGTTTCCGTGGCCAGCTCCCTAAACGAAATAGGATGGTAGGGAATGGGCCCTGTTTTGGGAAGGGGCTTTCCGGGAGCCGCCGGGAGTGCGATAGCCAGGCGATCCGGATGTGCGGCGGCTACCTCGTACAGGGCAGAAACGACGTTAGTTGATTCCATTTTAGTCGGCTACAAAATCAGCAATCAATTGACCTACTTCGTCGGGTGCATCTTCCAATATATAATGACCACAATCCTCAAAGCGATGCACCTGGGCGTGCGGCAAGTATTCCAGCCATTTGTCCAGAAAGTGGCGATCAAAAATGAAATCTTTCATACCCCATACGATCAGCACCGGCGTATCTTCGAATAAATACAGATGGCTCTGTAGGTCGGTCACATAGTCGTAGCCGCGGTCGCTTGGCGCGAGGGGAATATCCTGTACGAACCGCAGCGTTCCAATGCGATTGTGCCACGAATTGTAAGGTGCCGAATAGGCCCGTCGCACGTCGGCGGGTAGCCGACGGCGTTTCACGCCCAGGTAGGTAGCGCCGCGGCTAAAGGCATTTAACCCACGAACGGCCAGGGTGCCGAAATACGTCCGGGTCAATCGCAACACCCAGGGGAAGGACTTGCTTTTCGGCAGGTGAAAGGCCGCTGTATTGAGCAGCACAATCTTGTCGATAGCCTTTGGATGGCGACGGGCAAAGCTCATTCCGATGGGGCCGCCCCAATCGTGTAGAATGAGAGTGATACGGTGGTGGATATTCTTGGCTTCCAGAAAAGTTTCCAAATCTTCGACCCGCCGGGCCAGGGTGTAGGGGTAGTCCGCATCGCCCGGCTTGTCAGAATAGCCCATCCCAATGTGATCCGGAGCAATACATTGATGATCAGCAGAAAGCCGCTGCATCAACTCCCGAAAGTAAAACGACCAGGAAGGGTTGCCGTGCACCATCACGACGGGGTCGCCCGTACCCGCTTCGATGTAATGGTAGCGGTGACCTCCGATGGACAAATACTGGCTCTCAAAGGGGTACAGGTCGGGACTGACCGTTGCCATGTGCTTTCAATTTTGTCGAACCCATGCGCTGATCGAGGCTAACTTACAACAAAAATGGGGCTCCGCATACCACCAGGTGGAGGCTCTATGCGATCTCATACTCGCCATTTTCACAGCAGCAAAAATTTCGGTTGAAAACCGGCATATTAGCGGTGGTCAATTACTTAATAACTATACTGAACCCCAAATCAGCTACACATGGATCAGACAACGAATTCGGTGATCGAGAGTATCGGAGCTTACCTTCCTGCTCAATCGCTTTCCACCGGTGAAGTACTGGCGGGGTGCAAAAAGCCGATTCGGTTTCCATTGGAAAAAATAACGGGCATTCGAACGCGCCGGATCGTCGGAGCGGGAGAGTTTTCCATCGATTTGGCCCGAAAGGCGATCGAAGAGTGCCTGCGCATGTCGAAGTACCAGCCGGCCGATATCGATCTGCTTGTGTGCTGCAATATCTCCCGGTGCGACGATCAGCAATTTATCGCCTTTGAGCCTTGTACCTCCATTCGGCTGAAGCGGGATTTCGGATTCACCAACGCGCTGGTTTTCGATCTGTCGAATGCCTGCGCCGGAATGTTTACCGGGATTTACGTGGTAGATGCGTTCCTGCGAGCCGGCGTTATCCGCCGGGGAATGGTCGTGAGCGGAGAATACATTTCGCACCTCACCGAAACGGCACAGAAAGAAATTGCCAATTTCCAGGATAAGCGCCTCGCCTGCCTGACCCTCGGAGACGCCGGAGCCGCATTGATTCTGGAAAAAGCCACCGATGATCAGACGGGTTTTCAGGAAATTCACCTGCAAACCTTCGGAGAGTACAGCCAATATTGCGTAGGTAAAGCGAGCGATCAGGGCGGAATGATCATGTACACCGACTCGGGCAACCTGACGAAAGAAGCGATAAAGTCCGGTGCGAAACAAGCCGTAGAAGTATTGGATCGGAAGAGCTGGTCTTTCGATACGGTTCAGCACCTGATCATGCACCAGACCTCGAAAATGACACTTCGCAATGCCAAGCGCGAGATCAACCGCCTTCTGGAATCCGGGCTCAATGGGGAGGTAAACGTGATCAATAACCTGGCCGAACGCGGTAATACGGCCTCTACTTCTCATTTCATCGCCCTATCCGATCAAATCCGCAGCGGTAAGGTGAAAGCCGGGGATCGGGTCCTATTCAGTATTGCCGCCTCCGGGCTGACCACCGGAACCGCACTATACACATTCGACGATTTACCTGACCGGTCGCGGGCCGCGACGTTGACTCCAATGCCCAAATTGAATGGCAAACCTACCTTAAATGGTCAATCTGAAACCAGGAACTCTCATCGGCGCACTCCGCCCACTCCTCGGTTGCGCGTAGAGAGTGTAGGCACCCTGCCAAAATCGGACCCTCCAGAGCGGTACTCCCTGACCTTGCTGCAGCAGGCGGCCACCAACTGCCTGAAGCAATCTACTTATCAGAGTGGGGATATAGATGTGGTCATTTACTGCGGGGTGTATCGGAGCGACTACGTATTAGAGCCAGCCTACGCTGCCATGTTGGCCGGGCAACTGGGTATGAATACCACGCTGGCTTTCGATGTCTTTAACGGAGCATTGGGCTTCCTCGACGCCTGCTATATCGTGCAGCAACTGATGGCCGTCGGGAAATGCCGAAGGGCTATGATCGTTGCCGCTGAATTCGAAAACAATGCCGATTTGTTTCCGGGGGAATTAGTGGGTGTTCGGGAAACGGCTTCGGCAATCATCGTAGACTGCCCATCGCCAGAGCAGCAGGGGTTTTCCCGGTTTTTCTTTTGGGAGGATGTCGATTCGATGGAGGCGTATACGACTGGTTGCGACATTACCGGAGTAATTCCTCGTATGCGCATCGAGAAAGACCCACAATTAAAATCATTATACATCGATCGGATCGTACATGCTGTCCGATTGTTTTTGCAGCGGGAGAAGCTGGATATTCAACAAATCGATACTCTCTTCCCGCCGCAGATTTCCTCCGACTTCATTGGGCTCCTCCGCACTGCGTTGGGCATACCTCCGGAGAAGTGCATCGACGTAGTGGGGGCAGGTCCCGACTTGTTTACCTCTTCCTTTCCCTATGCGCTGGACCACATTCGGGATAAGGGAGCAACTCCAGGCAGTGGGACAAGTCTGATCATTTCGGTTGGCTCCGGTATTCAGGTGGGCTGTGCGCTGTATTATCATAATTCTTAAGAGGGAAATCCAGTTGGCTTCTACATCGTGGGCCTTTGTTGCTGTAGATATTATAATCACCAGTACCCGTATCTGTCGTCATCTAAACGTAATGCAAATTATTTTACATCTGTAATCATCTATCAACGAGAAAGTACTCGTACCTTGCAGTAGCTAACTACTCAACAACTGATCATCCCTATGAATACACCATCCCTACCGATGCTGTTCAGCCGTGCCATCTTCCTGTGTACCGGTCTATGGCTATTAACAATTAATCTGGCCTCGGGGCAAGCCGATATTGTGGCGCTACCTTCGGTCAGTCAGGCCACTGTCGATGAAGTCTTCACCGTTGAAGTGGCTGTCCGCAGCGAAAACCAGATGGTGTCGGCGGCCAACGTATTTCTTTCCTTTGATCCCTCTGTAATAATGGCGCAATCGATTACCGTCGGCGGTGCACTCGATCTGCCGATTATCCCGGAGGAAATTGATAACACCGCCGGACTGATTTCCTACGCCTACGGCACTTTCGGCGTCCCGCCCGCGGGAGATTTTTCTTTGTTTACCGTCGAGTTCAGGGCAGTCGGTAACGGAACAAGCGGATTGGATTTCGTTTCGGTAAACGGCGTTCCTACCGATCTGGCTTTTGAGGGGGGGTCGGTATTGAGCAATACCATATCGGCCTCTGTGTCGGTATCGACGGATGGAAATCTTGAGGTGGTGTTGGATGATGTGACCACCGATCGGACCCTTTCGGCCGATACCTGCTATATTTTGGATGGCTTCGTTTTCGTGGAAAGTGGGGCCACGCTGGCGATCGAACCCGGTACGGTCATCAAGGGCTTGCCGGGCAATGATATCACCACCGGGGATTTTGGGAGTGCCCTCATCGTGTTGCCCGGAGGCACCATTATAGCCGATGCGGATGACACGCAAAATCGGTTTCCGAACTCCGGCAACAACGACGGTGTCATCCAGCAATCCGAGCGCATTACCTTCACGGCTTTAATCGACGACGTGACCCTTCCATCAGACGTAGGGCCCTTTGAATCGGGTTTGTGGGGTGGAGTGCTCGTACTAGGGCGCGCCCCGCTCAACTCTTCCCGGTTCAACCCTACTTCCGAAAATCCCATAACGGACTTCATCGATGGGTTGCCCCAAACCAGCGCTACGGCTTTTGGTGGCGATAACGAATCGGATAACTCCGGCATTCTCAGGGGGGTAGCTATTGCCCACGCCGGTGCGCCACTGAGTCCTACCAATGAGATCGCCGGGCTAACGTTGGCGGGCGTAGGCAATGGAACGTTGGCGGACTTTGTGGAAATCTTCGCCTGTGCAAACGATGGCATCGAATGGCTAGGTGGTACCTGCGACTTGAGCCACGCGGTAGTCATAAACTGTGGCGGGGAGGCCTTCGACGTCAATCAGGGGGCCACTTTCGAAGGGCAGTTCTGGCTGGCGCTAACCGATGATCGGGCCGGTTCCGATCGCTCGGGTGAGCACGAGGGTACCTTTGAGGGAGGGCAGCATTGAGGATGTGCTGATCGGTTGATAGGCCACAATGTGACCATAGTACTCTAATTCGAGGAAGTCAATGTAGTTGACAGTGGCGATAGCAGGATGCTAAAATTGGGTAAACCACTTTTTGCGTACCTTCCGATTCAATTCGGATTTGGAATGATCGATTTTCTCCAGCAACGCTACCCTCCTCCGCCAAAGGGGAAAAGGGGGCTTCTGATTTCCGCTCTGTTCGGAATCTTTATCGGAGCTTTCTTACTGTTTTTCCAGCCCTTTGCTCTCAACCTGTTGCCTGCGGAGGGGAAGGTGCTTAAAATGAGTGGATTCGGACTGATTACCGCCCTAGTCTTTCTGGTATTTCACAATGGTCTGCCGGTATTATTTTCTGCGCTGTTTACCAAAACCAGCTGGACCGTCCTACACCAAATTGGATTCTATTTGCTGCTCTTGCTGTGTATCGCCACCTTAAACGGTTTGTACATTAATTTTCTGAACGATCTATCTTTCAGCTGGGCTAATTATCGCTGGATCATCATCCGCACCCTGGTACTCGGCGGCATACCTATTGCCTTTTTGATATTGATCGATCACAATCGGCGGGTTCGAAGGCACCTGGAAGCGGCGCGACAAGTACCGCCCCAACCTGCTACAGCCGAAACTCCGTCACCGTCGCCTGTCTTTCTTATCAGTACCGAACTGAAAGGAGGCGAGTTCGAATTGCATTCCAACGACTTCCTTTTTGCGAAGGCTGAAGGCAATTACGTCACTTTTGTATTCCAATCGGGGGCAAACGCACTCCACCGTTTATCACTACAATCCCTGGAGCAGCAACTGCAAGCTACTTCCCTGAAGCGTTGCCACCGATCTTATTTGGTCAATTTGGAGGCTGTCGCACAGGTAACGGGCAACGCACAAGGCCTCCAACTCCGGATGGTCGGGTCGGATCAGGTCGTACCCGTTTCGAGAAAATACATCTCAGTGGTTAGAGCCTATTTTGAAAAGCTGTCTGCTTGACCGTTGGCCCCGGAAATTGCTACCTGGCACTTTGGTTTGTCAATGGGCCCTCGATCTTGTCAGTCGTACCTCTCCTCTGTCGCGGCTGCCGTTAGTGCTGTAGTTTTGCGACATGCGACCATTACTACTACCAGCGTTTTTTCTTGTAGGTGCACTGGCGATGATTGGAATGAGTTTTCACTACCTCCAGCGCGATCCATCCGGCATCCTGATCGGTAAACCTATTGCGGAATACGGGTGGTACCGGCTGGCATTTACCTGCCACGTCGGATTCGGGTTGCTGGCGATCACTCTGGGGCCGTGGCAGTTGATTCGAAAGGTGCGTCAACGCTATCCGAGGCTTCATCGGCAGCTGGGCTATGTGTATGCCATCGGAGTAGCGAGCAGTAGCCTGGCGGGGCTAATTATTGCCCCCTACGCTATGGGCGGCTGGGTGGCGCAGTGGGGATTTGGCTGTTTGGCTGTTTGTTGGTTCGGTTCGCTTGGCAAAGGCATCTGGAGCGCACGGACGGGAGATTTGGAATCGCATCGAACATGGATGACGATCAACTACGCCCTGACTTTTGCCGCCATCACTCAACGTACGCTGCTGTTGCTTCCCTTGTTAACGGATGTGCCCTTTCTGCCGGTGTACCAGGTATCCGCCTGGTTGCCCTGGTTGCTGAATGCCTCGATTGCGTTGCTGTATCTTTCGAAAAACCCAATGAATTCCGCCCTCACCTACTCCTGAATTACCAATTAATTGTAATCCTACTCCTTTTTGAAGGATTCTTGGCATCTACTGAAACAGAGGTGGTACTAAAGGTCGAAATGACTCGTATTCGAAAAACTAGCGGGTCGATTCGGGCATGCTTCATCGATGACGAAAACGACTATCTGAAAACCTGTTCGTATTCAAGACGGGTAGTGGTCTCTGATAGTCGGGTCGTGCTGATCTTTGACAATGTAAAGGCTGGGATCTACTGCGTCAGCCTCTACCACGACGAAGATGATAACGGTCAGCTAAATACAGGGGGCCTCTTCGGACTTCCCGAGGAACCCTATGGATTTTCGAATAACCCCAGGACCCTTTTTGGGCCGCCCGACTACGACAAGTGTACGATTGAGGTAAAGGGCAATACTACGATTACCGTGGCATTGTAATGCTTATCGATGTGCTGATTGGTCAATTTTCAAATGTATTCGCTCAACATTATTCCACGGCTGCGTAGCCCGTGTGCTTGCGAACGTCCGGTGGCTGGACGCCTAGTACGATGCATTCTTTCGGGATTCCTTTTTCTACCAAAAGCTCGGCAATTGAAATATCTGAATGGTTCTCCTGAATCCACCAGCGGCCATCAATTAATTCCAGATGTAGAAAAGCTTCGTGTATATACCGAACGTCGATTCATCCATATTACAAAATCAAAAAATGCCGATGATCAGCATCGATGATTGCTTGAAAACGAAGGGGATTGTTGTCCTCTCCCTTGAACTGTTCGTAGAAATCTAACAGAACGCTTTTGACAATAGGTGTGTAATCGTTCATACCATTCAATTTAATGGTTTAGAATGACTTGGATGGAATCCAACAAGAAGAGCTGGTAGTCAGTTTTTGCCACTGGAGACAGTAAGTCCACCCGGCGAGACATAGCTTGGACCCTCGGCTCTCCGGCCGGTGGCTGGGCCCGGGGCGCCCCACACCATGTGGGTGG
>CAZDET010000074.1:0-22026 GCA_964504335.1 uncultured Saprospiraceae bacterium
CCGTCCGTTCGCCATCACCTCACAATGCGCCTCACCGTCCCGGCGCCGGCCTCAGAGCCGCGCCCCTTGGTGGCGAAATCGAATTCAGAGCCCACTCCGGCGGCGATCAACGCGTCGCGTAGGACCAGCTGGCCCGTCCTGCGAACGCGGCCGGGCTTGATGATGGTGCGATATCCGCCCTCCGGCTTGCTCAACGGCGGTGAGCGCGGCCGTCGGCAGCAGCATGCGAGGGTAACCTTGCCTTAACCAGCAACGCTGGCGAGACGGCCCGAAATAATCTCCCGGGCGTCGCGAACGATTGCATCGATCAATTCTTTGCAGCTCGGCACGTCATCAACAAGCGCCCCAGACAATCCGGCGGTGACCATGCCAGCTTCAATATCCCCCGTGCTCCACGCCTTTTCCTGATTGGCGCCGGATACGTATTCATGCACCTGCCCAAAATCGCCACCCGCGGCTTCAATCTCCGCGACTTTTTCGGCGACGGAATTGCGGTACACGCGCGCCGTGTTACGGAAGCTGCGGAAGATCAACTGCGTTTGGTTCTCATCCATCTCGACAATCTTTTGTTTGATGTCGTTATGGATCGGCGCCTCTTTGGTCGCCATGAATCGGGTCCCCATATTGACGCCGTCACATCCCAGCGCCATGGCGGCGACCAAACCTCGCCCATCGGCGATGCCTCCCGACGCAACCACCGGAATACGCAACGCTTGAGCCGCTGCGGGAAACAAAACCAATCCGCCCACGTCCTGTTCGCCCGGGTGACCGGCGCATTCAAAACCGTCAATGCTCACCACGTCGACGCCCAGCCGTTCGGCGGCCAACGAGTGACGGACCGTCACACATTTGTGCACGACCTTAATGCCCGCCGCCTTGAAACGCTCCATGAAAGGTTCAGGGCTTCGGCCGGCCGTCTCGACAATCTTGACGCCAGATTTCACGATGACATCGATATAGTCATCATAATTGATCTCACTTGCGACAACCCCCACCGTCAGGTTGACGGCAAAGGGCTTGTCGGTCAGCGCGCGGCACCGCGCGATCTCAGCCTCCAGTCCCTCAAGGGTCGGCTGCGTGAGCGCCGTCATGACGCCAAGCGCTCCCGCGTTGGAGGCCGCCGCCGCCAAATCGGCTGTCCCAACGCGCATCATGCCGCCGCAGATGATGGGCGTTTCGATGCCCAGCAGCTCCGTCAATCGTGTTTTCATAGCAGTGTTCCCACCTATCCGCCTCGGCGGCCCAGCTCATCTTCCGGGCACTGCCGAGTCCACCGCAGGCTTGCCGGCGTCCCGCCTCACGCGAGCCTCTGACCCGAATAAGGGAGGGGGCGTCCACGACATTCCTTCGATCGGCTCGCTAGTTCTTGATCCTGCCTCCGATCTGTTGCCTGAATGTCTCGCCGTAGGGCGGGCGGAGCATCTTGACGATCTCGCTTCCCGTTTGTTTGTACACGGCTTTCTTGTGGCTGAACTCGTAGAAGCCTTCGCGCCCGTGATAGGCGCCCATGCCGGACGGCCCGACACCGCCAAACGGCAAGTCTTCTTGGGCGACATGAAATATCACGTCGTTCAACGTCACTCCGCCAGACGTCGTCGAGGAGATGACCCGGTCGCGTTCCACTTTATTTTCGCCGAAATAGTACAAAGAAAGCGGACGACTGTGCGTGTTGACGTAATTGATGGCGTCGTCGATCTGGTCATAGGTCTTGACGGGTAAGACCGGCCCAAAAATCTCATCCTGCATGACCGTCATATCGTCGGTTGGGTTCAACACCAATATAGGCGGTATTTTGTAATGGGGCTGCTGAGTGAAGTTTTCGTTGTTCGGATTGATTTCAATCACTTCCGCGCCTTTGGCTTTGGCGTCATCGAGATAACCGTGGAGGCGGTCATAGTGGCGCTGATTGATGATTGACGTATAGTCATCATTATCTTTCAGACCGCCGGGAAACATTGTCGCGACGGCGGTTTTCGCATGGCTGACGAACTCATCAAGTGTGTCGCTTGGCGTCATCGCGTAGTCCGGCGCCACGCAAATCTGGCCGGCGTTCACGACTTTGCCGTGCATGATGCGGGCTGCGGCCTTTTCGAGATTTGCCGAACGTCCCAGGATCGCAGGCGACTTGCCGCCGAGCTCCAGCGTCAAGGGCACGAGGTTGTCCGCGGCTGCGCGCATCACATGTTTGCCAATCGACGTCGCACCCGTGAACATGAGGTGGTCGAACGGAAGTTGTGTGAAGGACGCGCCGACGTCGGGACCGCCGGTGAAGACTGCAAGCTCAGTGTCGTCAAACGCGTCCTTGACCATGGACGCCATCAAGTCGGATGTCGCCGCCGTAAACTCAGAGGGTTTGATCATGGCGCGATTGCCCGCAGCCAAGACGCCGGCGAGGGGACCAAACGTCAGCCCGACCGGGAAGTTCCACGGTGATAGGACGCCGACGACGCCCTTGGGCTGAAACTCGATCCGCGCCGACGCGCCGAGCAGTCCGAACGGAAACTCCACGCCGCGACGTTGCGCGCGCATCCACCCGCGCAAGTGCTTTCTCGCAAACTTCAATTGTCCGATCGCTGTCGCCGTATCGGTGAACGCTGTGACATCGTTGGAGCGATGGCCAAAATCGCTTGAGACTGCAGCTTCAATCGCCGAGCGGTGGCGGACCAAAAGATCAATGGCTCGGTTGATCCGGTCAATCCGCACGCCCGCCGCAGGCGCGCCCTCTAGCAATTGCGCCGCCTTTTGTCGCGACAACGTCTCTTGCATGAGACTGTTCGCGGAATGATCGTCGAGCGGCATGTCCTTCTCCAATTCGCAGCCCCACATTGTCTTGGTCTCACGCGGTGCGCCCACGGGCCCACTCATCCCGGCCGGATGGAACCATAGCGCGCGTCAGCACTTGTGGCCGTCCCCCGACGCCAAGGCGAACGCGCCCGAACGCCTTGAACCTATCCCAAAAATAGACTACCGTCTATTTTTTTGGCGTGCAACGGTGGAGGGGTCTGGCCATGAATGTGATTTCGAAGATTTCTCCGGAAGAGACCAAGTTCAATCACGCCTGGCTCAATCGGGTCAAAGCGGAGATCGGCGTCGATTTGATCGGCGTGCTCGCGATCGAACCGGACTCCCATCCCGATTTCAAATACGGCGTGAAGACCTTTTTGCCCAAGGCGAGGGCCGCCGTCATCATCATGAATGAGATGGCGTCGGAAACGATGAACCTCGTCAAGCACCCTGCAAAATATGCGGGAAAGCCGAAAACCGGCGATTTGCTGGCGCCCCATGTGGACGAGATCACGGCGGAGCTCGACCTGGCGAATATACAGTTGGCCAAGCTACTCAAACGCGAAGGGTATCGCAGCATTGCGTTGCCGAGGCGACTTCCCATGGTCCCCGGTCAAATGAAGTTCCCGCTGTCTTTTTGCCACATCGCTGAAGCCGCCGGCATGGGGACGATCGGCACCCACACGCTCATCATCACGCCTGAGTTCGGTACGCGCGTGCGGCTCGCCTGCTTGCTGACAGAGGCCCCCCTTAGAACGACCAAGCGTCATGACCCGGTCGATGACTGCACGCATTGCCTCGATTGCGTTAAAGTCTGTCCTGTGGGGGCCATAAGTTCGCCTGGCCCCGGCCTTCGCTACGAAGTTGACGCGGCGCGTTGCAAATTCTACCGCGATTATGTCGACAATTGTGGCCTGTGTCAGAAGGCTTGCAGTTTTGCTACGCGCCACGCCGAAACGAGCGGGCCGCCCCTGACTGCACGCCCGGACTCGCCGGGCGTGCTGGAGCATCAAAACAAAGCTGAGCGTCGTTAATGGGCGTATCTGAAGAGGATATCCAGGCAAGCGCCAAGATGACCGCCCTGCGGCCGCGGTCCCTCTCTGGCGACACGGCTCATCATTTTCGCACCCGGACGGTCTTGCAGGTGACAGGCGACTTGTCCGGTTTAGCGGACATCACGATGGGCTCGCCGCCTGGTCAGGGGGAGGGCGGACGGTTCGTCTCGCTCCTCACCGAGAGCGGTCGCCTTGACGCTGATCTTTACATCGCGCCCTACGAAGATGGTGTGCTGATTGATGTTCATGCGGGCCTCGCTGACGCTGTGGCGGATCGATTGGCCGCCTTGGCTGGCGTGACCCAAGTTGATCGATCCGCTGCGGAGAGATGGCGCGTCTTTGGCGAGCTCCCGGATCAGAAAGGCGCCGACACGCCTTTTGAGACCATACGTTTCGCCGACACCCGGAGGCGCGAATTAGGCGCACGCGTGTTTCGAGACGCCGCCGAACCCGAAGGTCTTGATTGGCGACATAGCCGCAAATGGGATGGGCACGCTTTGCGGCTTGGTCTTCTGCCTGACCATCGTTGCATCCTGGGCAAGGAAATCAGACCGGAGGAGGCGGGCTATCATCGGCTCCTGGGCGGATCGGATAGCGCCACATCTGAAGACTTGCCACGCCGGATCCTGCCGGTCCGGGTCGATTCTTATGATCCAATGCTCCCCGTCATGGCGGGCGCGCCCCTGCTCGCAGGCGAGACCGAGTTCGGCGTCATGCTGGACCAGGAAGGCGTGTGCGGCATCGGCCTGGTGTCAATCCAGCCGTGGCGAGCCGCGCTCGCGGACGACGCGCGCCTGACCTGCTGCGGCGAGCCGGTTCTCATCACCTGGCCGACGTGGCTGTCCTTGGAAAGCCAAGGGCGTTACGGACCGGCCGGGGGTCTCATCTAACCGTGACGTCGATGGCCCAGGTTGGCGGCCCCGTGAGAGAGCTGAGCCGATGACGTCCGTGTTGTCGGTCATTGCACCGGTGGTGGGGATCCTTCTTCTCAGCAAGGTGGTCGCCTCAACGCGCATTCTATCCGACGAAGGATGGTTGGGCCTGGAGACCATCGCCTATTTCGTGCTGTTTCCGGCGCTCATTGTCAGCAAGATCGCGGTCGCCGATTTCAGCGGGCTGGACTGGCGCATGCCGGTCGCGTTGATCGGCGCGCAGCTCGTTATGGCGGGCGTCAGCATCGCGCTTGGCAAGCTTTTGAAGCAACCGCGCAATCGGCTTGGCGTGCTGGTGCAGTCCGGCGTTCGGTGGAACGCCTTTATCGCCCTCGCCATCGCCCAGGACCTGATCGGTCCCGCCGGCCTGGCGCTTATGGCCGCCGCAGCGGCGGCCATGATCCCGTCCGCGAACATGCTTTCGATTATTGCGCTGACACATTACTCGAACGGTGCGATGGGCGCTGGCATGCTGCTCAAGCGCATCGCGCTCAATCCGTTGATCATCGCCTTTGCGATCGGACTGACCATCAATCAGCTTGGGATCGGGCTAGCGCCGAGTGTCGCGACGTTTTTGGACCTTCTCGCCCAGGCCGCCATCGCCATGGGCCTCCTCGCATCGGGGCCCCACATCAAATTGAAGGGCGGCGATGTGCCCCCGCTCGCCGTTTTCGGATGGTCGATCGTGCGCTTGCTCGGCTTGCCGTTGGCGGCGGGGGCGATCGCAATCGCGCTCGCCATTCCGCCGGACATCTTTCTTGTGGTGCTGATCGCGACGGCGGTGCCCACAGCATCAAATGGCGCGATTTTAGCGCGGCAGCTTGGCGGCGATGCAACGCTCGGCGCCAATTTGATCGCAGTTCAAACTGTCTCAGCGCTGATCAGCTTCGCCGCCATTTTGTGGGCGGCTGAGGCGTTGCGCCTTACATGACCGACTTGCGGACGGCAGGCGTTTTGTTTGACGCCTGATCCATAAGTCTTACCGCTAATCGCCAATAGACTTGAAATGCCAGGTTTCTGCGTGTCGGACGATCCCAAGACCATCGCGCTCAATCCATGTCTCGACGACCTTTTCGTTCTTTAGCCGCTGCCAGCTAATGCCCGTTCCCTCTACAAAGTCATTCGTCGGCGACAATCCTAACGCCTCGCCTGTTTGAGTGCCCTGCCCGTTCCAGCGGGTGCAGACCACATCGCCCTCTGCGACCATTTCTTTCACTTCAAATTGCAGGTCGGGCATGAGCGAAGTGTATATCTCGATGAATTCACGATAGCCACTAACGCCAAGCAGAGTATTCGGAATGACGGTGTCATGAAGAACGTGATTTGCCGTAACAAGCTCATCGAGCTGTCGAAAGTCTTTCGTATCCCAGACATCCCACAAGCGACTGATAATCTCTTTGTTTTTCCTGGTAAGGAGTATTGACATGATTTGACGTGTCCAGCGAGGCGAGGTTTATAAAAAGAGGCGCCACACATACGCACCCCTAACTCAAGGCCACTGTCGCTTCAGCCAGGGTCGTGGAGTATGTCTCAAGCTTTTCACGGCTGACGTCGATGCCGAGGCCCGGTCCTTTCGGAAGAAGAGCATCGCCGTTTTCGATCGTCATCGGGATAGTACAAATGTCGTCCTTAAGCTTGTCTGGGCCGATGAACTCACCGGCAGGCGTGATCGCCGAGGATGAGCAGGCCAACTGCAGCTCGGCCGTTGCGAGAAGACTGGTGTTGAAACCATTGCCGACCGTTACCTCGATATCCGCCGCTTGACACAAGTCCGCAATGCGGCGCGACGGACCGAGGCCGCCGCATTTGCTAACTTTAAGTTTGATGATGTCGGCGGCGCGGCGTTCGATCACCGCTAACGCATCATGCATTGTATGGACGCTTTCGTCCGCCATAAGTGGAATTCCGATCGCATTGCGAATGTCGGCCATTCCCTTGAGGTCATGCGCCTGAACGGGTTGTTCCAGGCTTTCAATGTCATAGGACTCGATCGCTCGGCACAGCCGAACCGCCTGCGGAACGGTGTAGACGCCATTTCCATCAAGCCGAATCGCCATCTCCGATCCGACAGCTGCTCGGACCTCTCGAACCCGCGCCACATCGAGATCCAGATCGTGCACCGAATCAATCTTGAGTTTGACGGTTTTAAAGCCGCGTTCTTTGAACTTCGCCGCTTTGGCCGCCATCGCTTCCGGCGTATCGGTTCCGATCCCTCCGGACATGGGAAAGCGGTCACGGAACGCGCCTCCCATGAGGACGTTGATCGGCTGACCGACGGTCCGTGCGGCCGCGTCGCGAACGGCGATTTCGATGGCGCTCTTGGCGAACCAGTTTCCTAGCTGCCAGATCTTCTGCATCCGGCGCTCGATTGTTTCAGTATCGAAGACGCTTACGCCTTTTAAGCGCGGTCCGAACGCGTCATGGATCAGCCATAGCATACCTGGCGGAGTATCGGCGCCGTACCAGCCAGGCGTGAGAAACGTTTCCCCCCAACCCTCAACGCCGTCTTCCGTCTCCACCCTCACGATGATGGAGACGGCGTGACTGGCTCCGCTCTCCATAGCGCCCATTTGATAAGCCGAAATGGCGGGAACGCTCACAAGCGTTGAGTCGATGGATTTAATGCTCGTCATCTGGCTGTGACCCCTGCCTGACTGGCTGTGCCGTCGGAAGCGACATCAGCGGATTGGTTCTCCAGCGCCAACATGGCTCGTCCCGCGAGGAAGAAATGGATGGCCGACCAGAGTGAGAAAAACGAAATACCGCACAAAGCGAATGCCAAGCCACGCGCCCCAACTGAGGGTTCCAAGACATCACTGACAACGCCGACGAAAAGCGGACCGAGGCTCATGCCCACAAGATTGAGGACAAGCATTTTAATCGCCGCCGCTAAGGACCGCATCTCTACCGGCGCGTAGGTTTGGATGAGCGCCAAACTTGGCCCCAAAAAGAACGTCAATACGAAAAAGGGCAGAAGCAAGAAAGTAAGAGACACTGGAAGGCTCGTCGCCTGGTATCCGACAATGAAGAGTGGCACCGCTGCGACTTGCGTCAAGGCGATCATCTTGACGCCGAGGTCGACGCGTTTGCGAGATAAAATGTCAGTCAAACGTCCGCCCGTCAGTGTTCCAAAGGCACCGACCACCCCAATAAAAATGGCCATCACCAATCCCACTTTTGCTTGCGGCAGTTCGTGAACACGGCCGAAGTAGGCGGGCAGCCATTGCAGGATCCCATAGGCCACCATGCCCGCGATCGTGGAAGCAGCCAGGACGTGTCGAAGAACGGGAGACCCGATCATGGTTTTGAAGGCGTCCAAGATTGTCGCTTGGGATGGCGACGCTTTGCCCGTCCGTTGGTCTGAAGCGCCACGCTCGGGTTCTTTAAGAAACGTGAGAAACGCCAGCCCCAGCAGTACGCCCGGTATCCCGACGAAGAAGAACGCCGCGCGCCAGCCATAAATCTCGCTAATGAAGCCGCCGGCCATAAAGCCGATGATCATTCCAATGTTGCCGCCTGCGGTGAGTGACGACATCGCAAGTGATCGTTCCGTTTGCGGATAATAATCAGCGACGATCGATTGGCTGGCCGGGTTCACGCCGGCCTCGCCGACGCCGACGAAAACCCGGAAGAGCACCAGCATAATGAAGCCCGTGGCCAAACCAGACATCGCCGTCATCGCTGAAAACAGGATCAGGGATGCCGCAATCAGTCGGCGCCGATCATTGCGATCAGCGTACTTCGCGAGCGGGACGCCCATGGTCGCGTAGAACAGCGCAAACGTCAGGCCGCCAAGCAATCCAAGCTGCGTGTCTGACAAATTGAATTCAGCCTTAATCGGCTCGAACAAAACCGACAAAATCATACGGTCGGTCACCGACAGCATGTAGGCTGTGGTGAGCAATCCGAGCGCGATCCTTCGGTCGTTCCGATGGCTGTCGTCGGTGTTTCTTGAGGCGAGCCAACCCAATCCCATAAGTCACCTCCCTAATATATTTTTATGCAGGATTGGACCATGGTATGATTTTATATGCAAGTCTGATTTCGCTGGCGCGCGCTAATCAGCGAGGCGAAATTCCATTGAGGAATACGTCTAAAACTCCATGCAATGCCTGCGTGTTGTCTGATCCTCCAGGAGAGACGATACGCCGACTCACGCCGACCCAGGCCGCGACCAAGCTGATCGCCACGTTTTCGGCGGGCTGACTGATGGAAAACGACCCGTCAACTTGGCCCTTTTCGATGATGTTCAAAACGCGGCTGGTCACACCTGTGCTTGGGTCGTCGACGCGAAATTCGCTTTCCGGCTCCGCCATGTAGGCGGAAATTATGTCTGGGGCGACGACTCCGAGTTCTTTGATCAAAAGTTGGATATGATCCGCGACAAGACGCAGTTGGTCTTTGGGCGTCAAATTCTCACGTACGAGATCGTCGTCCAACCGTTGGCACACGATGTCGGACACGACGCTCATCAGCGCTGCTTTATTTGCGAAGTGTTGAAAAAACGTCGCGCGGGCGACATCAGCGCGTTCGCAGATTTGTTTGATAGAGACGCGGTCAAAACCGTCGACCTGCATCAGCTCGATGGCGGCATGAAAAATGCCCTGCGCGGTCGCGCGTTTCTTGCGCCCACGGCGTCCGCTCCCAGAGCCGTCGTCGTGGGGGAAAGCGTCAAGTAAGGCCAACGAAAGCATGTCTCGTGAGGGATGCCGTCGGTTGGCGCGGTCGGTCAAGGTTTTGGGGCCGTGGCGAACCGGTTCGGCCGGCTTCTAGGTCGAAAAAGTAGGAGATGCAAGATGTCCTGTTGTCAAAATAAAAAAAATCGATGCTGACCAATGGTCAGCATCGATCAGTGCAAGGAGAGACGCAAAACAACAATCGCGCGCTATTGGAGTTGCAGAAGCATTCCTGCATGGCGGGAAGCTGAACGCGCTCCTCTTAATGTCTGACGCGCAGCTGGATGCCCCATTCGCGCGGAGCGCTGAGAACGCATCTTTGAGCCGTTGAGTTCGTGGCGGCGTTTGTAGCGCCGAAAGGGCCGCCAAAAGGCTGGTTCAAAATGTTATTGCAGTAGCCTTCGTCGCTGAGGTTGCGCCCGAAGAAGCCGAGCTCCCACCGGTCGTCATCGGCGCGGAGCCCGACTCCAGCGTTAAACAGCGTGACGGCGTCTTGGATGGTGTCGGGATCTTGGTTGGTCGTAGTGCCGACGTTCTGCTCGCCGATGTACTGGAGCTCGCCGCGTAAGAAGTATTGGTTGTTGTTAAAGTGCGGGATGGTGTCAGACCAGTCCGCGACGAGGGAACTCTGCCATTTGGGAGAGAAGTGGTTGCGCGCGCCGGTCAGGTCTTGCGTGTCTCCTCCGGGCAGGGGTGAGGCGTTTTCATACTCGATGAACTCGGAGTCCAAGTACGACAGGGCGCCGAAGAACGAGAGCTGATCGAGCGGGGCCCAGACGACGTCCAGCTCGCCGCCCTGCTGGCGCAGTTCGCCTGCGTTTTGAACGACCAGGGAGATCCCGTCGAACGATCGGTCTTGGAAATCATCAATGTTCATGCGGAAGAGGGTCGCATTGATCTGGAGCGTGTTGTTGAGCAGCTGCGATTTGATCCCCACTTCGTAGTTGGTGGTCTCTTCCGGCGCGAAGCCGCGCTGCTCACGTGTGAGCGGTATCGCCGTGCCCGATGAGCTGAAGCCGCCGGATTTGAACCCGGTTGAATGGGTGGCGAACAGCATCACGCCATCGACTGGAAAATAGCTGATGTTGGCGAAGTAGGTGAATGCGTCGGTGTCGCCGAATTCGTCCGCATCCAAATTGAGCTGCTCGTCGTTTTGGCGGATGCCGAGCGCTGTGACGAAGGGATTGTTCACGACGTTTGAGTAGTCGGCTGTCTTGTCGTCGGTCGTGTAGCGTCCGCCGAGCGTGACTGAAACATTTTCCAACACATCGTAACTGGCCTGACCGTAGACAGCGAAACTCGTGAGATCTTGACTGAATTCGCCATCGCTCCCGGCGATCTGAGGGGCTGCGGCGCATCCGCTCGCAGCGCCGGCGCCGGCGAACGCAAGCACGAGTTCGGGACAGAAATCCGCGCCGAGATTCAAGTCCTCGTCGATTTCGTATTTCTCGTCATAGAAGAATAGCCCGGCGAGATAAGTGAGTCGTTGGCCTTCAGGCGACAAGAACTGCAACTCTTGGCTGAAGGTTTCGGTCGAGAACTCAGTGATGCGCGGGAGGACGTCAGCCGGCAGTCTCAACACCTGTTCGAACCCGGATACGCTCCACTCCCGATAAGCTGTGATGGAGCGGATGGTGTGGCCTGAGCCGAGTTCGTAGGCGGCGTTGACGGCGAGGCCCCACTGCTCATCGTCAAAGAAGTCGCCGTGAAGTTGAAAAATGTCCTGATCGAAGCCGTCGCTGGTCACCACATTTGACGTGCCCGGCCCGAAAATGGCGTCGAGCGTGCCTAAGAAAGGCGCGGACTCCGTGCCGTTGAGCAACTCGATCACGTTGCCGAGAGACTCAATTTTTCCGTAGTCCCCAGTCACCGACACGAGCAGCTGTGGGGTGACGTCGAATTCGAGCTTGCCGCGGATATTCAGGTCTTCCTGTCCACCGACGTCGCCGCCTGTGAAGAGGTTGTCGCCAAAGCCCTCGCGGTCACTGAAGCGGCCGCTGACGCGGAACGCGACGTTGTCGGTGATCGGGCCGGAGACGCTTCCGCCGACAAAGTAAGAGCTTTGCGAGCCGGCGCCGGCTTCAAACAGCGCCTCATAGGCATCTCTCGACGCGCCTTTGGTGCGTATGTTCAACGCGCCCTGGGGGGTGTTGCGTCCGAAAAGCGTGCCCTGGGGCCCGCGCAACACCTCGATGGCCTCCAAGTCGATAAGATTGCCAATCACGGAGCTGGAGCGCGGAATGTAAACGCCGTCGATAAACACGCCCACCGACGGCTCGAGCGCGTTGTTTGAAACCGAGCCGACGCCGCGGATAGCGATGCGTTGATTGGTGGGGCTCGACGCTGACGAAATCGTAAAATTCGACGCATAAAGCGAGATGTCTTCCAGCGTGAGGGCGTTGGACTCTTCAAGAAAATCAGCGCCGTAGGCCGAGATCGAAATCGGCACATCTTGGACGTCTTCTTCGCGCCTTTGCGCCGTCACGACCATGGTTTCGATCCGGCTCTCACTCTCTTCTGCGTCCTGTTCTGTGGTCTGCGCCACTGCGCTGGTGGCCGCGACGCCCGCCAGTGCGCATGCGGCGACGCTGGCCAAAAGAAGTGCTTTCGTCATCTGGACTTCCTCCCCTGTATCTCAAGCGCCGTTTGCGGCGATTATTGTTCTGGTGCGCGAATTCGCTGCAGGTGCTGAAACCGAGGGGAGAAAACCGATCATCCATCGGTCTTCGTGTCTCGGGCCCGTGCCCAACGGCGCGCATCAAGGCACTTTGAAGGTGATCTGCGGTCTGGAAGACAAAGAATTTTGGATTTAGTGTCACGACGATGGACGTGTTGGATTTTGGCCTCGCCCCGTTGCACGAGTTTATGCCCGACCGAGCTTTCCAGGAGGCTTGCCGGCGCGCGCGGCGCATGACCTTTAATGACGGCGACGCACTGCATGCACGGGGCGACGCGCCTCCGCGCCTGGGCATCATCGCGACGGGCGTGTTGCGTGTTGGGCGTTATCAGCCTGGCGGGGCATTCAATCTCGTCGCCATGCTGGGCGTCGGCGGTCATTTCGGCGACGTCGCATTGCAGCGGACAAGTTACACCCACGACGTGTACTCCGTCGGACGCAGCGAAATCGACGTGATTGGCAAAGCCGCGCTGAAAGACCTCCTGGACAATCACTCCGATTTCGCCGTTGGCCTGTTGCGCTGCAGCCTCGCCAGGTTCAACGTCGCTCTGGAACTCTATGACGATGCGCGCACGCTGGGGATAACGGCGCGTCTGGCCAAAGTGATCTATGTCCATACCGGGCGGGGAGAGCTCGCCAACGGCGTGGCTTGCCTGCAGCGCGATCTGTCTGAACTGCTGGGCGTGTCCCAGGTCTCCATCGGCAATGCGCTTAAGGAGCTGGAAAACGCCAACCTGGTGGAAACCGGCTATCGGCGCGTCACCGTGCCTGACAAGGCGCGGCTGAAGGCGTGGCTGCGCAAGAGTGGCGCGGTTTGACGAATGCGCTGCGCTCGCCACTGCGCGCACGTGGAACAGGTCCGCGGCCATCTGCGGCCTCCCACTGCACCGTCGGTTCCCCCGGGCCAATGTGCGAGCCGGTCGCCCAGAGCGGGGGCCGCTCCTTTGGAGTCGGGCGCCCGCTCTAAGTTCCTGAAAGTCCGCGCGATTTGACCCGAAAACCGGTTCCTGCTTTGCAGATCGCGCCCTAGGCGCTGGGCTGGATGATCGTCAGCTGATGTCTCAGCCCCGCCGTCAAAGCCAGGCTCACAGCCACGAACCCAAAAAGGGGAATGCGCAGCGCTTCGGTGGCTGGGTTGACCAATCCATGCTGGACGAGGAATGCGAGGTTCAGGACCAGGTAGAGGATGCCTGAGACAAGAATCACAATTCTCGCGCGAGGGGAGGCGAACACCGAGACAGCAGCGCCGGCGATGAGGATCGCATTCGACGTCATTCGTATGATCTCGACCTGGCCGGTGGCCACATGAACGAAAACATCAAGAACTTGCAGGCCGACCAGAACCGCAAGAGTGACGTATGCGCGCGCCATTAAATTACCCCTTAGAAGCTTGCAAATAGAGACTGCAGTGACGAGGTCGTTCGGACCGCGCGGCACGCTATCGCCAGGCGGCTGCACCCCTCCCGGCGCCCCCCCGGCCTCTTGCTTCGCCAAAAACGGCGGACAGTCCGCCAGGGAGGCCGAGACTGCACTCCTTTACATCGACAGCCGCTCCTCTGAATCCCAAATAGTTTGTCTTCTAACGAAGCGCCCAGTGCCACTATGAGATGGCGGAGCTGAAATGGAAGTGGGCGACGGAAGACGCAGCCAAGGCAGCTGTGGCTTTTTGAGATGGAGGGCGTCGTGAGCACAACGGTCCTGGACTCAGAGCAGGTCGAATTCCGCGACTATGCCCGTCGCTGGCTGGCGGAAAACGCCCCGCCGCCGTCGCCCGAGCGCCTGCCGATCACGCCGATCGAGGTGATGACGACAGGACAACGGGACTATCTGCAGGCGTGGCAGCGCAAGTGTTACGACGCTGGGCTCGTCGGCGCCGATTACCCGGTGGAGTATGGCGGGCGCGGCCATAAGGGGTTTCAGCGAATTGCGAACCAAGAGTTCGACCGCGCGGGCGTGCCGTTCTTGATCAATCTCGTCGGCCTGAACATGGCCGCACCCACTCTTCTCAAGCACGGAACCGAGCAACAAAAGCGGACGTTCATTCCCGGTTGTCTGTCGGGCGAGGAGATCTGGTGTCAGGGGTTCTCCGAGCCCAGCGCCGGCTCTGATCTGGCGAACCAGCGCACCTCCGCCGTGCCTCATGGCGACGAGTGGATCGTCAACGGGCACAAGGTGTGGACGAGCCTCGGCCATTTCGCCAAGTGGATGATCCTGGTCACGCGCACAAGCAAAGATCACAAATATGAGGGGCTGACCTATTTTATTTGCCCGATCGAAGGACATCCGGGCGTGACGGTTCGGCCGTTGCTGAAGATTACGGGCGAGACCGGGTTTAACGAGGTCTTCTTTGAAGATGTAAGGATCCCCGACGCGTATCGGCTCGATGAGGTCGGGCGGGGTTGGAGCGTCGCGATGACGACGCTGGCCTCCGAACGCGGCGCCGCGGAGAGCGCCGGCGGCGGCGTCGGCGATGCACACGGGGCGATACAAGACCTCATCGATTTGGCGTGCAACAGCTGGAGAAACGGCATCCTCGCCGCGGACGATCCGGTCACACGCGACGCCATTGTCCAGCGCGCAATCGTAGCGGAAGGAATGCGTCAGAACGCCAGACGCGCGGGCGTCCCTGACCTTTGCGATCATCCGATGCGTCTGCCGTTGCAACACAAGCTGGCGTTTAGCGAGTTCGACCAGGAGAATGCGCGGCTTGGCGTCGAGATCGCGGGGGCGCACTCGACCCTTTACAAGCTCGACCCGCGCGCGCCGCGTGCCGGTCATTGGCCGCTCGCTTATCTCAACTCGTACGGCAACACGATCGCTGCGGGGACGAACGAGATCCAGCGCAACATTCTCGGCGAGCGCGTCCTTGGTCTGCCAAAGTCGAAATAGGGGGCTTGCAATGTCCAATACATTGGGTGCGCCTCGGGATTTCGGCTTTGGCGAGGACGAGGTGCTATTGCGCGACGTCGCGCGCAAGATGCTTGATGAGCGACTGCCCGTAGACAAGCTGCGAAGCCTCGTCGCGGCGTCTCCCGAGCCGGTCTATGACGCCGGCGAGCGTGCGCCCTGGGATGAGGACCTTTGGGCGGAGATCGTCGAGCTGGGGTGGACGGGGCTCGCGATCGGCGAGGATGAGGGCGGCGCGGATATATCGCTGGTCGGCATCGCCGGCATGATTGAAGAGGTGGGCCGGCACGCGCTCCCGTCTCCGCTCATCCCGACGCTGGCGGCGAGTGTCGTGCTGCGCGCTGCGGGCGGGGAGGTCGCCAAGCGGCTGATGACGCGGATCGCCGGCGGCGCCGCGGCGAGCCTTGCGGTCACGGGCGAACGCGGTAGCTGGGAGCCAGAGGATGCGCCGCTCGTCGCGCGCCGGGAGGGGGACGACCTTGTCCTTCATGGCGTCGCCAGATTCGTTCAGGACGCCTTCAAATCGGACCTCCTGATCGCCAGCGCTCAGCTCGGCGGGGCACTTGTGTTGTGCGCCGTGGCGACGGATGCGGAGGGGCTCAGCCTCGAACCCGATCACATTCACGATCTGACGCGCGACCAAGCAAGCGCCCATTTCGATGGGGTTCGGATCGGCCCCGCCTCGATTGTATGTCGCGACGCGTCCGCGGTCCTGCGCGCCGCCTGGCCGCGTCTTCTGCTTCTTGTTTCGGCCGACTTGTGCGGGGCCGGCGAATATTTGCTGCAGACAACCGTTGAATACGCCAAAGAGCGCGTTCAGTTCGATCGGCCGATCGGATTCTTTCAGGCCGTCAAGCACCCGCTCGTCGACGCCATGGTGGAGATCGATCGCGCGCGCTCCCTGCTTTATCATGCATGTGCGGAGATTGATGCCGGATCCGACGGCGCCGAGGTCGCGGCCCGCATGGCCAAGAGCGCGGCCTCTGACGCCGCTGCTTTCATTTCGGACCGGTCGATACAGCTGCATGGCGGCATCGGATTTACCTGGGAGTATGCGCTCCACATTTACTTTAAGCGCAACCTCCACAATCAAGCCCTGTTCGGGGACGGCGTTCATCATCGCAAGAAGTTGGCCGACATCATGATCGGACCTGTCAATGAATCGGGAAATTTGAGGGGGTGAAGACGTGCCAATAAAGATGAAAGCCGGCTTGACGGCGACCTTGGCGGCTTGTGGCGCCGTGGCATTGGCCGGCTGTGAAACCGTGAGCACCGCCAGGGCCTTTGCGCACTTTGAGCGCACGCTCGACGCCTACGCGCAGACCGACACGACCGTCACCGACGTTACAAATGCTCGACACGCTGACGGACGCGACGCCGCGTTGGTGTCGGCGTTCTTTGGCCTGGACAATGCGCTGCCGAAGCGTTCTGCAAATCGCGTCGTTTGCGACGGCGCGGGCGGCGAAGACGGCATGCCGGTGATTTTCTCTCACGAGGTCGATGTCCAGACCCTGGAACCCGGCGACTTCCGCGTGACGACTGCGTCCGGCGCGATTGGCGAGATCACCTGCCTGACGCTCGCTCCGGCCGATGATCCCGGAGAATTGCGAACCGCCTTGCTGGCCGGCGACTATGGAAGCCTGGAGGACCAGCCCGTCACCGTCGAAATCGTGGGCAATATCTTATCGCTTGACGGGTCTGTGAACTTTAAGGGCGCGCAGATCGATGTCACGCCGTTAGAGGTCGGCCCCACGATTGTGTGGGCTGAGATGGTCCCGGAAACCGAATGGACACTTGGCGCAAAGGCGTCGTCATTGGCGTTTGGAGGCGGGAGCAGCTGCCCGGTGGGCGCGCAGCAGGTCGTCCGCGTGACCTGGGGCGGCGGCATCACCAAGCCGGGCGGCGAGCCGGCCGACGATGTTGAGCGCGCGCTCTACAAGGTCACGATTGTCCGCGACGATGCAACCGAGGTGGACATCACCCCGTTCGCCCTCGCCGATCTGAATGATGGCGACAACAATCACTTGCTGTGCCTGGACACGACAGCTCAGGTGGTGTCCGTCTTCTTTCCCGGCGGGCATGTGACTGATCCCCGCGAGGATTTGAACCCCGATACGGCGATTACGACGTTGCATTGAGGGGTGTCCTGAGGTCGTTCGTGATCGCGATGTCATTTACAAACCTCGATTTTGGGCTAGGCCGAAGGCCCGGGGCCTCTTCAGAGTTGAAACGAGTTCAGCGCACCAACATGACCCACTCGATCGAGGCAAGTTGAACATGACCGCTGTGATTGACGTTTTTTGGTCTTTCCGAAGCCCTTACTCCTATCTTGTCACGCCTGACCTTCTTCGTCTGCGCGAGGATTACGATGTCACGGTCAAGCTGCGTCCCGTCCTACCGATCGCGGTGCGCACCAAGGACACGCTGTTCGCTGGGGACAAGAAGCGGGTCCAATACATCTTAATCGACGCCGTGCGGAGAGCTGAGTTCCTGGGTATGAAGATCGGGCTCCCCTCGCCGGATCCGATCGTCCAGAACATGGAGACGTTCGAGGTCGCCGAGGAGCAGCCCTTTATCCACCACCTTACGGGCCTCGGCGTGGAGGCGGAGCGGCGCGGCAAAGGGATCGACCTCGCCTATCACTTGGCGCATCTGATCTGGGGCGGTGGGCCGGGCTGGAATGAGGGTGATCGGCTGGCGAATGCGGTCGCGAAGGCGGGGCTTGATCTAGCGGAGATGGAGACGGCGATCGCCGGTTACGATCCCATGGTGGACATCGAGGCTAATCACGCGGCGTTGGAGGCGGCCGGCCATTGGGGCGTGCCGACGATGGTTTTTCAGGGCGAGCCCTTTTTCGGTCAGGACAGGGTCGAAACGCTCCGTTGGCGTCTCGAGAAGGGTGGCGTGCCCACGCGCTGAGCGTCGGGAGAGGGCGGGGAGCTTTCCGGGTCGATCGTGTGTCGATGGCGCTTGCGCCGCGATGTCCTTGGAACCTGCGGCGATGCCCTTCCATCGTCAGTCGTTGCGCTGTCGTCGGCAGTCGGAGGACCTGGTCAAATCGCATTGGAAGTTGGGCTGATCCGCAGCAGTCAGACGTCGGATTTTCCTGGGGCGTGACGCTCAATCGGACTTGAGGGCAAAAGTGGACCGTGGTTTATTTTTTCCGGGACTCAGAGGAGCTGCACCGTGTGCTCATGGGCGTGCCCAGGTAACACACCAATAAGAAAATCGGTCGCCCGAAAAAATGGAGGAGGACAGGTTGATGAGCACCTTGAGCGCGAATCAGACCAGCACAATTCGTACGCTTGGCGATATTTCACGTGTTCACGCCGCCGCGCGCGCCGACGCCGTGGCCTCGAAATTTGAGGGCCGCATAACGACATACGCCATGCTCGACGCCCATACCAACAAGGTCGCTCACGCGTTGCTGGCCTCGCATGTGCGCAAGGATGAGCGGGTTGGTTATCTCGGCAAGAACACCGACTACTATTTCGAAATCCTGTTTGGCGCCGCGAAGATGGGAGCCGTCACGCTGCCAATAGGGTGGCGTTTGGCCCCTGCCGAAATCGCCCATATCCTGAATGACGGCGAGGTTTCGCTGCTGTTCGTCGGGGACGAGTTCGCAGACCTGGCGCAAGAGGCGATCAAGCTGACCAACAGACCGGTGCGCGTGATCGAACTGGAAGCCACATCCAGCGAAGGATTTGCGGGCTGGCGTGACAGTCAACCCGCTGACGCCCTGGCCATCGAGATTAGCCCTTCGGATGCGGCGCTTCAGCTGTACACGTCCGGAACGACCGGCCGCCCTAAAGGCGTCATGCTCTCCCATGTCAACTTGTTGGAGATGTGGATCGCCGCCGGGGACGCGAATTTCAGCTGGTTCCGCTGGGGCGACGACGATGTCTGCCTGGTGGCGATGCCGATCAGCCATATCGGCGGAACAAGCTGGGGCTTGATCGGGTATCTCTACGGCGCGAGCATGGTGGTTATCAGGGAATTCGACCCGGCCCGCGTCCTCGAGCTCATGGTGCCCGAACGCATTTCCAAGATGCTCATGGTGCCCGCGGCGCTGAACTTCATCCTGCAGACGCCCGGGGTCAACGCCGTCGACTTTAGCCGTCTTAATCTCATCTTATACGGGGCCTCGCCAATCCCACTCGATCTGCTCAGGCAGTGTCTGGACGTCTTTGCCTGTGACTTTTGTCAACAATACGGGATGACAGAGGCGAGCGGGACGATTGTGTACCTGCCGCCCCAGGACCACGATCCCGGCGGCAACAGCCGGATGCGATCGGCCGGCGTGCCCATGCCAGGTGTTGAGCTGAAGATCATTGACAGTGAGGGAAACACGCTGCCGCCAGAGACGGTCGGCGAGGTGGCGATCCGATCCTCCTCAAACATGCTTGGCTACTGGAAAAACGAGGCTGCGACCCGCCAGACAATCGACAGCGAGGGGTGGCTGCGGTCTGGAGACGTCGCCTATCTCGACGCGGACGGCTATCTCTATCTCCATGATCGCTTGAAAGACATGATCATCTCCGGGGCCGAGAACATTTACCCCGCCGAGGTCGAGAGCGCGATGTTCGGCCATCCCGACATCGCCGACGTCGCCGTCATTGGCGTGCCAGACGAAAAATGGGGCGAGGCGGTCAAGGGCGTCGTTGTGCTCAAGCCCGGTGCGGCAGCGAATGAGGCGGACATTCTAGGATACACCCGCGCGCGCATCGCAGCGTTCAAAGCGCCGAAGTCAATAGATTTCGTCGAAGCGTTGCCCCGTAACGCGGCGGGAAAGATTCTGAAGCGAACCTTGAGAGCACCCTATTGGGCCGGCAAAGATCGAGCTGTGAATTAGAGGTGATCTATGTGTGAATCTGCACCTAATTTCAGATTGATGGGTTTGGAGGCGTCTCCTTACACCATGAAGGTCGAATCATTCTTGAAATTCAAAGGGATTCCCTACGAATGGATCATTCACAGTTTCAAGAATGCAAAGTTGTTTCAAAAACACGCCAAAGTTCAACTCATCCCGCTCCTGTTTTTTCCATCGGGAGAGACGATGCAGGACTCAACCCTGATTATTGAGCGGCTTGATCGAGAATACCCAGAGCCCGCTATTCAGCCGGAAGATGAAGCGCTTTGGTTCCTGTCGTGCCTCTTCGAAGAATTCGGGGACGAATGGTGCAATAAGTTGATGTTTTTCCAGCGTTGGTTTTACGAAGTCGACGCGAAAGCGACAGGTCAGCGGCTCGCCCGAGATCGACTAAAGGGGCAATGGTGGGCGCCGATCGCCCAACCAATCACCTCGCGCCTGCTCGTGCGCCGCATGGTGCCGCGTTTGAGTTATTCCGGCGGAAACGCAATCAATATCCCCCTATTAAAGCAATCCTTTATCGAGCTTTCAGCGATGCTGAACGCCCATTTTCAAGATCGCTCATACCTCTTTGGCGGGCGGCCAAGTTTTGGGGACTTTGGGCTGTGGTGCAATTTCTACGAAACCTGGACCGATCCCACGGCCAACGCCTACTTGGAAGAGAATGCGCCGGCTTTGGTTGCTTATATTAAGCGGATGTTGTGTCCGACCGATGCGGGAGAGTTTGAGCCCCTTGAAGCGCTCAAACCCACCCTTTCGCCTATTCTGGAACGGGAGATGGCCAATCGCTTTCTGCCTTGGATGGACGCCAATCACCGTGCTTGGAGTTCGGGGCAAAAGGAAACGCGTCTGACAATGAACGGGGTGCCGTTTCAGCAGAAGACGTTCAAGTACCAGGCAAAAACGCTCGACGAGCTACGCAGAAAATTTATGACCGTTGCAGACAACGCGATACTCATCGAACTGCTTGAACAAACGGGGTGCTTGCCCTTCTTGAAGATCAGGCGAGATCTCTCAGCTGAGGGCGAGCAAACCGCTGGCGTTGCGCCCGACCAATACGACGCTGAGACCCGCGCGTGACCGCGTTTCTTCATAGCGCGAGTAATCCATTTACGCGTCAATTCCTCTACGTTGGAGGGTATCTTCCATTGCAATGGGGGGCTTGAAACATGATCGATCTTTATACCGCGCCAACGCCAAACGGGTGGAAGGTGTCCGTGACGTTGGAAGAACTGGGATTGCCATACGAAACTAAGGTTGTGGATATCTCTGCTGGGGATCAGAAGAAACCCGAATACCTCGCGATCAACCCAAATGGTCGAATTCCTACGATCGTAGACTGCGACGAAGATAACTTCGCGATCTTCGAGTCGGGCGCCATTATGATCTATTTGGCGGAGAAAGCCGGGCGGCTGCTCCCATCTGACGCGAAGGGCCGATCACGAGTCATACAATGGCTTATGTTCCAGATGGGCGGGATCGGTCCCATGATGGGTCAAGCGAATGTGTTCTTCCGATACTTCCCTGAAAAAATTCAGCCGGCGATTGACCGATACCAGAATGAGTGTCGGCGCTTATTTGAAGTGCTAGATGGCCATTTGGCCGCGAGTGAGTGGCTGGCCGGTGAATTTTCGATCGCCGATATCGCGAATTGGTGTTGGGTCCGCACACATCGCTGGTCGGGCGTCAATGTTGACGGACTTGACCATTTGGCGCGTTGGAAAGACGCCATGAAAGCCCGACCAGCGTGCCGGCGAGGTGTCGAAGTCCCGTTTGTCTCACCGAGCACAGATAATGAGGAGGCAACGGAGGGTTTCGTCAAGAAAGCGGGCAAGCTTGTTCAGCGCTGAATGTTTGTAAGTCATTTGTATTATCTGACGTGCGCCCCAAGGCGCCCTCGTTCATTTGGAGAGTCCTGCTGCTGAATAACCTTTCGGTGGGCATTGTCAGAGGAAACGGCGCTTGAGCGGTGAGGGTGCATCACCGTAGCGGTTTTCAATGGCTACGAACCCATTTCGCTACTTCAAGACGTCGCCCGAGATCATCCGTCTCGTGGTGATGATGTATGTAGGTAGCGTCCAGGATTTTTCGCAAATTGGTTTTTGGCGAGCGGGCTCCGCGAGCT
>CAZDET010000075.1:0-18859 GCA_964504335.1 uncultured Saprospiraceae bacterium
GTAATTTTTAAGCCACGATTTGCAGAAGGGAACAGTAATAAAGTCTACGGGAAGCTGGTACGATGTCCAGTTGGATAGCGGCGAACGAATTCGGGCCCGCATTGCCGGTCGCTTTCGCCAGGATGACCTGCAGCTAACCAATCCGGTGACCGTGGGCGACCGGGTGCACCTGGAGATCGAATCTACGGAAGAACGCACCGCCAACATCCGGGCAATCGACCCGCGAAAGAACTACGTCGTTCGCCAAAGCCCCAGACGCAAACACGATCTGCACTTACTGGCCAGCAATATCGATCAGGCGGCGCTCATCGTCACCATGACCAACCCCAAGCTGAAGCCGGGTTTCATCGATCGCTTTCTACTGATGACCGAGCCGTTCGAGATTCCCACCATTCTTTTGTTTAACAAGGCCGATCTGTACAACGAGGATACTCTCGAGACCTTCGAAGCCCTGCAATGGCTGTACGGAAAGATCGGCTACACCGTCCTTTTGGTGTCTGCAGTAACCGGACAGGGCCTGGACGAATTTAGCGAGCTGCTCAAAGACAAAACTACCCTGTGCAGTGGTCAGAGCGGCGTGGGCAAATCGAGCGTCATCAATGCTATTCAGCCCCAACTCGACCTGCGCACCGGCAAGTTGTCCGGCCATTCGGGAAAAGGCCAACATACCACCACCTTTGCGGAAATGTTTCCGCTTTCCTTCGGCGGCCACATCATCGACACGCCCGGTATTAAAACCCTTTCCTTCAATTACCTGGAGCCCGTCGATGTAGCCCACAATTTTCGCGAGTTCTTTCGCCTTTCCGCCGATTGCCGCTTCGGAGGCAGTTGCCTCCACCGCACCGAACCTTCGTGCGCCGTCAAGGCCGCTCTCGAAACCGGCGACGTCAGCGAGCTGCGCTACTTCAATTACCTCGCCATTCTCGAAGAAGTAGAAGATCAGAATTATTGGGAGCGGCAGAAGGTCTGACGATGTGATAATGTGCAAATGCGACGATGTGCCAATATATCACCGATGAATAATTGGCACATCGTCGAATTGGCACATTGAATACCCTGTCACATTTTCCCGAAAACCGGAATGAAGCACATTCACCTATGGTGCATTTTTGTAATGCAATCAGACGAAACAATTCGGTAGCAAGTGCTACTGCAAGAATAATTGGGTGAGTGTTTGTTCATTTTGTGTCCCCGGTCACGCCGATCGGGGACGTTTTTTTTTGGGAGGGCGTTACCCATGTAGCCACGCCAGAATGGTGTCTTCCCCCAGCAAATAGTCGTGGTGCCCTGGCCAGCTGGCTGCCACCTGTTCTAAAATTTCCCGTCGGCTCTGTTCCGGCTGACCAGCCGCGTGCACAACGGCTTTTACCACCGGTATGTATGGGTGATCTGCCGGTAGTTGGCTGCGCACCAGGGAGCGCCCGAGGGAAGTGACCAGTTCCATGTGATTGAGTTCGTAGTGCGCCATGAGCTGGAGTAAGCGGCAAAAGAGTTGGACATCCTGTCGGATTTCGTGCTTGCGATCGTGGATGATTTGATGGAGGTACTCGATGGCCCGATCGTATTCCCGGTTGTGGAAGTATACCAGGCCGATATCCTGCACGAATTGCATTCGATAATTCTTACCGATTCGATCTCCGTATTGCTGCAGCCCTTGTTCCAACTCGTCCACAAGTGCCAATGCTTTCTGGTAAGCATGACCGGATAGGTACTGACGCAGCTTCAGGTAGTGGATGGTTTGGAATAGATTGACTTCCTGTAGTTCTGTTTTCGGCTTTAATTGCTCCAACTGACTGATGTAATGGGGGAACGGACTGAAGTCTTTTTCCAGTAGGTAGGTATTTAAATAATTGTTGACGACATTGATGTAACGAAGGGTATGTTCCTCGATCAGGTAGTGGGCCTGTTCATAGGCGTCGAGCATGGCCTGTAAGTGATACTGCGCCTCTTTGATTTGACGGCTATCGCCGAGGTAGTAGCTCGACCAGATCAAATGATAGTACAATTGATTTTTCAACCCTAATTGGGCGGTGCGAATGTTTCTGGAATATTGCTCGATCAGTTGAAGTATGGCCCGGTTGGCATCGTCGTAAATGGACTGATTGCGCCGTACGAGAAATATCTTATCGTATACGATAGTCGATTGTGCCTCGATATCGATCTGCTGCAGGCAAGCTTCCATTTCGCGATGAATCCTCTGGAGGGTCTCATCAGATCGCTTATCCTGGACTGCTCGGATTAGCACGCACTCAAATTTCAGTATTTCTAATAGCAATAGCGCGTAATCGTGTTTGACTGCTTCCTTTCTGGCTTTTCGCAAGCGTTTACCGGCCTGCTGTAGTAGATTTTTTTCGAATAAAATGTACGTATCCTGAATCAAGTGTAAAATGCGAAAGAGCGACCGCTGGTCAGTTTGGTAGGAGCGCAGGCACTTTAAGATCAAATTGTAAAGGTAATTTTTACTGGTTGCCAGGTTTTTGGCAAACGTTTTGTTGCGCAGCTTTCGCTGCAGGACCAGCTCATCGTAAGCCGATTGCGCAGCGATTAATTCAAACAATTGGAGGTATTCCTGAGAATGCTTACTGTCTTGCAATCTGGAATACAATTTGAAATAACGCTTTTCATTCGCACTCAGCGAATGAATCAATTCGTATAGGGGGTCTACTTTCATAAGTGATCGGGACACCAAAAAAGAAAGGCCTTAAATAACTGAATTTCAATCTATAATAAAAAATAATTGCGCATCGAGATTCTAAAAATTTCAATTTATTGGGTTGCAGAACCTCCTCGAATACTTCATTTTTGCCAATGAGACAACACTTCAATCCTCATATAGTCAAACGCTATGAACTCAAAAGTGCATTCTAATTGTCTTTTTCTTTTTCCCCTTTTTGCGGCCGTCCTGCTACTTTCAATCGGATGCAACGGCTCCAAAAATCCGGTCGAGCGGCTAGCGGGTTTGCTCCAACAATCGGATAGCTTGATATTGGTGGCCGTTCCAGATAGTTCTCCTATTGTACTTGCCGACAATTCTGTGTTCCCGACTTCCGAGCGAGCTGCCTTCGAGCAGCCGAAAGCGACAAAATTGTGCTCCCTTGACGTAGATCTGGGTCTTTCAGGCATTGTCATTGCAGATACCGTCATGTCTTTTAGTCGAGTCGGCGGTGGTAAGTTCCGGGCCAGGCCCGTCCGCAACATTGCCGCCCGGTCGGTAATTACCGATGCCCAGCTTCAGCCGGGCGAATACTACCGGCAGGCTTTCGTAGGCGGGCGACTCCTGAGGGATAGGGGGCAGATTGCCATCCTCAATCGCGAGGAAGATCAGCGGCCCAGGCCCGTTGCGACGTACTCGGCCAGCGATCACTTTGTCTCCTTCCCGAGTCCCAATTCGATGGTGATTTACCACCGAAACGGCGACGAAGTAACGCAGGCAGCAAGCTTTTCGACCCTCAATCGATCCCTGACGGCACAGGTCATTTACGATTCGATTCGAATTGTAGAGTTTCGCTAGCGGGAACTGATCGGGGGCTCGACCAGACTACCGGCTAATTTATCCCTTGTAACCCAGATAGGTACCATCGATCTTCGATAGTGCCCCTGCAAACCTTTGTCCCATGTATTCTGAACTACTCCAGCGCTGCTACGTCGGAGATCAAATTGCCCACCGACAATTGTTTCTTCACTGCTTTTTGTACCAGTTGGTTGATCGCTGCCAAAAGCAACTACAACTCGAACCGCGATTAGGCATACTGCCTAGCAATACCCACGACCACCGGAATTTTCAGGCCGGTATACAGTTTGCCGAACAGCAATTTTTGAAGGTTATCTGTACGAGACCCCACTTTCTGCGAGAATTAATCGAACCTGCGCTACAAGCATCCGCCCTGCAACAAATGCAACAAGTGATCACCCAGGTAAAAGAGGACATCGACCGGGAAATAGACCAATTAGACACCTAGACCGGATCGCCTGCTCCCAAGTTCAGTCATCCCATTGGCACACCAACAGGGATCAGATGGAATGGACTTACCTCCGGACCATCAACAGCTAAAACCCAGAGAGGCGATTTTCCATTATCCCATGTGATTTTGATATCCTATGGCCATCCGCTTGGCGGATGGCCTTTTTTTGTTGATGAAGATTAACGACAAAAGGCCTCCTGCTCGTAAGCAAGAAGCCTTTTGCACAAAACGCACCACCTCATGATCTCACCGCCACGGAATCTGGCTAGTTTTCGTCGTCACCTTCCTGGTCCTGGAGCTGCTGTTTGAGCTGCTCGAATACATCCATATCGCCGAGCGTATTACGCTCCACTTTAGACTGTGTCTTCTTGATGTTCTGGCGCGTTTCGCGGCGCTCTTCGCTCTTCTTGCGGCGCACTTCGGCATCAGCCTCGCGGCGGATATCTTCGAGGTAGCGCAGGTGGCTGACCATGATCCGCTTGTCGTCGCGATTGAACTCGATCACTTTGACGGTGAGCGTTTCGTCGACTTCCGCCATCGTGTTGTCCTCCTTGCGAATGTGCTTGAGCGGCGAGTAGGCTTCCAGGCCGTAGGGCAACTGGAGGATGGCTCCGCGGTCTTCGATGCGCAGTACGGTAGCCTCGTGGTACGAACCTTGCGGGAAGACCGTTTCGAACGTATCCCAGGGGTTCTCCTCGAGTTGCTTGTGGCCAAGGGAGAGCTTGCGGTTATCCTGATCGATATCGAGGATGACGATCTGAATCGTTTCGCCCACCTTGGTGAACTCGCTCGGATGGCCGTAGCGCTTCGTCCAGGATAGGTCGGAGATGTGGACCATACCGCCAATTCCTTCTTCCAGCTCGACAAAGACGCCGTAGGGCGTGAGGTTCTTGACCTCTCCACTGTGTCGGCTTCCTTCGGGGAATTTCTCGGCGATCGTATCCCAGGGATCTTGCTGCAGTTGCTTGATCGACAGGGACATCTTGCGATCCTCGCGATCGATCGTGACCACCTTGGCCTCGTATTCTTGCCCCAGCTTGAAGTATTCGCGGGCATTGATCGGCTGGTTGCTCCAACTGACCTCGCTCACGTGGATCAAGCCCTCTACACCCGGCTTGATTTCGAGGAAGGCTCCGTAATCTTCGATGTTTACGATGCGGCCTTTGACCACCGTACCCTCCTGAATTTCGGCTTCCAGCACTTCCCACGGATGGGGCTGCAGTTGCTTGAGGCCCAGCGAAATGCGCTTCTTGTTCTCGTCGAAGTCGAGTACGACGACGTTGATTTTCTGATTCAGCTGCAGGATTTCGCTCGGATGATTGATCCGGCCCCAGCTAATATCGGTGATGTACAACAGACCGTCGACGCCACCGAGATCGAGGAATGCTCCGAAGTCGGTAATGTTTTTGACCAGACCTTCGAGTACCTGTCCGCGTTCCAGGCTGGCGATGATGGCCTCGCGTTGCTCGGCCAGGTCGCTTTCGATGAGCGCCTTGTGCGAAACAACGGCGTTTTTGATCTGCTCGTTGATTTTGACCACCTTAAACTCCATAGTTTTACCCACGTAGCTATCGTAGTCGATAATCGGCTTGATGTCGATTTGAGAACCGGGTAAGAAGGTTTCCAGACCACCGCAATCGGCGATCAAGCCCCCCTTGGTTTTACTGATGACCGTACCGGTAATCACGGTACCGTTTTCGTAGCTATCCCGAATGCGGTCCCAGGCGCGCAGCAACTTGGCCTTCCGCCGGGAAAGCACTAATTGCCCCCGGGCGTCCTCCTGCTGCTCCACGTATACCTCCACGGAATCACCGACCTTTAAATCCGGTGTATCGCGAAATTCGGAAAGAGACAGAAGGCCATCTGACTTGTAGTTCAGGTCCAGCATCACGTCGCCATCGGTGATGTGGGTAACCGTAGCCGAGACAATCTCGAATTCCTCTACGGCTGCTGCCGCCAATGCGGTTTCGTAGTGCTTCAGCAGGGATTCGTGCTCCTCGGCCGTATACCGTTGCGCCGCTTTTTTACTCAGACTCCAATCGAAGTCGTCGTGGCCGCTGCCGGTGGCTCCTTGTGTATCATCCTCTACGAGCTCGAAATCTTCGTCCTCATCTTCGTCGGAGGATTCGGCATCCTCGTCCTCTGTAGTTTCTTCGCTGGACTCCTCGTTGTCGCTGTCCTCATCGCCATCCTCTTCCTCTTCTTCTCCCTGGTCTTCCTGGGCGACCTCCGTATCATCAGCTGCGGTAGCTTCTTCCGTTGTTTCGGCAACGGCTTCTTCTTTTGCCGGTTCCGGCTCGGACTCAGGCGTTTTCTCCGCCGCCGGCTCGGGCACTTCTTCCTTTACCGCTTCTGGTTCCGATTCGGTGGCCTCCTCGGCCTTTGCTTCGGGAGCTTCTTCTGCTACGGCTTCCGGCTCGGTGGCCTCCTCCGCTTTCACTTCGGGAGTTTCCGCCGCCGTGGTTTCTTCGGCTACACTTTCAGCAGCCTCCTCGGGAGTGGCATTTGTCGTCTCCTCCGCTTGTTCTTCTACTTGCCCTTCCGGGTCTTGCGTTTGATCTTTTTCGTCTAGCATTGAAAGAATGCTTTTTAGTTAAGAAATTAATTTAGCGGCGCAAAGGTACGAAAATTGTTTGTACCACCCTGCTTAAATGAGCGACAGATAGTGCGGCAACATTTCTAACCACAGCGGCCAGTCGTGTTCCTTCCAGCCGCGGATGTCTAACCAGTGCGGGATATTTTTCTGGTGCAGGACCTCCGACATGCGCAGATTGTAATCCAGGCAAATATCCCACTCCGAGGTGCCGAGGATAATTTTCATGCGCCATAAATCGCCGTGGTTTAATCCGGGTACAAAGTCGACCGGATTGCTGAAATAGACGTTATCGTCATAGTAACCATCCATGAAGCTTTTAATGTCGTAGGCACCGCTCATACAGAAGAGGTGGCTGACCTGCTCGGGATGGCGAAAGGCAAAGTTAGCGGCCTGGTAAGCGCCGAAACTGGCACCGGTCACGCAAACGCGGCCGGTGGGAGAACGCCGCTGCAATTGGGGAATAAACTCGTGTTGGAGGAATTGATCGTAGCGAATGTGCCCCCGGATTCGATCGGCGGGATGAATCCCCCGATTGTACAGGTTATTGTTGGTAAAGGCATCGACACAGTATACCTGGGCGAGGCCTTCATTGACGAACCAGTGGACTGAACCGACTAACCCCCGGTCTTTGGCCTCGAAATAACGGCCCCAGGTAGTTGGAAAAATTACCACGGGATAGCCGCGGTCACCGAATACGAGAATTTCCACGTCGTGACCGAGCTGATGGCTGTAAAATCGTACGTATTGTTCGCGCACAGTTGTCAGATTTTGACCGATAATTATATTATTAGACCCCATCCGGAATCATCCCGGATCATTGGCACTACCTACTGATACCCCTCGATTTTGCGTTCCAGTACTGATTGTATTTTCTCATGACCATTAACTTTTCTTTCTGGAAAACGCTCTGGCACCGCCTGGCTGACCCTCGGCCGGTAAAGGTACGCACCATTCGTATCGATGCACCGGAGCTGGGCCGGCGGGTACGCGTAGACGTCTACCAGCCGGCTCGCCGCCAGCGGGGAGTATTGCTTCCGCTCGTCCTGTTCAACGATGGTCAGGACTTACCGGGCATGCGCATCGTCAAGCGCCTGGCCTTTGCCTGGCGCAACGACTTGCTGCCCCCCATGGTCATAGTCGGCATCCACGCCGGAGATCGCCTGCGGGAATACGGCACCGTAAGCCGGCTCGACTACAAGGGGCGGGGGGATTTGTCGGAAAAGTACGAGCAATTTTTATTAAAAACGCTACTTCCCCGGTTGTACCGCCATTTTTCGGTGAGCCGCGAAGCCCGACATACCGCTCTGGCGGGGTTCAGCCTGGGGGGACTGTCCGCATTCGATATCGTATGGCGCAATCCGGAGCGCTTTCACACCGCCGGGGTATTCTCCGGAGCCCTCTGGTGGCGCTCCTCCCCATTCGACCCCTTTCACCCCGACGCAGACCGCATCCTTCATACGCAAGTGCTCAATAGCGATTGGCGGCCAGACCTCCGCTTCTGGTTTCAGGCGGGTACGGCCGACGAAACCCAAGACCGCAATCGAAACGGAGTCATCGACGCCATCGACGACACCGTGCAACTGATAAATATCCTCAGCGCCAAGGGGTACCGGCGCGACATAGATATGGTGTACCACGAGGTACCGGGCGGGCGACACGAGCCGGCTACCTGGGCCCGTGTGATGCTCCTGTTTTTGCGGTGGTTTGCAGAAGTCAAATTGAACTATGTTGGCCTCCACGCGACCCTTACCGAGTCAGAGATGTAGCGGCCCGGACAAACCGAAGGCCGTCGTGGGTGGTAGTTTTCTTATAATTGACCTCGTTCATTTGGAAACCCAAATCCATCGACTTTGAAATCCACGAAAGTTCAATTTACCGGAAGTGACAACCACCTCCTGAGTGCGCGCCTGGAAATTCCGGTTGATCAGGCCCCGCACACCTTTGCCATTTTTGCGCATTGCTTTACCTGCACCAGCAACCTGACGGCCGTACGCAATATCAGCCGCGCGCTAAACCTGCACGGCATTGCCGTTCTGCGGTTCGATTTCACCGGGCTGGGCGCCAGCGAGGGCGATTTTTCCGAAACCAATTTCAGCACCAACATTGAAGACCTGCTCCACGCGGCCCGGTTTCTGGAGGAACACTATCAGGCCCCGAAACTGCTGATCGGCCACAGCCTTGGCGGAGCCGCAGTGCTGTGCACCGCTCAGCAGTTACCAACGGTGCAAGCAATTGCAACCATCGGCGCTCCCTTTGAGCCGGTGCACGTAGCCAAACTCCTGGAGGGAGGAATGGCAGAATTAGAGGCGAAAGGAGAAGCCCGCATCTCCATCGGCGGACGCCCCTTCACCATCAAACGCCAGTTTTTAGACGATCTGGGCAATTACGATACGCGAAAGTCTATCCGCCACCTGGGCCGGGCGCTCCTGATCATGCACTCTCCTCAGGACAAGATCGTAGCCATCGAAAATGCCGCCGAGATTTACGAGGCGGCACTCCACCCGAAAAGCTTCGTATCACTTGACGGTGCCGACCATTTGATCAGTCGAAAAGAGGATTCGCAGTACGCCGGAAACGTCATCGCCAACTGGGCCAGCCGCTACATCGACCTGCCCGAGCGGGCCGTTTTCGAGCGCCGCCGCGACGTGGCCGTTCGGCTCCAAGGAGAGGGATTTACAACGGAAATGATGGTGCGCCATCACGCCATGACCGCCGACGAGCCGGAGTCGGTCGGAGGGAACGATTTTGGCCCCTCTCCCTACGAATTACTCAGCGCCAGCCTGGGGGCTTGTACCGCGATGACCCTGAAAATGTACGCCGGGCGCAAAAAATGGGACCTGCGCGAAGTGCGCGTACACCTCGACCACCGCAAGGACTACGCCGCCGATATGACGCACATGGAAGAGGCACAAAGCAAGATCGATCATTTCGAACGCCTCGTGGAGGTAGAAGGGGATCTCAATGAACAACAACTGGCCCGATTGGCGGAAATTGCTGATCGCTGCCCGGTACACCGTACCTTACACAGTGACGTCGTTGTCAAAACCGAACTCAAAAAGCTTCCATAAATCGCTCCGCATGGACTACTTTAAAGAATCACTGGTGTTGCACAAACGCCTGCAGGGAAAAATTCGAATCACTCCTAAAATTGATGTCCGGACGAAAGAGGAGCTCTCTTTGGTCTATTCGCCCGGTGTAGCGGAGCCCTGCCGCGCCATTGCCCGCGAACCCGAACGCGTTTGGGACTACACAATCAAGTCAAACACCGTGGCCATCGTCAGCGATGGCTCGGCCGTACTAGGTCTGGGAAATATCGGTGCCCACGCCGCGATCCCGGTCATGGAAGGGAAAGCACTACTCTTCAAGCGCTTTGCCAATATCGATGCCTTCCCCATTTGTATCGATACCCAAGACACCGAAAAAATAATCGAAACCGTCCGCCTGATTGCTCCGGTATTCGGTGGTATTAATCTGGAAGATATTGCTGCGCCGCGCAGTTTTGAAATTGAAGCCCGGCTGCAAGACATTGGCATTCCCGTCTTTCACGACGACCAGCACGGCACGGCCATCGTCGCAATGGCTGGTCTGATCAATGCCGCACGCGTGGTGGGCAAACCGATGAACTCACTCAAGGTCGTCATCAATGGGGCCGGGGCGGCAGGCATTGCCATCGCCAAACTACTGCGGTGCATCGATCACGGCTCCGAATCGGCGTGCATTCCCGTACGGGAAATGCTCGTGTGCGACAGCAAGGGCATCATCTGCCCTACTCGTAAAGACCTGAACACCAATAAACTGGAACTATTGCGTTATACGAACCCCAATGGTCTGGAAGGTTCGGTGCGAGATGCATTGGTGGGTGCCGATGTGTTCATCGGTGTCAGCGCGGGTAACTTGCTGAAGACCGAGGATGTCCGCACTATGGCCGACGATGCCATCATTTTTGCCCTGGCCAATCCCGATCCCGAGATCATGCCCGATGCGGCCCTCGCCGGTGGTGCCGCCATCGTGGGTACGGGCCGAAGCGATCTGCCCAATCAGATCAACAACGTACTTGGTTTCCCGGGTATCTTTCGGGGTGCTCTCGACGCCCGGGCTAAACGCATCACCCCCGAGATGGAACTGGCGGCCGCCTATGCCATCGCGGAGTGTGTGCAGCAGCCCACCCGGGAGGAAGTCATTCCGGCTACTCTAAACGAAGGAGTAGCCTACGCCGTCTCTCAGGCAGTGATGAAGGCGGCTCAATCGACGAGTACCGCCCGGTAGAGTAGCTGATCGCCCGCCTGAACCCACAGCCAGTAGGTGCCGGCCTGATGGAAGTCGGTTCCCCGGCGGAAGATTCGCTCCCAGCTTCCGTTTTCGAGTGGGGTACGGCCTTCCCGAACCACTCGTCCGGCAGCATCTAGCAAGCGCCACTGGAGTTCGCTGGCCGCATTAGCCGTTCCGGATGTAAACGCTCCGGTGAATTGCTCGGAGACCGGATTCGGCCACAGGCGCAACGCTGCTTCGGTAACACCTGCTACAGACGACTGCTTGATCTGATAGTCCAGCGACAGGCGATTCGTGCGCAAGGCACCGTCGTAGGCTTCCGCCGTGAGCACCTCCGAGGCAAATTGCGGTAGTTGATTTCCTCCGGCGGGCATGCGCACATCGATGGTGAATTGGAAGTGATCACTTTCATCCGACGCCCGGCCGTCGACGACCTTCAGCAATCCGGCTTCCCACAACCAGGAAGTATTCTGGCCTTCGGGGCCGTGCAGTAGCTCCGTGCCTTCCGGCCACTGCATGGCAAACTGAATGCCGGTCCAATCGGCAATGGTGGGCAATTCGATGGTTACACGGTAGGTGCCAGGCACCTCCAATGGAAGCGCGCGCACCGAAAGCGGCTCTGTACTCCGCGGCTCTCCGGATTTAGCGCCTCCGTTGATTACCCCACTCACGTCTCCCGCTTTTGCCATCACGAAGTTGTAGCGATCGTTTGCCAATTCCGGGTTGAGGAAGGGGAAGTAATACTCTTGGGCGGTGGGTTCCATCCAGTTATCCATCGTAAGTTCGCCCGTGGCAAAAAGGTAGCTCTTTCCGTGCGGGAGCGTGTCAACGCTTCCCAGGATGATTCGCTGTAGTTGCAGGGCATCCAGGATCGTAATCGTTCCGGAGGCATTCACATCGGCCACCAGTAGCGCAAGCGGATCGCTCATCACCGATCGCTGGATAATGTGCTGAGTAATGAACACGATGTCCAGAGCAGAGAGCTCTTCCCGCCAATCGACATTCCGCTGAGCCCAGATCATTCCCGGAGCTCCAATACTAAGACTGTCGAATTGATATTGCCCGCTCTCACTCGTCAGCTGATCGAGGGACCGCGCACCGCCAAACTGAACGTTTATTCCGGGTACGGGGGCCCCAGACAGGTCGGTTACGGTTCCGGCCAGGCTAAAGATGGGATTCTCTCCGGGACAGAAGTCAAATTCGTTGTCGTCCTGAACGAGGATATAGGTTTCGCAGAAGTCGAAGTTGGGTCCTCCTTCCGTGCCGTCCGGTTGGATTTTAAAAGGGTTCATGGCCTTATCCCAGGCGTAGACCTCTACTGCCTGAAAGCCGATATCGCCACACCCGAAGGTGATCGTCTTCTGGTTGATATTGGGTTGCTCCCCTGGTCGGTTGATAGAAAATTCGAGCGGCCCGCTGCAATCGGTCAGGGGGGAAGCCAGCAAGGATTCGACCGATACCACTGCCGCGATAGAATCTTCGGTGACCGGGCCCAGGGTAGCGGTGAGCCCATTGATACAAATCGGAGCAGCGACTTTACAATCGACAATATTCAGGGGGTAGTCGGCCGATCCCACGTTGCCGCAGGCGTCCGTCACCCGGATTTTAAGATTGTGAACGCCGAGGGGCAAGTCTGCTTTGAAGACAAATTTGGGGAATAATCCTTCGAGCGGATTGTCCTGAGTCAGATCGGCGTCGATGACGCCGTCGTGGCCATTGTCGAAGAGGATTTCGATATCGAGGTCTTCGGGAGTGCACGTCTCTTCGACGGTGAAGCGCACTTCCACTTCCGCTGCGCAGGTCGTGTCATTGGCAATGCATACGGGGAAGGAATTTCCGACAATTACCTGCGGTGGCGTATCGTCGACGACCTTAATAGTTTGCGTATACTCGTAATAGCCGACGCGCGGCACCGTGCGCCAGTAGCCGGCGGGGTTGGGGCAGTTGCCTTCCGCGGCCACGGGATTGTTATTATTTGGCAGGCTGTCGCGATCGACGAAGGCCGTGTCGTTTTGCACTACTACCCAGACTGGTTCGTCACCGGGCTTTTCGTCGCAATCTTCATCGCGGCCGATTACGACCGGGTCACTCTGACCGTCGTATTCGCACCAGTTAATGACGCTGTACTTGCGAAACACCTTGAAGCAGGCATCCTCCACCTGGTTGACCCGCTGGTCTTCTACGCTTACCGCCAGTAGATCACAGCCAAATTCGAAGATGCGCAACGTATCGACGGAGGGCAGCCCGCAGACGGCTTCCGCATCGGCGGGGAAGCGGATCGCGTAGGCGTGATCTTCGGTGATTTCGATGCGCTGGGTGCATTCTACGCTCGCCTGGGTAACGCCGGAATTTGCCCGGAAGCGACGGATAATCGCACCGCTTCCGCAGTTGGGCCAGTTGATAATAGGCAGTAATTCCTCCACGAATGCCCCACAGACCCCGGTAGCCGAAGCCTGGCCAAAGAACTCTTGCAGTTGCAAGGTATCCGACGGACTGAAATTAACCGGAAGCGTAGTACAACTGATCGACGTATCGGCCGGTGGCAGGCAGATCGGGATGCGCTTATCGACCACGGAGACGGCGGTGGTATCAAACGCCGTATTTCCGAATCGGTCGCGGGCTTGCAGTACGATGGGGATGGTCTTGCCGACATCGCAGCACTGAAAGCGGACAATTGAGCTGAACCCGGTGAAGAAGTCACTATCAAAACAAGGAAACTGCCGAGCAACGGAGATCGTAACAGGCCCGCAGGCATCGAAGCTACCCGCGTCAAATGCCGCTGCTTCAATCCGCGTGTCGTTATCCGTAAACAGCGACACCTGCAACGGACCACGCGCGATTGCATTTGGGGTAGAGCCGTCGCGGATACTCAGGCTGCGAATATCCGTGGCGCTGTTGCCGCAATCGTCCGTAGCCGTGTACACGACGCGGTAATTGCCTACCGGCAATCCAAATACGAAGCGGCTGGTATCCTCCGCACCGATGAAGGCGAATAAGCTGTCGACACCACTCACAAACGCGCGCACCTCCGTGGTGTACGTAACCGAGCCACAGGCATCGGTCAGCGTGGGCGTGTTCAATCGAAGGGTTGCCGCACAGTCGTTACCGCCGGTAATGATTGATTGGTTACCCGCAGAATTGGATTCGCCGGGTTTACCAAACTTGATGGTCGGCGGGGTTTTATCTTTTACCTGCACGACTTGCATGAAGGTCCGCGAAGCGGCCGGATCACACCAGTCGATAATGGTCCATTCCCGAACAAACTTGAAGGAGCCGTCGCAAATGGGAATGCGGACTTTATCCTCAAACTGGACGTTGATGGTAGCGTAGCCCTCGTCGAGGGGGAGCACGCCGCCGACGGTGGCGATGCGGGGTCCGCCGGTCGCCAGCGGGGATGGATTTCCGTTGTCGAGCGTTGGGAAGTTTTCATCACATTCTACCGTGCCCGTGGAAGGCGGAAGAATGACGTCCGCCAGGGTGGGCGGGCGAGCGATGATGCGCTGTTCGCACAGCTTGAATTGCCCCCGGTCGCCGGTGATGCGGAAACTGCGGAGTAGCACCTGCTCGTCGCAGTCGCCTGCGGTCGAAAGCCGCTCCGAGACGCAAACCTCGAGTTCATCGCACCCTCCGATCTGGCCGGTGGATGCGTCGCCCGGGAAGCCAGTAATGGCGAGAATATCCAGCAGTTTTTGGAGTTGTTGGGCTTCGGCCGGATCAGCGGGGACAATGACGTCTCCATTGCCATCTAACCGGTAGCAGCGAGGCAGCCCATTGGGGATTTGCAGCCGCTCCAGATCGTTAAAGATCAAAGGCCGGGTAGTTGTCACAGAAACCACCGGCAATTGCACAATCCGACCGCCATCATCAGATATAATTTCCCACTCGTAGTCTCCCGGCACACTGGAGGTGTTGCCGATCGTAAGCAGCGTATACGATTCGCCGGGCTCCAGAAACGTGCTGAGATACAAGACGGGATCGCCCGCATCGGGTTGGTCATCATCGCCGTGCAAGTAGCGCCCGCCGATGGCCAAAATATTTTCACAAGGCCGCTGAAACTGGAAATTACCAGCGTAGAGGGCTCCAATCCCATTCCCCCAAGTCGACTTCAGCGCAAACGTGTAGCGATCGGCTTTATCTACCGTGAAACTGTAAGTCCGGTATCGCTGTGGCCCCGGTACGGTTTCAATATCGCTCTGTAAGCAGCTAAATGCAGATGCTTGCAGGCCAAATGGGGCAAAGGAGAGGTTGTTGGCAAATTCTTGCCCCTGCGTAGTGATGGTGGCCGTAGAGACATCCGCGGGGCATGGAACATCAAAACTGCTATTATCTTTTGCCGTAACCGTGCCCCAACAGACCGGGGTTTGTTCCTGACGCGCGGGTAGGTAGGAGATGCTTTCTACCGCAGTGGGTCCGGATTCGGTAGTCAATAAGAGCTGCAAATTGGAGGGGACATCAAACTCGACCTGCAGGGAAGTGAAGATGACTAGGGTGTCGTAAATGACGACGCCGTTGGCATCAACCAATTCGATCCGCAAGTCGCCGGAGCCCGCGCTTCCGAAGTCCATTGCCACCTGCCCAGCCTCGGGAATTGCCAGGGTGGCAGCCGCTGAATCGAGCAGCAATCGCCCCTCTGCAAATTGGCCCCTTCCGGCCAGCGTCCAGTTTTCGGGAGCCAAAAAGCCACTAAACCCGGAGACCGGATCGAGAGCGCCACGGCCCACCGAATAAGTGTAAGTGCCCGGAAAATCAATTACTCCTCCGTTTTCCGGATTATCGTCGAGTACGGTGACCAGATAGTCGTCGATCGATCCACAAAGCGCTCCCAATAACACTTCTTCCGCACGGAGTTCCTGGATGCATTGCTGATCGAGTAAGAGGCTTAAATCTCCTGCGCACGCTCCATCGGAGCTTGGCCGGCGGTTTACCTGAACCAGTAGCATTTCCGTAGTACTCAAACCGGCTTCATCAGTGGCCGTCACATCGATGCGCTGAGCACCCACCGGCAACAGGGCCAGATACCGACCATTGCCCAAGGCCTTCAATTGAACCTGCTCCGCCGCAGCGACCTCTACATCGAGCGTATCCGTGCAGTTATCCACGGCAAATACCTCAAACTCAAAGGCAGCCAGCACAGAGCCGCAGGCATCGAGATCAATGATGGTTGATTCTTCGAAAATGAACTCCACCTGAGGCGCTTCCATGTCTTCTCCGTCGCAGTCTACCAGCGCCGGAAAAAAAGTGGAAGCAGTGGGCAGTTGATCAACAAGTACATTGGTGCGCTGCTGGAAGAAATCGACTGGAATATTCGATGCCGAAGCAGGGACTACCCCACAAAAAACACTTAATATCAATATGATATACAAGCAGCAGTCTGGAGTTAGTCGGTGGCTCCGTCGGGCGATGCAGTGAGTGTTGAAGCAGGTCATTCGCGTAATCTAATTAATGTCCCGTATAATATGTCTGTCGATCAATGTACCGGGTATCCGGCACGCAATGCGTCTACGGATAAATGGATAAATAGTTTTTCTCCTTAGTGCTTTTGATAACCTCGATAGAGAAGCTGGCAGGGATGGCTGGCGCGTGGGTCTAAGTGGAATAAGGGAAAGGACTTATGCGACATAAAAATAATATTTGTGGCAGACCTATCCTAGCTCCCGTCTTCAAAATAACTGTAACGGGGTAGTCAGTTGGGCGTATCCTTGTGAACCACCAGGGGGTATAGTTTGTCTAACGGACAAATAGTTGTTATGACACGCATTCTAGTATTACTGGCAATCGGATTGGCATTTCTTTCGGCTGCGCCTTCTTCGGCTTCTCTGGAACTTGTGGTGCATAACGTCAAATCGGAAAAAGGCGTACTTTGGATTGGAATTTACGATTCGGAGGAACTTTTTCTGGACCGTGATCACGCCCGGCTTGTTTCCGTACCGATCGATCGTTCCGGCACCGTTCGGGTGGTCGTTCCGGATGTATCTTTCGGAGAAATCGCCATTGCTGTATTTCACGATCGGAACAACAACGGGGAGTTGGACCGCAGTCTGGCGGGAATTCCTTCGGAGCCGTTCGCCTTTTCCGGCAAGGTAAAAAGCCGCTGGCGGCTTCCTCGATTTGAAGAAGTAAAGGTGCCCTTTCGGCCCGGGAATACGGTACTGGGCTGCGAGTTGCGCACGTGGTGGCAGTTCTAGGAAAAGGCGATTGCTTAATTACCTAAGCAATATGCAACTACTCATCTTAGAAGACGAGCCGCCCGCGGTTCGGCATTTGCGCCAGCTCATCCAACGCACCGACGCCATCTCCGCCGGGGCGACGATTATTGCCATCGACAGCGTTTCCAAGGCCGTTCAGTTTCTGCGCAAAGCGCCTGACCTCGATCTCATTTTTGCGGATATTCAACTTGCCGATGGTATTAGCTTCGACATATTCGAGCAAGTCGAAGTGCACACGCCCATTGTTTTCACTACGGCTTACGATCAGTATATCCTCGACGCCTTCCGCTTAAACAGCATCGATTATCTGCTCAAGCCGATCGAACAGCAGGCGCTGAGCAGGGCCATCCATAAATTTCAGAAGCACTGGCAGCCCCGGGTGCTGCCCGTTGAATTGCTGAGGCAGGTGCGACGAGAGCTCGGCTCGGCATCCTACAAGGAACGGTTCCTGATTCGCCACGGGCAGCAACTGGGCTACATCAAGCGGCAGGAAATCAGTTGCTTCTTTGCGGAAGATGGCCTCGTGTTTGCCCAACTCTGGTCGGGTAAACGCCACCATATCGATTACTCCCTCGACCAGCTGGAGGAGGTGCTTCCGCCGGCTATTTTTTTTCGGGTTAGCCGTAAAGTGCTCATTCACCTCGATAGCATTTCCAGAATCCAGCCTTATTTCAGTGGAAGACTTCTGTTAGAGCTCAAACCTCCGGTTGATTTCACGGTCACCGTCAGTCGGGATCGGGTGAGTCAGTTTAAATTATGGTTAGATCAGTGAGTGGCGGTTGCACAATTGAAAAAAAATGCAAAATTTTGCAATCCGAAAGTCAGCAATTATCTCTGTGACAATCCCGTGAGGCCATGAAAATTTTCGAGACCCCCAGTACCTATCCGCTTGATTTGATCATCGCGTTCCTTGTATTCCTTCTGTGCCTGATTATTGCACTGTACGATACTACTCAGGTTTGGGCGCTGGTTTAAATAGCAACAGCCAGCCGACGCACTTCCGAGGTCAACTGGCTGCTTATTGGTTTTTTCTTGCTCTCGTCCGGTTAATCTTTAGACCGGGTGATCGTTACGTTAAATTCTACTTCTGTATTACCCATACCCTGGAAGTATCGCTTCAGCGTCTGGGCGTGCACCTCGTCGGGCTGCCGCTTTCCATTTATCCGTAGCAACTCATTGCTAAACTGGATTTTATAGTTGTTGGGATCCTCGATATACCCTTCCCGGACGAGCCACTTTATCCAACCCGCCTCCCGGTTCGCATCCCGCTCTGCCTCACGAGCCCGGAGCTTCGCTTCGCGGATTATTTCGGCGCGCTGGCGTTCAATTTGCTCGAGGTGGTCTACTAATTCGCGCTCCATCTCTTTGATTTGCGGAAGAAGTCGCTCTTGCAGCCCCTCCATTTCGCGCAGCACTTCCTTTCGCTTAGCTTCTAACTCTTCGGACATGGGCTGCCGCAGCTTCCGTATTTCCTGCTCCATTTTTCGTCTTTCCTCCTCAAACGAACGAAGCATTTCCTTCTTCATCCGGCCCAGCTCCTGAAGGTCGGCCATTTCGGCTTGCATATCGATGGCCATTTCTGCTAACTCCTGAGCCATAGGAAGCATGCCTTCTACCGACTGCTCGATCATCGGAACCATTGATTCGACCATTTCCAGTGCAAACAACTGGATACTATCGCTGGGGATAATCGTGTCGGAGGAAAAATGATAGGAATAATGCGTACCGTTACCGACGCTTCGCTCCGACCAGCCCGTGGGCGGTGTAGGGGGCGCAGGCGGTGCTGGTGGCGTAGGGGGTGCCGGAAGGGTAGAGGGCACCGCAGG
>CAZDET010000075.1:18959-21893 GCA_964504335.1 uncultured Saprospiraceae bacterium
GGCGGTGCCGAATTGAGCAATTCCTCCACTCGCTCCTGATATTGGTCATATTCGCTGGCAGGAATCGCTCTTCCATCCACCACCAAATGCTGGATATTGCCCTTGTCGAGTTCTACTTCGATCGACCCTTCGTCATCGTTGACGAACATTCGGACTTTCCCTTTTGGAAGGGTATCTAATTGCATGGTAAATCCCGAGAGGAGTTCTCCCACAGGGACCTCGCTCTCTGTGACCCTCAATTCGGCTTCGGAAACCGATCGATTGGCGGAAGCCAATAGGAAACCTCCCAACAACACGATCAATACAAAACACTTCTCTCGCATAGTAAAATGATATTGAGGATTAAGTAAAAGTCGTTGTATCCGCTGGTAGAGCTGCCCCTGCCGGGCTCCTTTTAAACCGAGGGCTCCGATGGGTGCCGGGCCTTCGGCCACTTCCATGAGCGTGCGGGCGTAAAGCAGCGAATCGCCACAGGCCTGTACGGCCCAATCATCACAGCAATGCTCGCGCGACTCGCGGACCTGGGCACTGATCCACCAAATAGCCGGATGGTAACAGTAGATCGCCTCCACCACCGATTGCAGCAAATTGAGCCAGTAATCAAAGCGGTGTAAATGAGCCAGCTCGTGCGCCAGAACCGCCTCCACCTGAGCGGGATTCAGCTGGTTAAAAAATCCGATGGGAAAAAGAATCATCGGCTTCAACTGCCCGATCAGAATGGGCGAATGAATACGATCCGATTCCGCTAGTCGGACGGAAGTACGAAGCCCCAGCCGGGCCGAAACCGCACGCAGTCGAACGTACCAAATGGGGTCTTCCACATCGCGCGCAGTATGGCGCAGCCGGTCGAGATTGTACAGACCAAGGGCCAGTCGGGCAAAGCTAAATGCCATTCCTACCAACCAAAAAAGGACAATCTGAGGCAACCACGCATTGATTCGATCGACCATCAACCCCAGGATAGAAGGAGTATCGGCGGTAACCGATTCCTGGATGGGCGTACTCATCCAGCTGGCATCGAGCGGCGAAAGGTTTATCGGGCCGGCCGTTACACTGCTGGCTTCCCGATACAAAAAGTAAAAAGTGGCAGCCCCCATCACCAACTGGGCCAGTAGCAGGGCATACGCAAACCAGTACCGCCCCTCGGCTTCCCGATGACGCATCATCCAATTGAACAGCGCCAACGCAGCAGCCAGCAAACTGCCTTGCCACAGGGCATGCACAAAGGTCCATCCCAATGCATGCAATACCGGCGAAGGACTTATTAAATCGAATAGATTCATTTATCGATCCCTTTTCTTCTGTTCCATAGATTCGATCAGGCGCTTAATCTCGGAGAGTTCCTCGGCAGTCGCCTTATTCTGCCCCAGGGCCCGCAGTACCAAACTGGCGGCAGAGCCCCGAAATGCATTATCGACAAAGCGTTTTAGCAAGTTGCCCTGCACGGAAGTTTCGGTAACCAACGCCCGATAGATGTGCACCTTTTGGTCTGTATTGCGGGCCGCTAACCCTTTCTCCACCATCAGCTGCATCAACTTGAGCGTAGTGGTGTATTCGCGCTTGGAAGACAGCTGCTCGTGTACAAAGCGCACACTGCTCGGCCCGTGCTCCCACAGTATCTGCAGGATGGCCAGTTCGGATTCGGTTGGAGTATGTACGTTCATCTACGAAATGTTTCGTAAACAAAGATATACGAACTATTTCGTAGATGCAAGTCGTGTACGAAATAATTCGTACATGCTCTTGAAAAATCCGCTCCTTGTTTTTTAGCTACCTTTGATCTGTTGAATACTTGCACATCCCGTACAACGTTCTGTTATACAAGCAAAGGCTTAGTGACCTATGTTGATCAAACACTTCGTCCTCATCGGCATTCTGACGCTTTTGATCGCTGCCTGTGGACGCGACACAAGAGAAGTCGACACGCCCCCCGCCACTTCCTACGATTCGACCAGCCTTCCAGCCGGCGATACCCTACCGTTGGGTCCAACCGACCACGATTGCGAAATCGCCGGAGAGGTACTGGAAGACAATACCTTCTGGGCAAGACGGGAAGGCATACTGCTAGCTATCGTGGCGGATAGTACCACCTACGACGAAGACTACGGAGAAAGCCACCGGGTCTTGTTGGTGTACGACACGGACAACTGCCAGGTAGTCGACCGCCAGGAATTGCCGGTTAACCAGAGTCCGGATTTTCCCTACTATCTCGCCCCTATCGTGTATAACAAGCTCAATAAGTTTGTAGGAATCAGCGGCTTCGATCAGCTCTATGTCTACGACACGCAAAACCGCCGACTGCTCCCGCCCGCCCGGCCGGACTTTCGCACGGAGCGCGAGCTGGAGGACGCCCAGTCGGGCATGATTCAGTGGCTGGAAGTCTGGGAGGACTATATCATTGGCTGGGCGGAAGACAAGGGTACGTTCGTGTTTGAGTTATCGGAAAACGGTGCCCCTAAAGCCGTGCTGCCCTACGCAGAGTACCAAAAGGAAATGACGGAGTTTGAATCGCTCTTTTTGCTGCCCTCGGAGGGAGACAGCGTGCAGTTACTCATTCCTCACTACGACTATTCCCAAAACTCATTTGCCATCAATCCATTATTGGACGAACCGAAGCCGATCGCCCAGGCGGTACCGAAGAGTGCTTCGAATGATCGCTACGTCATCCTGCGCGGCACGGATGGTTCCGATCAGGTGTACGCAATCGATCTGGTGGATCGGAAGCGCATGGAGTTGCCATCGAACGTGGCGGGGCAGTCCAATGCTCAAATTCTGGAATTTCTGCGCAAGCAATAAGTAGCCCTATTCTTATAAATGCAAAAGCGGTATTGGAAGGGTAGGGCAAACGCACCAAAATGGTCGGTACGATAGTTTTGGGCGTTTTGGGCTTGCTTCTGTGTTGATAAGCGCGTATCTTTGCGGCACCATCCAATA
>CAZDET010000076.1:0-20706 GCA_964504335.1 uncultured Saprospiraceae bacterium
TGCTCCCCGAGGTCCTCCAGCTCCGGCGGGATATCCTTCAGGCCGCAATTGCCTAAATCCAGGAAGGTGGCCCGTTCTGCGGCGGCTCGTTGGATGAGGTGTTTGACGTGGTTTGGTGTTTGGGACATGTCAATGTGCTAATGTGTCAATGTGCTAATGAGACGATTTGCCAATGTGTCTTAAAGGGTTTGAGTATGGCTTCTTTCAACAAGTAATATATCAATTTTTAGAGCGTGTTCGGGAGTGTTCAATAAAGGGTAAAATGAAACTCGCCGGTCGACTGGAAGTCGACCGACGAGCCCATCGGGATTTCAGATTGTCACATTGTCTAATTGGCACATTAACTAATTGCCCATCATCAAGGCCGCCCCGCCTTCGCCGCATCCACCGGATTGCCGTTGGGATCGACGATGACGATATCGTCGAAGCCGAGCTCTTGCAGGCCGGGCAGGATTTTTTCCTTGTCGCCTACTACGAAGAAGAGCAGGTCACCGTCCCGCACGAGTTGGTTGCTGAGTTGGCGGACGTCTTCCAGCGAGAGGTTGCGCACCTGCTGGTCGTAGGTGTGGAAGTAGTCGTCGGGCAGGTTGTACTTGATCTGCTCGTTGAGGGAGCTGGCCACGGCCGAGTTGGTTTCCCACTGGCCGGGGAGTTGCAGGATGGTGTTGGTGGTGGTTTTGGAGAATTCTTCCTCGGAAACGGGCTTGTCGCCGTTGATCATGTTGAATTCCTTGATGATTTCGGCGATCGATTCCTTGGTCTTATCCGTCTGCACGGGGGCGTAGGCGATCAGGGGGCGCTGGCCCTTGGCATCGGGTACCAACGCGAAGGCGCCGTAGGCCCAGTGCTTGTCTTCGCGTAGATTCATATTGAGGCGCGAGCCGAAGTCGCCGCCCAAAATGCGAATCAACGTCTCGCGGGCGATTTCGGGCACTTTCCCGTAGGGCTCGATCAGGTAGCCGCCCAGGATGACCGATTGCTGCGACTCGGGGCGATCCATCAGGTAGAGCTTGCCGCCCTTTTTGGCGTCGATCATCGCCAGTTTTTTCTGGGGCGTGGAGCCCTTCTTCCAGTCGCCGAAGCTGGCTTCGAGTTGGGGCACCAGCTCGTCCATGCCGACGTCGCCGACGACGATGAGGGTGGCATTATTCGGCCGAATCCACTGCTGGTGGAACGCCATCACATCGTCGCGCTCCAGGCTGGCCACGCTTTCCTCGAAGCCGGAGCCCGTCAGCGGCATGCTGTAGGCGTGGCCCTCGCCGTAGAGGTATTTGGGCATCACGCGGATGGCCATCTGCACGGGGTTGGCCTTCTCGCGCTTGATTTGCCCGATCTGCTCGTTCTTGAGGCGGTCGAATTCGGATTCGGGGAAGGCCGGCGACCGTACGACTTCGGCGTAGAGGTCGAGGCTCGGCCTTAGGCTGGCCTTCAGCGTATTCATGTTCACGTACGACAGGTCGAGGTCGGAAGAGGTGCTGATCGAAGCGCCCAGGAGTTGGAGCTGCTCGTTGATTTCCAGCGAATTCATGCTTTCGGTGCCCTCGTCCATCATGTTCATGGCGAGGTTGGCCAGGCCGGCCTTATTGGCTTCGTCGGAGGAGTAGCCGGCGTCGAACAGCATGTTCATCACGATGGTCGGCACGCCTTCGCGCTGGGCCAGCACCACCTTCATACCGTTGGCGAGGGTGGCTTGCTGCAGCTCGGGGAATTTGACCGGAGCCGGGTTGCCCATCTCGGGCAGCTTGCTGCGATCTACGCCGGTTTGGATGGTTCCGTAATCCGGGAAGGGCTCGGCAATCAGCGTGTGCTTGCCGTTGGAGAGCCACTTGCGGGCCGTTTGCTTCAGGTCATCGGCCGAGGTGCCGGCCACCATTTCGAGCTGCTTTTTGTAGTAGCCGGGGTCGCCGAAGTACACCTCGTTGCGCGCCAGGATATCCGACTTGCCGCCGAAGCCGCCGATGCGCTCGATTCCTTTGATCAGGTTGGTGTAGTAGTTTGCCTTGGCGCGCTGGAGTTCGGCTTCCGTAGGGCCGTTTTCCAGAAATTCGGCCAGAATTTGATTCGTGGTCGCCTCTACGGCGGCGGGGTCATTGCCGGGTTTGACGTTGACCGAAATGTAGAAGTTGCTCGCAATTTCACTGGAGCTTTGGAAGGCGCTGGCGCCAGTGGCGGATTGGTCTTCGTAGCGGAGCTTCTTGTAGAGCCGCGCATTCTTTCCGGCGGACAGGATGGTGGCGATCAAGTCCATGTGGGTATCCTCCAGGCTTCCTACTTCGGGGGTGTTCCACACCTGCACGATGCGGGTTTCGGGTACGCGATCCTGGTAGCTCTGGCGGGTATCGCTGTTTCGGATGGGAATATTGCGGTCGTAGCGGGCCAGGGTCGGGCCGGAGGGGATGTCGCCGAAGTACTGGATCACCTTGCGGTGTACTTCCTCGGGGTCGACGTCGCCTACGATCGAGAGTACGGCATTGGCGGCGCCGTAGTAGGTCTGAAACCATTCCTTGACATCCTCGAGGCTGGCGGCATTGAGGTCTTCCATCTCCCCGATGACCGTCCAGGAGTAGGGATGGCCCTTGGGGAACATTGCCTTGGTAATGAGGTCATACTGGCGGCCGTAGGGCTGGTTTTCGCCCTGGCGCTTTTCGTTTTGCACCACGCCGCGCTGCTCGTCGAGCTTTTCCTGCGTGATGGCCCCGAGGAGGTGGCCCATGCGATCGGATTCGAGCCACAGCACCTGATCGAGGGCTTCTACGGGTACGTTCTCGAAGTAGTTTGTGCGATCGGTGTTGGTGGTGCCGTTGAAGTCGGTCGCGCCCATGCGTTCCAGGGCTTCGAAATAGTCCTTGTCGAAGTTTTCACTGCCGTTGAACATCAGGTGCTCGAAGAGGTGGGCGAAGCCGCTCTTGCCGGGCTTTTCGTTTTTCGACCCCACGTGGTACCACACGTTGACGGCCACGATGGGCGCCTTGTGGTCTTCGTGCACGATGAGCCGCAATCCGTTGTCCAGCACGTATTTCTTGTAGGGAATGTCCACATCGTCCGGACTGAACGTGGGCATCGATTGGGCAGACAGCAAGCTCAAGCTCACCACCGACATGCAAAGGGTAAGTAACGTTTTCATAAAACAGGAGTGTTTCATTTGGAATATATCAAATCAATAATATCCAGGAATCTTCGATTGCCGCGCTTTTCCCGACGAAGGCGGCGATTATTTCGATGAACTCAAAGAATTGACCCGACCGAAAGTCAATGGACGAGGCCCGCCGACACATCAGATTGCCAAATTGTCAGATTGGCACATTGAAACATTACCCCACCTTTTCCGCCAACTGCACCTTCAAGGCCTTGGCCTCATCCCGAAACTGGGCGGCCGACATGAAGTCCAGCTCCTTGGCGGCTTGCTTCATCTTGCGTTCGGTTTCTTCGATCATCTTTTCCAGTTGCTCGCGCGAGGCGTACTGGACCACGGGGTCGGCGGCGGTGGCGGTAGCTGTTTCGGCTTCGGCGTAGGCGCCGCGCTTGCCGCGGATGTCGAGGATGGAGCCGCGGGAGATGATTTCCTCGCGGGTCTTGCGCACGGTTCGGGGGGTGATGCCGTGTTCTTCGTTGTAGGCGATTTGTTTGGCGCGGCGGCGGTTGGTTTCGTCGATGGTGATTTGCATGGAGTCGGTGATCTCGTCGGCGTAGAAGATGACGAGGCCGTTTTCGTTGCGGGCGGCGCGGCCGGCGGTTTGCGTGAGCGAGCGGTTGTTGCGCAGGAAGCCTTCTTTGTCGGCGTCGATGATAGCGACGAGGCTGACTTCGGGCAAGTCGAGGCCCTCCCGCAGGAGGTTGACGCCCACCAGCACGTCGAACTCACCGAGGCGGAGGTCGCGCAGGATTTCGACGCGTTCCATCGTGTCCACTTCCGAGTGGATGTACTTCACGCGGATGTCCATGCCGGCCAGGTACTTGGTCAGTTCCTCCGACATGCGCTTGGTGAGCGTGGTGACGAGCACGCGCTCATCGCGCTCGCGGCGCAGGCGGATTTCCTCCATCAGGTCGTCGATCTGGTTGAGGCTGGGCCGCACTTCGATGGGCGGATCGAGCAGGCCGGTGGGGCGGATCACCTGCTCGACGAGCACGCCGCCGGTTTGCTCCAGCTCGTACTCGCCGGGGGTGGCGCTGACGTAGACGACCTGATTGATCAGCGATTCGAATTCCGTGAAGTTCAACGGCCGGTTGTCCATTGCGGAGGGCAGGCGGAAGCCGTAGTTCACGAGGCTGAGCTTGCGGGCACGGTCGCCGCCGTACATGCCGCGCACCTGCGGTACGGTCACGTGGCTCTCGTCGATGATCATGAGGAAGTCGTCGGGGAAGTAATCGAGCAGGCAGAAGGGGCGCGTGCCGGGCTTGCGCCCGTCGAAGAAGCGGCTGTAATTTTCCACGCCGTTGCAGTAGCCCAGCTCCTTCATCATTTCGAGGTCGAAGGTGGTGCGCTCGTGGATGCGGCGGGCTTCCAGCAGGCGGCTTTCGCGCTCGAAGTACTTTTCCTGGCTGTAGAGCTCGTCTTCGATTTCGCGGATGATGCCGCCCATGCGCTCTTTGGGCGCGATGTAGAGGTTGGCGGGGAAGATGGCGGCCGATTCCATGCCCTCGATGCGCTTGCCGGTTTCCAGTTCGATGCGGTCGATTTCTTCGATCTCGTCGCCGAAGAAGGTGATGCGGTAACCGTAGTCGACGTAGGGCAGGTTGATATCCACCGTATCGCCGCGCACGCGGAAGGTGGCGCGCTTGAAGTCGGTTTCGGTGCGCGAGTAGAGGCTGTCGACCAGTTCGTAGAGGAAGCCGTTGCGCGACATTGTCTGCCCGCGGTGCAGCCGGATGATGCCGCTTTTGAAATCCTCCGGATTACCCATACCGTAAATGCAGGACACGGAGGCGACGATGATAATGTCGCGCGCGCCGGAGAGCAGGTTGGACGTGGCGCGGAGGCGCAACTTATCCACCTCTTCATTGATCGACAAATCCTTTTCGATAAAGGTATCGGTCACGGAGATATAGGCTTCGGGCTGGTAGTAGTCGTAGTAGGAGACGAAGTAGCCCACCTTGTTTTCGGGAAAGAATTCGAGAAATTCTCCGTAGAGTTGCGCGGTCAGCGTTTTGTTGTGCGTCAGCACCAACGTTGGCCGGTTGAGGTTGGCGATGACGTTGGCCATCGTGAAGGTCTTTCCCGAGCCGGTTACCCCCAGCAACACCTGATGGCGTTCGCCGTCGAGGATGCCCCGTGTCAGTTCGGCAATGGCTTGCGGCTGGTCGCCGGTGGGTTGGAAGGGGGAGGTGAGTTGAAATGCCACGCTTTCTTGTTTAAACGTTACGCTTGCTCGGCCAGTTCCATCCAGGCAAGCTCCTTTTCTTCAATTTCCTCATTGACGGCAGCCAGCTCCTTGGAGAGCTCCGTGATACGCTCGCTGCTGAGGGTGGTGTCGTTGAATTGGGCGGTGAGGTCGGCTTTGCGTTGCTCCAGTTTATTGATTTGATTTTCCAGCCGTCTGATGGCTTTGCGTTGCTCCTGGCTCAGGCCGTTGGCCTGGGAGGTTAGCTTTTTCGGGGTGGCGGCAGGTGTGGCCTTGGCCTGTTCGGCGCGCTCGCGCTGTTCGCGTTCGCGTTGCTCGGCGCGGTACTCGGTGTAGGTGCCGTTGAAGTCGCGGATGTGCCCTTCGCCTTCGAAAATGAAGAGGTGATGGGCGAGCTTATCGAGGAAAAAGCGGTCGTGCGAAACGATGAGGATACAGCCGGGGAAATCGAGCAGGAAGTCCTCCAGTACGTTGAGCGTGATGATGTCGAGGTCGTTGGTCGGCTCATCGAGGATGAGGAAGTTGGGGTTTTGCATCAAGACTGTGAGCAGGTAGAGGCGGCGGCGCTCGCCGCCGGAGAGCTGGCTGACGTATACCTGTTGCTGCGGGCGGCTGAAGAGGAAGCGCTCCAGCAATTGGGGGGCGGTTAGCTTCGCGCCCTTTTCGAGGGGGATGTATTCCGCGATCTCCCGTACGACGTCGATGACGCGCTTGTCTTCGGCCAGCTGGATGCCGTCCTGGCTGTAGTAGCCGAAGATGGTATTATCACCGATGACGACCTTGCCCGTATCGGTACGGATTTCCTTGGTGAGCATTCTCAGAAACGTCGACTTCCCCGCTCCGTTCGGACCGACGATGCCGGCGCGCTCGCCCTTTTTGAATTTGTAGTCGAAGCCCTTGATGATTACCCGTTCGTCGTAGGTCTTGCTGATGTTGTGGGCTTCCAGGATTTTCTTCCCCAGCCGCTGGCCCTTGATGTCGATTTGCAGCTCCTGGCTGGTTTTGACACTGCTGACCTGATTTTTCAGATCGTGGAAGGCATCCACCCGCGATTTGGCTTTGGTGCCGCGGGCCTTCGGCATGCGCTTCACCCATTCCAGCTCGCGCTTGAGGAGTTTCTTGTTTTTTTCGAGTTCGCTGCTTTCCGTTTCGTGGCGGGTGGCTTTCTTTTCGAGAAAATCGGAATAGTTGCCCGAATAGCGGTAGAGCTGGCCGTTTTCGAGCTCGACGATTTGGTCGCACACCCGCTCGAGGAAGTAGCGGTCGTGCGTCACCATGAGCAGGGTGAGGTTGGGTTGTTGCAGCCATTCCTCGAGCCACTCGATCATGTCGAGGTCGAGGTGGTTGGTAGGCTCGTCGAGGATGAGCAAGTCGGGTTCATCGATGATCATGCGCGCCAGCGCGAGTCGCTTGAGCTGGCCGCCGGACAGTGTTCCGACTTTTTGATTGAATTCGGATATATTCAGCTTGGTGAGTACCTCTTTGATGCGGGCCTCGGTATCCCAGGCCTGCAACTGGTCCATGCGGCTGAGCGCTTTTTGCAGATCGTCCGGCCGATCGGGCAGCAGTAGGGCCCGCTCGTAGTCCTGTACGGCCTGGATCATGGGGTTGTCCGATTCGAAGATGGCTTCGAGGATGGTGAGGTCTTCCCCGAAATTGGGATCTTGGGATAAATATCCCAGGCGTGCATCTTTGTGGAGGTAGTTCTCGGCCCCTACGCCTTCCGGCAGGTCGACGCCCGCGGCTACGCGTAGGAGGGTCGATTTACCGGTCCCGTTTTTGGCCACCAGGGCTACCTTGTGCCCCTTGTTGATGGGCAGGTCGATTCGATCGAAAAGGATCTTCTCGCCGTAGGATTTGGTAATATTTTTTAACTCCAGGTAAATCATGCCGCCGCGATTCGAGAATTGCCAAAGATACGATCCTCCGGGATGACCGCAAAGATGAAGTTTGATCGATAACTTATATTTTGGCGTAAACCATAAACAGACAATGCTGGAAGCCATCCAACTCACCAAACGCTTCGGCGCGCTGACGGCCGTCGACGCCGTGTCGTTTGCTATCGAAACCGGGCAGACGCTGGCGTTGCTCGGCACGAGCGGGTCGGGTAAATCGACCCTCCTGCGCATGCTCAACCGGCTGTTGGAGCCGGATGGAGGGCGCGTCTTGCTCGACGGGGAGGATATCATGGATCGGCCCGCCCACGAGCTGCGGCGGGGCATCGGCTACGTCATCCAGCACATTGGCCTGTTTCCGCACCTAACCACCGCGCAAAACATTGCCACCGTACCGCGACTGCTCGGCTGGGACAAGGCCCGCACCGAACGCCGCAGCCGGGAGCTGCTAGAACGACTCAGCCTCGACCCCGATCAGTTTTTGCCCAAATACCCCCACGAAATGAGCGGGGGGCAGCAACAACGCGTCGGCATTGCCCGAGCGCTGGTGGCCGATCCGCCCATCGTGCTGCTCGACGAGCCCTTCGGAGCACTCGACAACATCACGCGCGACGATATCCGTAAGGATTTTCGCGAGCTGGAGGAACTGAGCCGAAAGACGACCGTCATCGTGACCCACGATACCATCGAGGCCTTCGAATTGGGCGATCAGGTGGGGCTTATGGATGCCGGGAAGCTCGTTCAAATCGGCCCTCCCGAAGAACTGCTGTTCGAACCGGCAAATGAATTCGTAGCTGATTTTCTCGCACCGCAGCGCACCAGCCTGCAATTGCGCACCATCGAATTACGCGACCTCATCGATCATCTACCCAAGGCTGAAGACACTACCTTGCCCCAATTATCCGCTGCGGCTACGGTCTTTTCGGCATTAGAGCGCATCGATCGTACCGATCAACCCCACCGCATCGAGGTGGCTTCCGAAAACTACTGGGTTGGCCGCACCAGCCTGCTCGAAGCATTTGCCAAATGGGAACCCCAAGTATCCTCTTAGCATGATTGAATTCATCAGCAACAACCTCGAACAACTCGGCGAGCAATTTCTGGAGCACATCGGCCTCACGGCGCTCTCGCTGTTTCTGGCGGTCTTACTGGCCGTGCCGCTCGGTATTCTGGCGACGCGGCGACAGCAGCTGGCCGGTCCGCTGCTGGGGGTGGCCGGGGTGCTCCAGACGATTCCCAGCATTGCCCTGCTCGGCTTTCTGATTCCGGTGCTGGGGATCGGGATCAAACCGGCCATTTTGGCCCTGTTTCTCTATGCCTTGCTACCCATTTTGCGGAATACGTACACCGGTATTTCGGGCGTTGATGAAGCCGTAACCGATGCTGCCCGGGGCATGGGGATGCAGTATCACCAAATCCTGACGCAGGTGCAACTGCCCCTGGCTCTGCCCGTCATCCTGGCCGGTATCCGTACGGCCACCGTCATCAACGTGGGGGTGGCTACCCTCGCCGCCTATATTGGTGCCGGGGGCTTGGGGGAATTTATTTTCGGTGGTATTGCGCTAAATAATTCCAACATGATCCTGGCGGGGGCCTTGCCCGCGGCGCTGCTAGCGATTATCTTCGATCAGGGACTCGGCTGGTTTGAGCGCGCCCGTCTGCGGGGAGTCGCCCGCCTGGCTCCGCTGCTGGCTATTCCGCTGCTGGCGAGCTTCTACTGGCTCCCCCAGACGATGGCACCCGGTGTAGCTACGGCCCTCGATCCGGAATTCATCGGCCGGCAGGATGGCTTTGCCCATCTCGACTCGGTTTACCAGAACGTGCGGTTTCGCCCCGTCATCCTCAATTCCGGCCTCATGTACGAAGCCCTGCGCAACGGCTCCGTAGATGCCGCCTGTGGCTACTCCACCGATGGTCGGATCCGCGCCTACAATCTGACCGTGCTGGAAGATGATCAGCGGGCCTTCCCGCCCTACTTTTGCGCGCCCCTCCTCAACGGCAATACCTACGAACAGCAGCCGGAGGCCGTCGCCGCACTGGAGCAACTGGCCGGCCGGCTAACCGACGCGGTAATGACCGAGCTCAATTACCAGGTCGATTACGCGAAGCGCTCACCCGAAGCAGTGGCCCGGGAGTATCTGGAGGGCGAGGGCCTCTACCGCCCGCCCGGTGCGCGCAACGGCGGTACCTTTACCATCGGTTCCAAGAATTTTACCGAGCAGTTTATCCTCACCGAACTCTTTGCCATGCTCATCGAAGGCAATACCAATCTCGAAGTGAAGCGCATCCCCGGCCTGGGCGGTACGAAAATTTGCTTCGACGCCCTGCGCGAAGGCGAAATCGACTGCTACGCGGAGTATACCGGCACGGCGTTTTTGGTATTGCACGATCCGACGCCAGCGGAGGTCGAAACCATGATCGACGACAAAGAAGCCGTTTACGAATACGTAAAGAGGGCCGGTGCCGAGCAGTACGACCTGCGCTGGCTCCAGCCCCTTGGGTTCAACAACACCTATGCTGTGCTGGTCCGGGGTGCCACGGCCGAAGCAAATGGGTGGAAACGCGTGAGCGATCTATAGGCGCACCACGGTGAAATGCTTCGTCAACGATCGATCGCCCCGCTTTACTCTCAAGGCATAGATGCCCGCCGGAAGGCGGTCGGTGCAGATGGCATTCGTCTCGGAACCGGCTAATTGTAACTGCCCCGCCCTGTCGTACACGGCCCATTCGATGGGGCCGTTCCCCTGAATGGTGTACTCAAAACGTAGTTCCCGAGCCTGGATGACTGGATTGGGGAATACCCAGAGTTGTTCGGAGGCCGGGGCCAATTCCGGCAGGTTGGTGACCAGGGCGCAGTTGTTCGTGCCTCCCTGCTGCCAGCTACAGGTTTGATTTGGTTGGACGTCGGTGCTGATTTGGATGGTTCCGTCGGGCCAAGTAACCTCCAGGGTATCAATAACTTCGGCATCGCGTAGCCCGAAATGTACGCGCAGGCTGTTGTGGCCGTTGAACGCATTCTGGGCGTTTACTTCGCGGTATTGCCACTTGGAAAGGCCGCCGAGCCTGGCCTTTATCCGGACTTTGGCACCGATAGCTGCGGTATTGGGGCCATTTGCTGCGAGGCGAAGGTGAAACCAGTGGTTGTTGTTGCCCTCGTTGTGATACAAGCCGCCACCTTTTACCGTCGTAGCGGAGATCATTAGGTCCAGAAAGCCATCGTTGTCGTAATCGCCGGCGGCGGCCCCACGGGTAGTATCCGGCACACTGAATACCTGGTCGATTTCCGTGAAGGTGCCGTCTCCGTTGTTGTGGTAGTAGCGGTCTTGTTCATTCCCGTCGAAGGTGATGAAGCAATCCTCGTAGCCGTCGTTGTCAAAATCGGCCCAGACATTGTTCAGGCCGCTGCCGAGTTGGGAGGCAATGGAACCTACGATTGCAGAGTCTTGCAATACGTAAGTGCCGCCTTCATTGCGGTACAAATCATTTGGTTTTTCGGCATTGTAATTCGTGATGAAGGCATCGAGGTCGCCGTCCAGGTCGTAGTCGATGAAATTCCAGTTCTGACCGTCGCGCATATCGGTGGCTAAAGCTCCATCGCCAAGGCGTTCGAAAGAGGGGGAGCCCGTATCGTTGAGTTGATTTTCGAAGAGATGATCGACCGAAAGGAAGAATACTTCGCCACTTCCCACCATCAGGTCGAGGTCACCGTCCAGGTCGTAGTCCGTCCAGGAGCCGATGGTGTGGGCTGCGGCTTCGTCATCCAGCGGCGTATCGACGTAGTCAAAACCGCCGTTTTGATCATTTTTCAGCACGATACTTGGCCGCGGATAGGGGTTGAGGAAGCCAGCCGGATGTTGTAGGGCGAGGTCCAGCCAGCCGTCTTCGTCGTAGTCGCCCCAGGCGGCTGCCCAAAAATTGAAGGTCGTATCGTTTGGAGGACCGGTTACGGGGACGAGGGCAAAACTATCCCGATCGTTGCGGTACAGGCGGGTAGGGGTGGCGGCAATAATTACGTCGAGGTCGCCATCGCCGTCGTAATCGCCCCAGGAAGCGCCGTTGCCCAGACCGAAATTGATGGCGCTGAACGGCACTTTTTCAAAACTGCCGTTTTGCAGGTTTCGGTAGAGGTTGTTGGAGTTTACGAAGCAATCCTCCCAGCCATCATTGTCGTAATCCATCCAACTGACGCCATTGTAAACCGGAATCGGCCCCTGTTGGGCCAGTGAGTTGGAAGGGTCCGTCACTTTGGAAAAAGAAGTTTGCGACCAGGCAAACAGCGGAAAGAACAGGGTACATAATAGCAGCAGCGTTCGCATCATCAACATCAATTTTGGTGGGAATACTTGATGACCGAAATGTGCTGCTACCCATCGGGAGAGCGGGTAACTTTTATAAAGATTGACGGATTTTTTTGGGTTGCTCCTTTGAACGAGGAAATTGTTTGCGGTATTCGGTAGGAGAAACCGCCAATTGCTTTTTGAAAGCTTTGTAGAAGGAGGTCTTATTGTTGAATCCGACCTGATAAGCAATCTCAATTACTTGCCGATCGCTGTTGCGCAATAGCTGCTCCGCTTCGTCGATCCGATAGCTATTAATAAATTGGGAAAAAGACTGTCCGTACTCGGTGTTGATTACCTGGGAAAGTTGGTGGGTACTGACCCCGAGCGCTGCGGCCAGCTTTGGTAGCCGCAGATCGCTATCCAGGTGGGGTTGTTCCTGATCCATGTGGGCCTCCAGGCGCCGCTTCAAACTGGCAATGCTAGCGGGGGTTAGCGCGTTCTGCCCGTATTTCTTGGGCTGAAAAGCGGCACCCAGATGCTGTGCTTCCCATATTTGGGGGCGGCGGTACGCCAGGAAGGCGAGGCTGTAGATAAACACCGCCATCGCAAGGCAGATGCTGTAATCGAAAAGCAAGGAATAATAGGGCGTGCGGACGAGAAACAGGTAAAACCAATAGCTGAGTACAAAGCCGCCGAACAACCAGAAGATCGTCCGAAGAAATCGAGTAGAAATGCCGGGTTGCGCCCGATGGACCAATCGAAAAGAAGCCAGGCAGTAAACGAGTAGTTGGATACCAGTCAGCGCACTAATCCACTGAAACCAGGTGGTTCCATCCAGTCCGAAGGGCGCTGGAAAATCCAGTTCCCCTGACAAAATGGCCACTTTCACCGAGGCAGCGAGTGCGTAGAAGGGTAATTGGAGCCCGCCAACGAGCAATGCCGGAAGAAGGTGCCAGAGGAATACTCGCCGGGGTAAACGGGCATCGCTCACGGTTCGAAAATATCCGTAAAATAGTGGCCCGACGAGCGCGGTTAACCACGCATAGCTGTAGGCCCCGTGCGGAAATCGAAGATGCGCGAGCGTGAAAAACCCCAGGTAATCGAAGAGTACCAGGCTGAACACCAGTGCCAGGGCACCCAAAAGATCATTTCCCGCCCGAATTTCCTTCTTGTCGGATACAATTAAAATGCTTTGCAGCACCCCCTGTCCTGCCGAAAGGAGCAGTAAGACAGTCCAAACATTGAATTGGGGGATGGGAATATCTGAAGGCACCTTCGTAGGTTGAGGTTAAAGTAGCGGCATAGCCTTAACTATGTAACGTTCGCCAAATTCCAGACGTTGCTTCCTGCCGAGGCCCAATTTTATTCTGCATCGATCACCGAATCCCCTCCTCGAGAAAGGGATCGGACCATTTCGGATCGGTGTACAGGCGAGTACCTGTCAGGGTTTTGATGAAGGCAAAAACGGCGTCCATCTCTGCGGGCGTCATGGCCAGATCGATGGGCTGGCCGTTGGCACTCAGCCGACGGTCGAGCTGGGGGTTGAGGGGCACTCGATTGTAGTGCCGGAGTACGGCGTTGAAATCATTCGAAATACCCACGTGAAAGAAGGGGCCGTTGCTGCTTCCATCGGTTTTTACGGATTCTCGCAAGCTTGGAGAGCGCGTCACCAGAAGATCGGTGCCCGCTCCATCGATGGTGCCGATAATGCCGTTGTTGCGCGAGTTGGGAACAATATCGAAGTTGGGAGCCCGGTGGCAGCGGTTGCAGCCGAGGCCTCCGCCGATGCGCCGTCCGGTATTGTCCAGTTGGGGATTCTGACTGAATAGGCGCAGCCCCTCGTTTTCCTGGTCGGTGAAGTTGGGAAAGGGGCCTTCGTTGTTGCCCGTTTGTCGGCGCCCTTCATCGTAGGGCGTGTCGAAGGATTGAATACTGCTGATGAACTGGGCGAGGGCCGATTGCAGGCGCTCCTCCGTGATCCGCGAGTTGCCGAAGGCGGCGGTAAACAGGGGCGTGTAATAGGGAATGTTTCGGAGCTTTTCGAGCAAGTTCTCCAAATCGGGCGAGCCATCCTGGCCGCTGAAGCCCATCTCGATGTGATCCTGTATCGGTTGGGTGGTCTGCGCTTCGAGAGTGGGGGCGCGTTCATCCCAGAAGAAACGGGTTTCCTGCGCGAAGCGCACGTTGACCAGGCGCATGGAGTGGCGGCCGGTCTGCCCGTTTACACCCACTGAAGCCTGGGCCAGGTCGCCAAAGGCGTGTTCCTGCAAGTGGCAGGAACTGCACGAAATCGAATTATCGACCGACAGGTTGCGGTCGTAAAAGAGCACGCGCCCGAGAGTGGCTCCTGCATCGGTGAGGGGCGTGTCGCCGATCTGCGGTGGGGGAATGTGATTCGGTACGTCCTGATTGGCATAATTAGCCAAATTGGCCAGATCGATGCGATCGCCGAAGGTTTCCTCGATGGCCTGGTATTGCTCGACGGCCTCTACGATTGCTTCTTCGCGCTGGCAAGCGGCTACTAAACTACAGATGGTAACTAACCCGATTAATCGAAGTCCGGTGGTCATGGGCCTTTTCGTTTTGGGTATTAGACCACAGACGGCGAAAAATCCTGCGCTTGGGAGTAGCTTTTTTCTAAAACAGCTTTTTAGAACGTCACATCAACGATGCGGAGTCGCCGCTTTTTACCCAACTTGACCTTATTCGCACCGAATAATTTGGGGATGAGTAACCCCAGTCCCACACTCGTGGCGGTTACGATGGCATCGCCGGCGCTGTACTGCGTATCCGGGTTGCCATCCGTATTGTAGCCGATTGCGGCGAAAGCCGACCAGCCGACGCCAAAGGTGACCAGGCCGATGCCCAGTGGCTTGGCAAATGGGCGGGGAAAACGGATCGCTTCGATGTTTTTGAGATCTACGTAGCGGTCTTCGAATACGATGAGCTGATTGTCTAGTTGGAAATCGTAAATTTCGTTCTTCGACCAGAAGTCGTTTCCAACCACCCGGTATTGCATGAAATCGCCGATGTAGATTCTTTTGGAGCGGGGCGAGCCAGCCCGTTCGAGGAGCATGATTTTTTGCCCGACCAATGCGTAGCTTCCTAGGAGCAGAGAGAGTAGCAGTAGGTATCTGATCATGAAAGGCCGTATTTGATGAAGCGGCGAATGATTCCACGCATGGCACGGTCGATGGTTTCGAAATCATACTCTTCCTTGCCGATGTAGAGAAGCATCCAACTATAAGTGTGGGTTTGTTCGCCCATTCGGTTGTACAGGGTCCACTTACTTCGGCGATAGGCCTCGCGGATGCGCCGCCGCAGGCGGTTGCGCTGCACCGCTCGTTTGAAGCGCCGCTTCGGCACGCTAATGGATATCTGTATGGGGGTATCACCGCGTTGCTCTTGTCGCCGGTAAATCAGTCGCAGGGGATACTGTGCAAAGCTCTTTCCCGCTCCGCCGAATAGCCGTTCGATCTCCTTTCTGCTCTTCAGTCGTTCTGCCCGTTGAAGGCTAAGCCGGTTTTCGGACTTCATTTTTTCCGCTCGATTTATGGAATCTCCCCGATTTCGGACCCTTTAATATATACCCAATATTCTCTTTAACAAGCAATGTACTACCTATGACACACCATTACCCGGACACCTACCTGCCCATCAAGTCGTGGGCCGAAGAAGACCGCCCCCGCGAAAAAATGCTGCTAAAAGGCAAACACAGCCTGACGGAAGCCGAACTAGTAGCCATTTTACTCGGCTCGGGCAATCGACAGGAAAATGCCTTGACCCTGGCCAAACGACTGCTCGCCAGCGTAGAACAAGACCTGGACGACCTGGCCCGACTCAGCTTGCCGGAGCTGATGAAGTTTTCCGGCATTGGCCAGGCCAAAGCGGTGGCCATTGCTGCCGCTATGGAGCTGGGCCGCCGCCGTCAGTTGGCGCCTCTGCGCAAGCGGCCGCAGGTGCGCAGCAGCAAAGATGCATATTTATCCATCGCCTCGATCATTGCCGATCTCGATCACGAGGAATTTTGGCTGCTGTTACTCAATCGGGCCAATCGCATTCTCGCGCGCGAGCGCATCAGCTCGGGCGGAACCGCCGGTACCGTAGTCGATGCCAAGCAGGTATTTCGCCGGGCGCTGGAAGTATCTACCTGTACCAGCATCATCCTGGTGCACAACCACCCGAGCGGCAATCTTCAGCCGAGCGGCAGCGACCTGCAGCTGACGCGCAAATTAGTGCAGGCCGGTCGAAATATCGACGTGCTGGTACTCGATCACCTGATTATCGGTCAGCGTAGCTACTACAGCTTTGCCGATGAAGGGGTGCTGGAAGATAGCAACGGGTGCTGACAACTTTTTCGAGCCTTTCGGCATTCTTTATGAGTTAATCACACCGGTTCGGGCCACCGTTCCGTTACTCCGTTTTCATGTCGAATGGCAAGCAGCAAGGGCAAAAGTTAGATATCCAATTACTCGGGCGAGTCATCGGACTGGCCCGCCCGTACCGCTTCACCTTCCTTCTGGCGGGTATACTGGCCGTGGTGCTCGCGCCGCTCGCCACCGCCCGCCCGCGCCTGATTCAGGAGATGATCGACAACTACGTCTTTGTCAATGACATTCCCGGGCTGACCCGCCTGATGCTGATCCTGATTGGGCTACTCGTGCTGGAATCCGTGTTGCGCTACGTATTTATCTACAGTACGAGCTGGCTGGGGCAGGCCGTTATCCGCGACCTGCGGGTGCGGGTCTTCAAACACCTGACCAGCCTGCGGCTGTCCTACTTCGACCGGACCCCCATCGGCACCTCCACGACCCGGACCATCAACGATATCGAAACGATCAATCAGGTATTCTCCCAGGGGACGATCCCGATCATTGCCGATGTGCTATCCATCATCGCGGTGCTGGTGGTCATGTTTACGACCAGCTGGAAGCTAACGCTGATTTGTTTGACGACGATGCCGATGTTGATGATTGCCAGCTACATCTTCAAGGAAAAAGTGAAGAAAGCATTCCAGCGAGTCCGCTCCCAGATTCAGCGGATGAATGCCTTTCTGCAGGAGCGCATCAGCGGTATGCGCATCGTGCAAATCTTCAACGCCGAGGGGCAGGAGGCGCAGAAGTTTCGCTCGATTAATCGGGAATATACCCAGGCCAACCTCGACTCTATTTTGTACTACGCCGTGTTCTTCCCGGTGGTGGATGTTATTGCGGCCGCTTCCCTGGCGCTGATGGTCTGGTGGGGCGCACGCGACGTGGCGCAGGCGGGAGGTGTTACGCTGGGGGCACTCGTGGCCTTTCCGATTTACCTCAATATGCTCTTTCGGCCCATTCGCATGATCGCCGATAAGTTCAATACCTTACAGATGGGCCTCGTAGCCGCCGACCGGGTGTTTGCGGTTATCGACAACGATGACCGAATAGAAGATAACGGCACCCTCCGGCCGGAGCGCATCGAAGGACACGTTAAGTTCGACAGGGTCTGGTTTGCCTATGTGGCCGGCGAATGGGTACTCAAAGACATCAACTTCGAAATCGAGCCCGGCGAAACGCTGGCGATCGTAGGTAGTACCGGCTCCGGAAAAACGACCATTATCAATCTGCTCAACCGCTTCTACGAAATTCAAAAAGGGAGCATTGAGGTAGACGGCGTCAACGCCCGCGACTACGATCTGGAAGGATTGCGCAGCCGCCTCGCCATGGTGTTGCAGGACGTATTCCTGTTCAGCGGCACGGTACTGGAAAACATTACCCTCCGCGACGAAAAAATCAGCCGCGAACAGGTTATCGAAAGCGCCAAACTGATCGGTGCCCACGAATTTATTGAAAAACTTCCCGGCGGCTACGATTACCAGGTGATGGAACGCGGAGCGACGCTCAGTATGGGGCAGCGCCAGCTCATTAGCTTTGTCCGGGCGCTCGTCTTCGACCCCGACATCCTCATTCTGGACGAGGCCACCTCTTCGGTCGATCCCGAAACGGAGTCCGTTATTCAGTATGCCATCGAGAAGCTAATTGATAAGCGTACGTCCATCATCATCGCCCACCGCTTATCCACCATCCGCAACGCAGACAACATCCTCGTGCTCAAGAAGGGCGAGGTGTTGGAATACGGTCCCCACGAAGAGCTCCTCAAGATCGAGGATGGTGCCTACCGGTCGCTCTACGAAATGCAGTTTTTGGAAATAGCCGAGTAACTCTTACTACGTTAAGTTCCGCCTTACGGCGGTTCTTGATGCTTTAAAGGATTAAGTGATTTCCTTTAGCGACTCGATCACCGCTTCTACCGAAAGCACAGTAGCAAACTCCTCGTGTAGGCTGGCCAGCGCCGTTTCGTGAATGATTTCTGCGGAAAACTCTTTCCCGCTCGGGCTTTGTTTGCGGAAGCTGGCAGTGGCATCCGACACGACAATGGTCTCATAGCCAAAATTCCCGGCCATGCGGGTGGTAGTAGAGACGCAGTGGTCGGTGGTTAGCCCCGCGATTACGACCTGGGTGATGCCCCGTGCGTCCAGTTGTTCCTTCAAATCGGTACCGATAAAGCCACTGTTCACGTTCTTTTCAATCACGGGCTCGCCGGCAATCGGCGTAACGGCTTCGTGAAATTCATTCCCCGGCAGTCCTTTCGCCAGCGGCGATCCCGGCGTAGTCGAGCAATGCCGAACGTGAAAAATAGGCCATTGCCGAGAACGCCAAAACGCCAACAGGCGACCTGCCTGCGCTTCGGCTTGCGGATTGTTGCGTTGGCCGCCCCAGTAGGCAATATCGTCGAATGCCCGCTGGATGTCGATGAGGAGGAGGGCTGGGGGAGTGGTATTCATGTTAGATATTAGACCTTTAGATATTAGCACAAGCTATAAACCTAAGATCTAATATCTACTTTTCTAAAATCTAATCCTTAAAACCTACTCTCCCGGATGATAGGTTGCCGCCGCTCGCGCTTCGACCTCTTCCCGGTAAAATGCGACGTCCTTCCATTGCTGATCAAGGTAGGGTTGGGCCTGATCGAAGAAATGGGGCGATTCGGGATCACCGCTCTGGCCTCCTACCAGGATGCTTTTGGCGCGCAGGGAGTCGCCGAATTCTACGACGGCTACGAAGCTGTTGCCGGAGGTACCGTAAAGCTTTTTGGTGTTGTCAAAGGCCCGCGAACCGTAGGAGGCCAGAGCTCCCCAGCGGCCGGAGGCGAACCCGACTGGGAGACTGGGAGCCGCGTCGTCGAAGGGGGGGCGAATGGCTCCGGACAGTCGTTGGAGGCGATTGACATCTCCCCAGGGAGTGTTCCAGGTGTCGAAATCTGCGGTGAGTTGTTCGAGGGTTGTTTGGAAAATGGCGAGTTGGGCTTTGTCCGGCGCTTTGCCGGCGATGTATTCGATCAGGGCCATGCCGCCCCGGATGCCGTCCGGTCGGGTGCCCTCCCGCGCGTAGGTAAGTCCGTAGAAATGGGCCAGCGTCATGGCAACGGAACGGGTCGATGCGCGGAAATCCCAGTTCCGAAGGGTATCGATGGCTGCTGCCATTTCGGCATTCGATCCACCCGACCGATCGTAGGCTTCTACCAAGCTGGGAATCAGCACTGCAAATGCGGGCAAGTAGGGATCGTGCGCCAGCTCGATCAGCGATTCGAGGGTGTGCCCACTGCTCCCTTCCAACAGTTGCTGAGCGTGGATACCGCGGTAGTTCTCGCGATCGATCGACATGTAGTAGGGATAGTCTTCTTTCTTTGGGCTATTCGTGCCGGCCGCCGTGAAGGGCGTCGAATTGCAGTTTTGAATCCAACCATTCGGTGGATTGACAATAGTGATAGCCTCTTCGACCGGGTGAAGACCGGTCCAGTCGGTAGCGGGCGTGCTGCCGTCTACCGGTTCGGAGTAATTGAACTGCGTATCCCGCCGCGGAATGAAGTTGCCGTGGTAGTAGGCGATGGTGCCGTCGGCATCGGCATATACCGTGTTGTTGGAGGAGTTGGTCAGGCCTTCCATCATGTTTCGAAACTCCGTGTGGTTGCTTTGCTTGGTACGAGCGTAGGATTGCGAAAGGGCCTCTACGGGTTTCCACATGAGGGAGGTGGCCGTCCACCGGCCGTTCAGGGCGTGGGTAATGGGGCCGTGGTGCGTGCGGTACATGGGGAAGGTGCGTTCGAGGAGTTGGTCGCCTTCTTTGTACTGTAGGGTTACTTCGAGTTGCTCCACGGGGCGCTGCTCGCTGCCGTACTGATAGACCAGCTTGCCGTCGTCTTCCGTGGTGGATACCTCCTCTACGAACTCATCGATGACGTCGGTGTAGGTGGAGGTGTGCATCCAGCCGGTGCGTTCGTTGAAGCCCTGGTAAATAAAGAACTGGCCCCAGGTAATGGCGCCGTAGGCGTTGAGTCCTTCCTCGCTCACCATATGGTATTCGCCGCGAAAGTAAAAGGAGGTATGTGGATTGATGAGCAGGAGCGCATGGCCGTTTTCCGTCAGTGAAGGGGCAATGGCAATGCCGTTTGAGCCACGCGGTTCGGTTTGGAGCGGTTCCGGGGTAGCGGTTGGTGCCTCCGGCATTTCCTCGTAGAAGGCGCGTAGGCGCCTGGTAGAAACGCGTTCGATGTCGCCACCGATCGAACCTTCGCTAAAATACATGGGCATCCAGGGCTCAAAACGAGTTAGCAGCGCCGGCTCGACCTCCGGATGCGTAGCGAGGTAGTAGTTAATCCCATCGGCAAAGGCCTGGCACAGTTTCTTCAGCCAGGGTGGTGCTTCTTCGTAAGCGGCGATGGCTTCTTCGCGGGTCATGAAGAGCCGCGCCCGTAAATCGCTATACAGGGCTGACTCCCCCTCTACTTCTGCTAAGCGTCCCGTGGCCCAAATGTAGTTGCGTTCCACGCGGTTGAAGTCATCTTCACACTGGGCGTAAAGCAACCCAAATACGGCATCCGCATCCGTTTGCCCGTAAATATGCGCGACGCCAAAATCGTCGCGAATGATGGTGGTGCGGGCGGCCTGAGCTTCCCAACGTGCGCGCTCAGTGGCCGCCGACTCCTGCGTACGGCAACTGAAAAGACAACCAAAAAGAAGTAACAAGAAGAGGCCTGAGAAATATTGGTTCATTGTGTGGGCAATTGATCGGTTTGCTGCTAAGAAACTGATAAATGTGGAGTTCTAGGAGGCCTTTCTCTGATTAGTAGGGCAAACGCATCAAATACCGGAGGCAA
>CAZDET010000077.1:0-20293 GCA_964504335.1 uncultured Saprospiraceae bacterium
GAGGACCGAGGGTCCAAGCTATGTCCTGCCCGGTGAAGTTGTTGCCTCCGGCATTTGATGCGTTTGCCCTATGTCGGAAGAAAATGGTGGGAAGGATCGTTTTGAGGTTTAGACTGGGGCAGGGACAAGGGCTTCATCTGGGTGAAGTTATTTAGTTTTGTGGGCTGAATTGATTGATTGTTCATACAAGAAAATGCCAAATGAGTAATCGATGCACTTACCTGATGAAGATTGCGACCCTCGTGAGCGGTACGCTTTGCCTGTTCGTCTATGGATGTACCGCTCCGGATACGGACGCCCAGGAAATAGCGAGGCACTCAGTGGATAGCCACGGTGGTATGGAGCAATGGCAACGGCTGGCCGGCATCCGATTTAAGAAAACAACGACCCTGTACAAGGAGAATGGCTTTGTCGAGTATAAATCGATCGAATCTCATAGCTACACATTACACCCCAGTTTCGCCGCACAAATCGAATGGGAGAACGGGGATACCCGATACCGCATCGAGCAAGACAGCGCAGGAACACGGCTGTACATGGGTGATTCTCTGGTAACAGATGCCGCGCAACTGGAGAATGCAGCCCGCAAGATTGACGCTGGTTGGTACACGGTCAGTCAACCGTTCAACCTGGTAGACTCCGATCGGGATATTCAACTCACCCACCAGGGGCGTGACACCCTGGAGACGGGCTCCATCGTGGAGGTGGTACAAGTAGATTATCCGGAAGCCGACAGCGATCGGTGGTGGTACTATTTCGACGTAGACAACCATCTTTGTCGGGGAAATATGGTGGAACACGACTCCACCTATGCCTTTATTGAGACCGTTACCTACGACCAGTCCACCCCACTGCTATTGCATCAATACCGAAAGACTTACCGCGTCAATCACGAACGCAAAATCCGCTTTACCCGTGCCAATTATAAATATGAAGACTACGAAGTAGAATTTCTTCCCTGATCTGCCAGGATGGGGGGTTGGTCCCGGACGGAAAACTGAAAGATGTCCGGGCGGTGGTAATGGCCGGCCGGATCGAAGTCGAGCCGCTGGGCAATCGTTTGTTGAAGATCAATTTCCGCCGTCAGCAAGCCGGAGGTATCCCACAGGGGGCCAGCCAGGATGCTTCCATTCGGCCCAACGATAATGCTTCCACCCCGGCAGTTGCCCGCGTCCGGGTCGGGAAAAAGAGCGCGGAGCTCCTCCGGATATGATTCAAAATCGATGTACTGGTTGCAACCCAACACGAAGCAGCGGCCTTCCAGGGCGATGTGCACCATCGTAGCCACCCATTGCTCGCGAGCATCGGCGGTGGGAGCCAGGTAAATTTGAACCCCCTGCTGATACATGGCCATCCGGGCCAGCGGCATGTAGTTCTCCCAGCAAATCAGCCCTCCAAGCCGGCCGAGGGGCGTAGCGAAGGAAACCAATGCCTCTCCACCTGCTTCGGCCCAGATGAGGCGCTCTGTACCGGTGGGCTTGATTTTTCGGTGCACCCCCATCAAACCGGATTCCGGTGAAATGTAGAGTAACGAACAATACAGACTGCCGGTCAGGGCTTGCCGCTCCGTGACCCCAACGGCCAGATAGATCTCGTATTCTCTGGCAAGTGATTCCAACCGATATCGATCCTCCGAATGTAGATCGATGCTTTCCTCGTAATAGCGTGCATAAAGCGCCTTTCCAGCTTCCGTGCGCCGCCCGACTACCGCACCAAAATCCAACCCCCGAGGATATCCGGGCACAAAAGATTCCGGGAACAACAACAAGCGGCACCCTGCCGCAGCGTGATGAGCTACCAATGTTTCAATTTTCGCCAGCGTTTTCGCCCGGTCGAAAAACACCGGCGCTTCTTGCACCAATCCAACCTTTATTTTCATAATCAATAATCAGCATTCTAACAGCTCAACCAATCACCCGGAAAACATCAGACCATCAGAAAATCATAGTATTAGAACATCAATATACCTCATTCTCCAACGGCCGCCCCGCTTCAAAGTCACTCAGATTCTGAAGGGTGACCCGCGCAATTTCGGAGAGGGCTTCCTCTGTGAAAAATCCTTGATGCGAGGTAATTAAGACATTGGGAAAGGTCATGAGCCGGGCGATTACATCGTCTTGGATGATGCGCTCGGACAAATCTTTGAAAAAAAGCTGCTCTTCCTGTTCGTACACATCGATGGCCAGTGCCCCAAGCTGCCCGGACTTGAGCGCCTCGATGGCCGCAGACGTATGCACCAGACCACCCCGGCTGGTATTTATGAGCATCGCTCCGCGGCGCAGCCGAGTGAAAGCAGAAGCATCCATGAGGTGATGCGTATCGGGCGTGAGTGGGCAATGTAGGGAAATCATATGGGAATGAGCCAGCAGATCATCCAAAGAATGGTAGGTAATACCCGCGCGTTTGAGTTCCTCCGATTCGTACATATCGTGGGCCATTACCTGGCAACCGAAACCCAGCATGATGCGTGCAAAAATCGATCCGATGGCACCGGTTCCAATCACTCCTACGGTCTTTCCGTACAAATCAAATCCGACCAGGTTCTCCAGGGAGAAATTACCGTCGCGCACCCGATTGTAGGCCTTGTGAATTTTTCGGTTTAGGGTCAGAATGAGCGCCACAGCGTGTTCGGCAACGGCATAGGGCGAGTAGCGCGGCACACGCACTACTTTGATCCCGAAGGATTTTGCCGCGTCCAAATCGACATTGTTGAAGCCGGCGCAGCGCAGTGCAATCAACCGAATGCCATTATTGGCCAGGATCTCGATGGTTGGCCGACTAACTTGATCATTGACAAAGACGCAAACAGCCTCGAAGTCGCGGGTCAAAGTTGCCGTCTCCTCGTGAAGCGTATCTTCCAGGTAGGTAAGATGGTGTGCTCCGTCGGTATTGAACCGATCGAAGTACTCGCGGTCGAATGATTTGGTGCTGAAGAAGGTGCTATGCATGAGGGAGTGTGGGTGTGAGTGTGGGTGATTTTGCCAAATAGTTTAAAATTCACCTGTAGTTACTGCTTTTTGTCATCACTTGCTGAAGGCGGGAAAGGTAATTTAGGTTTACTGAATCAATATCATTTCGCCATGCGACTCATCAACAGTATACTCGTTCCAGTTGATTTATCCTCGGCTTCCGAGGCGGCGCTGCGATATGCAATCCGCTTTGCTGATTCCGTCCGAGCAAAAGTGCAGGTGCTTCATTGCCTGAATTTAATCAATGATGTACCCGAAATTCCGGCCTATGACCCCAAGGCGCTGGAGGGCATTATGGAAAGTAGCCGCGTTCGATTAGAGGCCTTTTCCGATCGGATAAAAAAGGAGGAGGAACCACACTGTAATGAACCACCCATTGTAAACACTCAGGTTGAGGTTGGCCCAGTTCGCTTTGTCGTTCAGGACGTGGCCCGCGAACAAGGATTTGATCTGATCATATTAGGAACCAAGGGAGCAAAAAACCTGCTCGACGACTGGGTCGGGAGCATTTCCACAGCCATAATTCAGCGGGCTCCCTGCCCCGTGCTGATTGTACCGGAAGAGGCTACCTTTAAGCCGATCAAACAGTTCTGTTTTGCGACCGATCTACAGTTCTTCGATCTGGAACGCATGCTGAAAACGGTTCAAATCCTCCATCCCCTCTCACCGATGGTTCGCTGTACTTATATCAAAACCACCACCAGCGAACCCAAGGACCAGGCAATTATCCAGCTCCAGAACCAATACCGACAAGAAGGATATCCTTTCGAGGCTACTTTCCACGAAGTATTTGCCGATTCCGTTTGGGATGGCCTCACGCAATTTGCCGAAGCCTACCCAATCGATTGGCTGGTGATGTACCGGCCACGCCGCAACTGGCTTGACCAACTGTTTCACCGTAGCCTGACCCGCCAGGGTGCCCTGCACACAACTTTGCCGTTGCTCGTCCTGGATGATGGCCTACACGAATCCGAAATGCCTTATGCTGATACTCGTGATGGGATTACCCGGGAGCGGTAAAACGACGTTCGCCTCCGCGTTTGCCAAAGAAATAGGTGCCGTGCACCTGAATACTGATCGCATTCGCAGAGAACTCGATTTGCGCGGTCAGTACGATCCGGATTCCAAACGCCGCGTCTATCAGTGCCTCCTGAAGCGGGCGGCCGACTTGCTCGCAGCGGGCCGCAAGGTCGTTCTGGACGCCACCTTCCACCGCAGCCGGCAGCGCCAGGAAGCGGAGGCGCTGGCAAGCAAACGTCACTTACCCGTTTACTGGATAGAGCTAACTGCCGCAGAACAGGCAATCCGTGATCGCGTAAGTCGGCAACGCCCGGATAGTGAGGCCGACTGGGAAGTCTACCTCCAGCTAAAACGCACCCATGAACCATTAGAAATCCCCCACCTGATACTAGATTCAGGGCGCTACTCGCCCCGTGAATTGGTCCAAATTGCCGTAAACTATTTACACACCCAAATTTCCAGTCATGCAATCCACTGATATTCAATTACTCGCCAAGCAACTAGAGCATGCAACAGCAAGCCCCGTGCGCGTGGAGGAAACTGGCATTTCCTGGGTGCTCCTGACCAAAACGCTCGTGTACAAGATCAAAAAGCCGCTTCGCACCTCCTTTCTGGACTTTAGCACGCTCGAGCGCCGGCACCATTATTGCGATCGGGAATTGACGCTGAATGGCCGCTTTGCCCCCTGGATTTATCTCGACGTAGTCCCCGTGCGCAACCAAGACGGGCAGCTGAGTATCGACATTCCTTCCGACGGTGCCATCGTTGATTATGCTGTCAAAATGCGCCGCCTGCCCTCCGGCCGGCGCATGGACCGCTGGCTGAAAAAGGAGCAACTGGAGCCCATCACCCTTCGACAGCTTGCCGAACAACTCGCAGATTTCCACCGAAAAAACCAAATCGAGCTACCCGAAGTATCCATCGAAGACGCCCTGGCCGATTTTGCCGATATCCGAACAGCAGCATCGCCCCTCGAAAAACACCTCGGCAACAGTGTTCACGCTGTCTTGGAAAAAAGTATCGCCCTGGCCCAACAGGTGCTGCAACAATGTGCTCCACGGCTACAAGAGCGCAATGAAATGGGGTTCTTTGTCGACGGGCACGGCGACCTCCACTGCGGAAATGTATTCGTACTCGAGCGCCCGTTGCTTTTCGACTGCATCGAGTACAGTGATCGATGGCGCCAGATCGACGTGCTGAGCGAGGTGGCCTTTCTCCATATGGATCTGGCCGCTCACGGCCGGCCCGATCTGGCAAGTGCCTTCTTGCGGGCCTACCGGGAAAACTACCCTTGCATGTGTACGGCCTCCGACCGGATGCTCTACCAGTTCTTCCTGCTCTACCGGGCAAATGTACGCCTCAAGGTGCACGCCCTCAGTGATAAGGATCAACCGGAGTTCTCGACCAAAGTCCACTCTGACATACGCCGCTACTACCGCCTACTGCAACGCTATACCCAGCAATTGAAACTCGCCCTGCGTGTTTCCCCCAATAGTGTCTTCATTTAAAACCGACTATGCACATCCGGGTGATGGCTTTCGACTACGATGGGACCCTGGCTCAGGAGAGCCAAGTCACGGATTCCCTCTGGGAGTTATTACAGCGGGCAAAAGAAGAAAATCTACAATTATTATTAGTCACTGGCCGCCGGTTGGAGGCACTTCCGGATCGGGCTCGCTTCGAGGAGCTCTGCGCAGCCATTATTGCCGAAAACGGTGCGGTGATTTACTACCCAAGTTCCGGCATTTACCAATATCCATTCGGCCACCTGCCGCCGGATTTGGTCGATCGATTCCGCTTTGCCGGATTTGATGTAGAAATCGGCCGGGCAATCGTTGCTACCTGGATCCACCACGAAGAGCAGGTGGCGGCAATTATCTTTCATTCGGCCTGCGGGGTTACACTTTCCTTCAATAAGGGGGCATTAATGATCCTCCCACCAGGTGCAACCAAAGGAGCGGGGCTCCGCGTAGCCTTGCGGGAGTTGGGATACTCCTGCCGCAACGCACTCGCCTGCGGTGATGCCGAAAACGACTTTTCCCTGTTCGAGGCAGTAGAATATTCCGTAGCAGTAGGCAATGCCCACCCTCAATTGAAAGCCCTGGCCGATCACACGATGTCCGACTCAAATGGGATGGCCATCCATTCCTTGCTCCAAAGCGTTCTGGACCGACAATTGCTCCCCAGCGACTGCCCCCGAGATCGCTGGATTCAGGTCGGACGCGATCACGAAGGCCGGCCGGTCTGGATGAGTCCCTTTAAATTGCTCAATCAAAACCTGGGCATCTTCGGTTCCAGCGGAACCGGAAAATCCTGGTTAGCCGGATGGATTGCCGAACAACTGATCGAAAGAGGGTATCAACTCTGTTTACTCGATCCCGAAGGCGATTATCACAACTTGCGCGCCTTTACCAGAACCATCGTGCTCGGGGATCCCTATACTCGCCCCCCCAGTCCCGCGATGGTTGTTACCCTACTCGAGTACGCTCCATTAAGCGTAATCGTCGATTTATCTACACTCAATCTATCCGATAAAATCAGTTATGGGACCACTCTGCTGCGCGCGCTGCACGCGCTGAAGGCCCAACGGGGCATTCCCCACTGGATTTTAATCGACGAGGCCCAGTATTTCTGTCCGAAGGGAGGGAGCGAACTAGGCAAGCTCCTCGAATCCTCAGGTGATGACGGCGGCATTGGCCTCGTCAGCTATGCGCCTTCTCACATTTCTTCCAGCGTTCTTCAATTGTTGCAAAACTGGATGGTGATGCCCCTGTCGCAGGAACGCGAAGTTCAGACGATCACCGATTTTGCCTTTGATGACCAGGAAGTCATTTCCAGCTTGCGGCCTCGGCAATATTACCTACACGAGTCGGGCGCTCCCGTAACCGCCCAGAGCCCTGCCTCTACATACGGGCGAATCCTCCACCTGGATGTTGCCAAGCGCAGCCTGGCGCACGTACGGCACTTACATAAATACCTGATGGCTCCACTTCCGAACGAAAAGCGGTTCTATTTCCGGGCCGGCAATGGTTCCGAACAGCGCACCGCCGCCAGTTTGTGGGAGTTCAGAGAACTAATTCCTAAATTGACTTCCGACACGGTGCACTATCATCTGACCAGAGGCGATTTCGAGCGATGGATCAGCGGCGTTTTTCACGACGAGGAGCTCGCCCAGCGCATTCACAAACTCGCCAACCGTCCCCTGGGTAAATCCCAATTAAAAGCCAGCCTACTATCCCTCGTAACCAATCACTACGAAGAACTGGAGCGGCTTATTTAACCCACACGCAATATGAAGAATATCTTGGTGGCGACCGATTTTTCTACCGGTTCCAAGCACGCCCTCGACCACGCGCTGGCCCTGCACAAACTGTATACGGTACCCATCCACCTGGTTCATCACCTGGATGATGAGGTAGTGACCAATCCGGAGGCCCACAGCCGGATGCAGGCGCAATTCGATACCCTGCGCGAGCGCCATTCTGCCATTGCCAGTGCCGAATTTGTGGAGGGAGAATTGCTCGAACAAATACAGCAACACATCGACACCCATCAAATTGATTTACTAGTGATCGGTTCCTTCGGACTGAGTGGGAAAAAGCGCTATTTCATCGGCTCGAAAGCGCAGCGGCTTATTCGCTCCATTTCCTGCCCGGTGCTGACGGCCAGCAGTCCGATCGAAGTCCCCCTCCTTCAGCAGATAGTGTATGCCTCGGATTTCGACCTTAATGAACGTGCCCCTTTTCAGTATTTCCTGCAATGGATTCAACCACAACGCCCCGAGTTGCACCTTCTGACGATTCATAAAGACACCTTTTTTTCTCCGCCGAAGGTCGTGGAAATGGCCTCCCTCATGGATTTCGAAAAAATGGCCCAACCGCTTGTCTGTCATCGCCACCTTCTCGACCATCGGTCGGTTGAAGAAGGTATTCGTCAATTTGCCCGCTCCGTTGAAGCCGATATGATCGTTATGGCCAACACCTCCGATCAACCCCTTCGGCGGCTCTTCACGGGCAGCTACGTCGAAGCCGTTATCCTCTCCTGTGACCTACCGGTTCTAACGATCAATTTGCCGGAAGCAACCAATTGAGAACGGATGTTTCTTTCCCCGTTCGGCACCTGTTTTTTGTTTTTAATTTAACGCAAGGCATGAGCGCAAATGACTGAAAGCCAAAAGTTAATGGGCGAAAGTTTAAGCGTTTATGCGTTTAGTACAAGGCAGTTAGCAGCCTTTTTATTGACAAATGCTACTGCATTAAACGCTTAAACGCCGAAACGTAAGTCATACCTGATGTTACACAAGGAGAACAGCAAGAGGATAACGCCAGCCTTTCTCAGAAGTCTCCAAAGGACCAACTCCTAAGCTGAGGCCAGCGACTCGGGGATGCTCGTCTGAAAAGCTTTCCCGTCCGCATGGCACGCCAGTTCCACTACCCATCTACCGGACTGGGCCGAGGGAGGGAGCCCACCGCCGGGAACGAGCCACTGCCCGCACAGATAGAAATTGTCCAGCCCTTTCAGACGGAGTGGTAGCTCTTTACCCACGTTTTTCGTAGAAGGTAAGAAGCCTTCAAAAGCCCCTTTCCAGACGCCGGTGTAGCGCACGTTCGTTAGGGGCGTAGCAATATCTACCACTTCGATTTGCGCGCTAAGACCCCGGTAGTGATAATCGAGCAGCTTGCGGACATCTTCCTCAATAGCGCGCTTTTCCGCTGCGTAGGCCGGGCCTTCCAGGTCTTTCCACAAGTTCCAGGGAGAGGAATAGCGAAGAGCAAGTACCGTTTTTCCCGGGGGGGCCATGGACGGATCGAAGCTGTAATTCATGAGGTTGAAGCCGTCTTCGAGTGACGTACTGCCGATCTTCGCCTTGCGATCCAGATGGGTAATCGAGCCGATGGGGGCATCGAGCACCCCGTCAATGCCGAGCGACACTTGCACAATCGGCGTGAAGACCGGCCAATTTCGGTAGGCATCTTCGAAAACAGCCGTGCGATATCGGGCATCAATCATTTCAAATAGCGTCGTGTGCCCGTCGGCCGCACTGACGATAATGTCGCCGCTCACCCGTTCGCCTCCGACGAGTTGGAGGCCGACGGCTCGATCGTTTTCGATCAGAATACGCGCTACCCGGCTATTGGTATGCAACCGACCGCCCAGCTGCCGGTACCGATCCACCATGCGCTGAATCAATGGCAAGGAACCGCCCTGAATATACGAGGCGTTGCCCTGATCAAACCAGGACAACATCATGAGAAAGGCGATTGCCGAGAAACCCTGCCCCCCGAACAATCCATCCAAGAAACTGCGCAAACGCGTATTGGTGAGTCCCAAGGCATCAAAATACCGGGCACAGGTGGATCTGCCAAACCGCAGCAAGACCGGAAACGCCGGCAGAACATTCCAGATGCTTCGTGAATAATCGCGGAAGGTGCGCAGTGCAGGTGGGTGTTCAAATGCCTGGACGTGCCGCATCAATCGAATGTGACGGACCATTTGCCGAATCGCCGAGGTATCTTCCGGCGCCAGCGATTCGAGATACGCTTGCCACCGGTCGAGGTTGGTGTAGATCCGGAAATGCTGTCCAGTCGGATCAACCAGCGTCACATGCACTTCCGGGTCATACAGCTCGGTCTGTTCGTTTAAGGCCCCCGTCTCCCTCCAGATTTGGTGGTAGGCACCAAATCTAGAACCGACCAGCCAGTGCAGGCAGTAATCGAAGCGATAGCCTTCGCGATCCCAGGCCGTACACTGGCCGCCGGCGCAGTGGTGCATTTCGTAAATCTCGGTATCGTAGCCGTTCATCTGACCGTAGATACCCGCCGTCAGGCCGGCAATTCCCCCACCGATGATTTTCATGGATTTGGGCATGATCCCTGTGTTTCTTATCGAATAACGAGGACGGGCATCTCTTCCGTCATACTGATGACTTTCTCCGTGACGCTACCCAACAGGAAGCGATCGATGCCGGTGTGCCCTTTCGCGCCCATGATGATGAAGTCGGCAGCTTTTTTCAGGGCGTACTCCATGATCTGAACGCCTACCTTGGCGTGGGTTTGTTGTTCTGCTACGAAGTAAACATTGGACGTGTAATCGGGAAATTCTTCCTGCATGAATTTCTCGAATGCCTCGTAGCGATCTTCCCGTAGCATATCCGCCATTTGATCCTCCGTGCGTTGAATGCGATACCAGTTGATAGGAGGTACTTCAAATATCGCAAGGCAAGTGATGGATGTCTCTTCGGGGCGCTGCTGCTGTAAGGCAATTGCTGTACGTAGGGCCCGTTTGGAATTATCGGAAAAATCGAAAGGAACTAACAGGTGGTCGAGCCGCTGGATGGCTCGGTCGGGAATGATGAGCACATTGGCTTTTGACTGCCGAGCGAGGCGTCGACCGGAAATACCGTGCCGCTGATGCTTGGTTGATTTACCAATGATATCCAAATCGACATCTATTTCATTCCCCGTTTCCAACATGGCGTGGAGGGCATTCCCTACCTCTACCTGTACATCCCAATTCGTGATCCGGGCCGAATCCGAAAATCGCTTTAGAAATAGATCGATCTCCTTTCTAATCTTAGCGATCCGCTCTTCCTGTTCCAGCAATCCGAGTTCATAGGCATCGTACTGCGAAGCGTGAAAAGCTAATTCCGGAACAAAGTGCGCAAAGCGCAGCCTGGCAATCGGAATAATGTGACTGAGGTAGTTCACATATTCTATAATCGACTGGTCGATTTCGTCCATCGCCAAGCCGACAAGCGCAGATCGCACCTGGAATGGCGCGATGTGGGTGGCCTTCTGAAGGCTGGTATCGGAGTCCATAATGGTTTTAATTTTGGCTGTGGTTAAATTCGTACTGTAGCATATGGCTTGAGAGCCGTAAAAGTCCATTCAAAACCATCTACATTGCACCGCATTACTGAACTACGTATGCCTACAGCTCACCAAGGTGATCCTTATAGGCATAATCCAGAAGATCGTGCGAAGTAATGATTCCAACGAGCATTCCATCATCTATAATCGGAAGGGCATGCAATTGATTGGAGAGGAATATATCCGCTGCCAGACCAATCGTATCATCCGGCTCGATCGTCAGTACCGAAGTAGACATTAAATCCTTAACGGTCAGGTCTTCTAATGCCATCGCCTCCGGGCTCGCAGGCGTAGACGCAAAATGCAACGTAAATGCTTTGATGATGTCGGTCGAGCTGATAATACCTTCCAACTTACCCGTCGTTGAAACCACCGGCAAGTGATGAATTTGGTACCGTTCGAACAGGTCGAGGGCATCAGAGACGAATTGCGTCGGCTGGATAGTCGCCACCTTCGTCTTCATAATTACCCGTACACTGGCTTCTGATGTCATGTCAATAAGTATTTTCTTCTATCGAATTTCGGCAATCAGCCTCGACGGGTCGATGAGATTTGTCATGCGCTTTGGTGATATTTCTACATGTCGTTGGAATTACTATTGATCAAGATTTGAATCAATTTTACTACCCGGATGACGATTGTTGGAATCAGGCTAAATCCAAATGCAATTCCAAGCGCCTGTAGCGTCATATCCTGCAAGTGCAGTACTTCTGCAACCGGTTGGATTTCGTACGCGAGATAGGTAAGTAACAGGCAAAACGCTATGGCCATCCAAACGTAGCGGTTGCGGGTAATTTCGTTGTTGAAGAAGGACGCCTTGCCAGAAGGCAAACTGAATACATGCCAGAGCTGCATGAGAATCAGGGTCAGGAAAATTAAATTATTGGTCGCCTGTGCCTGAAAAGCAAGTTCGTTGAGGGCATAGTAATACAGCGCGAGTAAAGACGTTGTCATCACCATAGCGTAAAAGACGATCGATATCCAGGACGCCCGGGTAATGACCGGCTCCTTCGGCGAGCGGGGCGGGCGACGCATAATGTGGGGGTCTTCCTGCGTGAACCCAAGGGCCAACGCCGGAAAAACATCCGTTACCATATTCAAAAAGAGAATCTGAAGCGGTAGTAGGGGCGTCCCCAGACCAAGAAAGAACGCCGTGCTTACCACAATCAACTCGCTGAGGTTACACGACAGCAGGTAGGTAACGAAGTACCGAATGTTGTGCATGATTCCGCGCCCCTGGCGGACGGCCCGTACAATGGAGGCAAAGGAATCGTCCTCCAGCACCAAATCGGCCGCCTCTTTGGCCGCTTCGGTACCCCGGCGGCCCATGGCTATACCAATATCCGACTTTTTAAGGGCAGGAGCGTCGTTGACGCCATCACCGGTCATCCCGACAACGAGCCCTTCTTGCTGTAAACGCTCCACGAGTACCATCTTCTGTTGGGGTTCTACGCGGGCGTAGACGGGAAATATCCGGTTGGCATTGTTCTCCTGCTTGAGGTCTTCGCCGGTGCATACTGGTTCTTCCTCGCGATCGATTAGGTGGGTGGCCAGTGCAATCGAACGCGCCGTTTCGGGGTGATCGCCCGTAGCCATAATCACCCGGATGCCGGCGGCCCTGCATTGTTCCAGCGCATCGCGTACGTCGGGGCGCGGCGGATCCCAGAACCCCGCAATACCAATGAAGGTTAGCTCGCCGGTGGCATCCTGTAAACTATCGGCAGCGTCGGAAAACGCAAAAGCCAACGGGCGTAATCCAACCTTGGCAATTTGCCCTTCCTTCACCTGCCAAAACGCCCGATCGAGCGGGGCCGTCTGACCACTCTGCTGAATAACGGATGTGCAGCGATCCAACACCTGATCGAGCGCACCTTTTACAAACAAGACCTTCCCGCCATCCGGATGCTGGTGCAAGGTGGCCATCATTCGGGTTTCGCTGTCGAATGGCTGCTCGGCCAGCCGGGAAAAATCCGTCGACCATTGCTCCCAGTCCGGTCGATATTGTGCAACCAGACGCAGCAAGGCCACTTCCAGGGGATCGCCAATGGCCGAATCCGGCCCTTCGAGGCGGGCATTGTTGCACAGGGCCGCTACCCGGAGAAAGTAATCGGTAGCTGCTCCCGCTGCGAGTTCTACCTGCTGGCCGTTGAGCTGGTATACCGCATGCGGAAGGATTACCTGACGCACGCTGAGCCTGTTTTCGGTTAGCGTACCGGTTTTGTCCGTCAAGATTACCTGAGTGCCCCCGAGCGTTTCCACGGCACTGAGCCGCTTGACGATTACCCGGTGCCGGGCCAATCGGAGCATCCCCCGTGCGAGGGCAATGGTGGCGATAATGGGGAGGCCTTCCGGAATTGCCGCTACGGCGAGGGCAGTCGTAATCTTGACGAGTTCGTATATGGCTACCCCATTGAGCCAGCCAACCACGAAGGTCAGAATCGCCAACAGGATGGTCAGCCAGATGAGCTTTTGACTCAACTGCGTTAGCTTTTTTTCGAGTGGGGTTTGCTCTTTTTGGGCGCTATGAGTCAGCTTGGCGATTTTACCGATTTCGGTTTGCAGCCCCGTGGCATTGATGAGTGCCAACCCCACGCCGCGAGTCACGACCGTACCCCGATACACCATGTTGATGCGATCCGCCAGTGGCCGGTCGGATTCCAGGGCCTCTTCCTGCTTAGCTACCGGCAGGCTTTCTCCGGTGAGCGCGGCTTCCTTAATTTCCAGATTGGTAGCTGTTACCAGCCGGGCATCGGCAGCAACCACGTCGCCGGCCTCCAGCGACAATAGATCCCCGGGCACTAGTTCGGCTGCATCCAATTCGCACAATTGCCCTCCACGAACCACGCGGGCCAGCGGATGGGTGAGTTGCTGTAAAGCCTGCATCGATCGGTTCGCTTGCCACTCCATCCAAAAACCGATGATGGTATTGATTGCAATTACCATCAGAATGGCAATGCCCTCCAAGGATTCATCGTAGAGGAATGCTAACCCGGCGGCGACCGCCAGCACGTAGACCATTAAATTCTGAAACTGGCGCAACAACACCCAGTACCAGGGCTCGGGCGGACTGAGAACGACTTCATTGCGGCCGAACTGCTGCAACCGAGTCGCTGCCTCCTCCGAAGATAGCCCCTGCTGTGGATCGCTCGCTAACTGACGACTCGTTTCCGCGGGCGAGAGCTTGTATATAGCCCGCTGATTGAGTTCCTGGAGTGGCAAGGCCGTAGGAGTATTCATTTGAAAAAGTGATTCTCCACAAAAGTGCAACCTTCCAGATTGCTAATCGAGAGTAAATACTTTGCTCGCCGCTGATTTTCGTCAACTTGGAATAATCGTCGCCAGCCAATCTCCTACGAAGTAAGCGATAGCGGCTGCTACTGCACCGAGTAAAACGGTTTCCGTGATACTGCGCAAAAGGCTGGTCCGATTCACATAGCCCTTCAGCCAGCCGATCCCCGCAAAGGTGAGCCCGGTCACGAGGCTTGCCAACACAAACGTGTCGCCGGGTATGGGGATCCAAAAATCCCATAGGTAAACCAACAGTGGTAACAGCCCCGCCACAAAAAACGATAGGAAGGTAGCTACTCCAATGTAAATCGGCTGCCGGGGTCCCGGCATCGCTCCCACGGATTTGGCGGACAGATAGGCTCCTACCGACATCGAGAATCCATCTGCCAGTAAGTTGGCGAACCCCAACACAAGAATAATTCCTACGTCAAATTCGGCTCCCACGGCCCCCGCTACCACGGCAAACGTAGTTATACTGCCATCAATACCACCGTACACAAATTCGTGTAAGAAATGTCGCATCGCAGGAATCTTAGGAGCCATAAAAAACGATCATTTGTCTTTGAAATTAGGCCCCTCATCGATTTCGAAATGATGAAGTTCAGACCCTTTTATACATATTATCGAGGATTTCCTGCCAAAAATAAGAATCTTCGATCCATGCGACTGCGGTACCTCTGGCCATTCTTGTTACTTACTTTCGGCATTTCCTGGGGCATTCCAGGCGCGTTGCTGCTAGTTGCTCCTCCCGGAGATATCGACCTTCGTCCCTATTCGCCTCTGTCCTATATCGTGGTCTGGGCCCCTAGTTTGGCGGCGCTTTTCCTGGTTGGCTGGTTTGGCGGTCGGCGCGTCTTACGGGCGTTTCTTCGACGATTAGGCCGATTCTCCGGACATTGGAAATACTACGTAGCCGTCCTAATTGGATTTCCCGCCCTGAAGTGGCTCGCCGCCTGGCTCAGCGAACTAACCGGATTGCCCGGACTGGAGGCGTCTGCGTCTACCGTTTCAACCCCCGAATTCCTTGGTGCCGCGCTACTAGTGGCCACCATGGGCCCGTTGGAAGAGTTCGGCTGGCGCGGCTATGCCCTTCCGCTATTGCAGCGCTCCTTTTCCGGGCTGCAAGCGGCTGTTATTCTCGGGCTCATCTGGATGACCTGGCACCTCCCGGGTTTCTTTCTCGAAACCGTCATGACCGATGCTCTTCAGCTTCCGGTCTTGTGGGCCTTGCCACCGTTTTTTCTCGACGGAATCGCCTTTACCATTATTCTGACAGTTTTGTACAATGTCAGCCGAGGAAGCGTCCCGCTCATGGTGGTCGCGCACTGGCTCCACAACCTCCCCTACCCCTTCGAAGCCGATCCCGGCATCTCTCCGATGAACAGCGTACTGATGGTGCTGCTAGCCTTGTTTCTCATGACCCGATACGGGCGCAGCTATCTGGGTTTTCGCAACTTGCAAACGGACCTTTTTTGACAAAAATCACCGCACCCTCCTGTTTGTCCTCATCGAGAATGGCGGTATTTCAACCTACCTTGCGATAGCATTATGTAACAAACGCCAGTGCAGTGAAAAACTATCCATCTCACTACAACCACCTGTTGGAGCAACTCGGCCGTCTCAGCAAGGAGATCCCCGGTACGATGAGTGCTTACACCAACCTCCACAAAATGAGCTCCGCCAACGGAGCCCTATCCACAAAAGTAAAGGAATTGATAGCCTTGAGTATAGCCATCGCGGTTAATTGCGACGGCTGTATCGCCTATCACGTACATGACGTGCTCAAAGCCGGTGCCACCAAAACCGAAGTAGCAGAAGCAATCGGCGTAGCCATTATGATGGGAGGCGGCCCCTCGGTTGCCTATGGTTGCGAAGCCCTGGAGGCCCTCGAACAATTCGAAGCACAGGGAGTAGAAGCCTAACCGTTATCATAGCCTAGGCTCCACCTAAATCTCAGCCTTAACCATAACCACCATTTTCATGTCAATCCTGGATGCCGGCACCCGCTCCGTAGGGGCTTTTCTTCAATCCGTGGACCGTCCCCTAACCACCTATCTACTGTGGGCCTTTGGGGTCACATGGGTCATCAGCTTCGGCTGTTATGCCCTGTTTACCCAGGGGTTACTCACAGAAACCCAGCTGGAGATCGGTCACGCATTGTCTGCCGTTGGCCCTACGATTGGGGCCCTGGTGGCTTCCCGGTCGTTGCGCCGTGCTTTTCAGTTTCGGCTCCCCGGCGGGTTGCCCGGCTTCCTGGTTTTTAGTCCGATTTTATTATTTGGCCTTGGCCTACTCGGCTATCGGCTTGTGCAAGGTAGTGGGATGAATTGGAGCACCTACCTCACCACTTCCACCTGGCTACTCCCACTGATCACTTTCCCGGTCTTCGAGGAAATCGGTTGGCGCGGCTATTTACTGCCCCGCCTCCAGGCCCACTTCAGTGCCTGGAATGCGACCCTCTACCTGACCGGTATTTGGGCCCTTTGGCACCTCCCGTTCTTTTTTTATCGCTTTGAATTTTCGCCCCTGATTGCCGTCGGTTTCTTTTTTGGTTTGTGGATGGGGGCTATCTTACTCACCTGCATTTTCAATGCCAGCCGGGGCAGCTTACTCGGTGTCATTTTGTTTCACTTTTTTAACAACGTCGGTTCTGCTTTCGATACCGAAATCATCGCCCCCATTCTGAGCATCGGTTTTGTCGTATTAGCCATTTGGGTGTATCAGCGATACGGCCGACTGCATTTGAGCCCCATCCCCCGCACAACCCAGGGGCGGACCTCAACCGCAGCCACCTTTCACTCAACCGGAAAACAAACCGCAGATCCGCTCCCACCAGCGACCAAATGATATGGAGCGACTATCCTGGAACAACCACTTTGGCTTCTTAGTACCGCCCCTCATTTGGAATGTCCTCTTCACCTCCAAGCTGCCACTGCACGCCTTTGACCAGGAAGCTCCCGGTTGGCTGCTATTCATGGAAACGATTTTCCGCGTGGCGGCCATGGTGTATCCTCTCTTATTGCCGATTCGAAAAGAGCGATCGCTTTTCCTGCCGGGGCTGGCCGTCTACCTGCTCGGATTGCTGCTCTATTTTGCCGCCTGGAGTTATTTAATGTTGGAATTGAATACTATTTTTTCCCGATCCCCTTTGCTACAATTTGCTCCCGCTTACCTGCCGCTGCTTTGGTTTTCGGGCATTGCTATCATGGCGGGCTCCTACCGGTATTTTTCCGTAAGTTGCCTGTTTATCGGCTTGCACGTGGGGGAATATTTGTTTCGATATGCACCCGGATCCATTTAAGATCAAATTACGGAACCGGTTGTACCCAAATCGCTCAATCATGACAATCCACATTCGTTCCTTCTTTTTGTTGCTCCTGGGATTTCTGCTGTTGATCGGCACTCACCTAACCTACGGCATTGGACTTCTCGCCTGGATTGCCTATGTCCCGTTTCTGCTCTTTTTAGACCGAACCAGCGGATGGACCTCCCGGCTTTGGTTCGTAGTGGTATACTTTCTAGCCTGGAGCGGTGCTGTATTTAAAATTTCGACCGATCCGATCCCGCTGTACATCATTCCGCTGTTTTCCTTACCCATAGCCTTGCTTCAGGCACCTGCTTTTTTAATTTGGGCGCGATTCCGGAATGAAAAATGGGCAGGACTTCTTTTTGCTGCCTTGGCGGTGGTATTGGAATGGCTACAGTACACTTTCACGCCCTTCGGTAGCTGGGGGGCTGCCGCCTACACCCAATTAGACAACCTCGTCCTCGTACAGTCCGTCTCCTTGTTTGGTATGGCAGGGCTGGGACTACTCATTTACTGGACCAATGCGGCCATCGCCCGTTTACTTTTGTATCCCTTTGCAAATGCGCAACAACTGATCGCCCCGGTCTTGATCTTGCTCGCCTTGCTCATTTATGGCGACCTTCGATACGACCTGAATAAAAGCCATGGTCGGGAAATGGTTAAAGTAGCCGCAGTTGGTACCGATTCAGAAGTAGGTGCCGGCCCGCTTCCTTCCTCGGAGGTGCGTCGACAAAACGCGGCCATCCTGTTCGACCGTACCCGCCTTGCCGCAGCTAGTGGGGCAGAGCTGGTGGTTTGGAACGAAGCAGGGGCAGGGGTCCTACCCGAAGAAGAAGCCGAATGGACCGACTCGCTCACGGCCTTGGCTTCCCAAAATCACATCACCCTGGTGGCGTCTTACATAGTCCCGTTGGCGGATTCTCCAGAAAAATATGAAAACAAATACCAACTCATCCAGCCCGACGGCACCGTGGCATCTACTTATCTGAAGCACGAACCCGTTCCCGGAGAGCCGGCCATAAAGGGCAAGGCCCCGATCGAAAGTCACAGGATTGACGACTTCACCCTCGGTGGAGCGATTTGCTACGATTACGACTTTCCCTACCTCGCCCAAGAACATGGCTGGCAGCGGGTGGATATCGTTGCCCTACCCTCCTCCGATTGGCGAGGCATCGATCCTATTCACACCAAAATGGCTGCTTACCGCGCCGTAGAACAGGGGGTTAGCATTCTTCGGTCCACCCGTTTCGGGCTTTCAGCGGCAATCACTCCTCACGGAGAAATGGTCGCACAGATGAGCAGCTTCGATGACAACGACCGCATCATGCTCGCACATTTGCCTAAAACGCAAGTTTACACCCTGTATCAGTCGATTGGTGACACCCTGGTTTACGGTTGTATGGCCTTCTTGCTGTGGTTTCTGGTAGATGTGACGTACATACGTCGAGAATAGGACCCCGTGAACTTGCTGTGAATCGACGAGCACATTGGCCATCAGCCACCAAATACTTAAATTCGAGGCATTCAGCCACCTCCAACGATCATCCGATGACACGAAGCAACCGCCGCCACTTCCTCCAAACTATGGGCACCCTCACCGCCGGCCTGGGTGCCTATTCCTTCTTCCAGCCAGCCTGGTTCGATCAACTCGAGCACGCCCTCGCCCCCTTTAAGGACATCCCTGCCGATGAAATAGCCACCGATGAAACCTTCTGGTATCACATCCAACGCGCCTTCAATCAATCACCCCACTTCATCAATCTGGAAAATGGATATATGAGTCCCCAGCCTACGGAAGTGCTACAGGCCCAACTGGAAAACCTTCAGATGATCAATGAACGTACCTCTTTCTACATGCGTCGCCGTGCCGGAAAAGACATCTGGGGCGTCAAGCTGCAATTAGCCGACCTGGCCGGCTGCGGTGCGGAAGAATTGGTCATCACCCGCAACACCACCGAAGCCCTCGATACCGTCATCACTGGCCTCGACCTGCAACGCGGCGACGAAGCCATCATGTGCCACCTCGACTACAGCAGTATGAAGCAGGCCTTCGAGCAACAGGCCCGGCGGTTTGGCATCGTCAACACCTACATCGAACTACCGCTCCACCCCCGGTCGGACGACGAAATTGTGTCGATCTACGAAAACGCCATCACCCCCAACACCAAAGTCATCCTCGTCACGCATCTGAACAACATCACCGGCATGGTGCTGCCCGTGCGAAAAATCTGCGACATGGCCCACCGCCACGGCGTGGAGGTCATCTGCGACGGGGCGCATTCCTTCGCCCAACTCGACTTCCAAATTCCCGATTTAGGCTGTGATTACTTCGGGGCCAGCCTCCACAAGTGGCTCTGCTGCCCGATGGGAGCCGGCATCCTGTACGTTAAGAAAGATAAAATCGCCAACGTCTGGCCGCTGTTTGGCGACACCACCTACCCCGCAGATGATATCCGCAAATTCGAACACATCGGCATCACGCCCCTCTCCCTCCGCCTCACCATCGCCAACGCCATTCGCTTCCACAACATGATCGGCGCGGAGCGTAAGGAGGCCCGCCTCAAATACCTCAAAGCCTACTGGACCGAACGCGTCAAGGACCTCCCCGGCCTGACCGTCCACACGCCCTGGGAAATGGAGCGCTCCTCCGCCCTGGCCCTCATCTCCCTGGAAGGGTACACGATGCACGAATTAGTCAATGCCCTCTACGATCGGTACCGCATCTTCACCGTAGCCCGTAATAATCCGGCCGTGACGGGGGTGCGCATTACCCCCCACCTGTATACGCGCATCGAGGAGCTGGATAAGTTGGTGGAAGCGTTGGAGGTGTTGAGTAAGGC
>CAZDET010000078.1:0-6248 GCA_964504335.1 uncultured Saprospiraceae bacterium
TCCAACGCCAACGTTCCACAGGCTGGAATCGTTATAAATAATAGGTTTCCTGCCCCCCACGTCCGGGAGCTGCACGGGAAGCTGTATTTTTGAAAACTTTCATTCGTTTAACCTCTATCTAACCATATCTATGCCGTTCGATATCGATATGATCCGGGGCTTCTACGAGGCATTGCCCGGTAAAATCGCACAGGCCAAATCCTCCCTGGGCCGGCCATTGACTCTAAGTGAAAAAATTCTCTACACCCACCTCCATCCCGAATCGCCCCTTCAGCAATACCACCGCGGTAAGGACTACGTCTTTTTCGCGCCCGATCGGGTCGCCATGCAGGATGCCACCGCCCAAATGGCGCTGCTGCAATTCATGATGTGCGGCCGCGACAAGACCGCCGTGCCGAGTACGGTGCACTGCGATCACCTGATTCAGGCAGAGGTAGGTGCGGAAAAGGACCTCAACACGGCCATTACCACCAACAAGGAAGTCTTCGATTTTCTGGAATCCGTTTCCAATAAATACGGCATCGGCTTCTGGAAGCCCGGTGCGGGCATTATCCACCAGATCGTACTGGAAAACTACGCCTTCCCCGGCGGGATGATGATCGGTACCGACTCGCACACGCCCAACGCAGGTGGCCTCGGGATGGTCGCCATTGGTGTAGGGGGGGCCGACGCCGTCGACGTGATGGCCGGCATGCCCTGGGAGTTGAAAATGCCCAAGCTGATCGGTGTCAAGCTTACCGGTACAATGAGCGGCTGGACCTCTTCGAAGGACGTCATTCTGAAAGTCGCCGGCATTCTGACCGTGAAAGGCGGTACGGGGGCCATCGTCGAGTACTTTGGTGAAGGAGCGCGCTCCCTCTCCTGTACTGGCAAAGGAACGATTTGCAATATGGGTGCCGAAATCGGGGCCACCACCTCTACCTTCGGCTACGACGAATCGATGAGCCGCTACCTGCGTGCCACCGATCGTGCCGAAGTGGCCGATCTGGCCGACGGCGTCGCCGAGCACCTCACCGGCGATCCCGAGGTGTACGCCAATCCGGAGCAATATTTCGATCAGGTCATCGAAATCAACCTGAGCGAGCTGGAGCCACACATCAATGGCCCCTACACCCCCGACCGCGCCTGGCCCATCAGCCAGTTTGCCGCCGCTGTGAAAGAACATGGCTTCCCGCAAAAACTGGAAGTCGGCCTTATTGGCTCCTGCACCAACTCCAGCTACGAAGACCTCGACCGTGCCGCCAGCATCGCCCAGCAGGCAAAAACCAAAAAACTGAAAGTGAAGTCGGAGTTTACCGTCACCCCGGGCTCCGAGCAGATTCGCTTCACCGTTGCCCGCGACGGTCAGCTGCAGATATTCGAAGACATCGGCGGCGTCGTGCTGGCCAATGCCTGCGGCCCCTGCATCGGGCAATGGGCGCGCCATACCGACGATCCGAACCGCGCCAATTCCATCATCACGAGCTTTAACCGCAACTTCTCCAAGCGCAACGACGGCAACCCGCAGACGCGCTCCTTCGTCGCTTCTCCGGAATTGGTGACCGCTATGGCAATTGCCGGCGACCTGACCTTCAATCCGCTCCAGGACAAGTTGGTCAACGAAGACGGCGACGAAGTACAACTCGAACCGCCCCACGGCATCGAGCTCCCCGAAAAGGGCTTCGCCGTGGAAGATGCCGGCTTCTTGCCTCCCGCCGAAAACGGGCAGCAGATCGAAGTAGTAGTTGATCCGAACAGTGACCGCCTCCAACTGCTCACGCCCTTCGAGCCGATCACAGCCGAACAGCTAAAGGGCATGCGCATCCTGATCAAGACCAAGGGCAAGTGTACCACCGACCACATTTCCATGGCCGGCCCCTGGCTCAAGTACCGCGGCCACCTGGAGAATATTTCCAACAACTGCTTCATTGGCGCGATCAACGCCTACAACGACGAGGCAAATAACGTAATCAATTACGTCACCAACCAATATCACCCCGTGCCGGAATCGGGTCGTGCCTACCGCGATAATGGTGTGAGCACGGTCGTGTTTGGCGAGGAGAACTACGGCGAAGGCTCCAGCCGCGAGCACGCCGCCATGGAACCGCGCTTTCTGGGTGTGAAGGCAGTGATCGTCAAGAGTTTCGCCCGCATCCATGAGACCAACCTCAAAAAGCAGGGTATGCTGGCCCTCACCTTCGTCGATCCCGCCGATTACGACAAGGTGCGCCAGGATGACACCATTGCCATCGAAGGCTTCGAAACCATGGCCCCCGGCCAAAACCTGACGGTGGTACTGAGCCACGCCGACGGTACGGAGGATCGCTTCGAAGTAGCGCATACCTACAACCACGCGCAAATCGACTGGGTGCGCGCGGGCTCGGCACTGAATAAGATTCGGGAGGAGTTTGGGGTGTAGGTTATCAGCGAATTTTTACCGAAAAAGCAGCAAGTAGCTCTTTCCTTTCTAACCCCTCGGTGCTCAAGACGGCATCGGGGGGTTGGTTTTTTATCGGATTGAACAAGAAAAAAAGCGAGTGGCCGGTCACATTTCTCCTCGCTCCCTACTGGGATACGAACACCAAACCCATTACCCGATCTCATTTAACCCGCCATAGTGCGGGGATGGCAACAACAAGGAGTATTGATTCGGGAATTTATCTATGAGAAGCCGCTCAGATGCTTGCATCCGAGCGGCATTTTTTATCGCATTAACTGCACCTCTCCAGTCAATAACACTGGCCTGCCCTCACAGACGAATTCCAAGGAGTAAAGATAGGTCCCGCTTGCGGCGGGCTGTAAGCGGAAGCCTCCGGACCACCAGGGATCTACTTCGCCGACCAGAAATCCACTGGCTTCGTACACGAGGCTGCCCCATCGGTCGAAGATGCGGTAGGAATCGATCTCCAGCCCCTCATCGCCGGAAAACACCCGGAAGGTATCATTGATCCCATCGCCGTTGGGCGAGAAGGCATTGGGCACAAAGACGGACCGGACGGTCAGATTAATGGTCACGATGCTGTCGCAGCCGCTGGCCGTTTGGTAGCGTTCCAGGTAGATGCCCGTCTGGTCGTAGTCCTGAAACGACCGGCCTTCACAAATCACCGTGTCAATTTGTACGAAAATAGCGGAATCGACCCGCAGATTGATCGTATGGATACTATCACAACCGGTGCTACTCTGCAGTGTATCGACGTAGACCCCCGTCTCGGTGAGGCCCTGGTAGGATTCGCCCGAGCAAATACTGACCGATTCTTCGGTGCGCAGGGCATCGACCACCTGCAGTTCCAGCGTACGGATACTATCACAACCAAAATCCGTCATGAGCGTATCGACGTAAATGCCCGTCTGATCGTAGCCCTCAAACGATTGGCCGGAGCAGATTGTCACTCGTTCCTGGCCGCTGGATTGGGGAAGCACCGTCAGTTCCAACGTCCGGATGCTATCACAACCCGTCGCCGCCGTCAACGTATCGATAAATATTCCGCTCTGACTGTAGCCTTCGAAGGATTCGCCGGCGCAGAGGGTTATGGGTAGGGTCGATTCGGCGATGGGCAGCACGGTCAGATCGAGGGTCCGAATACTATCGCAACCGGCTGCCGAAACCAGGGTATCTACATAAATCCCCGTTTCGGTATAGCCGTCAATGGCCTCGTTCTGGCATACCGTTTCCACTACCGTGGATTCGATGGTTTCGGTGACCGTAAGCTCCAATACGCGGGTGCTATCGCAGCCAAGGGCGGAGGTAAATACGTCTTCGTAGATCCCCGTTTCGGAGTATCCCTCGAAGGAATCCCCTTGGCAAATGACTTGCGTAAGCGTGTCGAATTTGGGGCAGCACTGGACCATGCAATCGCCAAAACTGGGGGCTGTGATTTCAAAGTCGTAATCGGCGCGATCTCCCCAGGGGGATTGTGTGCCCCCTTCGGTGGTGATGATGGTCTCATCGAATATATTGAGCGCTACGTCCGATACGTAGCATTCGCTGTTTTGCACGTTTCCATCGGCGTCGGCCTCCACCAGGAAGAGCGAGCCGCCGCTTCCACCGAAGGAGGTGGTGGTACCTAATAGCAGTAAGCCGCCATCCGGAAGGCGCCGCATGGATTGAAAGCCATCGGTACCGACATCGCCGTAGCTGCGCGACCAGAGCAGTTCACCATCGTTGGTGAACCGGCAGAGCAGGCCATCTCCGGAGCTATCAGCGGTACCACCGGCGAGGTAAAACGTACCGTTTTCTACGGCCAACACACTGGTCGCTGCCACCGCTCCGGCACCACTTATGGATCGCGCCCATCTCGTATTTCCATTCATATCCGTATTGATGATCAGCATATCCTGATCGGACCCGCTGGTGATTTGACCGACCAGCAGGATAGAGTTGTTGGAAAGCCGGGTCGACGAGACGTGGATATGATTGATCTTATTGGCGATGTTGTAGTACTTCCACCACAACAGGGTTCCATCGGTCGCCACATTTTGTAGGAATAACGCCGTGCTGGTATTCTCGGCCCGGCCAAACCGACCGGAGGTGATGTAGCCGTCGTCGACAGCAAACAGGTGCTCGATGATTTCCGGATCGTTTGGCGTGCGGCTGTACTGGAAGGACCAATTGAGATTGCCGCTTTCGTCTAACTGGATGAGGTAGCCTTCCTGAATATTCGTGCCGCCGAGCAGGTCATAGGCCGAAAGCACTACCGTTCCGTTGACGACTAATAGCCCTCCGGGGTTCTCGTCATCGCGGCCATCCGCACCGCCGAATGCTTCCTCCCATACCAGATCGCCATCGCCGTTGAAGTGAGCGGCAAAGACGTCATCTACGCAGTCGTTGGTATTGTTTTGGAGGGTCCGACCGTAGACCACGACACCATCCCCTAGCCGTGCCAGGCGCTGCGCGGTATTTCGTCTGGATGTGCCGATGCTGCGCACCCATACGGGCGAGCCGTCCGGATTCATTTTGATGAGGTATATATCCCCGTCGATACTACAATTCTGTTCGGTTTGCGCCAGCAAATACCAGGAGGTGCCGACTACCTCTATGTCGACTCCAATCAGAAACGGGGCCCCCTCAAAACACGTACGAAATACCTGCTGCTGCGCAGTAAGCGAAGCCAGGCTCCACACAGCCAGTGCGAACACAATGGATTTCTTCATTTCAACCCAGTTTAAATCCAGCAAATGATCGGGCAAGAATTATCCGGCACTACCTAAGTAGGTAGTAGCGGAGGGCAGCTTGAATCTGTAGGATTGAAGTAGACGTTGACGTGAGTAGGCAGAAGCTACTTACGGTCCAAAGTACGCATTTTCTAGCTTTTCGTGTCTATCCTTCTTCCAGTGCCGCAGCACCACCGACGATTTCGAGGATTTCTTTGGTGATTGCCTCCTGACGCGCCTTGTTGTAGGAGATACGCAGGTCGCGCAGCAATTCGTCGGCATTTTCGGTGGCCTTATCCATCGCCGTCATCCGCGCGCCGTGCTCGGAGGCATTGGTATCGAGCAGAAACGTGTGAAAGCGCGTGTGCAGGATGGAGGGGACCAACTCGTTGAGCAGCTCCTCTTTTCCGGGCTCGAAAAGGTAGTCGGCGCGCAAGTTGCGATCGGCCTCTTCGGTTGCTACCTCAGTTTTGGGGACCGGCAGGAAGGGTTCGTGTACGGTATACTGAACAGCGGCATTGCGGAAGCGACCGTAGGCGACTTCAACGGCATCGTAGCCTTCCTGTTCGAATCGATTCATCAGGATTTGCGCCACTTCCTTGCTGTTGGCAAAAGAAAGCCGAGTCAGCAAGTCGACGTGATCGGAGATAATATTTACCTGGTCGGAATAGCGCTTGCGAAAGTACTCGTATCCTTTCTTTCCGATGAAGAGCATATCGAGGTTACCGGCTTCCAGCACCTCCTTAAATTTGCCGTTCATAGCCCGCAGTGAAGCTTTCGCCACATTGGAGTTGAAGGCCCCGGCCAGGCCCCGGTCGGAGGTCATTACGACCAGGCAGGCACGCTCGATGGGTCGTTCTACGCCAAAAGTAGTGGTCGCATCTCCATCGAGGTTGCTCAGGATGTTGCGCAACATCTCATCCAACTTCTCGGAGTAGGGACGCAATTGCTGAATCGCCTGCTGCGCCCGACGCAGCTTCGCCGCGGAAACCATCTTCATGGCACGCGTAATTTGCTGCGTATTTTTGACCGAACTAATGCGATCGCGTACTTCTTTGAGGTTACCTGCCATTGTGTGTAAGTACTTTAGTCTTTTAGTACTTTAGTCTTGCAGTTCT
>CAZDET010000078.1:6348-20109 GCA_964504335.1 uncultured Saprospiraceae bacterium
CTAAAATACTACTTAAACTGCGCCACCATCTGCCTGGACAGCTCTTCCACTGCCTTCAGGTCGTCTTTTTCGAGCTTACCGGACTGGAAGCGCTTCAAAATCTCTTCGTGTTGCGTTTCCATTTCGAGCAGGAAGGCGCGTTCGAAGTTTTTTACTTTGTTCACCGGTACGTCGCGGAGGAGGCCTTTGGTACCGAGATAGATGATTGCCACCTGCTTCTCTACGGATACCGGAGAGTACTGCGGCTGCTTCAGGATTTCCACGTTGCGCTTACCCTTTTCGATTACGGCCTGGGTAGCGGGGTCGAGGTCGGAGCCGAACTTGGCGAAGGCTTCCAGCTCCCGGTACTGGGCTTGGTCGAGCTTCAGCGTACCGGCTACTTTCTTCATCGACCGAATCTGAGCGGAACCACCCACGCGGCTCACCGAGATACCGACGTTGATCGCCGGACGCACCCCGGCGTTGAAGAGGTTCGATTCGAGGAAGATCTGCCCGTCGGTAATCGAGATGACGTTGGTGGGGATGTAAGCGGAAACGTCACCAGCTTGCGTTTCGATGATCGGCAGGGCGGTCAGCGAGCCGCCACCTTTGACCAGGCCGGCTTGCTTGAGCGGCTCGGGCAAGTCGTTCATTTGCTGCGCGATCTCATCGTTGTTGATGATTTTCGCGGCGCGCTCCAACAGACGGCTGTGCAGGTAGAATACATCACCGGGGTATGCCTCGCGGCCCGGAGGACGACGCAGCAGCAGCGATACTTCACGGTAGGCAACTGCCTGCTTAGACAGATCGTCGTAGATGATCAATGCCGGACGGCCCGTATCCCGGAAAAATTCTCCAATTGCGGCACCGGCGAAGGGAGCAAAGAACTGGAGCGGAGCGGGATCGGCAGCGGAAGCGGATACGATCACGGAATAATCCATGGCTCCATTTTCCTCCAGGGTGCGAGCTACCTGGGCAACGGTAGAAGCCTTCTGCCCACAGGCTACGTAAATGCAATAAACCGGCTCGCCGCGCTCGTAAAATTCGCGTTGGTTGAGGATGGTATCGATGGCGATAGCCGTCTTACCGGTCTGGCGGTCACCGATAATCAATTCCCGCTGGCCGCGGCCGATGGGAATCATGGAATCGATGGCCTTGATTCCGGTTTGCAGCGGCTCGTTTACCGGCTGCCGGTAAATAACGCCCGGTGCCTTGCGTTCGAGCGGCATCTCGTAGCGCTCGCCCTGGATCTCTCCTTTACCGTCGATCGGCTCACCGAGCGGGTTGACTACGCGGCCCACAAAGCCTTCGCCTACCTGAATGGAGGCGATCAGGCCCAGGCGGTGTACCCGGCTGCCTTCGCGAATGCCTTCGCTACGCCCCATCAGTACGACCCCCACATTATCTTCTTCCAGGTTCAAAACGATGGCGCGCACGCCCGTTTCAAACTCGACCAATTCACCGGCTTGGGCATTATTCAATCCGTAAACGCGGGCGATTCCGTCACCCACTTGCAGCACCGTCCCGTACTCTTCCAGTTCGGCGGCGGTGTCAAAACCAGAAAGCTGTTGTTTGAGTATGGCGGAGATTTCGTCCGGTTTAACGTCAACCATTATGTGTGCAATTTACTCGGTAAGCAATGTTGTCAACGCTTACTTGCGCTCCACCTGTGAGCGGTAAACATTGACCTTGGTGAATTCTTTTTTCATTTCGACGAGCGAATCGGCGACGCTCGCGTCGAGCAGTTTACCGTCAAACTCGAGGATGATGCCGCCGATGATATCCGGATCGACGATGGTTTCCATCTCAATCTGATCGTCGGTTTTGCCATTGGCAAACAATCGGCGGCGGATTTCCGCGAGCAACTTTTCGCTGACAGGGACAGCCGTGGTTACCCGAACGGAAGAAATATTTTTGATTTGTTTATACTGCTCAATAAACGCTTGAATCGTCTCGGGCAGAAAACGCTCCCGACCTTTAGCGATCAAGAGACGCACAAAGCCGGTGGTCAATTTTTGAAACTTACCGGTGCCCATCACCGCATCGACGGCCTGCTGCTTGCGGCTTGGATTGACCACCGGGCTTCTCAGCAACACGCGAAAATCGCGGTTTTCTGTTAGCTGCTCCATCCCGAGCATGTCGTTGTAGATCAATTCCAACTGTTGCTGCTCCTGAGCGAGTTCGATAATCGATTTGGCGTAGCGCGAAGCAATTCTCTGAACGGACATGCGGTTCGATTTGCGGGATCAATTAGTTCAAGTCAATATCGTCGACGAGCTTGGCCACGTACTGCTCCTGGTCGGACTCGGTAGCCAGTTTTTCGCGCAGAATTTTTTCCGCAATCGTGACGGCCATAATTCCCACTTGATTTTTCAAATCGGTGATGGCTGCCATGCGTTGGTTTTCGATATCTTGCTTGGCATTAGTCACTAGTTTATTGGCCTCTTTGCGTGCCTCGTCTTTTGCTTCCTCGATCATGCGCCGGCGCTCTTGATCAGCTTCCTGCAACATGCGGGTGCGCTCCTCGCGCGCTTCGGCGAGCAGGCGTTCGTTTTCGGCCGTCAGGTTTTGCATATCCTCCCGGGCGCGCTTGGCCTCATCCAGTGAATGCTGGATGTCGTCTTCGCGCTTTTTCAGGGCATTCTGAATGGGGCGAAAAGCCAATCGCCCGAGGGCAAAGTAGACGATGATGAAGATCAGCAGAGTCCAGAAGAACAGACCGAATGCGGGTTGGATGACCGTAAATTCCGCGAGGAGCAAATTAAACATGCGAGGAATATTGACTTGTGATAAAACCAGTTTGCTGAAGTCGGCCCCGCCGCCAACCGCGGTTCGGTGGCCGACTCATTCGTTTGGTGCGTATCCGCCGGATGGATTATCCAACGGAAAGCAGACCTACAACGATGGCGAAGAGGGCAGCACCCTCGACCAGCGCCGCGGTCAGGATCATGTTGTTACGGATATCACCTACTGCTTCCGGCTGACGGGCAATCGCGTCCATTGCACGGCTACCAATCATACCTACGCCGATTCCGGCGGCCAGTGCGGCAATTCCTGCTCCAATAGCACCCATGGTTCTGAATTTAAACTGGTTATGAAAATTCTCTTTATTTCTTATGCCGTAGCCACCGCAGCACCCTCGTGCTCGTGGTGGTGGTCGTGATCATGCCCCTCTTCGACCGCTGCCCCAATGTAACTGGCCGACAGAATTGCGAAGATGAACGCCTGCAAAAAGGCCACCAGCAACTCGATCAGATTCATAAAGATCGTGAACAGCACCCCGACAACACCACCCATCGTAGCTCCGCTCAGGCTCTCTCCGTTGTTGCCGAAGAGGAAGATCAATCCAATCAGACTCAAAATGATAATGTGGCCGGCCGTAATGTTTGCAAACAATCGGATCATTAAGGAGAAGGGCTTAATAAACAGACCCAGTACCTCCACAATAGCCAATACCGGCTTCACCCAAATGGGAATGCCCGGCATCCAAAGGATGTGCTGCCAGTAATGTCCGTTGCCGTTTATGTTGGTAACGATGAACGTGAACACGGCCAGGGCCATCGTCACCGCCAGGTTACCCGTGATGTTCGGTGATCCGATCAGCGGGATCAAGCCGAATAAGTTGCAGAACAGGATGAAGAAGAAGAGCGTCATGATGAAGGGCTGAAAACGCTCGTAGTGCTTTTCGCCAATCATGGGGATCGTTACCTCATCGCGAATAAACACAAAGAAGGGCTCCAAAAAAGACTGGATGCCACTCGGTGCCTTGCCTTCATTGCGTCGATAGCCGGCGGCTGCCGCTGTCCAGACAAGGATCAGCAGAATCGAGGCAATGATCATCATGAATACATTCTTGGTAATGGAGAAGTCGTAGAAGCTCGTCACACCACCTCCCAGCAGGCCACCGTCCATTTTACTGGGCGCATCCAGGCGGTAGGGCTTGCCGTGGTAAATGGCGTAGTAGGCGCTCTCCGCCTCCATCTCTCCGGCTTCGTTGCGTACGGAATCCGTCTCGTAGACAATGCACTCGATGTGCGCCTCTCCCTCCATTTTTGGAAAAGAGGCATCGGCAATGCGGTGTACGCGGCCGTGGTTGAGAACGTAACCATCAACCGAAGTGTGACCGTGCTCGAAGGCGGAGGACATGGTGACCGTCCACCCGTGGTCGGGAGCGTACAAAAACACTGGCAGTGGAAGGCTAACGTCGCCAAAGAGATGCACTTCGTTCGCATCGGAAATGTGCTCCATCACGGTGCCGACCGGATCGTACTCGTGATCCTCGTGGGCACAGCTTTTGGAGGTAGCGTGTTCTTCCGTCGCGTGTTTGTCTTCTCCGTCAGCGGCATTGTCGCTTTCGTGCTGAGCAGCCAGGGACAAACCGTTGAAAATCAGAAAGAGAGCTAGTATAAAATGGACCCGTTTTGCAAGCATGCTGTGTGCCTTTTCCTAAACTCGTGCAAAGGTAGACACTTTGGGCCGTTAAAAAAAGTTGGCATACGGTTTTTTACCCCACCTGGAAAGAAGACCGAGCAATTGACAATTAGGAACTTACACAACGAATAAATGACGATTCTTTATCATTTATTCAACGAAACGAGGAATAACCGACGGAAATTTCTGGTATCCATCCGACTACAAAATTTTCATTGGCCTGGAAGCCTATTGGATGCCTGGAAATACCTGTCTGATTTCATCCATTTGGAAGGGAGGACTCGATGTACATTCGTCGATTTTTCCAGTCGAGCGTGATGCATTGCTGCTCGAAGAGGCGGGTTCCTACTTTGGCCAGTGCGCCGGCCCGGCCCCTGGCCAGCACGCTGCCCATAGCCCGGGGGCCCAGTTGCACTCCGGGTAGATTGACCACCACCATCCGCTCGGGCGTTCCCTGCCCCAGCAGGCCGGTAGAGCCGGTCGTGTAACCGCGCATGACCAGCAGGTTTTGATCGGTGGCCAGCTGTTCGAGGGTGTGCTGGCCCAGTTCCAGTTCGCCGTTGTAGCCGAGATCGAGCAGGAAGCGTTGGGATCGCCCCTGCCCCAGTGTTACGGACAAGTGCATCCGGGCTCCTTTCGCCTGGATCAGGGGTACCCAGGCGGCGGTTTTCGGAAGGAATTGACCGGAGCGAAATAAATGGATGCGTTGTTTCGGAAAATCGATGCGCCAGTGAAACTGCTGCATTACGTCAACTCCGATGATGCCGTCGATGCCCAATCGGCCCAGGCCGTTGCGGGCCTTCAGATCGACGACCCGCGCATAGCGGTTGCGCAACCGGAACGACCCCAGTTGCATGTCGCGCAGGCGCAGGCGCTCGACCGTGGCCGTGCGTTGGTTGGAGTCGCGCACGCGCTGCTTCTTGCGCCACCGGAACCCCAGTTTTTGGGCAATATTTTTGGAAATGACCGTCTCCGAAGTACCACTATCTACCAAAAAGGTATAGGTGCGCCCTTCGACGTCGGCATCCACTAAAATGAGCCCTTTCAAATTGCGGAAAGAGAGGATCGAATACTGCGCGGCCACGAAGAGTGGGCCCAAAAGAGTGCAGCAGCAGACAACCACCATCACGAGGCGGCGATTTATCGCCATAATGTCGGGGTTAACTCGATTTAAAATAAGTGACAATCAACAGCGAAACGCCCTCAAGCATTAAGATATTGATTTGCCGTAACCCTCCTAACACATCATTAATAGAATGTTTAGCAATTGGCAACGGCGCTGGCGCGCCCTCTGGAATCCGGAAATGTACCACGGCTGGACGCGGCGGCGCAGCTACTTTGAAGGCTGGTACTTCAAAGTTATCGCACCGGAGGGCGCGGCCGCCCTCGCCTTTATCCCCGGCATCGCGATGGAAGGGGATGGCCGCAAGCACGCCTTTATCCAGGTACTGGACGGACAGGCCGTAGAAAGCCATTATTACGAATTTCCGGCTTCGGAATTTCGGCCGGCCGACGACCGCTTCGAACTCCGAATCGGCAACAACTTTTTTTCTCCCCACCGGATAGAATTGCACCTGCCCGATTTTGAGGGGGCTCTGGCGTTTTCCGATCCGGTTCGGTGGCCCCGCCAGTTGGGAGCGCCGGGCATCATGGGCTGGTATTCTTTCGTGCCGTTTATGGAAACCTACCACGATATCGTCAGCATGGACCACCGGATCGATGGGCGGCTTCGGGTGCAGGGATCAACGGTAGATTTCACAAATGGCAAAGGCTACATCGAAAAAGACTGGGGCACTTCGTTTCCAAGCTCCTGGATTTGGATGCAGTCCAACCATCTGGAGAGCGAGCGGCCCGCCTCGCTTTTCTTCTCGGTGGCGCGCATTCCCTGGCTGGGCAGCCACTTTGTCGGGTACATTAGTGGCTTGCTGTGGGAAGGGCGGTTATATCAAATGGCAACCTACACCGGAGCGAAGTTGCACGTGGAGTTGGAAGACGATCGCATCTTCGTACGCTTGTCCGACCGCAGGCAACTACTGGAAATAAGCGGCCAGCCGGGGCCAGGAGCGCAGCTCCAATCTCCGCTAACCGGCCAGATGACCGGCAAAGTACAGGAAAGTTTACAGGGGCGTTTGACTATTCGATTCGAGATCGCGGGCAAGACATGCTACAATGGGCCGGGCCTCCACGCAGGCTTGGAAGTATCCGGGCCGGTTGCGAAGGAGCTAATCGAACCAGCTCCTACTCGTTGAGCGACTTTCTAAGAAATTTGGTCGACACAAACGGTGCCGCATACACAATCACAAAAGCCGCACTGACTCCCCATATCGTACTCACCATCAGACTCTCAACCGTCAGCGGACCGTGAATCAGCCGATCCGCGCGGGAAATAAAGAGCGTTATCAGGAGAAATACGAATAGGAAGACGACGAACTTATTAGTTCTACCCATAAAATTAGTGTTGTCTATTTTATTAGATAACAGTTTCAGAGGCTCCTTGTTAGGACGATTAATTCACAAAAAGTGACAGTTTTCCCTGTACGTCCAGCCGCATCTATGGTTTCATCAACTTCTTTAATCAGAGTTTAATAAAAACCTAAATCGTCGAATAGTTTACGCAGTTGAGCGGAAGCTGCCATCCACCTTCCCAACCACCTTTCCGAATTTTGCGTTACATTAGGGTAGTATAACGTATGTACCAGTGAATATTAAGAATCTAATTGAGCCATACCAGCGCGCCTTCTCTGAGAGCAAGCTGACGCGAAAGATCACCAGCGGTGCCAAGCAAATCGGTGTACAATCGGTTTATATGGCCTTGTTGTTACTGTTTGCCTACAAACGGAAGGATACCCCTTCCTGGGCTAAGAAAGTCGTATTGGGCGCATTGGGTTACCTCATCGCCCCGCTCGATCTACTCCCCGACCTTTCTCCTTTTGTCGGATACACCGACGACCTCGGCATTCTGAGCTTCGGGTTGGTTACCATAGCGGCTTACGTCGATGAAGAGGTACGCGGAAAGGCCCGCGGCCAGTTACAGCGGTGGTTTGGAAAAATCGATGAGGCCGATCTGAAGTCTATTGACGATAAGTTGTAAGAGATGCTATGTTAGCATCCATCCCGGCCCTCTCGGGATCGATTGGAGAATATCATGACTAATGTCGGTAGAAGTAAAACTCCTTTTGTGGTAAATGCCATTAAACTGGACGTAGTCCCCGCTGCGGCCAATAGGCTGATTGCCCTCGACCCAACGGCCATCGAGCAATAGCCCTACCCGAATTTTCTATGGCTTGCGTTGCGCCGCGAAAGCCGCCCCCTTGGATGGAATAACTAAATACATCGACAACCTCGTTCGGTGCTCTTCGAAGTTGCCGTAGGGCTCTGCCTCGAATTGCTCGGCCACCAGTTGGTAGGTATGCCCGGAGATATTCACCCGCCCGACGGGGCTCACGGTCTCCATTCTCGAAGCAATATTGACGGTTTCCCCCCAGATGTCGTAGGCAAACTTTCTCGTGCCGACCACCCCGGCAATGACCGGACCGGTATGCAGCCCAATGCGGGCCTCAAACACGGGTTGCCCCCGTTCGATCCGTTCGCGGGCGCTTCGATCCATGAAGGCCTGGATATCCAGCGCGGCCGCCACCGCCCGGAGGGCACCGCTGGGCCCGTCGCCGTCCAATCCTCCGATACAGAGATAGGCATCACCGATGGTTTTGATCTTCTCCAACCCGTGCCGGTCGATGATGTCGTCGAAGGCACAAAAATGGTAATCGATTTCGGCCACGAGCTCTTCCGGTTGCAGTTGCTCGGAAATGCGGGTAAAGTTTTTGAAATCAGAGAATAAGACGGTAATGTGATTGTACCGCTGCGCACGGGCAAATCCCTTGAGCTTGAGTTCTTCGGCCGTTTCGGCGGGTAAAATGTTGAGCAACAATTCTTCGCTTTTCTGCTTTTCGGCCTCCAGTTCCCGCGTGCGCCTTGCCACCTCCAATTCCAATGCCTGCTGGCGGCGTTCGGCCAGGTAAATCCGGTAGCGGAACAACGCGAGCAGGAGGAGCAGACCGACGCCTGCTATCCCTAACCAAAACCAGAAGCTCTGGTAATAGGGCTGGCGGATATGTATCGGGATGGCCAACTCATCGGGGCTCCAGGGCTGCCCCACCGACCGGCCGCGAACGCGCAGGGTGTAGTTGCCCGGTGGAATATCGTTGAAGCGGACGAGCGGTTCCATTTGCTCCTCTGACCAGGCCTGGTCGTAGCCTTTCAACAAATAGCTGTACAAATTTTGGTTGCCGCTCCGGTAGTCGGCCAGGGTGAATTCGACCATGAATACGCGGGCCAGGTGCGACAACTCGACCTCAAAAGCATCCTCATCGGCGGGAATGAGCAGTTGATGAAGACTGTCCGTACGTCCGTCGAGGTAGGAAAATCCCGTGAGCAGCAGCGGCATGGTACGGCGTTCGGCCTTGTGTGCGAGGTAGCGCTCGCTGGGGTAGAAGGCGTTTACGCCATTCAGCCCTCCGAAATACAAGCGCCCGTCGCGCGCCTGGAAAAAGCTGATTCGGTTGAACTCGTTGCTAGACAGGCCATCGGCCGTGAAAAAATTCAGGCACTGGTCCGTCGCCAGCGAATAGCGGCACAAGCCGTAGTCGGTGCTCAGCCAAAGGCAGCTATCGCCTTCCGACAATATGCCGTTGATAAACAAATTGGGTAATTGGTGCGCCTCGCCCAGCGTTCGGATGGCATTGGTAGCGGTGTCGAGTATTTGCAGGCCATTGCCGGTAGCCACATACAATTTTCCGGCTCCATCTCCGAGAATGGCGTTGATTTGCGGATGGGCCAACTTGGCCGGACTCCCCTTCTTGCGGTGATAGTGGATGCGCGTTCCGGTATCGAGATCTTCCCGGTACAAGCCGTTATCGAGGGTGCCGACCCACAGGGTTCGATCCTGGAAATACAAATAACTGATGGCCCCCATATCCGGTTGCCAGGGGCCCGCCGCCGAATCGTGCACCCGCAGCTGTCGGCGTTCGGGGTCGTAGCGATACAAATAGTGCTGATAGCCGAACCATAAATCGCCGTCCGGCCCCTTGGTAACGGCCCCCAGGTCCTTGGGCGGATGCCGGAAGAGGGTATCGGTCCGCAGGGTTTCCAGGTCGATACTCAGTCCGTTTCCCGTGTACAGTTTGCCGGCATCGTAGGCAATGCCGAAGGGATAGTTGAAGTAATCGTTAGACGGGAAAAGGGGGCGCACGCTATTCTGCGCCGGATCGAGCACGTGGATGGAGTTGTAGTAGGAAATGTAAATGTTGCCTGCATCATCCTCGGTGATTCCACGGACGCTGCACTGGACGTTGCTGCAATATTCACTACCGCCCGCCAGATAGTGATCGAAGAGGCGATCACTTTGGGCGATGCGGATAGCGCCAAAATCGGAAGCCACCCAGATCGTGCCGGACAAGTCGCGGTATATCTGCCGGTAATTACAGGTATTGCGCACCACTTGCCGGACGAGCGCATCGTGGTCAATTAGCCGTTTTTCCAGCTGGTCGTATTGCCATAGCAGACCCAAACCGCCAATCCAAATATCTTCTTCTTCCGAAACGTACAGGGTCTGCAATTCCTGGGTAGCTTCCAATGACAATTCAAGCGGCAGTTCCTCGAAGTCATTGTCGCCAGCGCCCCGGAAAAACAGCCGACCATCGCTCATCAGTACCCAGAGCTTTCCGTTGGCCGATTGTAGGTCCACGACCCGGGTAGTCTGATCTTCAACCGTGGGTAGGCTGTCGCGCCCCAGCAACAGGCCCGTCTGTGGGTCGAGGCGGTACAAGAGGTGTTCGTAGTACCCCAGGTAGAGGACACTATCGAAAAGAAGCAGCGGCCGTTGGGCGTATTGCCCCGGGAGCAACAAGACTTCCTGCAGCGCTCCGGAGGGCGTGAGCAATTGCAGGGCAATGGCTCCACTGCGTTCTTCCTGGGTCGTCAGCCATACGAACTGGCCGTAGGGCTGCATATTCGTCGGCACCAGCGAGCTGCGTCGTTCGATGGGGCCTTCCTTAATTTTGATCGATTGCATCGCTTCGCCATCCGCTTCCATTACGGTCAGGAAGTCGGGGCTGCCCACCCACATGCGCCCCTGTTCGTCGAAGGCGATGCCGTTGGTGAAGTCGGTTTCCCGTTCGGAGAAGGGCGGGCGCTGGCGGTACTGCTCGAAGCGATACCCGTCGAAGCGATTCAGCCCGTTGAAGGTCGCAATCCAAAGAAACCCTTCCGCATCCTGGCGAATGCTGAACACATTGCGGTGGCTCAGGCCATCGCTGAAGTCGAGTACGTCCACTTCCCGCTCCACTCGCTGAGCCCCCACCCCCGCGGTAATCAGCAGGAAGCCGAGGAGCGGGAACGCCCTCCAACTCGCGGCTATGCGCCACTTCCGGATACAGCAGGAAAGGAATACCATCGGGTGATTAATTCTGTAGAAGTTTTAGGGATGATTAATTTCCGACTTTCAAAAATAAGGAATTGTCAAGGAGGATCAAACGACAAGTGCATACCAAGTCGGAGCGGACAAAATTTGTAGCTTTGTAGGCCCGATCAAACCGCTTGCGGTATCGTAGGAAGTTTTGTCTATTAATGTGCGGTATGGAAACCACGAACCAGTCGATCGATCTGTTAAATGCAGCCGAAGCTTACGCCGAAACCTTCATTCGCGAACAGATCAGCGATGACTATGTCTTTCACAATCTACAACATACCTGCGCCGTGGTCCAGGCCGCCCTTCAGCTGGCCGATCACTACGAACTAAAAGACGAAGAGCACCAGGCCGTCGTCATCGCTGCCTGGTTTCACGATCTGGGCTACGACCAGGGCTACGACACCCACGAGCAGCGCAGTGCCGAGTATGCAGCAGCCTTTTTAGTCGATCAGGGGGCCTCCAAGGAAATGATCGAAAATGTGCGCCGGGCCATCCTGGCCACCCGGATCCCGCAGGAGCCGACCAGCCTGATCGAAAAAATCGTCTGCGATGCCGATCTCTCCCACCTGGGCAATGCTTTTTACTGGGATCGCTGTGGACGGATACGCCAGGAAATGGCCCTCACGCGCAACCTCATCTTGTCGGATCAGGAGTGGGTAGACCTGGAAATCGACTTCATGCTGCGCCACCACTACTTCACGGAGGCCGCCCAGGAACAGTATGGCGAAGAGAAAGAAAAGCACGTTCGGCAGCTCCTGAAGCAGAAAAGGCGGCTACATCCCGATCAGAGCCCGCAGGACCTGGTCGAATTGAAGGAAGATCAAAGTACCAAGCAGAAGAAAAAAAAGAAGAAAAAGAAAAAGGGGCTGGCCAACGACCCCCACGCCGAAATCAAGCAGCTCAACCTCGGCCGGGGCGTAGAAACCATGTACCGCACCACCTACCGCACGCACGTCAACCTGAGCAGCATCGCCGACAACAAGGCCAACATCATGCTCAGTATCAACGCCATCATCATTTCGATCGTCGTGTCGAGCATGGTACCCCGCCTGAACGATGAGCCGTACCTGGCAGCCCCGACCTTCATCCTTATTTCCGTGTGCCTGGTGTCGTTGGTCTTCGCCATTCTATCCACTCGCCCAAAGGTCACCGAAGGCCGCTTCACCCGCGAAGACATCGAACAGAAGCGCTCCAACCTGCTCTTCTTCGGGAATTTCTACAAGATGGACCTCGACGATTTCCACTGGGGCATGATGGAAATGATCAAGGACAGCGACTTTCTGTACAGCTCCATGACCCGAGATCTGTACTATCTGGGAGTCGTGCTGGCCAAGAAATATCAGTTTCTGCGCATCTGCTACAGCATTTTTATGTTTGGGCTGATCCTGGCGGTGTTTGCCTATGTGATCGCCTTCTACATCGGCAACCAACCCTCCTAGCCACGTGATCACCTATCGCCCCGCCCGGACCGATGCCGACCTGCTGGCCATTTTGGAGCTTCAATCCCGGAACCTTCCCGAAGCCATCACGGATGCCGAGCTACAATCGCAGGGCTTTCTCACCGTGCGGCACGACCTCGACACGCTGCGCGCCATGAACGAGCCGCACGGCCACACGCAGGCCTGGGACGGCCCCCAATTAGCCGGATACGCCCTGGCTATGGACCCGGGCATGCGCGCGCGCACGCCCATCCTGCGCCCCTTCTTCGAGCGGCTGGATGCACTGGACTACCAAGGACGGCCGCTGGCCGAAACCCCCTACGCCCTCATGGGGCAGGTGGCAGTAGCCAAGCCCTACCGGGGCCGGGGCGTCTTCGCCGGCCTCTACCGCGACCTGGAAGCCCGCCTGGCAGCTGCCTACCGGTTGCTCATCACCGAAATCTCCACGCGCAACCCGCGCTCGCTGCGCGCCCACGAAAAAATCGGCTACCCGGAATGGGTCCGCTTCACCGCCCCGGATGGCGAGGTGTGGGTGATCGTGAAGAAGGAATTGTAACCCCCCTCCAAATCCTGGTGCCCAAAAAGGGCAATCTATCAGCGTTGAAGAACTGGACAAACGCTCCAAGGAATGGCTGAAACGTACCAAGTAGTTATTTCGGAGTCCGCCGAGCGAGACCTGGAAGGTATTTACTGGAAGGGCACTTCTGCTGCCCTATTATGGGGCTACTCTATCGGTAGCACGCCATTTTGGGTGGTCATTTTACTCCCCGACCAACTGACGAACCAATTCAAAGTCCGAATGAGTGATGCCTGCAGCCTCTAAGGCCTTCAAATCTTCTAGAAATACTTCCGTCCATGTTTGGTCTGCATCGTAAGGCTGTCCTTTCAGCTGTAAATAGATGGGCTCTGCTTCTGTAAATCGATCTTGGAGAACGAGCGCCGTTACCAGGTTGGAAGTGATCCAAGTTTGATTCGGAGCTATCTCCAAACCGCGGCGGGCGGCAGTCTCCGCGCCTGAATAGTTGCTGGCAAAGAGATCGTACCAAGATAGGCTTCCCAGGTTTTGGGATAAGAAAGACCGAATGCGCGGGTTGTCTGGATGTTGTAGCAAGGCCTTTTCCCAAATGGCCACCACTTTTTCCTGTGGCTCCGCTTTGTCGGCATCTTTCGTTTGAGCCTCTACAACCTCTACCAGTGCACTGGTACGTTGGGACCATTCCCATGTGATGGGATCAGCAGCTTCTAATCCAATTGAACGCACTACAAAATCCGAGATGTAATTTGCCAGAGGAACCTGCGGATACTTATCCGCGATTTTTAGTGCATCCCTAAACAGCTCTAGTGCTTCCTCGGATTTATTTTCTTGCTGTTTCAACAGGGCTAGCAGAAAACTTGAACGGGCAACCTCAATTTCGTACACAGCGGGATTGGTTTTGGCCAGGCGCT
>CAZDET010000079.1:0-20040 GCA_964504335.1 uncultured Saprospiraceae bacterium
GATGAAAAGCATAAATTTAGGGAAACCATCCGTTTTTTGCAACGTTGTTGCATTTTTATTGTTTAGAATTGGCCCTCAATTCTAACTATTCCAAAAAACAGCGGCTTGCAGAGAATACCAGTCCAATTAATCACCGGCTTTTTAGGTTCAGGAAAAACTACCTTCCTAAATCACTTGATTCAAGAACGACCCAACGACCGACTGTTTGTTATTGAAAATGAAGTCGGTAAAATCAATGTAGATTGTGAATTGGTCATAAATGGGGATGAAGATATTGCTGGTTTGACAGCGGGTTGCCTATGCTGCTCTTTGCATGATGAATTGCTGGATGTGCTGGAAGAAGTAAGTCTTCGACGGGCAGAGTACGATCGGTTAGTCATTGAAACTACGGGGGTAGCTGACCCTACTTCAATTATTCAGACCTTTCTCGGGAATCCAATGGTGGAGCGAGTATTTGATTTGCAGCAAGTCATTTGCCTGGCTGATGCCGCCAACGTAGAAGAAAACATCAATGCAACTGATGAAGCTCGCCGACAGTTGGTGAGTGCAGATGTTGTCTTGTTGAATAAATGCGATCAGGTACCACCATCCGAAGTAGCACGACTTGTGCAAACCCTAAAAAAAATCCATCCTACTGCCACTATTTTTCGTGGACAACACGGCATTTTTCCAGTAGATAAGATTTTCGAGGTCAAACCTTTCCATGACGAGCGAACGACCCAAGTAGCCAGCGTCGTACCCGATGGTTCGCACCGACACAATGACATTACGACCTTTACGTTGACTTTTGATCGCCCTTTCCATTTAGATTCTTTAGCCCGGGAATTAATGAAATTGGTGAAGCTCTATCGCCATCAAGTCTACCGGATTAAAGGTATCATAGCTGTCAATTCTACCCCCACCCGTGTGGTCGTTCAATCGGTAAGGGACAGTTTTGTGCTCACCGATGGCCCTCCGTGGGAACCCGAATCGGAGCGTATCAGCCATATTGTATTTATTGGAAAAGATGTCAAGCGCGAAATCATTGAGAAGTTGTTGGGCAGGCATTTGATCCAGGAAATTGAATCTTGACCTTCTCCCACCAGCCGCACTCAACGACTTCAGCCGGGAGTCTGCTAGACTTGCACCCGCACTTATACCTTCGATTGCCCCCCGGCATAAATCAACTACTGCAAGCCCAACCCATAGCGCCCGTACCACACCTGTTGAATACCTCCCCGCAGCACCATAAAGGCCAGTAAACTGAGCCACAAGCCGTGATTGCCATAGAATTGCCCCAGGCCGAAATATAGGGCCAGGTAGCCAGCAAAGGCCAGTAGCATCGTATTGCGCATGGCCCGCGAGGCCGTCAGGCCGATGAAGATGCCGTCCCAGATGTAGCAGGGGGTGGCGAGAGGAGCGAATAAGACCACCCAGATCAGGTAGGGCCGGGCCGCTTGCAATACATCGGCCTGGTCGGTGAAGACGCGCAGCAGCACATCGCCACTGAAGTAATAGACGGCTGCGTAAAGTGCCGAGAAGCCCATGCTCCAGGCGAAACAGTAGCGCATGGCCCGCTTGGTTTGCGCTGCATTGCGGGCACCGTGAAAACGCCCCACCAGGCTTTCTGCCGCGTAGGCGAAGCCGTCGATGCCGTACGACATCCAGTTGACATACTGCAATAGAATCACGTTGGTGGCCAGGACCAATTCGCCCTCCAGGCCGGAGCGGTTGTAGAAGAAGCCAAAGCTCAGCGTCAGGCAGAGGGTGCGGATGAAGATGTCGCCGTTGAGGCGCAGAAAGCGGAGTAGTTCTGCGCGTTGCAGGAAGCGCGGCAACGACCAATGGGTGCGTACCCATCCGTAGCGCCGCTGCAGGAGGACTACCCCCAACAGCAGCCCGACGTATTGCGCACCGACCGTACCTAGCGCCACGCCCCTCGCCTCCAGGCCTAGCTCGCGCACCAGGTAGACGCTCAGCAGGATGTTGACGACGTTGATGACAATGGTCAAAATCAGGGGATAAATCGCATTTTGCATGCCGAAATACCAGCCCATCAGGGCGTACAGCGCCAACGCGGCGGGTGCGCCCCAAATGCGAACGTTGAAATAATCGTAGACCAGGCCCAGTTGCTCGGGTTGGACTTGCAGCAGCCACACCGCCGCCCGCCCGATGGGCCACTGAAATACGACCAGCAGGAAGGCCAGGCAACCACCCACTACCAGCGACTGCCCCAATACCCTGGTCATATCCGGCTGGCTATCGCGGCCGAAGGCCTGGGCCGTGAGGCCCGTAGAACCCATGCGCAGGAAGCCGAAGTTCCAGTAAATAAAATTGAAGATCATGCTGCCCAGGCCTACCGCGCCGATGTGCTCTGCGCTGAGCCGCCCCATGAGGGCCGTGTCGAAGGTGGACAGCAACGGCACCGAGATGTTGCTGAGAATGTTGGGAATAGCCAGGCGCAGTACGGCGCGGTTCATGTTGGTCATACCGGGAGCACGCATTTACGGGTGATGGACGTTTGGTAGTTGGCGTTCAACGCGGGTACCCCCCGGCTTTCGAGCCAGTGACCGGCTCGGCCCGCCGCACACCATGTGGGTGGGAATATATAAAATAGCCCGCCCACCAAACCTGCCAACCTCAAGGGGCGCAGGTAGCCCAAGCGTGCACCCCGCACGCGACTACCAGCAGTGTCTACGGCCGTATCGAAAAATATAGTATTGGATGTTTCTGACTGCCCACAAAGCAACCAGCCGTGAGAAAGGATACTACGGCAAAGATAGCCGGTTCTGAAGTGCCAGTCAAGTCCGAGTTCCACTTTCGGTACCGCATGATCCCGAGGCAAAATGGTTTGGAAGGGGCCAAACCATTTTACGTCCTATATAAATCCGTAACTTTGCCCCCCGAACCTCAATCGGTTGATCGAAACCAAGCTGGCGGTTCGGAGGCATTGATTGCATACCGAAATACTGTATGAAAATAAAAGTCGGCATCTTTTTCGGTGGCCCATCACGGGAACGGGAAATCTCCTTCGCCAGTGGGCGCACTGTGTACGATAACCTCAATAAATCCCTCTTCGAGCCGCTTCCCTTCTTCGTGGATGATCAGCGCCGCCTCCTCCGACTGGACTGGCACCACATCTACAAGGGATCAATCCGGGATTTCTTCCCGCCTGCCCAATTCCTCCCCGCATCGCCCAACCGCTTTCAAATCTATGCCGACAGCCTGCGGCAAGCCCCCCAAGACCAACAGCAAGCGATGGCCCGGGCCATCGGCCAGCCCATCGCTTTCGAAGATCTGCCCCAGCTCATCGATGTCGCCTTCTTAGCCCTGCACGGCGTATACGGCGAAGATGGGCAAATTCAACAGCAACTCCGGAATCTGGGCCTTCCTTACACTGGCAGCGGCGTGCGCGCCAGCGAAATTGGCATCGACAAGGCCCTCCAGAAAGATCTGATGGAGCAAAAAGGCTTTGCGACCACGGATTTGCGGGTGTTGCCCCGCGCCGACTTCCTAGAAATACCCATCCACGACTATTACCAGGAAATCGGCGAGGCCCTCGGCTTCCCTTTCGTTATTCGGCCGGCCCGACAGGGGTCGAGCATTGGAGTGAGCATCGTCAAGGAAAGCGACGGCATCGAAGGCTTCGAGCGCGCCCTCAACCGGGCCTTTTCGCGGGAAATCATTCCGCTGTCGGAGTGGCAAGCCCGCGATCTGGACGATCGGGTGGAATACCTCCGCTGGCTCGCCGACATCCGGGAGGGGCTGGGCTTTCCGATGGAGGTATCCGTCGATGGCAAGGCGTCTCAAACGTTTCACCATCCCGAAGCCTTACTCGAATTTCTCAACGAAACGGCTACCGCCGAAGAAGCCCAATTTTTCCAATTGCAAGCCCACCTCTGGGAGGAAACCGTCATTCTGGAGCGCTTCATCGATGGTAAAGAGTTTAGCTGCATCGTAATTCGGGATGAATCGGGCACCGCCATCGGCCTGCCGCCCACGGAAATCATCAAGGGCTCGGAAGTATTCGACTACCGCTCGAAATACCTGCCCGGGCTATCGCGCAAGGTGACGCCCATCGATCTCCCCGAAGATCAAATCGAAGCCATTCGGGCGGAGAGCGAGCGGCTCTTCACAGAACTCGGCTTTCAGGTATACGCCCGCATCGACGGCTTTTACACGCCGGAAGGTACAATCTACCTCAACGATCCGAATACGACCTCGGGCATGCTGCCGAGTTCGTTCTTCTTCCATCAGGCGGCAGAAATTGGATTGAACCCGAGTCAGTTTCTGACCTTCATCCTCCGCATCTCCCTGCAGGAGCGCATGGCCGAAACGGACTCCGCACCGGAGGCCTGGGAAGTACTGGCCGATCGGCTGGATCAGGGCATCCGGCAATTGCGCTCCGAAGAGGCTCAACGGCGCCGCATGGCCGTCATCCTGGGCGGCTACTCCTTCGAGCGGCACATCTCCGTGGAAAGTGGACGCAATATTTTCGAAAAGCTCAGCAGCTCGGACAAATACGAAGCGTTCCCCGTTTTTCTGACGGGCGATCCAGAGAATTATCAACTGCACCAGATTCCGATTAATTTATTGCTGAAAGACAATGCCGACGACATCCGCGACCGCATCCACCACTGGTCGGAACACCCGCTAATCGATCGCATCAAGGACCAGTGCCGACCGATCACCGAGAAGTACGCCTCTACGGATGTGGTTTTTGCACCCGTCGCACTGGATTTCCCCGACCTTCAGGAACGAGCCGACGGGGTTTTCATCGCCCTGCACGGCCGACCCGGTGAGGACGGAGACTTGCAAGAACAACTCGAAGCCCACGATTTACCATACAACGGCAGCGGCACGCAATCGAGCCGGATTACCATCGACAAATACCGGACCCTGCAAATATTGCGGCAAAACGGCTTGCCTACTACCGAACAGCTCGTCCTGAATCGGGAGGCGTTTCTGGAAAGCCCCTCGCAATTCTACCAGCGCGTCGAACATACCTTCTTCTATCCGATGATCGCCAAGCCCGTCGACGACGGCTGCAGCTCGGCCGTCATGGTACTGAGCGACCGGCAGGATCTGGAAGCCTACACGCAACTGATCTTCGGCGCCGCCCCGGAAGCAGAAGGAGAACAGCGCCGACAGCTACGGCTGCGCGCCAAAGAAGAATTCCCGAGCAAGGACCGCATCCTGTTTGAGCGAAAAACCGAGCAAGAGGCGGCCATCCACTTCCTCGAAATCACGGGAGGCATGCTGACCCACTACCAGAAGGACGGTAGCCTGCAGTACGAAGTGTTCGAACCCAGCGAGACGCTCTCGGGGGGTGCCGTACTTTCACTCGAAGAAAAATTTCTCGCCGGGGAAGGCCAAAACATCACCCCCGCCCGGCTTGCCCCCGCGGGTATGGATTATGGGTTCATCGCCCGGCAGGTAAAAGAAGATCTGGAAAAAGCCGCCCGCATCCTCAACATCGAAGGTTATTGCCGCATCGATGCATTCGTGCGGGTCTATTCAAACAGCCGTGCCGAAACGCTGATCATCGAAGTCAACAGTCTTCCCGGCATGACTCCTGCCACGGCCATCTTCCACCAGGCTGCCCTGGCGGGATACAAGCCCTACGACTTCATCGATCGCATCATCGAATTCGGAATGGAACGCGCCCAACGCAAAAAGCACGTCCCGGTAGCGGTTCCCGCGGAGACGGCTGCTGCCGTCGTCTCCGTTACGCCCACGCCGCTGCAGGCGCAAATCCCCGCTGAGCCGGCAGAAGTGCCCGCCCTAGAACCCGCCGATCCACCACCCGTTACTCCTCAGATGGCCGTACCAGAGCAATCCCCCCGACCGATCAACGAAGCATTCGAAAATCGTCGCCTACCCAATCACGCTCCCATCCCCGCCTGGAAGGCAGGTCTGCGGCGCGTAGGGCAATTTCTCGGCTCCGCCTATTTTCTGAGGAATATAGCTGCTATGATTGGCCTGGTGGTCGTACTGTTTCTCCTCATTCGATTTGGGTTGGATTGGTATACCCACCACGGCGAAACCTATCAGGTGCACAACTACGAGGGCATGGCCCTGGAAGATGCCGAACGAAAAGCCCGCCAGGGCAACTTCCGCGTCGCCGTCATCGATTCGACCTTCGATCCCGCATTGGAGCCCTATGTCGTGCTCAACCAAGACCCCGCTCCTTTATCGAGGGTGAAAAAGAACCGCACCATCTACCTCAGCATTTCCGGAGGAACGCCGCCGGAAATCTTGCTGCCTCCCCTGGTCGGAAACTACGACTACGAACAATACACCCGGAAGCTCCAGGCTTTGAAAATTCGCTATTCCATCCAGGAGCAGGTCTACGACAAAATCCAGGAGGAAAACTCCATCCTGCATTTTTACTACAAAGACCGAAAAATCACGGATGAAGACCTGCGCGCGGGCGTGAGAGTACCCCAGGGTGCGCAACTCGATTTCGTGGTCACCATCCGACAAACCGGCCAGGTGGAGATACCCAACCTGGTATGCCGCCGCTACAGCGAGGCCGTCTTCACGCTCGCCGGCATGCAACTGGCAGTCGGGGAGGTATACGGCGGGATCGGCAACAGCGACAATGCGTATATCATTCAGCAAGTACCCGAATACGTACCCGGGAAAACCATTGACCAGGGTTCGACGGTAAATCTGTACCTGAGTGCCTACCGGCCGGATGGTTGTCCCGAAGACGGTTCGCCCCTGCCCTATACTCCGCCTTCGCGCGTGGAGGAACCACTCGATTTTCAGGTTTCCCCACCCGACACCGGTCAGTTGAACAACGACCAACAGTAAGCGTCTTTAAGGTTGGAACAGCTAGCACTAAAGCCCGGAGCCGCGCGTTTTATAACGCGACGCAGCTACCCTCACTTGCACAGAAACTCGATAATGCGCATTCTTACTACCCTCTTCCTGAGCGTACTTTGGCTTGCTTCACTAACTGCCCAGCGGTTTGTTCCCCTTCAGGAACAGCCCGCCCTGCAGGAGCGCTACCGGATGGAATTGGAACAATTGCCATTTCAGCAACCGGAGCGGCTGCCCGCCACCAAGACGGATTGCACCTTCGAGCTGGAGGGGCTCACGCCCGCTATTGCCGGGCTCGAAACCCGCCTCGGCCTCTCGTTGGATACTACCGGCCTGAGCGGCCCTTCCGCCGAATACCGCTGCCTGAATTGCGGGGAGGCCGCCTTCGGAACGGCTTCAGTAGATAGCAACCAACTGGTGTATCAGGCTGCCCCAGACGTCATTGAAGGGTTTGACACTCTACGCGTAACCTTTTGCAATCCCGACCTCAATCAGTGCTCGGATACCACCCAACTCGTACTGTACGCCCGGCGGGCCAACCGGACGTTTCGTCCCGATCTGATCGATCTGGCACCGGGGGCTTCCCAGGTTCTTTCCGGCAATCCCGATTCGCTGCCGGGTCCGCTTTTCTGTAGCAGCCTGATCGACCTCGAGGATGAGTACGGCGGGCGCGACCAGCTCTTCTTCTTCGTCGGCCCCGACGATCCCGATTTTCGCTTCTTGTACCAGGCGTCGCGATTTCCGGGCATCGATTCGATCCGCCTGGAACTCTGTACCAATCGAGGCATTTGCGACGAATATCGCTTCGCTATCCGCATTCCGCAAACCATTGTCTCGTTGCCGTTTTTCGACGATTTTTCGACGGAGGGCCTCTCGCCCGACCCCAACCGGTGGCTCGACCGCGAGGTGCTGATAAACGATGGCTATCCCCAAAAGCCCCCCTCGATTGGCGTGGCTACCTTCGACGCTATTGACTTCAGGGGCCAACCCTACACCCCGTCGCCCGGGATTATCCGGCCCAAAGACCGGCTGACGAGCGTGCCCATCGACTTATCGACCGCCGGTCCGCCGGTACTATCTTTTTATCTGCAGCCCCGGGGGCTCGGCGACCGACCCGAAATCCGGGATTCGTTCCGGGTAGAGTTTCGCAACCAGAAAGGGGAGTGGGAGTCCGTACGGGCCTTCGAAGGGCTACCCACCAATTCGAGCCTGCTGCAGGAGCAGCCCTTCCGTTTCTACCAAATTGCCGTGCCCGATGCATTTCGGTACAACGGCTTTCAATTCCGCTTTTCCAGCGAAAGCGAGGAATCGGGCGCGCTCGATATCTGGAACCTCGATTACGTACTACTGGACGACATCCAAACCGACTCTACGCTTGCGGACATTGCCTTTACCGAACCGGCGAGCAGCCCGTTCAATCCGTATTCGGCCATCCCCTACCGGCAACTGCGAGCGGGTGGCAGCAGCCTGCTCAACGACACCATTCGGGTGGGCATCTGGAACCACGATAACGAAGCGCTTTCCGTCATCAACTCGTCGATCGAAATTTCCGAGCGCACTACGAATCTGCCCCTCCTACAGGCGACCCTGTTCAACGGGCAGGAGGCGAATATCCTCAACGGCGAGCCGCTAACGCGGTCGTACCAACTCGACGAGGAGCCCCCCTTCAACAGCCAATTCGGGCCCTACCGCGACCTGCTGATCGAATCAGATCAATTCGATCCAAATGCGCGGCTGGAAATTCGAAATCGCTACACGCTGGTCAATACCTCACAAATCGCAACCCCCGGCCTGTCCGCCTCCATTCTACGCAACGACACGACCGAACGCACCATCCTGCTCGACAACTTCTACGCCTACGACGACGGCTCCGCTGAGCTGGCACTGGAGGCATTGCCCAACCAAAGCATTGTACAGCGCTACGAGGCGTTCGTGCCCGAAGTGCTGCGCGGCTTCAGCATCCGCTTCCCCCGCAACACCACCAACTTTTCGGGTCAGACAATCCGCTTCGTCGTCTATCTGGACACGCTCGATGACAGCCCGGAATACAGCTTCGATTTCCAGCCCGTGCTGGTGGAGAGCTTCACCGATACCCTGCAGGGATTCACCACCTTCACGCTGGACGCCATGAACGGGCCCGTCGATTCGCTGCTCATCCCCACCGGCGATTTTTACGTGGGCTGGCAACAAGTAACGAACTGCAACATTTGTGTGCCCGTCGGATTCGATCGCCAAAACAACACCAACAACCGTATCTTCTTCCGCAATACAGGCGATTGGTTTGAACTGCCCGGCCCCATCACCGGCACGCTGATGATCCGGCCCTTCGTCGGAGATGAGGCTCCGCCGGCCACTACCGACGTGGAAGAGCGCGACGCGCCTACGGGGCTTTCGCAACTTGCGCTCTACCCCAATCCAAGTGGCGATCAGGTGCACTTCCGCATTCCGGGGGGCTACCTGTCTGATCCCGATTCCTGGATTGTTCAGGTCGTCAATGGAACGGGGCAGCCCGTTTTTCAGCAGCGGGGATTGCGGCCCTTTTCCGTGGCTACGCTGCCAAATGGCTTGTATTGGGTCTTCCTGCGGCAGGCTGAAAATGGCATCACGTTGCGCAAGAAATTGGTCGTTTTTCGGTAAACCGAACAGGAGGAAGCCAACCGGTGTATTTGTAAATAGCACAATGGGCAACTGCCCTACAATTCGCAACAACCATGACGAAAGATATCACCCCGCAGGAATTGAAAAAGCGGATAGAAGAACAGGATAACGACTTCGTACTCATCGACGTGCGGGAGCCCGAAGAACACGCCGAATTCAACATTGGCGGCGAACTCATCCCACTAGGAGACCTTATGGGCCGCCTGGGAGATTTGCAGGAAACACTAGAGGAAAAGGAAGTGATTACCTATTGCCGCACCGGTCGGCGCAGCGCCATGGCCAAAAGCCTGCTCGAACAAGGCGGCCTCAAGCAAGTCCGCAATCTGGAAGGAGGCATGGTCGCCTGGAAAGAGCTGGAGGTGTAAGCCAATCGGCCTACTGCTTGATCTTCACGAAGGCGTCCACCCCTCTATTTTGCAATTCCCGGACTAACGCATCGGCCGAGGAACGGCTGCTAAAGCGATCGACCAGGGCCACGGTTAGACCTCGGTCAAATGTGCTTGCCTCGGCATTTTGGTAGCCCAATTCCCGCAAGTCACGCACCCGCCGTTCGGCCCCATCCGGATTCCGAAACGACCCGGCGATTACCAGATATTTTCCCGTTCTGTCGGATCGGGGAGCCGCCTTGGTGGTGGTCGTCGTCGTTGGACGGGTAGAGGTAGAAGTGGCAGGTTCCGGACGCTCGATTTCGGCTTCGTCCGGTGTGGATTGGGAGGTAGAAGTTTCAGGAATCCTCTCTGGCTCTGCATCCTGATAGGATTGCGGCTGATTGCCGCTTACAGGATCCTCGCTGGGATTGATGGCAGCGTAGGTACTGTCCTCGTAGGTAAATCCTTCGTCGATGGGTTCGAGGGGAGCGACCGTCGCCGCTTCTTCGGGTGGGGTGTTGATCTGGGAAATGGTCATGTACAATAAATACCCCAGTGCGGCCACACAGACGCCGACAATGACGATGGTAATGATATCAAGTCTTGACATACTATGCGATTTAGGTTTGTTGGTTCGAACTAAAGAACTAATGTACTAATAGTCTGAAATTCCAAGCACTTCGGGCAATTGATTAGGAGCTAGAACGCCTGGGCACTGCGAAATAGTTTGTTTTTCGGCTATTGAGGGGCTGGATGGACGTAAACGGTGAGTTGATCGTGGGCAATCCGTACACCTGCCGGCAACTGGCGGCTCACTTCCCGGTGAAACCCCATGCGGTGGCTCAGGTGAGTGAGAAAGGCCTTCCGCGGTTGGATGCGCTCGATGAATGCGAGCGCTTCTTCGAGGCTGATGTGGCTGTGGTGAGAAGTATGATGCAGGGCGCTGATTACCAGCGTATCTACTCCGCTTACTTTTTCCAATTCCGAATCGGCAATGGTGTGTACATCCGTCAGATAAGCCAAATTGCCTACCCGAAAACCCAGGATGGGCAGGCTGCCGTGCTGAATGCCAACGGCCTGGATGGACAGGCCAGCCCATTCCCAGTAGCTATTCTGATTGATGGCCTGCAAATCGAAGCGCGGAGCACCGGGGTACGGATTTTCTTCGAAGGCATAACTAAATCGCGTACGCAGGTGCCCGAGCACCCGTGGTAGCGCGTAGATGGTCATTTCGCGGCGGCTTGTGAAGATGAAAGGGCGCAGATCGTCCATTCCGGCGACGTGGTCGTTGTGCTCGTGCGTCAGCAGGACCGCCGAAAGCCGGGATATCCCCGAGCGAAGCATCTGCTGGCGGAAGTCGGGCCCTGCATCGATGGCCAGGTACTGATCGCCGCTGCGCAGCAGGGCAGCGGTTCGCAAGCGGTGGTCGCGGGGGTCATCCGATTGGCAAACGCCACAGGTGCAACCGATTACCGGAACCCCCTGCGACGTACCCGTGCCTAAGAATGTAATAGAAAGAGGAGCAGAAGGGTGTACAAAATCCACTAACAGTCGTTATGGCGACGCCAACTAGTAATCTTGCCGAGGTAGTGATTGCAATGCCAGGCGTAGAAGGCCAGCGCGCTGTCCAGTCGAACGGGCTCGGAGTGCCCGGGATGCGGCATCGTACACGACCATTCCTCTTCGCCCAGATTGCGTAATAGCTGCGCCCACCGATGGTGCAACCCCCGCAGAATTTGCATGGAATAACTAATCGGCACCTGATAATCGGGCGTATCTACCCAATCGTCGGTGTCGCGATCGGAGTTGGCAGGGTGGCCGCCGAAACGGGCCATCTTAAATTGCAGGAAGCCGTTGAGGTGGGTGTCGGCCAGATGATGGATGAGGTGGCGAATCGTTTGCCCGTTGGACTGAATCGGTGTATCGAGGTTTTCGCGGTCGAGTCCTAGCACCGCGGCACGCAAGTGCATGGGAAACTGGGCCAGTATTTGTATCCATCCGGCGCGGGTACCGGCATCGGCAGCCCTCGGAAAGTGAAATCGCCCCCCCGCGTAGGGTAAATACTCTAATTTGGGCATGGATCGTAAAATAAGTGGTCTTTTTAAAGAATGAGAACGCCAAGGAAGGCCTCACCGTTCTCTGATGCTGGCCGTTTAACTATCTGTTTTCCTGGCTGCCATCAGTCGTTAGTGGTGTCTGAAGTTGCTGAAATAATTTTCGGCCCGCCGGACTCAGCGATTCCGGGAGATCGGCCTCGGAAAAGGTGCCGATAATCTCCAGCAGACAATTCATCCGGCCCTCCGTGTCGTAAAACTTGTTAATTACCGCGACCTTTCGGTTTTCAACCAGGCAATAGCCCGATTGAAAATTGCCCCGCTCGTAGCGGATGGTATATTCCAGTTCCTGCAGCAATTGCTCCAGTTTCTTAAGATTGTATTTGCTGTACTTTAGGGTCATATCAATTCGTTCGAAGCAGCAATTATGCGAGTACAATATAGCGAACGCCTCATGCGCTACTCATTATTATACCTTCTTATTATCCTGAGCCTCCCACTTTGTGGCCAGCGCTTCCGCGCTACCCTGGCCGGAGGGCTGAATCTTTCGCAGATCGACGGCGACGGCCTCGGTGGATTCCACCAGATCGGCGGCACGGCGGGGCTGCGGGTTACCGCCGTACTTTCCGACCGCTGGCAGTTCGGCCCGGAATTGCTCTTTTCGCAGGAAGGGAGCCGCAAATCGAACCGGGAAGGCTCCCAATTCGGATTCGACCGCATTCGGCTCAACCTGGTGCAGGTGCCCCTGATGGTCTACTTCAGCGACTGGAAGGTTCAGGCCGGAGCCGGAATCAGCTACGGGCGGCTCATCGACTTTCGCGTGGAAGATATTTCCGGAGCGGACCTGACCTCTGAATCCAATTTCGCAGAGGACATCGTGGCCATTCAGTTGGGCGCTACGCTTTACTTTCAGCCCCGACTCGGCCTCAACGTGCGGTGGAGCAAATACCTCAACGACCTCGAGCAGGAGGCGGGCCGCAATAGCTTGCGCGGCCGAACGCTGAGTGTCCGATTGCTGTACGTTTTAGGCGATTCTGCCTGGGTAGCTGATGATTTATAGCGATGTTTGTCCAGGCACTCCATTCCAGAACAATTGCTTTTCCGATATGAAGCCAATTCTCTTCCTCCTTGCACTGAGCTTTCTGCTGTTCGATTGTGAGGGCAGTCAAAGCGATACTTCCAACACCACGCGGTTGTATTCCTCCGAGTCCGATCCGCCGAACGCAAACCCCGCTACGCCCAATTCCTCGACCGCGGGTACGGCCTATCCGCCGCTGCCCCAGGAGCAATTGAACGGGTTGTTTACGCGCTGCGACTACATCGACTATATCTTCTACAAGGCCAATTTCTCGATGAATCAAAGCAACCCGTCCGCGATCCAGGCTACTATCAGCGGCATCTCTGCGGAAGGGGCCACCGTATTTCCCGGCTGTACGCCGGTAGGGCACGTTTTCTTTCAGGCAAAGGGCCAAATCCTGGCCGAGGCCGATCTGTATCTGGAAGGAAATTGTACGTTTTACCTATTCACGGAGAATCAGCAGCCGGCCTATGCCAATTTGATGACGGCACAGGGGCTATCCTACTACGCAAACCTCTTCCGGCAACTGGATAACGCCAACTGATGGACGATAGCGCTCCGGTTGCCGTCATCGATCTCGGTACGAATACCTTTCACCTGCTGGTCGTACAACCAACCAGTGACGGACATTTTGTAGAACTGCACCGCGAACGCCGGTTTATCAAGCTCGCCGAAGACGGCATCGAAGCCATTGGCCCCGCCCCCTTCGCGCGCGGCCTGGAGGCACTAGCCGCCTACGCCGAACTCCTCCAACGACTCGGCGTACAGCAGGTGCGGGCGCTCGGAACCGCGGCGCTGCGAACGGCCAGAAACGGCAACGATTTCGTGCGCGCCGCCCGCGAGCAAACCGGTATTCACACCGAGCTGATCGACGGCCTGGAGGAAGCCCGCCTCATCAATCTCGGCGTGCAACTGGCGGTTCCGCCGTCGGCCACCAACCGATTGATCATGGATATCGGAGGTGGCTCCGTAGAATTCATTCTGTCGAATGGGCCAACGGTCATCTGGGCCGACAGCTTCCCCATCGGGGTGTCGGTGTTGTACCGGCGCTTTCACCACAGCGAACCCATTTCCACTACGGAAATCGGGGTCTTGCAACAATTCCTTCGGGAGCAATTGACCCCACTCCGAGTCCAGCTCGCTGCGCACCCGACTGCCCAGCTGGTCGGGGCCGCCGGCACCTTCGACGTCATTGCCAATGTGCTCAAAATTGGCCAGCCAACGCCCCACTGCTCGCAGATCGACCTCTCCCGCCTGGATGGGCTCTACCAACGCCTCGTAACCGCTACCCGGGCGGAGCGCTATGCCATGCCCGAGGTGCCGGAGGATCGGGCGGAAATGATCGTCGTGGCGGTTATCCTGGTCCGCTACGTGCTTGGGCTGTTGCACCGCCCCGAATTACTCGTATCCGCCTATTCCATGAAGGAAGGGGCGCTGGTGGAGATGCTCGGTCAGTCGTCCAGTTCTTCCACTTCCTGATTGGTAAAGGATTCTACTGCCAGATCTTCGCGCAAGAACCGGCACCAGACGCATTCGGGTTTTCCGCAGCCTTCGTAGAATTGGTGCTGCTGGATCTTGTCGTACACCTCCCTTAGGATCGTTCGAAGCTGTTCGATGTCCCGGCGCTGGAACGTGATGGTGCGCACGGGAAAGACGCCTTCCGCATCCGGATCGAGGTAAACGATACTGCCCTTAGTCACCCGCTCGGTGGCCCCGGCCTGGTTCTCGTACAACAGTTTATAGAAAACCAACTGCCGCCAGTAGCTACCCCCTTCGGGCCGCCGCTCGGTGGGCCGCTGCCACTTTCGCTTTTGGTGGCTCCCCGTCTTATAATCGACTACGTGAATGCGGTCATTCGCCACCCAGTCGAGCCGGTCGATTACCCCCTTGAGGGGTACCCCATCGATTTCGGCGTGCCGGATTAGCTGCTCCGTTCGGACCCGATCCGGCCAGGTTGGATGCTGCTGATCGTAAAAACGGGCCAGGTTCTGACGGCCTTGTTGGAGACGTTGCCGGTATCTTTCGGGGCGGAAGTAGGCGCGCAATCGCTCCATCTCCTGTTCGAAAAACTCCAACAACTCCGCTTTTTCCGGAAAACGGCGATCTTCCTGCGCCATCATACGGTCGAACAGACGCTGCAGCGCCTGATGCAACGCCAACCCATAAGTAGCGGCCTCGCTCTGGACGTGCGGTGCCCGCAGCACGACTTCGTAGTAAAATCCCAGCGGGCAGTAGAGGTAGCGGTGCAAATCCGATACGCTCAGCCGATATTGCTGCAACCGCTCGTCTACTAATTGCCGATCCAGCTCCTGCCCGGAGGCAGCGGGCATTTCTTGTAAATCCAGAACCTGCACCAGGAATAAATCCTCCGGGTCGATGGATCGCTGTTGAAAATCAACCGTGCCGGCTTCCAGTAGTTCGTCGACGAACTGGCTGCGTTGTTGCTGCTTGGACTGGCCGTTGTGCAGCCCGAAGCTAATGTGCAGCCGTTCTTTGGCCCGGGTCATGGCCACGTAGAAGAGCCGGCGACGAGCCTCCAGTTCGTCTTCTGCTCCGGAATACGTAAGCGTATCGGGAAATCTGAATTGCCGCCCCGATCGCTGCCGCCCGGGATCCCATTCCTTAGCGACGGCATCCAGCAACACGACGGCCCGAAACTCCAGCCCCTTTGCGCTATGGGCCGTCACTAGTGTGACGGCATCCGACAGGTCTGCCTGCCGCTGGAGGGGAACCCCCAAGTGGTTGTCATCCATCCGGTTGAGTACATCCAGGAAGCGTGCCAGATCGAGCCGGGGGCGTCGGTCTGCTTCCGCTCGCAGGAAGGTAAAAAACGACTGGGCCACCTGCACCTGTTGGGCGGAATCGGATACGGCCAGGGCGCGTTTCAGAAGGCCGCTGCCATTAAACAGCCGTTCGACGAGCTCGGGCAGGGGCATTTCCTGCGCCTGTCCAATCATCTCATCCAGCCAATCGGCCACCCGCTGCAATTGGCGGCCGGCAATCAGGCCCACCGGCCAGCGACTGGGTGTTCGCAACCACCGCCGCCAGGGTAGCTCCGGCGCGTGGGCCGATTTTTCCAGGCTGAGCAGTGCCAGATCGGCGGGCGGCAGGTCGAAGCAGCGGAAGTGCAACAGGCGAAACAGCAGGTGGGCACCGCTATCGGGCCGCTGCAGCTCGAGCAACACGTACTCCATGATTTCGCGCAGTTGCCGGATTAGCGGGGTGTCCAAGATGTTGATTTGCCGCTTCGTTTGATAGGGGATTTGCTGTTTGTCCAGCAATCGGGCCAGCGACCGGGCCTGCCGGTGGCGGGCGTAAATGACCGCCATATCGCCCCAGGGAATGCCCTCCTGCTGCCATTGTTGGAGTTGCCGGAGCACACCGGCCGTCTCCTGTGACGTGTTGGGGTATTCCACGATCAACGGCCGCAGTACCGTATCGGCGAATACCGGGTGGCGGGCGATGAGTTGTTTGGTGGTATTGAGTTGTTGGCTGAGTCGCTGGTAATTTTGCCCGATCAAGCTGGTGGCAGCTTCGAGAATGGGCTGACTCGACCGGTAGTTTTCTTCCAGCAACACCACTTCGATAGAGCTGCGGTAGCGATCCCGAAAGTCGAGGAGGTTGTGCAGCCGCGCCCCCTGAAATTCGTAGATGGACTGATCGTCGTCGCCGACAATAAACAAGTTGGGAGCCTCCCAATAATCGGCGAGTTGGCGCAAGATTCGATTTTGAGCCCCGTTGGTATCCTGAAATTCATCCACTACAATGTAGAGAAAGCGTTCCTGGTAGGTGCGCAGGAGGCCCTCCTCTCGTTCGAACCCCTGCACGACCCAACGGATCATATCTTCGTAGTCGTAGCGCCTCCGTTGCCGCAGCAGTCGTTCGTAGTCCGTAAACAGGCGGCTGCCCTGCCGGAGCAGGTCCATGCGCAGGGTTTCCTGCTCGATGAGCGACGTTTTCGGATCGCCTTTCCGAACTGCTCCCCGATTGACTTTATACTGGTATTCCGGGCGGGTGGGTAGTTCCTCCAGATAGGCCTCAATGGCGGTGTGCAAGCCTTCCACCGACCAGTTTTCCGACTTCATTTTGCGAAACAAATCGGTGAGGTGCCGCTCGTAGAAGTAGGGGTCGCTGCGCCCCGCCCGCAGCGGATGATCGTGGGGAAGCGCATCGAGCAGGTCGCGTATCAACTCGATCCGTTCGAGCTCACTCAGCGGAATGAGGTTGCGGTGCCCGAAATACTCAAGGTTATCCTGAATAACACTATTGCAGAAAGAATGAAAGGTAAAAACCGGCACGCGGTGCCCTTCCGGTCCGATCAGTTGAAGGAGCCGCCGCCGCATGGCCTGCACACCGGCATCGGTGAAGGTCAGGCAGAGAATGTTGTGCGCCTGGGTATCCGTTTGTAACAGGATGTTGCCCACCCGCGCACTCAGCAATTGGGTTTTTCCGGTTCCGGGGCCGGCCAAAACGAGTAGAGGCCCTTCGAGCTGATCAACCGCTTCCCGTTGGCGAGCATTGAGCTGCGCCAGGTAGCGGCGGAATTGATCGTGGTATTGCTTCCTCTTCTGGTCAGACATCTCGGTGGGAGGGTGAGATCTTACAATATTGACTGGATAAACATATTATTCACAAAAAATTTCATCAAAGTGTACTAATTTTCACGAATTATGTGTTTCGATTAAGTGTTGAATGTTGCGCCGTATTTCTTAAACGGGTATATTTAATTAATGATCCCATCCGGCACGCGGATATCCGCTCTTCAATACCTCTAGAGCCCGTAAAAATTCGTCACAATTTAGCTGGCCTCCTTTCTGACGGAGCCAAGCAACTTCATACTCTAGACAACACAAACTAAGCACGGTTATATAAACCAATTCTATCATAGAATACAAGTCACCTTATGTCAACCACTATCAAGTTGGACGTTCACCAGGACGTTATCGAGACAGCAGAAGCTTACGCACACCAGAATGGTCGGGAATTGGAAGACCTTATCGAAGCTTACCTTCGGGAATTATCTACCCGCTACCATTCGACCATGAGGAGCATGACCCGAAAGGCGATCCTTACGGATGCCCTGATGGGAAAGTACTGCGGATAACAGCACTGCCTACCAAATTAAACCAAAGATCGAATCAGGAGGAATGCGAAGGCGCGCTGCGTCTTTGTTTCCTCCTATTTTTTTATTCATCGGGACGCAAATCGAACCGCTTGCGCAAATCGTCGACTGCCGGGTTGGCCTCGCGCATCAGCAGGTATTTTTCCTTGGGTGTGAGCGGTTTGGTGCGCTTGGGTTCGGGTGGCCGCAGCGCTTCGTCGATCTCGATGCGCATCGTCAGTTGGGGCGCGCGCAGCTCGGTGCGCAGGTATTCCATCAGGCCGTCGGCTTCGCGGATGGCGCTGGCTGCCAGTCCGGTACCTACCGCGGCCCGTACGTCCAACCCTTCCACCTCCAGGCGGGCTTGCTTGAGCACCAACTTCAGGGTATCGCGCTCCACGCCTTCAGTATACGTATTCCAGGCCGCCTGAATAGCCTCCAGGCTAACGGATTGCACCGTATCGGCCGTTTGCTTGCTGGCCTCTTCAATTTCCGCCAGGTGCAAATCCTGCTTCAGCGAAGGGACCATGCGCGCCGCCCGGCGCCGGCCCTTGGGTGGCGGAGGAGGTGGAGGTGTTTCCGATGCGGGTGCTTCGGAAGCAGCCGGCGTATCCGGGGTGGTGGCTTCGACGCTCTTCTCTACTGCGGGCGACGGTTCAGGCGTTTTTTTTTCCGCAACCGCCGGAGTTGCGGCAGCCTCTACGGGCATTTCGTGCAAGCGGAATACTCGCTTGATCGCCGCCATTTTCACGAGGTGCATCTCTACGTGTAGCCGTTTGTTGCGCGCCTGCTTGTAGTGCAGATCGCATTCATTGGCGAGGTGCAGCACCGTCAGCAGCAAATCGGTGGGGCTCAGGGCCGCCTGCTCCCGGTAGCGATCGCGCAGCGAATCGCTCACCTCGAGCAATACCAACGTCTCCGGAGTCTTGCAGACCAGCAAATTGCGCACGTGCTCGGCCAGCCCGCTGATGAACAGATCGGGATCGAATCCCTTGCGCAGGATGTCGTCGAAAATCAACAGCAAGGTAGCGCGGTCTTCCCCCAGCAGCGTATCCACTACCCGGAAATAGTAGTCGTAATCGAGCACATTGAGGTTGCCGATCACATCCTCGTAGGTGATGGATTTTCCCGAAAACGACACGATGCGATCAAAGATCGAGAGGGCGTCGCGCAGCGCCCCGTCGGCCTTTTGCGCAATGATGTGCAGGGCATCCGGATCGGCTTCAATCCCCTCCTGCCGGCAGATATCGGTGAGATGCGCCACCGTATCCGCCACCTGAATCCGTCGGAAATCGAAAATCTGACAGCGCGACAGAATCGTCGGGATGATCTTGTGCTTCTCCGTAGTAGCCAGGATGAAAATGGCGTAGTCGGGCGGTTCCTCCAGGGTTTTCAGAAACGCGTTGAAGGCCGCCGGCGACAGCATGTGGACCTCGTCGATGATAAACACCTTGTACTTGCCCTGCTGCGGTTGGAAGCGCACCTGCTCGATCAGGGCCCGGATGTGCTCTACGCTGTTGTTGGAGGCGGCGTCCAGCTCCGTGATATTGAAGGAAGCCTGCTCGTTGAAGGCCAGGCAACTGCTGCACTGGTTGCAGGGCTCGAAATCGTCGGTCGGATTCTGGCAATTGAGCACTTTCGCCAGGATGCGGGCGCAGGTCGTTTTCCCCACCCCGCGGGGGCCGCAGAAGAGAAATGCGTGCGCCAGGTGATCGGTCTGCAGGGCATTCTTCAGCGTCCGGCTGACATGCGCTTGCCCCACCACTTCATCGAAGCGCTGCGGCCGGTACTTTCTCGCGGAAACAATGAATTTACTCATAGGCTTGCAGCGTACGAAACTACGGAAAAGTTGGTACTTTGGCCAGCTAGCTGGCCAAAGTGTTTAACGGGTGAACGGGTGAAATAACCTCTTAAGCCTGTCAACTCTTACATTCGGGCGGCCTACCTCCTGGATAAATGGGCTTGCTTGGTAGG
>CAZDET010000080.1:0-1663 GCA_964504335.1 uncultured Saprospiraceae bacterium
CACCAATTGTCTATTGTCTAATGTTCCAGCTTTTGTCATTTACTGGAAGTCAATGTTTACACATTTCCTAGGTAACCTGAATATACTGATTGTTTATATAAAACCCGCCACCGGTACCTAAAGTTTTGGTCTTTTGGGACGAAAAAAAGACTAACTTCTAAAAACTAAAAGACTAACTTCTAAAAAACTAACCCCTAATTCTCCCACCCCTTCCGCTCCTGCTCCCGGTGGTACACTTCCAGCTTCAGGCCGTACTTCTGCGTGAGGTGGCGCGCCAGCGCATCCGCCGCGTAGACGGAGCGGTGCTGGCCGCCCGTACAGCCGAAGTTGACTTGCAGGCTGGTGAAGCTGCGCTCGATGTAGTCTTCTACGGCTGTATCTACGATGCGGTAGACGTCTTCTAGGAAGGCCTCCATGCTGCTGTGGTGTTTCAGGAAATTGATAACGGGCTCGTCGCGACCGGTCATTTTTTTGTAGGTCTCGTAGCGGCCGGGATTGTGGATGAAGCGGCAATCGAAGATGAAGCCGCCGCCGTTGCCACTCGGGTCGGGGGGCAGGCCGTGCTTGTAGCTGAAGCTGTTGATGCGCACCAGCAGCAGGCTGCTGCCGGCCTTGATTTTGTCGAAGGGTTCGTACTGTTTGCTGTCGATGATTTGGGAAAAGCCCGCCCCTAATTCGGGCAGCTCCAAATCGATCTTTTGGTTGTCGAACAGCCACTTTACGTTGCGCAACGCAAAGGGAATGCTTTGCAAAAAATGCTCCTTGCGCTCAAATAGGCCGCGGTAGCCGTAAGTGCCCAGCACCTGAATGCAGCGCACGAGCACGTAGCCGTAATAGTAGGATTGGAAGGCCGCCCGATCAATTTCGATCAGTTGCCCCACCGCATCGAGGTAGTGGTCGACCAGCTCCTGCCGAATGTCTTCGGGCAGGTTGGCCTTGGCCTGATACAGCAGGCTAGCCAGATCGTATTGCAGCGCCCCCCGACGCCCACCCTGATAGTCGATGAAGTAGGGCTGGCCATTCACCAACATGATGTTGCGCGTCTGAAAATCGCGAAACAGAAAGTAGTCGGTCTCCCCTTCCAGCAGAAAGTCGGCCAGTTGGTTGGCCTCCGCATCCAGGGCCACCTCGTTGTACTGGACGCCGGAAGGCCGCAGGAAATAGTATTTAAAGGCATTGAAATCCCACAGAATCGACTGCCGGTCGAAGCGCTCCTTCGGGTAGCACAGGCCGTAATCCAGCTCCTTCCCACCAATGATTTGGAGCCGCGCCAATTGCTCCACCACCCGCTTGTAAATCTGCAGCAGGTAATCGGGGAAAAACTCCTCGCGCTGCAGCAGATAGCTGTACAACGTGGTCGACCCCAGATCTTCCTGCAAATAAATTCCGTGTTCCAAATCCTCTGCATAAATCTCCGGCACCGGTAGCTGCAAACCGCGGAAATGCCTGGAAAACCCAATGAATGCCCGATTTTCCTGCTCGTTGGGATTGTACGTGCCAATTGCGCTGCGATCGCGGTACTGCAGGCGGTAGTAAATGCGATCCGATCCGGAGGGGGCCAGCGGAAGGAGTAGCTCGGGGCGTTTGCCGGCCCAGGCCTGGAAAAGATCGGAAAGGCGGTTTTCGATGGCGAGGCTTGGCATATGGTGAGGTGGTGAGGTGG
>CAZDET010000080.1:1763-19374 GCA_964504335.1 uncultured Saprospiraceae bacterium
GAGGTGGCGAGTATACGATATTTTCGCCACCTAAAAAGGAATGTCCTCATCGTCATTCATCTTCGAGGGGCGGGTGATGACCGCGTTGTAGGCCGGCCCCATCGGATCGGAGGGCAGGTCGCTGAAGTCGGGGTCGTCGAGGTTGCCGAAGCGGGCATACTGGCTCGTGAAGCGCATGCGGACGGTCTGGAGCGCACCGTGGCGGTTTTTGGCAACGATTAGCTCTGCGATGCCTTTGAGGGATTGGCCTTCTTCGTCTTCGATGATGTCGTAATACTCCGGCCGGTAGATAAAGGCTACCATATCCGCATCCTGCTCAATGCTGCCACTTTCGCGGAGATCGCTCAACTGCGGCTTCTTACTTCCTCCACGCACTTCCACGGCCCGGCTAAGCTGGGAAAGCGCGATAACGGGCACGCTGAGTTCCTTGGCCAGGCCTTTGAGGGCGCGGGAAATGGCGGAGACTTCCTGCTCGCGGTTACCCCGCTGGTTTTCGCCGCCGCCGCTCATCAGTTGGAGATAGTCGATGACGACGAGCTGGATATCGTGCTGGAGCTTGAGACGGCGGCACTTGGCGCGCAGCTCGAAGATGTTGATGCCCGGCGTATCGTCGATGAAGATCGGGGCATCGGCCACCCGTTCCACGGCCGCGTGCAGTTGTTGCCATTCGTATTCTTCCAGCTGGCCGTTGCGCATTTTGCTGCCCTCGATTTCGGCTTCCATAGAAATGAGGCGCTGTGCTAACTGCAGGCTCGACATCTCCAGACTGAAAATGGCCACGGCTCTGCTGAAATCGACGGCCGCGTTCTTGGCCAACGAAAGCGTAAAGGAGGTCTTACCCATACCGGGGCGGGCAGCGAGGATGATCAGGTCACTTTTCTGCAATCCGGAGGTGAGGCGGTCCAGATCGGTGAAACCCGTAGGTACGCCGGTCAGGCCCTCCTTGATGTTCTTAAGTTCTTCCAGCTCCTTCAACAACGAGTTGGCCAGCGAACTCATGGTGTTTACCTGCTTGCCCATGCTCTTTTCGGCAATGGCAAAGAGCCGCTGCTCCGCATCGTCGAGCAGGTCGAACACATCGGTCGTGTCTTCGTAGGCGTCGCGGATGGTTTTGTTGCTAATATTGATCAGCTCGCGCTGAATGTACTTTTGCGCCACCAAACGGGCGTGGTATTCGATGTTGGCCGCCGACCCTACCTTGTTGGTCAATTCGGCGAGATAAGCCGCTCCGCCGGCCGCATCCAGGTCGCCGGCCTTTTTGAGCTCTTCCATCACCGTCAGCAAATCGATGGGCTGCGACCGTTCGAAGAGGCGGAGCATCGACTTGTAAATGACCTGGTGGGCTTCGAGGTAAAAGGATTCTGCCTGCAAACTGTCGATGACGCTCGGCAAGGCTTCTTTGTCGAGCATAATCGCCCCCAGCACGACTTCCTCCAGCGGAATCGCCTGCGGCGGAAGCTTCCCGAATACATAATCGGAGAGGTCTTCCGACTTCTGCTTCACATTGCGAAATCGCTTCTTACTACCGGTACCTTTGCTGCGCTCTTCGGCCATACGTTCATTCATCAAATACTAATACATCCTATAAAGTTACCACAATTTGAGCGTCCTGGAAAGCTGATTGCGACTGGTAATCTGTGGAGTACTTGTGGAAACCCCGCTTTTTCTTGTGGAAAACCCGGCAACCGACCGAGTCCAACTTCCTACAACGGGACAATCGATACGCATTGTGGAAAAAAAAAGCCCCGGCAGCGAGCGCCAGGGCTACAATTTCACCTGTCAAAATTATTAAAAACCCTAAAACTTCTTCAGCTTCTTGCGCACCTTATCGATGGCCTGCAGCTGAGTCTCTATTTCTTTGTTTTTTGTTTCCTGATCGACCAGATTCTGTTCGATCGCGGCTTCGGATTCGCGGATCAGCTCCTTGGCCTTTTCAATGTCGCGTTCGGCCCGTTGCTTTTCGTTTTCCAGTTTACTCAAGTCGCGCTCCAGTTGCTTGAGGACCTTTTCTTCCAGCTCGATTTCGTTTTCCACTTTCGCCCGTTCGACGAGCATGGCAAATTCCTCCAACATGCCCTTGGCTTCGTCAAAATCGGCTGTATGATCGTAGCTGTTCAGGAAGTTATCGCCTTCCATCCGGACCCACAGTACCAATTCACTGTTGTTGCCGCGCTCGTTGATGACGGTGTAGGCTTCGGTAGTGCGGCCGCTGATGCTGGCCTCGCTCATGACGTACTGCTTGGCTTTGCGATCGTATTTAGGGCGGGTACCCATTTCGTCTTTGGCAAACTGCGCCCAAAGTTTGCTGACCATCTTTTCGTCTGCTCCGGTCAGTTGCAGCGTCAGGGCATTTTGCAAGCCTTCGCTCATGGATTTGCGATCGGCACTGATTTCGAAATTGGCGGAGGGAACGTAGGCTACTTCTTCGCCTCCTTTAGCCGTTAGCTGACTGCCGCGCTGTGCCTGTAGATTAGCAACAATGGCAAAGCTGAAAATTAGTAGGAAGAAAAACTTATTCGTAAGCATGGGGTGTGTTTTTTAAATCTACGCCTTTGTGACGTGATTGCTTAAAATTGGTCACTTTTTGGGAGAAGGCCCAATGAAGGTCAGGGCATTTCGCAGGAGTTGAATGGTTACTGGTGTCGTGCCGAGTAGCTCGCCGTCGGCTTCGAGGTAGATGGGTTGGTCGGCGGGGCTATCGATGTGAATGTGGTGGGCGAAGGTGGTATGAATGCGGGGATGCTTACCGAGCGTCCCATTGTAAAAGCGATAGGTATTAAGAATTACCTGCAATCGGCTCACCGACCGGGCGTAGGTGAGTGCCAGCCGGTCGCCGGTCGGCTGGGCGTGGGGAGTCAGTTGCATCCCTCCTCCCGAAAAACGGCACACACCGACATTGATCGTGTAGAAATAATCCGAAACGGTGGTATCATCGTAGGTGATCGTTGCCCACTCAGGGGTATACTGAAATAAGCACCGCAGGGTAAGCATCAGATAAAACCACTTTCCGCCGGAACGGCGGCTGGTGTCCGTTCCCATTTTCACGACGAAGCCATCGTAGGCCAGTCCCGCCACGTTGGCGAAGTAGTGCTGAACCAGGCCGGTTTTGCCTTGGAATTGAAGCTGTCCGATATTTTGGCGGTGCAACTGGCCCGCTTGGAATACCTCCAGCCAGCGATCAAATCGCCGGGGAATGCCGTGGGTTTTAATCCAGTCGTTGCCCGTACCGATCGGAAGCAAGGCATAAATAACCTCTGCTGATTGGTCGCCCATCGTGTTCCGGATGCCGTTCACGACATCGTGATGGGTGCCGTCGCCCCCAACGGTCAGAATGTGGCGCAGGCCGTCCGTCAGGGCTTGCCGGGCAATGGTTGCGCCTTCGCCCGGTTGGTGGCTAAAGGCGACTCGGTGGTTGGGAATGAGGGGCGCCAGCCGACTGAGCAAGCGTTTCCAGCGTTGTTCAGACAAGCCGTTACCGGCCAGCGGATTGACGATCACCTGCCAGACGTGATCGGCGGGGCGAATCGGGATCATTTAATCGTACTTTAGTCTTTTAGTCCTTTGGTATCGACCTTACGGTCTACAAAAACGTTTCCCCACAAACTAACGAACTAAACTAAAGGGCTACCGAACTAAATCCCGGAGATTCGCCTCTGCGTTTACTTTCTTTGGTAGATTGAACCAATATCGAGCATGCCATCACCCTATCATGAATGACTTTATTCTTCAGCTGGAATCGGTAAGTAAGTCATACGGCACCAAAGTGGCGGTCAACCAACTGGATTTTTCCATGGAAAGCGGGGCGATACTAGGCCTGCTCGGCCCCAACGGGGCGGGAAAGACGAGCCTGATTCGCATGATTACGGCAATTACCCAACCGGACAGTGGTCGCATTTATTTTCGGGGAGAGCTACTCAGCAGTCACCATCCTTCCCAAATCGGCTACTTACCGGAGGAGCGCGGTTTGTACAAAAAAATGTTTGTCGGCGAGCACCTAATCTACCTGGGAAGACTGAAGGGCATGGAGAAGACAGCGGCCGAACAGGCGGCCCGCTCTTGGCTGGAAATCTTCGAGCTCCAGGCTACCTGGAAGCAAAAAGTGGAAGAGCTCAGCAAGGGCATGCAGCAACAGGTGCAATTCATCGCTACGGTCATGCACGAACCGCAGTTACTGATTCTCGATGAGCCCTTTTCCGGCCTGGACCCCATCAATACCAATCGACTGAAGACGGAAATCCGGCGCCTCAACGCGGGGGGTACCAGCATCATCTTCAGCACCCACCGCATGGAACAAGTGGAGGAAATTTGCGAAGAAATCGTACTTATCCACCAGGGCAGTGCCGTACTGAAGGGCAACCTGGCCGCTCTGCGGGAGGAATACCGGCAGAATCGGTTCGAACTGATCTTTGAAAGCCGCCCCCCCACCGACCTGCTAGCGGCCTACGAGCTTCTTGAGCAGCAAGAAAACCGCTGCGTCATTCAGCTCCGCGAGGATCAGGCCCCGCGCGATTTGTTGCGCAGCCTGCTGGATGGGCCTACCCTCCTACGCAGTTACCGCGAACTATTACCGAGCTTAAACGAGCTCTTCATTCGCCTGGTCGGCCCGGAGGCCGTCACCGAAAATTAGAGAGATCATGGAGAAAATCTGGCTGGTGGTAAAACGAGAATACTGGACGCGCGTACGGCGGCGCTCCTTTATCCTTGCTACCCTGCTCACTCCGCTGGTCTTCGGCCTGTTTGTACTCGTCATCCAACTGATCTTCGGATACGAAAGCGACGACCGCAAGACCTTTGCCATTCTCGATCAATCGGACCTCATACAGGGGGCCATTGCAGATGGTACTAATATTTACTTCAAGCAGGTGAGTGGTGACGTGGACGCGCTTCGCCAGGCCGTAATTACCGAAAACTACGACGGCCTGATTGTGCTCCCTCCACTCGACGATCCACTCCAGTCGAGCTACCGGGCGCGCTTGTACTCCGATGAGAAAATCAGCCTGGAGGCCCGCAGCTTGTTGGTTAGCCGCATTCGCCGGATCGTTCGGGAATACAAGATCGAAGCGCTCGAGCTAGAAACCCGCGCCCTGGAAGCGCTGAATACCCAAATCGACATCGTGTCGCATTCGCTGGCCACCGATGAATCGGAGGGCAATTCGATGGAGGGAAATATTGCCGCCGTGCTGGGCGTGGGGATGGGACTCATCATGTACATCACGGTATTCATCTACGGGATGATGGTGATGCGCAGCGTCATGGAAGAAAAAACGAACCGCATCGTCGAGATTATGATTTCTTCCATCCGACCGTTTTCACTTATGCTGGGGAAAATTGTCGGCGTCGGAGCCGTCGGGCTCACTCAGGTGGCCGCCTGGGCCGTACTCGTCCCCTTGTTCAGTTCGATTGTCCTGCTGTTCTTCGGCTTCCAGGCCAGCACTCCGGAGCTGGCGACTCAACCGGAAGCATTCAACGCGGAAGAAGCCCAAATCCTCGTAGAAGAAGCAATGATCGCCCTCGGCCAACTCCAATGGGGGCTTATTGTCCCTTTGTTTTTCCTGTATTTTCTGGGAGGGTATTTCATGTATGCCGCTCTGTTTGCCGCCGTCGGCTCCGCCATGGGAGACGACCTCGGCGAAGGACAGACGCTCACGATTCCCATTACGATCCCCGTCGTGTTGGCCTTTTACATCATGATCGCAGCGATCCAGTCTCCGAACTCCAGCCTGGCCATTTTTGCGTCTATGTTTCCCTTGTTTTCACCCATTGTCATGCCATCCCGGCTCCCCTTCGGCCCTCCGTGGTGGGAAATTTTGGTGTCGGTCCTTCTACTCATTGGCGCGGCTATCGCCCTGGTCTGGTTGAGTGGTCGTATTTACCGCATCGGCATTCTGACCTACGGCAAGAAAGTGGGGCTGCGGCAGTTGGGGAAGTGGTTGGTTGCCAGGAATTAGATCATAGATTTTAATTGCTGATTTTCAACACCCTAGGAGATACATGTACCGACAAAAGGATTTGGGAACAAATTTATGGCCATTCCAAGGAGCCCACCCACACGGCTCGCCCCCGCGGCCAGTCGGTCGGGAAAAGATGTTCTAAAATCTAATATTCTAAGTTCTAAAACCTACAATCACGGTGTCAACGGATACCACCCCACCCGCTCACCGAGGCAGCGCAGCAGGTTCATGAACTGTAGCTGTTGTTCGTTAGAGAGGGCGATGGTGCGGCGGTGTTCGGGATATTCTACCCGAATCATTTTGACTTCCACAGAGGTCATCAGGTAATAGAGGTCGAGGGGAACTAGCGCCAGATGCTGGTAATGCCGCATATTCGTGCTGCGGTCGAAGTAGCCGTCATCGGGGTAGGTTTGAAAGCCGACGATGGTGTCGTTGGCCATCAAAAAGCGGACGTTAGGGCCTTCTTCTACCTTCTGGTAATCGTATTCGGGCAGCGCGAGCACCAGGAAAAGCAAGTTCAGGCTATCCAGTTCGTGAAATAAGCCACCGATTTTTCCTTCCGGAACGAGGCGCGGGCCATCGGCTTCTTCGTACAGCGAAAGCATCTTATAGCCGATATTCATTGGCCCTACCCCTACGATCCGCACACTATCGAAGGGGTCTACTTCATCGAACAGGATTGTACAATCTGAAGATGGGCCCGATTGCGCACTGGCAACCGTACTTACTACCAGACAGAATAGTGCCGCCAAAAATTTCACCATCGTATATTGATCTGAAGAACAATCTACCTTTTGAATACTCCAACGCATCATCTGTTGTTTGCTAAGATGGTACTACTCTAAAAAGTTCAAAAATACTCCTCATTATCAGCCCAATCCACTAAATGAGGCCCTCGCGAATCAAATCGTGCAGGTGTACGAAGCCTAGGTAGCTCCCATCATCATCCACGACGATCAGCTGGGTGATGCTGTGCCGGCGCATCATCTCCAATGCCTGTACGGCCAGCGTGTTTGCCGAAACGGTCTTCGGTTGCCGGCTCATCACATCCTCGGCCCGGATCGGCTCCAAGTTGGTGGTATGTTCCAGCATGCGGCGCAGGTCGCCATCGGTAATGATACCGATAAGCCGGCCCTCTTCTACCACAGCGGTGGCTCCGAGGCATTTTGAGGTGATCTCCAGAATGGTGTGGTGCAACTTGTCCGCAGGAGACACGATCGGCCGTTCGTTCCGGGGATACAGATCGGATACGCGCAAGTACAACTGCTTGCCCAGTGCACCACCCGGATGAAAGGTGGCAAAATCGGCCGGACTAAACCCCCGCAGGGCCAACAACGCCATAGCCAGGGCATCACCGAGTGCTATTTGTGCGGTGGTGCTGGCAGTGGGAGCCAGATTGTTTGGATCGGCCTCCACGTCTACGCGGGTCAGCAACACGTAATCTGCCTGCGTCGCCAGAGTCGAATCGGCCCTGGCAGTCATGGCAATGAGGGTATTTCCGAGGTGGCGCACCAGTGGGATCAGCACCTTGATCTCCGCCGTTTCTCCGCTTTTGGAAAGGCAGAGCACAATATCATCGGCCTGCACCATTCCGACATCCCCGTGAATGGCATCGGCCGCGTGCATAAACAGGGCCGGCGTACCGGTAGAATTGAGCGTAGCAACGATCTTCTGGGCCACAATGGCGCTCTTCCCGACCCCGGTCACCACCAGGCGGCCTTTAGCGTGAAAGATCGCCTCCACACAAGCCACAAAGGGCTCGTTGAGCTCTTCGTACAACTTGCGGATGGTCTCCATTTCAATCCGAAGCGTATCACGTCCAGTCTGTAAAATGATCTCGTGGGAATTCAAATTGCGAAAACTTTCAGCGCAGAATTTTGTACTTTTGGCGGCTTTTCGAAGTTAGCGGTGAATGCCAAAAAAGTGTTAACAGGTGTCATATAGGTGCTTTTTTTTGCCTACATTTAGACACGCTACTTTCATGGCACTTTAATATTTCGCCTAAAGGAGCAAATAACACACAAAATAGTTTTGTCGTCCCTTGCTTCGACACTTCTTTCGGAGCCGTTGTGTAGACCCATCCCAAGAACGAATGAAACGACAAAATTAGCTAAAATTTTAGTGCAAAGCGGTGATAGCCATGACAATGACGAAAGACGGCCTGTACGAGGCCTTGCGTAGTTACTTTGGCTTTGACAAATTTAAAGGGAATCAAGAGGCAATTATCCGAAGCGTGCTACACGGGCACGACACCTTCGTGATCATGCCTACAGGAGGGGGCAAATCCCTCTGCTACCAACTCCCCGCCCTCCTGCTCGAAGGCACTGCGATCGTAATCTCTCCATTGATCGCCTTGATGAAAAACCAGGTCGATAGTATCCGGGGGTACAGCCAAAACGATGAAGTCGCGCATTTCCTGAATTCTTCGCTCACCAAAGCGCAGATGAAAATCGTCCGTCAGGATATCCAGGACGGTAAGACCAAGTTGCTATTCATTGCACCGGAGACGCTCACCAAGGAAGAAAACATCCAGTTCTTTCAGCAAACGGATATTAGCTTCGTCGCAGTAGACGAAGCCCACTGCATCTCTGAGTGGGGGCATGATTTCCGGCCGGAATACCGGCGCATCCGCGCTATGCTGGATGCCATCGGCGATAATATCCCCGTGATCGCCCTGACCGCCACCGCTACGCCAAAGGTGCAATCCGATATCGTCAAGAACCTGAATATGGAAGACCACAAAACGTTTGTGTCTTCCTTTAATCGGAGCAATCTCTTTTACGAGGTCCGCCCTAAACGGAGCAAGGACCAAACCATCAAGCAGATTATCCAGATCATTAAGGGCATTTCGGATCAATCGGGCATCATCTACGTGCAGAGCCGCAGGGCTGCCGAGGAAATCGCTCAGGCCCTGGTGGTCAATGACATCAAGGCGGCTCCTTACCACGCCGGGCTGGACGCCAAAACGCGCAGCCAGACCCAGGATGACTTCCTGATGGAAAACCTCGATGTGATCGTCGCCACCATCGCCTTCGGCATGGGGATCGATAAGCCGGACGTACGCTTCGTGATCCATTACGACATTCCGAAGAGCATCGAAAATTACTACCAGGAAACCGGCCGGGCCGGCCGCGACGGCCTCGATGGTCGTTGTATCGCCTTCTACAGCTACGCCGATATTTTGCGCCTCGAAAAATTCCTGCGCGACAAACCCGTGTCCGAACGCGAAATGGGTGCTCAGCTCATGCAGGAAGTGATGGCCTACTCCGAAACGACCGCCTGCCGGCGGCGCTTCCTCCTGCACTACTTCGGCGAAGAGTACGACGATAGCGATTGCAATGAAATGTGCGACAACTGCCGCAATCCGAAAGAGCGGATCGAAGTTGGCCCGCAACTCGTCCAGGCGTTGGAGGCCGTGCTGGACCTCGACGAAAACTACGGCATCAAAACTCTCATCAATCACATCCGGGGTAAAGAAACCCAGGAAGTGAAGGGATACGGATTCAACCAGCGGACCACCTTCGGCGTGGGGAAAGAACAGGACGAAACGTTCTGGAGCAGCGTATTCCGCCAGGCTCTGCTCAACAACCTATTGCGCAAGGATATCGAATCCTACGGCCTCCTCAAGTTGACCGATGCCGGGCGGGAATTCCTGAAACAACCCACCAACTTCCAAATCCCCATCGACCGCAACTACGAGCAGGAAGTCGCCGAGATCCAGCTACAGGAAAACGGCGCGAAACCGGTCGCACTCGATGCGCAACTGCTGAAACTGCTCAAAGACCTGCGGAGAAAAGAAGCAAAGCGCAAAAACGTCCCGCCGTTTGTCATTTTCCAGGACCCCTCGCTGGAAGACATGGCTACGCAGTATCCAACCTCCCTCAAGGATATGGCCAGCATCACCGGGGTGAGCAAGGGAAAAGCCGAGCGCTACGGCAAGGTTTTCGCCCAGCTAATTCGGGATTACGTGGAGGAAAACGATATCGTTCGCCCTACCGACTTCGTCGTCAAGCAGGTAGCTAATAAATCCCGCATCAAGGTCAATATCATCCAGGGGATCGATCGCAAGATTCCGTTGGAAGACCTGGCCTCCTCCAATAGCATCAGCATGGAGGACCTCCTGACGGAGCTCGACGCCATCGTGGCCAGCGGTACACGGGTCAACATCGATTACTACCTCGAAGAACAGATTGATGAGTACGCCCGCGAGGATATTTACGAATACTTTATGGAGGCCCAAACCGATTCCGTCGACGAGGCCTTTAGCGAGCTCAAAGAAGACGATATCACCCTGGAGGAAATTCAGTTGATGCGGATCAAGTTCATGTCGGAGATGGCCAATTAAGAGTGTGGAGTGTGGAGTGTGTCTGGGGTGTGGAGTGTGCTAGGCTAACACATTTCAAACTACGAACAACACACTTCAAACTGCAAACAACACACTTTAACTTGGAAATCGCAATCATCAACGGCCCCAACCTCAACCTGCTCGGCCGCCGCGAGCCGGAAATCTACGGAGAAGATACCTTCGAAGACTTTCTCCTGCACTTGCGGGCGCGTTTCGAGAGTGTCCGCTTCTACTACTTTCAGAGCAATCACGAAGGCCAGTTAATTGATAAGCTACACGAAGTAGGATTCTCCTACGACGGCATCATCCTGAATGCCGGCGCACTTACGCACACTTCGCTGGCGCTGGCGGATGCCGTGGCGGCCATCGATACTCCCGTCATTGAGGTGCACATTTCCAATGTGTACGCCCGCGAGGCCTTTCGACACCATTCCTACCTAAGTCCGTATTGCGAAGGAGTAATCGTCGGGTTCGGGCTGCGGGGATACGAGTTGGCGGTACAGTACTTTTTGTAGGCTAGGCCGCCAGTTCCCGTTGCCGGAACTCCCGGAAGGTAATCATGCGTTGCTCCTGCTCGCACCAGAGCTTATTGTACATACACTTAAGGCTCTCGCGGAAATTGAGGATGGTGATGTAGCGCTCCATGAAGCGGTTCTCGCGGTGCGCCCACTTGAGGTGGTAGTTAGGGATCTTGGAATTGAGGTGATGGATGTGGTGGTAGCCGATGTAGCCGGTAAACCAGTCGATCAGGCGCGGCAACTTGTAGTAGGTACTCCCCTGGACGGCAGCCGTCAGAAAGTCCCATTTATCTTGCCACTGCTTGTAGGTCTCCTCGTGCTGGTGCTGTACGTAGAAAAACCATACCGCAATGATCGCAAACAACACGACGATGGGAATCTGGATAAGGAAAAACTGCTTCCATCCGATCAGCCAGCCCAACAGTGCGTAGACCAACACGATGAATAAGTTATTGATATGCATGGCCCGATGAAAGCGCTTCCATCCGGGTAGCTTCACAATTTCGAAACGGTTGTTGACCAGCAAGTAGATGACCGGCCCCAGAATGAAAGTCATGAACGGCATGCGGTAAACGCGGTATAAAAATTGCTTCCAGCGACTAGAATTCTGGTATTCATCGGCCGTCATAATCCAGATATCACCAATGGTACGCACTTCGAGCTGCCCGGTGTGCCCGTGGTGAAAATCGTGCTCCTTCGCCCAATACGTGAAAGGAATGGTGCTGAAAAAGCTACAAATGGTGCCGATCACCTTATTCCAGCGCTGCGACTTCAGAAAGGAACGATGCCCACAATCGTGCTGAATGATGAAAATCCGGACCATGAAGAACGCATTGACCACGGCGAGGCCCAGCGTGATCCAATATGACCATTCGAGGCTGAAGTACATCAGCACCCAAAGCGCTACAAATGGCAAAAAGGTATTGAGAATCTGAATGATGGCTTTGCGAGTGTTCGGCCGGGCATATTTGGCAAACATTGCCGGCCAATTTTTCAGTGTTTGCTGAAAATCTTGTTCGATTGAATGTGGCATGTTAGAGGATAAATAAAGAGGAAAGCAAAATTAAGTGGGTAGTCTCAGACAAATTTGTCGGTTTACTGAACATCGTAAGCGATGTGTTGCCTAACAAAACAGTACGAAAATAGGGTTGTTTTGATGAGATTGTCATTTTTTCGTGGCAAAGAATGTTCGTGAAAATCATTTCCTACAACGTCAACGGCATTCGCGCCGCCCTGCGCAAGGGGTTTGCCGAGTGGGTAAGCGCCGGCTCGTACGACCTCATCGCCATTCAGGAAACGAAGGCTCATCCGGAGCAGGTTGACCTGAGCGCGCTCGAAGAACTGGGCTACCAGGGCTTCTGGCATTCCGCAACTCGCCGCAAGGGCTACTCGGGCGTGCTGACTCTCTGCCGGGAGGAGCCGCAACAAGTCATTGCGGGGATGGGCAACGAAACCTACGATAGCGAAGGACGTATTTTGCGCACCGATTTTTCCGACTGGACGCTGCTCAACTGCTACTTCCCATCGGGAACTTCCGGGGAGGAACGCCAGCAGGTCAAATTCCGTTTTCTCGACGATTTCTACGAATATGTGCAGCAGCTCCGCCGGGAGTGCCCCCGATTGGTCGTGGTCGGCGATTACAACATCGCCCACGCAGAGATTGATATTCACGATCCTAAACGGAATAAGAACACAACCGGCTTTCTGCCGGAGGAGCGCGCCTGGATGTCGCAGTGGTTTGATTCGGGCTTTATCGACAGTTTTAGGCACCTCCATCCCGATCTGGTCGAATATAGTTGGTGGAGCCTGCGGTCGAAAGCCCGGGACCGCAACCTCGGCTGGCGACTCGATTACCAATCCATAACCGATAACCTGGGCGATCGCCTCCGGTATGCCCGCCAACTGACGGATGTAAAGCACAGCGACCACTGCCCCGTGCTCGTCGAAATTGACTTCTGATGAACGCACTCACAATCCGGGAAGGCCGCATTGAAGAGGCGGTTGCGCTTTCGGAGGCACTTCCCGAATTCATCGATCCGCCGCCTGCTTCTGTTTATACGGAGCGATTCGAGGGAGTCCCCCACTGCATCTTTATCGCACTGTGGGAAGGTTCGGCGGCTGGATTTAAAGTGGGATACGAGCGCGATGGGCTGTTCTACAGCTGGCTCGGGGGAGTGCTGCCTGCTTACCGCCGCCGGGGTATTGCAAGCGCCCTCGCCGACCACCAGGAGGCCTGGGCCCGGGCAAACGGATATTCGACCATTACGTTCAAAACCCGCAATCAACACAAAAATATGTTGATCTTCGCGCTTCAAAACGGGTTCGACATCGTCGGATTCAAGGAAAAAGACCAGGTGGAAACCAACCGAATCTTGCTGCGCAAGGTTCTTTAGATCATTAATAAAATCGGTTTATGCGATACACTTCCCTTTTGCTTCTCGTTACTGGCCTGAGTGCCGTTTTGGCCGGCTCCCTGTATGCCCAACCTACCTTTTCGGGTGGCTTCAAAGCGGGCTTGAACTTCAGCAACTTCGACGGCCCGTTGGAAGCCGGGCTCACCGGCGAGGAGCTGGAGACGTTCGAATACACCACCGGCTTTCACATCGGAGCCATTTTCGGCCTGGCTTTTACGGACCGCTTCGGCCTGAAAGCCGAACTGATGTACAATCAGAAAGGTGCAGAAATTCGCTACGATGGCCCCTCCTATTTCATTTTTTACGACAACGGAGGGCGGTCTGAAGCGCTCAACGGTAACCGCCGATCGACCGTCGACATCACCAATTCCTACATTGATATTCCCGTGATGGGTTACGCCCGTTTTGGCCGTCTCGAACTGGAAGGAGGGCTAAGCGCCGGGGTACTCGTCAGCAGTGTCGGTATTGGAAGCGTACGCTTCGATGGCCCCAACAACCAGGAATTCAATATCTCCTACGACTTTAATTACTTCCAGGATGACGCCGGCGCAGAAGGCATCATTGATCAGGCAGGGACCATTGGCAACAACTTCATCGTGCCCGAAACCGTTGGCGCCTACTACGACCGCACCGATAACGAAAGCCTGTTTTCCAGCCTCGACTTTGGCGTAGTGGCGGGAGCGGCTTTCTTCCTCAATCAGGGGTTGTTTGTGGGCGGCCGCTTTTACTACGGCCTCTCGGATGTCTCCAAGGAAGAACAGGACATTTCCCTGCTGGCGCTTACGGCGGACGACATGACGATCCCCCGGGACGACTACGACCACAACCTATCCATTCAGGCGAGCATCGGGTTCCGGTTTTGATTGCTTCCGCAGTACCAGCAACCCATCTCTAAGCGGAAGCAATAAACACTCCAATCGGGTATCCGCCAACATCCGGTGGTTAAACGCATCCAGAGCAGCTGCATCCGGATCGGAGAGGTCGTCAATGACCCTCCCGCTCCACAGGACGTTATCGGCTACTAGCACCCCCCCCGGTCGAATGCGGTCGATAATGAGGTCGAAGTAGGCCTGGTATTCCCGTTTGTTCGCATCCAGAAAAACGAGATCGTACATACTCGTAAGAGTAGGAAGAATCTCGAGTGCATTGCCCTGATGCTGCCGGATTCGATCATCAAAACCCGCGCGTTTGAAGTATTTTTCGGCCAGGTAGGTAATTTCCGGATTGCCCTCTATCGTATCGATGACGCCGTCCGGAGCCAGCCCTTCCGCCAGGCACAGCGTCGCGTAGCCCGTAAACGTACCGACCTCGAGTACATGCTTCGGGCCGAGCAGCTTGCTAAACAGCGCGAGCAACCGCCCTTGTAAGGGACCGGAAAGCATCTGCGGTGCCAACGTCTTGAGATGCGTTTCGCGCTCTAATTCCCGCAGATATACGGGCATCGGGCCGCTGAGAGCTTCGGCATATTCGTACAACCGGTTGATTTGATCGCGCATGGAAGCGAAAGATATATCACGATGTCCAACCCAGCAAAGTCGGCACATCAAACAGACTTAGCAGCGCCAGAATAACTACCACTACCAGCAAGCGGTAGGCCCAGACATTGGCCTTGGGGTGAGAGGCAGCAAATCGGGCAGTAAGAAAGCCGCCCGCCGTTTGCCCCACGGCCATGAGCAGCCCCAATCGCCAGTCGATTAGCTGTTGCCACGCGAAAATGGCGACGGCCAGCAGGGTATAGATGCCCACCACGGCAATTTTCACGGCGTTGGCACGGACCAAATCGAAGCGCAGCACCAGCACCATCGCTGCAAGAAAAAATACCCCCATGCCCATTTGAATGAACCCGCCGTAAAAACCGAGTGCCAGAAATAGCGGAACACTTGCGTATGCGGGCAACTGCCGGATATCGGTATAGTTGCGAAGCCAGCGGCTGGGCCGCACCATAATAACCACCAACATCACCAGCAGCAGGTAGCGAAAGACCGCCCGAAACTGTTCGTTACTTACCTCCGTAGCGACTACCACCCCGGCGATTGCACCGATCGTCGTCCAGAACAGTACAGACCGGCTATTCTCCAGTTGGAGTTTCCCGCCACTGTGGAAAGCCCATACGCCCGCGGCACTCTGAGCAAGAATGCCGACGCGGTTCGTGCCGTTTGCGACGGTAGAAGGTAGTCCTAGCAGCTCCGTCAGAATCGTGAGGGTAATGGCCGATCCGTTACCCGCCAGGGTATTGATACATCCTGCCAGGAACGCACCCACAACCGCCAGTACGTAGATCATTCGGCCGGATCTCCTGGAATCGTCTGACAGAGCTCTACGAGCACGCCGTTCGTCGTTTTGGGATGCAGAAAACAAATGAGCTTGTTGTCAGCCCCTTTTTTCGGCTCCGGCGACAGCAATTGAAAGCCCGCGGCTTCCAGTCGTTGCATTTCCGCGTAGATGTCCTCTACCTCGAAGGCCAGGTGATGGATTCCCGGTCCGCGCTTATCGAGGTATTTGGCGATCGGGCTATCCGGTCGGGTAGCTTCGAGCAGTTCTACTTTCGCACTACCGGCCCGAAAAAAGGACGTGGTGACGCCTTCCCGCTCGACCGTTTCTGCCTTGTAGGGCGACTGCCCTATCAGCCGTTCGAAGAGCTGATCGCTCTCTACCAGGTTTTCGACTGCGATTCCGATGTGTTCTAACTTCATACCCGAAAAATACGCAAGAATGGGCGGATACCCCTAACGAATGATATTTATGGATTAGCTGCGAATTTTCGCTGGATTGAGCTATTTTGCTTCCTATGCGTGCGAAATCGACCAATGAGCGAATCATTTTCGGCCTGAAAGTTAAACAGCTTCGGCAAGCCGAAGGTCTTTCTTTTGCCGATCTGGCCCACGCCACGGGAATGTCCGTTTCCTACCTGAATGAAATTGAGAAGGGAAAGAAATACCCCAAGGTCGATAAGATCAAAATGGTAGCTGCCGCCCTGAATACGACAGTAGAGGAGCTAACTAACGGCGAACTCGACCGCAGCCTCGCCCCGGTTGCCGAACTCCTGCGATCGAATTTTCTCAACGAACTCCCGCTCGATCTCTTCGGAATCGAACTGAGCAAGGTAGCCGAGATCATTGCCAATGCGCCGATGCGGGTGGGGGCGTTTATCAGCACGCTGCTCCAGCTGTCGCGCAACTACGCAGTTCGGGAGGAGAACTTCTACTTTGGCGCATTGCGCGCATTTTTGGAGCTGAATAACAACTATTTCCCAAAGCTGGAGGAAGCCGTAAATCAGTTCGTGGAGTTGCACCAGCTTTCTTCCCAGCGTCCTATTGCTCCGAGCGTTCTGCAGGAATTACTGGAGCAACACTATGGATACACCGTCGTCCACAACGGGCTGGACGGCTATCCCGAGTTGGCGGAGTTGCGGTCTGTCTTTCTGCCGGAAGAACGGCTGCTCCTGCTCAATAGCTCCCTCAGCGATCAACAACAGGCCTTCCAGTTCGGCAAAGAACTCGCCTTTCAGTATCTGAAGATGACAGAGCGGGCGAACACGTCGAGTATTCTCCGGGGTCGGGTGTTCGAGGAAGTACTCAACCACGCCTACGCGACCTATTTCAGTGTGGCGTTGCACCTACCGCTCCAGCCATTTCTGATGGACATGCAGCGCTTTTTCCAGCTTCCGCAATGGGACGGGCAGGCGTTTCTCCAAATCATGCAGCGCTACCAGGCCACGCCGGAAATGTTTTACCACCGGCTGACCAATGTCGTTCCGCGCTACTTTCAGATGCCCAAACTCTTTTTCCTGCGGCTCGTTCACACTCCGGCCGATCATTCCTTCACGGTCGATAAAGAGCTACACCTTAACCGCCGGCACCAACCCCACGGCAACGGCCTGTTCGAGCACTACTGTCGGCGCTGGGCGAGCACCGACATCCTCAACGACTTACAGCATCACGCAGAAGTCACTCCCGGAGGCACGCCCATTGTGCGGGCCCAACGCTCGCACTACGTCGGCACCCAGGATGAGTACCTCTGCCTGACTATGGCGCGGCAGGGATACCCTACACCGGCAAAAAACGTCAGCGTTACCCTTGGCCTGTTGATCAATGAAGATGTGCAGCGTCAAATTCGCTGGCTCCAAGACCCCAACATCCCCACCCGCCTCGTGGGCACTACCTGCGAGCGTTGCCCCATCACCGATTGCTCTGTCCGGGTAGCCGACCCCATCATCATTCAAAAGCGCAATTCCTACCGCAATATCCAGGCCGGCATCGAACGGCTTGGGGAGGATTTTCGGGTGAAAACCTGATCGATGAATCAATGTGCTAATGTGTCGATGTGCCAATAAAAAGTATTGACATATTGACTAATTAGGGCACACGCATCAAAATGGTCGGT
>CAZDET010000081.1:0-1856 GCA_964504335.1 uncultured Saprospiraceae bacterium
CGGGTAAAGTCCAAACACGCTCGTAGTTCCCACTTGAAAGGGAAAACGCTAACGACCTCATCAATCTCGCCATTTCGATTGTTAAAAAAGCAATTAAGCAACAACCATGACCGAAGCTGCCGCCATCCTTTCTGCTTACGATCGGGCCAAAGCCGATCATTGCCGCTGCGTGCTGGCTACTGTGGTGCACGTAGAAGGTTCGGCTTACCGGCGGGCGGGGGCGCGGATGCTGGTGGACGAGCAGGGGGCTATGACGGGGGCCATCAGCGGCGGGTGCCTAGAGGGGGATGCGCTGCGCAAGGCTCTACACGCGCTGCACCGGGAGCAGAAGAAGCTGGTGACCTACGATACGACCGACGAGGAGGATGCCGTGGTCGGGGCGCAGTTGGGGTGCGAAGGGGTGATTCAGGTATTGTTTGAGCCGCTGCCGTTTGATCGCCCGGATAATCCGGTGGAGTTGTTGCGGAAGGCGGTGGATAGTGAGCGGCCGGTGGCGTTGGTGTCGGTGTTCTCGTTGCCGCCATCCCGGCCGCAGGTGGGCACCTTGTTATTGCTGGATGAGTCGGGGGTGCTGGGGGCACCATCGGACCAACCCGGGCTGCCGGCAATCATCCAGGCGGACGCCCGGCAGGCGCTGGCGCAGCGAACTTCGTACTGCGGGGTGTACGCGGATGGGCAATACGCCTTTATCGACGTAGTGCTGCCGCCGCCAACGCTGGTGCTGGTAGGCGCGGGCAACGACGCGCAGCGGCTCTACCGCATGGCCGAGCTGCTGGGCTGGCAAGTCGTCGTGGCCGACGGCCGCCCGACGCATGCCAATGCAGAGCGCTTCGTGGGGTCGTGCCAGGTGGTGGTGACCAAACCCGAATCCATCTTAGAAAATATCCCGATCAGCGAGCGGACGGTCTTCGTGCTCCTGACTCACAATTATCAGTACGACCTGGCCGTATTGAAGCTGCTGCTGGATCAGCCATCCGTTCCCTACATCGGCATCCTGGGCCCCAAGAAAAAATACCAACGCATGCTCGACGATCTGGCAGAAGAAGGCATTCGGCTCGACCAGGAGCAAGCGGCTCGAATCTACGCGCCCGTCGGGCTGGAGCTAGGCGCGGAAACGCCCGCGGAGATCGGCCTGTCGATCCTATCGGAAATCCAGGCGGTGCTGACGCAATCGAACACCCGGCATTTGCGGGATCGGCAGGGGCCAATTCACGACGACCGGCAACCCGCCCTCAACCGGATCAAGCCATGATCAGGCAGGCGCAGATCGGCGTGGTCATTCTGGCGGCCGGTGCCTCCCGGCGCTTAGGGCGGCCCAAGCAGTTGGTGCAATTCCAGGAAAAGACCTTGTTGCAGCGGGTGATCGATCTGGTTGGCCCGTTCGAGTTTTCGTCAAAAACCCTGGTACTAGGCGCACGGGCGGACGACATCCTGGCAGCCACCGATCGGGGCACCTGCCAAGTGGTGATCAACGAGGGCTGGGACGAGGGCATCGCGAGCAGCATTCGCCTCGGCATCGAGCAGACCCTATCGGTGCAGCCCGACACGGAGCACCTGCTGTTTCTGCTATCGGATCAGCCCTTTGTATCGGCGGCACTGCTCCACGAACTCCTCCGCACGCACTTGCAAGGCTCCCAACCCATTACCGCTTGCAGCTACCATCAGGAAGCGGGCGTGCCCGTCCTCTTTGCTCGCCGCTTTTTCTCCGAGCTGCAACAACTCCAAGGCGACCGAGGCGCAAAAAGGCTACTCAAACGACATTCGGATATCATTGCGATCGTTACCTTTGAAGATGGCCACTTTGATGTGGATACGGAGGCGGATGTGCAGCGGCTGGCTGAGAGAGGGTTTTTAGG
>CAZDET010000081.1:1956-7139 GCA_964504335.1 uncultured Saprospiraceae bacterium
TTTTTGACCTTTTGACTTTTAGACCTTTAGGTTTAGACCAAAGTACCAAAAGACCAACAATGAAAGTTACCGTTAAATACTTCGGCCTCATCGCGGAGGCAACCGGGACGGCGGAGGAGGTGCTGGATTTGGCGCAGATTGGCACCGATGTGCAGGCGCTGCGGGGATACTGTATCGAGAAATACGGCCTGGCGGATGATGCATCATTGCGCATTGCCGTCAATCAACTACTCAGGCAGGAAGGGGCATTACAAGCCGGTGATGAAGTGGCGTTTTTGCCGCCCTTCGCCGGTGGATAAGGAAGTTATGCAAAACAACGCGCAAACGAGGCGGTACGACCGGCAAATGAAGCTGCCGGAAATTGGGTCGGTGGGGCAGGAACGCCTCCGCAGGGCGAAGGTGCTGATTGTGGGCGTGGGCGGGCTGGGCTGCCCGGTGGCACAATACCTGGTGGCGGCCGGCGTGGGGACGATCGGCTTGCTGGACCACGATCTGGTGGATATTTCCAATTTGCACCGGCAGATTCTGTTTCGGGAATCGGATGTGGGGCAGCCGAAGGCCGTGGTAGCGAAAGCCGCTTTACAACAGCTCAATGGCCCGGCTCAGATCTGCTCCTACGTGGAGGCACTCACCACCGACAATGCGGTAGCCTACATTCGGGACTACGACCTGGTTATCGACGGGACCGATAATTTCCAGACCAAATACCTGATCAACGACGCCTGCCTGCTGGCGGACAAACCCTGGGTGTACGCGTCGCTCTACAAGTTTCAGGGACAGCTATCGGTGTTCAATTATCAAGGCGGGCCGACCTACCGCTGCCTGTTTCCGGCTACGCCGGCCGAGGATGTGAGCTGTGAGGCTATGGGGGTGCTGGGCGTGCTGCCGGGCATCCTGGGTACACTGCAGGCGGCGGAGGCCTTGAAGATCATGCTTCAAATAGGGACAGTCCTATCGGGAAAATTGAAAGTAATCGATGCGCTCACCGGGCAAGAACAGTGCATGGCCTTTGCGCGCAACGAAGCGGAAGTGCAACGCATCCTGGAACGGGGGCTGGAAGCCGAAACCATCCACTGCACCCTGCCCGCTACCGACGGTATGTACCTCGATGTGCGCGAATGGTTCGAGCAGCCCCGCCTCTCGGGCGAGCAGGTGTTGCGCATTCCACTAAATCAATTGGAAGATCGGCACGGTGAAATTCCGACAGATCAACCCGTTTACGTATACTGCCAATCCGGAAAACGCAGCCAGGAGGCCATCCGGTTTCTGAGCGAGCGGCATCGCTTTGACAATTTAATCAACGTGGCCGGTGGCATTCAATCGATGTTGAAATGAGTGAGAAGAAACCAAAAAAAGTATTCGTGCAGGGACCGATTTCGCCCGAAAAGATCGCGAAATCCATTGCCAACCACCAGTCGAAGACCAATATCGGGGCGCACAGCATCTTTCTGGGCCAGGTGCGCGCCGATGAGATCGACGGCAAGCGCGTAGCCGCGATCGACTATTCGGCCTACGAAGAAATGGCGGAACAGGAATTCCATACCATCCGCGAATCGGCGTTTGCCAAATTCGATTTGACCTGCATGCATATCTACCACAGCCTGGGCGAAGTGCGAGCTGGCGAATTGTGTCTGTTTGTGTTTACGTCTTCGGCCCACCGCAAGGCGGCTACCGAGGCTTGCAGCTACCTGGTGGAAGCCATCAAGGCGCAGGTGCCGATTTTCGGCAAGGAAGTATTCGAGGATGCAACCCACCAGTGGAAAGTGAATCAATAGATGGTAGACATTACCCACAAATCCAATACACTTCGGGAGGCTACGGCTCAGGCCATCGTGCGTACCAGCAGCCCGGAGACCATTGAGCGGATTAAAACCGGGCAGATTCCGAAGGGCAACGTCTTCGAAATGGCCAAAGCCGCCGGCTTGCTCGGCGTGAAGAAAACCCCGGAACTGCTCCCGGATTGCCACCCCCTCCCGATTGAATACACGGGCATTGAATACGATATTCAGGGGCTGGATATTATCATTTCGATGACGGTCAAAACCATCTACAAGACCGGCGTGGAAGTGGAGGCCATGCACGGTGCCAGCATCGTGGCCCTGACCATGTACGACATGCTGAAACCCATCGACAAACAAGTGGAGATCAGCACCATTAAACTCCTAAAAAAATCGGGCGGGAAAGCCTCCTATAAAACGAATACCGAAGGCCTGCACGCGCAAATTGTCGTTTGCTCCGATTCGGTTTCCCGTGGCGAAAAAGAAGATCGATCCGGCAAATTGATTGTTTCGAAAATGCAATCGTTTGGGCTCACTACCGGCTACCACGTCATCCCCGATGAGCCCACGGAAATTGAATCCTTCGTAAAAAACCAAGCAGCCGATCTGTTGATTTTCACGGGCGGAACGGGCGTCGCCCCCCGCGATGTGACGCCGGACACCATCCGCCCCCTACTAGACACCACCCTGGCTGGGGTAGAAGAACAAATGCGCCGCTACGGGCAGGAGCGCATGCCCTACGCGATGCTGTCGCGCTCCGTGGCGGGCATCCGCCACGGCAAGATCATTCTGGCCCTCCCCGGCTCGACTAAAGGAGCACAGGAGTGCATCGATGCTGTTTTCCCGCACCTGCTACACGTATTTCACGTCCTAACCGGAAAAAGACACGACTAACATGACCCCACAAATAGTAGACCGATTCGGCCGCCCCCACACCTACCTGCGGATTTCGCTCACCGACCGCTGCAACCTCCGCTGCTTTTATTGCATGCCCGAAGAAGGCATCGAGCTGATGGAGCGATCGCACATCATGACGCTGGAGGAAATCATCGGCATGGCCCGGATCTTTCAGAAGCTGGGCGTCGACACTGTCCGGCTCACCGGCGGCGAGCCGCTCGTGCGCAAGAATTTCGATTTTCTGGTGCGGGAATTGGCAAAACTCGGCCTGACACTGAAATTGACGACCAATGCGATCCTACTGGACCGCTACCTCGATCTGTTTCGGGAAATCGGGTTAAAACGAATTAATGTTAGCCTCGACACCCTCGATAAAGTAAAATCGATATTTATCACCAAGCGCGATTACTTCGATCGCATTATGCGCAACCTACAGCAGGCCATCGATTATCAAATGACGATTAAGCTCAACGTGGTGCTGATCAAGGGGGTGAACGACCAGGAAATCAACGACTTCATCGCCCTTACGAAGGATCAGGACCTCGGCGTGAAGTTCATCGAATTCATGCCCTTTAAGGGCAACCAGTGGGATTGGAGTAAGGGCGTGAGTCGGGAAACCATACTAACTACCGTCGAATCGAAATTCGGAGCCGTCGAGCGCTTGCAAGATCCGAAGCACAGCACGTCGGCCAACTACCGGGTGCCGGGGCATAAAGGAGCCTTCGGTATCGTCAGCACCATCACCAACCCGTTTTGCGCCGATTGCAACCGCCTGCGCCTCACCGCCGACGGCAAGATGAAAAACTGCCTCTTCGCCACTTCGGAAACCGATTTGCTGACGCCCTTCCGGCAGGGCCAACCTATTGAAGGGCTCATCCTGGAATCCATCAAAAACAAGAAATTTTCGCGCGATGGGATGGATGTGACCATGGATGCCGACCACTACGAGCAGAACCGATCGATGATTTCGATTGGGGGATAAGGGGTTGGAGTGGGCCGTGTGAGGTTTGGGGGGTGTAGTGTGTTCTTACTTGGTGATTGTTTGTCGGTGATGCATGCGTTTTCTTTGAGGGAGCTACATGGATTGCGGAGGGGGCATAGGTGGGGCTTCCGGTCTTGGGCCGGTTGCCGGGCTCGGGGCGCTGCACACCATGTGGGTGGGAATATAAAAAACGGCCCGCCCACCAAACCTGCCAGCCTTATGGGCTGCAGGTAGCCCAAGTGCGCGGTCTGCACACGACTACCAGCAATAGGAACGGCCGTTTCGAATTTGGACTTGTTTTTGGAGCGGAGAACTGCCCGTCGGGCAGCAATTGGATGGTGATGCAAAGATAGGCGGATGAAGCGTGGTAGTCAAGCGCAACGGAAGAAAAAAAAGAACTAATGATATCAATTGAAGAGGCCCTACAAATCGTCCATCAGCAGGACGACATTCAAACCACTTCTGCCCACTTGCCACTAGCCCACTCGCAGGGCTATTACCTGGCCGCTCCCATTGAAGCTTCTTTCGACATTCCTTCCTTCGATAATTCGGCCATGGACGGCTATGCGGTGCGCGGTAACGCTTCTTCCTTTCAAATCGTGGGAGAGGTACCCGCCGGCGATACGTCCGAATACGCCCTGGAGGAAGGAACCGCCCTGCGCATTTTTACCGGGAGCAAGGTACCGGCCCATACGACGGCCGTGGTCATCCAGGAACACACGCAGGTAGAGGCGACCACCCTGTACGTTCAAACGCCCATCACCGCCGGGCAACACATCCGGCCCAAAGGAAAAGAAGTGACCGCCGGGCAAACCGTCTTCACACCTGGTCATTACCTGTCGCCCGCTTCGCTGGGGCTGATCGGATCGTTGGGGATTTCGACCGTTTCCGTTTTCCAAAAACCGACCGTTCGGCTTATCGTCACGGGCAATGAGCTCATCCTCCCGGGGCAGCCACGGCAAGAAGGGCAGATTTACGAATCCAATAGCTATGCCCTGGCCGGGGCCATGCAAGCCTACGGCTTTGAATGCCAGGAAACCCAACTCATTCGGGATGATTACCAGGCCACTAAATCCGGTATTGCCGATTTTCTGGAAACTTCGGATGTGCTATTGCTCTCCGGCGGCATCTCCGTCGGTGCCTACGATTTCGTCAAGCAAGCGCTCACCGAAAATGGCGTGGAAGAATTGTTTTATCGCGTCTTCCAAAAACCCGGAAAGCCCCTCTACTTCGGGCGCAAAGGCCATACATTCGTATTTGCCCTGCCGGGCAATCCCGCCTCCTCGCTCACCTGTTTTTACATCTACGTTTTGCCCCTCCTCCAACGATTAAGTGGTGCTGCCCACACCGGCCTGCCCCGCATCAGCGTTCCACTGGCCCACGATTTCGACATGCCCTTCAGCCGGCCCACCTTCTTCAAAGCCCACCTCTCTCATCAACAGGTAACCATCCTGGATAAGCAAAGCTCCTCCATGCTCCACTCCATGGCCATGGGCAATGCACTTGCCTTCATTCAAGAACAGAAA
>CAZDET010000081.1:7239-19369 GCA_964504335.1 uncultured Saprospiraceae bacterium
AGAACAGAAAGCCCTCCAGGCCGGAGAGCCGGTTACTTGTGTAGTACTTTAGGCTTTTAGTTCTTTAGGCTCTTCGTGTACTACCCAAAGTACTAATCGACTGAAATACTAAAGAACTACCCCAACACCTCCTGCTTATCCCCGAGGAACGGCTGGTTGTAAAACCGCTTCCCCGTGGCTCGGTACAGCGCATTGGCGACGGCCCCCATAATGGGTGGGAACGGCGGTTCGCCGAGGCCCGTGGGATGGATTTCGTTTTGGACGAAATGCACATCGATGGACTTCGGGGCTTCCCGGTGGCGAATAATTCGGTATTTGTCGAAGTTGTTTTGTTCGGGGGCGCCGTCCTTGAAGGTGATGGCGCTGTACATGGCGTGGCCGATGCCGTCTACAATGCCTCCCTCGGCCATATTGGTGGCGGCGTCGGGGTTTACGACGATGCCGCAGTCGATGGCACAGCAGACCCGATCGATCACCGGCCTTCCGTTGTCGAGGCTCATGTCGAGCACCTGCGCCACGTAGGAATTGTGGCAATAGTAGGCCGACACCCCGCGGTTGAGCTCGGTGGCTTCCTGCCCCCAGTCGGATTTTTCGCGCACCAGCTCCAGCACGCCGGCGTAGCGGGCGGCGTCGTAGTCATTCTCTTCGCCGATGGGATTGTTCTTGGCGCGTTCCAGGAGTTCGAGGCGGAACTCGATGGGGTCTTTTCCGGCGGCCTCCGCTACTTCGTCGAGGAAGGACTGTTCGGCTCCGGCGATGAAGTTCGACCGCGGTGCCCGGAAAGCACCGATGGTGATATTGGAATCGACCGCCCATTCTTCGGCGAGGTAGTTATCCACCGCGCCGGCCGGGAAGCGGTTGGCAAACAGCGGACTTTCCGGCACGCCGCCCGTACGTACGTGAAAGCCGATGAGGTTGTTGTTTTCATCCAAGGCTGCCCGGTAGGTAGCGTGATAAGCGGGGCGGTAGGTGCCGAAGGTCATATCGTCCTCGCGGGAGTATACCAATTGCACTGGCGCATCTATTTTTTGCGAGATGACCGCCGCCTCTACCAGGAAGTGGCCGTAGAGCCGCCGTCCGAAGCCGCCGCCCATACGGGTCATCTGGATGTCGATCTTTTCCAACGGCATATCTAGCCGGGCCGACACGCTTCTTTCCATGTACTCTGGCGTCTGAGTCGGCCCCACCAATTCGGCCTTATCGGCGGTTACGTGGGCGAAGAAATTCATCGGCTCCATCGTGTTGTGGGCGAGGAACGGCGCGGTGTAGGTGGCCTCGATGACCTTGGCTGCCCGCTGGAAGGCTGCCTCTGGGTCGCCGTCCTTGCGCACTTCCTTTCCGGGTTTCGCCGCAAATTCCGCCATTTTTTCTGCGTGGGTGCTTGAGTTTTCGAGTCCGGCGGGAGTAAAGATCGTCTGCGTTTGGCCGCGGCGGGTGATTTCTGTAGTAGATTCCGGCGCCATTTCCCACTCGATATTCAACGCCTTTTTGGCCGTCATCACCTCCCAGGTGGAATTGCCTACGACGACGACAAGGTCGTTGAAGGCATCGATATCCAATCCGACGCGGTCGTAGTCGTCGTTGTAGGTTTTGATGGTGAATACGTCTTTGATACCGGGCATACTCTTAGCCACAGCGTCATCCACGGATTTGAGTTGCATCCCGAAGGCCGGCGGATGGGCGATCGTGGCGTACAGCATCCCCTCGCGGCGGTAGTCCAATCCGTAGAGGGGTTTGCCGGTCACGATTTTCGGGCCGTCCACGTTTTTGCGGGAGGTACCGATGATCCTGAAATCCTTGACGTCCTTGAGCTCCACTTCTTCGGGAATCTCGAGCTCGCTGGCGGCCGAGGCCATTTCGCCGTATCCGGCCGACTTTCCGCTTTTCTCGTGGTAGAGCATGCTCGCCTCGGTGGTCACCTCTTCCAGGGGAACCTCCCAGGCCTGCGCGGCGGCCTCCCGCAACATGTGCCGGGCCGTACCGCCGGCCAGGCGCAGCCCTTCCCACCCCTGCCGGATAGATTGGCTGCCGCCCGCCACCTGGCGGGTAAAAATATCTGTATTGAGCGGGGCTTGTTCGACCACGACGTTATTCCAATCCACGTCGAGCTCCTCCGCTACGATCATGGGCATAGAGGTTTTTACGTTTTGGCCAATCTCGGGGTTGGGCGAGTAGATGGTCACAAGGCCATTGTCTCCGATCTTGAGGAAGCCGTTTAGTTGATACCACTCCTCGGGCATGGAGAGGACTTCTTCCGGATTGGACTGGCAGGAGGTCAGCCAGCTGAATCCGAGCATCATGCCGCCGCCGGCCAGAGAAATTTGCTTAAGGAAGGCACGCCGGCCATATGCTGTTTTTACGATGGACATTGCTACTTGATGTTGGGTGGGAGAATTTGAGAATGGGTTTAATGGTAGTTTGATGTGTGGAGTTTGAATGGTGTACCGGACACACCTCAAACAGCAAACTGCACACACCACACGGCAAAACCTTCGGTTTTGCTCCTATCAGCCTGCCGCCGTCTTGATCGCTGCCTTAATGCGGGTGTACGTGCCACAGCGGCAGATATTAATGTGCATGGCCGCCTCGATCTCCTGATCACTCGGATTGGGATTCCTGTCCAACAAGGCTGCGGCACTCATGATTTGCCCGGCCTGGCAGTAGCCGCATTGGGGCACATCGTGTTCGAGCCAGGCTTGTTGTACGGGATGGTCGCCGTCTTCCGATAGCCCCTCAATCGTCGTAATGGCCTGATCGCCGACCTTCGAGACAGGCAGCTGGCAGGCGAGCACGGCATAGCCGTCGAGATGGATCATGCAGGTTCCGCAGGCCGAAATACCACAGCCGTATTTCGTACCGACAAGGTTGAGGTGATCGCGGAGTACCCAGAGCATAGGGGTATTGGGGTCAACATCCACTTGTTGCTGTTGACCGTTGATGGAAAGGGTGAAGTTTGCCATAATTCGTGCAGCGATGATGATGAAGGACCTCAATTTAACCATTTGTGGAGTCAAATGGAAGCTTTGGGCTTTGGTTTCTAATTTAGAGCAATTCTAAGTGCCGAATCCCACACCAACTTTGAAACGGGTTATACATTTGAACAGGCACCAAATGCACCATCTATCGTGTTAGAACACATCATCCAGTATAGCATCCGACACAAGATCATTGTCCTGCTGTTGGCGCTCAGCATCGTAGCCTTCGGGCTGTATTCCCTTGCCTACTTACCGATCGGTGCGGTGCCGGACGTGACAAACAACCAGGTCCAGATCATCACCACTTCCCGCAACCTGGCTACAGAAGACGTAGAGAAGTTCCTGACCTATCCCGTTGAGCTGGAGATGGCTAATCTGCCCGGCGTGCAGGAGATTCGGTCGATCTCCAAATTTGGCCTGTCCGTCGTTACGGTGGTATTTGACGACGACCTCGGCACGTATCTCCCGCGCCAGCTCATTGCCGAAAAAATCAAGAGCGCCGAGGAGCGCATTCCCGCCGGATTCGGCCAGCCGTTTATGGGGCCGATTACGACTGGTTTAGGAGAAATTTTCCAATACATCATCGAGGTGGATTCCGCCTACCGCGATGTGTATTCGTTGGCCGACGTCCGCACCATTCAGGACTGGATCGTGCGCCGCCAGCTTTCCGGTATCCCCGGCGTAGTGGAGGTGAATTCCTGGGGCGGCTTCCTCAAGCAGTACGAAGTGGGGATCAACCCCGAAAAGCTCCGCAGCCTCCAAGTGTCCGTATCTCAAGTATACCAGGCGCTGGAGCACAACAACAGCGTAGCCGGAGGCGGCTACATCGAGAAGATCAATCAGACCTACTTCATCCGGGGAGAAGGACTGGTAGGATCGTTGGAAGATATTGAAACCATCGTAGTCGACCGGCGCGATGGGATGCCGGTGTTCGTACGAGACGTAGCCAGCGTAGGCTTCGGGCACGCCACCCGATTCGGTGCGATCACCGGTAACGGAGAGGGCGAAAAGGTGCTGGGGCAGGTCATGATGCTCAAAGGGGCTAACTCCAAGGCGGTCATCGAAGCCGTCAAACAACGCGTTGCCGAAATCTCGCCTTCGCTGCCGCCGGGCATTTCAATCAATGCCTTTCTCGATCGCAGCGAGCTAATCGGGCGCACCACCAATACCATCGCCGAGAACCTCGTGCTGGGTTGCCTGATTGTGATTTTCGTCGTGGTACTGCTGTTGGGCAACCTGCGCTCGGGTCTCGTCGTGGCTTCTATCATTCCGCTCTGCCTCCTCTTCGCCCTGTCGCTGATGTATCTCTTCGGCGTTGATGCCAATCTAATGAGTCTGGGGGCCATCGACTTCGGCATCATCATCGACGGGGCAGTCATTATTGTGGAATTTATCGCCTTTTCAATGACGAGCGAACGCGCGCAACTACTCGGCCTTCCCCGAGCGGAACGGCAGCGGGCATTCGATGAAATCGCGCACCGCGGCACGAGCAAAATGATGCATTCCGCAGTGTTCGGGCAGCTCATTATTATCATTGTTTTTATCCCTATCCTGTCGCTGGTCGGGGTGGAGGGGAAGATGTTCCGACCCATGGCCCTCGTCTTTTGCTTTGCGCTGATGGGTGCGATGATTCTCTGCTTTACGTACGTCCCGGTGATGGCTTCGCTATTTATCCGCCCGACTAATCCGGACAAGCGGACGATTTCCACCCGAGTGATCGATTTCCTACAGCGCAGTTACGCCCCACTCATTCGCTGGGCCTTGCGTTTCAAGGGGCTGGTGCTGGTTGGGGCGTTGCTCTTGCTGGTGGGAGCCGGGTATCTGTTCAGCCGCATGGGCGGCGAATTCGTACCTACCCTCGACGAAGGCGACTTCGTGATCCAGCCGGTGCTGAAAACGGGCACGTCGCTGAGCAACACCGTCGAGATCCTTACCCGCATGGAGCGCATTCTGTTGGACTTTCCGGAAGTCGAGCAGGTCGTCAGCCGGATTGGCGCAGCGGAGGTGCCCACCGATCCGATGTCGATGGAGGAAAGTGATGTCATTATTCGATTGCGCCCCCCCGGCGAATGGGTGTCGGCCTCCAATAAAGACGAACTGGCCAACCAATTCAAAGCGGCCCTCTCGATCATCCCGGGCGTGGAATACGAGTTCACCCAGCCGATTGAGATGCGATTCAACGAACTGATTACCGGGGTGCGGGCCGATCTGGCCATCAAGGTCTTTGGAGAAGACCTCGACCTCCTTTACCAAATAGCGCTGGAAGTAGAGAACGCCATCCGCGACATTGAGGGCGCCGCCGATATCAGCGTCGACAAAACGGTGGGGCTCCCCCAGATGTCGGTGCAGTACGACCGCCGGAAAATTGCCAAATACGGCCTCAATGTGGCGGAGTTGAACGACATCATCGCGATGGGCTTCGCCGGCAAGCCCGCCGGCATGGTGTTCGAGGGCGAGAAGCAATTCGATTTGGTGGTGCGCTTCACCCCGGAGCACCTCCAAGATCTTGAAGACCTGAAGATGGCTTCCGTCCTCCTGCCCAACGGCAGTAACCTGCCCCTCAGCGAGTTTGCCACCATCCGCTACACCAAAGGCCCAGCCAAAATTTCGCGCGATGATACCAAGCGCCGGGTAGTGGTAGGGGTGAATGTGCGCGATCGCGACCTGGAATCCGTGGTGGAGGATGTCCAACAGGCCATCGAGGCATCCATCGACCTTCCCACCGGCTACACGATTCAGTACGGCGGCCAATTCGAAAACCTGCGCACGGCCAAGGAGCGCCTGCTGGTGGCCGTTCCGATTGCACTGCTACTCATATTCATCCTGCTCTACTTTGCCTTCCATTCGGTGCGGGATGCTCTGCTCATCTACAGTGCCATTCCGCTGGCCGCGGTGGGTGGGATCGTCTTGCTGTACCTGCGCGATATGCCCTTCAGCATTTCGGCGGGGGTGGGCTTCATTGCCCTCTTCGGTATTGCCGTGCTCAACGGCATCGTACTGATCGATGTCTTTAAGGAACTCAAAAATCAGGGGGTGGCCGGAGTGAACGATCGCATCCTCCTTGGCACCAAGAAGCGCCTGCGGCCTGTCCTGCTGACGGCCACGGCGGCGGCGCTCGGCTTTTTGCCGATGGCCGTATCTACCTCCGCCGGAGCCGAAGTGCAACGTCCCCTCGCCACGGTCGTGATCGGAGGACTCGTGACGGCTACGGTGCTCACACTAATCGTGCTGCCGGTGCTGTACGCCCTGTTCGACCGCAAGGGGCCTTCCCAGCAGCTCGTCACGGTGCTCCTGGTAGTGTCGCTGTTCGGGATGCCAATCCTCACCCGGGCCCAAGCACCGGAAATCGACCTCGATCAGGCCATCGCCATTGCCCTCCAAAACAACAAGGGGCTACAGGCCGCCGCCGGGCGTACCGAACGGCAGCGGCAACTCATCAGAACCGCCTGGGATATTGGTAAAACCCAACTTTACTACAGCTACGACGAAAATAACATTGCCCCGAATGATTTGCCCCTTCACGTGTTGGGGATCGGGCAAGCGATCCAGTTCCCCTCCGTCTATTCGGCGCAGCGCAACGTACTGGAAGGCCAGGCGGTGTTGGCCGGCGACCAGTACGAACTCGACCGGCGCGCCGTAACCAGAGGTGTAGCAATGGCTTACAACGAGGTCGCCTACTGGCAACAACTGGCCAAACAGTATGCCTACCTGGACAGCCTGTACACGGCCCTGGCCCGCGCCGCGAATCGCCGCTACGAGCAGGGTGCCACCAACTACCTTGAGAAGCTGACCGCCGCCTCCAAGCAACAGGGTATCGCCGTGGAGGTCGGGCAGACTGCCCAGCGTATCGAACAGGCTTATATCGCCCTGCACCGCTGGCTGCAATCCGACACTACTTACCGCATCCGCTCGGACACCCTGGTTCGACTAACGCTAGTGCCGCACGACACCCTCAATCATCCGGGGATTCAGTATTACGAACACGCCCGTACCCTGGCCCAGCAACAGCTATTACTGGAAAAACGGCAGCTCCTGCCCGATCTACAACTATCCCTCTTTCGGGGCACCAACGGTGGCGAAGGCGGGCAGGCCTACCTCGGGCTGGAGACCGGCATCGCCGTTCCCCTATCGCTGGGGGCTAATCAAGCCCGCGTCGAGGCAAACCGAACAGCCATCGCCATCGCCGAGGCGGAGGCCGCCAACTACACCCGGCAGCTTACTTCTACCTACCGGGAACTGGAGGTGGAAGTACAGCGGCTGGCCGAGCAGCTCGACTACTACGATACTACCGGGAAACAACTGGCGGAAGAGTTGCGCTTCCACGCCCGCCGGGCTTTCCAAAGCGGCGAGATTGACTTCCTCCGCTACGCGCAACTATTGGACGAAGCCCTCCGGATTGAACAGAATTTTCTCGAAGCCCTCTTCCAGTATAACCAGGCCGTACTGGAAGCCAACTACCTGTTGAATTAAATGGATACGCTGATGAAACGCAGGGATTACGCTCTTTTCTTCCTACTGATCCTACTTCTCGGGATGCCCGCCTGTGGCTTGGAAAATCAAGCCAATCCAACGGAAGCTTCCGATACCGAGGCGAGCTCGGATACGTATCGCCTTTCTGAGGAGCAGTTTACCGCCGGCGGGATGGTATTGGATACCTTTTCCCTACGCTCCTTTCAACAATCGATCCGCGTGAACGGGCTGTTTGATGTACCACCCGAGAATAAGGCATCGGTAAGTACCTATTTTGGCGGGTACGTCAAGCAACTACGGCTCGTGCCCGGGCAGCGCATTCGCAAGGGGCAACGCCTCTTCACCCTGGAAAACCCGGACTACATCCACGTGCAGCAGGACTTCCTGGAGGCCAAGGGGCAGTTGGCGTATCTGAAATCCGATTTCGAGCGGCAGCGCAATCTAGCCCAGGACAGCGTGGCCGCCCAGAAGACCTTCCTAAAAGCCGAGGCCGACTACCAGGTGACCAAGGTCCGCTACGAGTCTTTGAAGAAGCAACTTGCCATGATGCAGATCGATCCGCAGACCCTTACAGAGGAAGCCCTCCAGACGACCATTGAGGTGGTCGCCCCGATCAGTGGACAAATCACGGACGTGCACATCGCCCGCGGTCAGTATCTGGAACCTTCCGACGTGGCAGTCTCCATCATTAATACCGACCATTTACATTTGGAATTAGCTGTCTTTGAGCAGGATCTCGCGGCGGTAAAAGTCGGCCAGCCAATCATCTTCCACATACAAAACGATCCCGACCACGCATACCGGGGCAGCGTCTACCTCGTCAATCCAGCCATCGATCCCGAAAAACGCACCGCCCACATCCACGGGCACCTCGACGATGAGCACGCCACGGAGTCCTTTTATCCGGGCATGTACATCGAGGCGGCCATTCAGGTAGGCGCCACCGAGGAGCGGGCGCTTTCCGAGGCCGCAGTAGTGGAGATCGACGGGCAGCACTTCGTACTGGAGCACCTGGGTACGGATAACGGCAGCTACCAGTTTCGGAAGCGGCAAGTCACCGTTGGCCCAACCGTAGGAGAATACGTCGCCATTCGCAATCCGGATGCCTTTTCACCCAATGCGGTATTTTTGGTAAAGGGGGCATTCGGACTAATCGCGGAATGACATGGCAGGGCCCTACAAGACCAAAGTACCAAAAGACCAAAGTCCCGATCAATACCGCGTAATCAACGCAATCCCCTGAAACTCGGCGAGCTTCCCGCTATCCACAAACACGGTATCGCCGCCGAACTGCCGGTTGCGCTCGATCATCTCGTCAATGATGTCGTCGACGGCGCCCGGCTCGTCGCGGTCAATGGTATCGAGGAGCATGATGGTATTGTCATCCGTGGCCAGGAGAGCGGGCTGGAAGAGGTCTTTCTGAACGAACAGCGTCTGGCCCCGGCCTTCGCTGATGGCGGCCCAGATGTCGTTGTATTCCGTTAGGACGCGCCCATGACCGACGGCCTCGTTCAATTCTTCGAGCCGCTTTTTGTTGCGCTCCTGAATCATGGCGCGCACCTCCTCCCAGGCATCGCTGACAATCTTGTGGGCGGGCGTGTCGTCCCGGCTACCGTTTGTGAAACCCACAACCAACTCCTTCCGATCGGTGATTTCGTGGTAATGATCGAAGTTGCGCCGATCCGAAGCAACGACGATGGGCAGGGCCCGGTCCTCCATCACATCCTGCACGCACTTATCGACCCGGTTGTAAAACTCCTTGAGCAAGTTATCCAGGCGTTCCGAATCGGTTAGCTGCGCTGGATTGGTCGTATACACCTGGTTTTCGAGTGGGAATTCGCCGCCTACTTCTTTCACCAGCTTATCGTTGAAGGCTTCGATCAGTCGGGACTTGTTCTGGCTCAACGTCAGGACGTAGTAGGCCGATTCCAGATGCAGGGCGCGCACCAAGTCGCGGGTGGCGAAGGTATCGTCTACGACTACGCGGTTTTCCACGGCAATGGGTAGGCGGGTGAAATCGCAGAAGTCGGTATTTGCAAAAATCACCAGGCTTTCCAGGTTGAACTGGTGGTCGATGCGCTCGGAGATTTCCTGAATGTTCGCGAGGGTCGCTTCGACCTTGTCGTCGTCAAATTCCGTACGCAGGCGCTCTTCGGCCTCCTTGACGAGGTTTTTCATCCGGATGGGGTCCTGGAAGCTGTCGGGCTTGGTGCGGTGAGTATTAAAAATAATGCTGACGCAGCCCTCCTGATAGATGTTTTTTACCCGTTTGAGTAAGTTATCCATTGGTTCGTTTTTGGTTCGTTCCTGCCGGTCGGTCGGCGGTGGGGCGAAAATAAGGAAAGTGTTTGATAGGTGGTATTATAGCGTTTAGGGCAACCGCATCAAAACGATCGGTACGGTAGTTTTTTGCAAATCAAGGCTTGCGTGTTAGGTAGTAAGCGCGTATCTTTATTAGACCATCCAATAGCTGCCCCAGCGGCAGCTGTTCTCACAAAATAGCCCAGGTTTTCACACGGCCGTTTCCATTGCTGGTAGCCGCGTGCGCGGTGCACGTTTGGGCTTCCTGCGCCCCTTCAGGTAGGCAGGAATGGTGGGCGGGTCGTTTTATTATATACCCACCCACATGGTGTGCGGCGCCCCGAGCCATCCACCGGCCGGAAGGCCGAGGTGCCAAGCTATGTTATGTCCCGCCGGGCCGAGGGGTCGCCTCCGGTATTTGATGCGGGGGCTCTACTGTAGGTGGTTAGGGCTTAATACGTGGGTGGGTGCCGGTTTGGTGTTTTTAGTAACAAATCGGCACATGGACTAATTGCCACATTGGTTACTCCTGTACGCAACGGCACGAGAAGCCCCACGACTTACCATAGTCGATACGGGACAGCTTTCGGAGATAGCTGTTAAATAGAAAGTACCACGCGTAGGAAGTATTGAGTGCCGTGGAGCTCCAATAATAGCCGGTTCCACCAAGATTGCTGAAAGCACCATATGAGCTTCGCCGGCCGCCCAGTAGGGCGGAAAAGCCACTAACACCTCCTTCTAGTAGGGCGTGGTAGGCGGCTTCTCCACTGTCAGAGGTATCTATATCTACTCCCCCGAACTGCTTGGCCATGCCTCGCCACTCCGCATCCGTCGGAAGCCTCCAGCCTGGCGGGCAAGCGTTCTGGGCTGCTTCCCAGGTATACAACCGGCCGTATTGCTCCAAATACTTTGAATTTTCCTTGTAAATCCAGCAGCCCTCCCCTACGTCAAAGGCTAGATTTTCAGCCATCCAATTAAGTCCGTTGAGCAGAATCACTCGATAGATTCGCCCGTCCCGAGGGTCTGTGAATGAATTGGATGTGCCTTCTCGTTGGGAGGAGCGTGGATTGGAAGGTTGTGTTTTTGCTGCCAAATGGACGGTGGCGTACGCATGATGTTCATCACGTGTACGTAAACGGAAAACGTATTGCCCTCCCTCGTCTCCTACATCGAATAATCTACCATGCCGCGGCAATTGTCTGTATTGCACCGTAGTACGATTTAGTACTTCATCTGCCAATATTGAAGCACGCAGCATCAGTTGTTGATTCTGTTGAAGGACAGCTAACATACTGTTCGCAAATGGACTGTGGCTACCCGCCGGACCATCCCATACAACTTCGTTGTCCCGACCGGAGCAAATCCCATAGCGTGATTTAATTTGTAATAGCCGCTTTTCCGGAAGAGAGGACTTGGTCGGCCCTTCTGCAAGCAAGCTACCTGAAAAACAACTGTCGGAGACAATTAAAACGTGGCGGGCTCTGATTCTTCTTAAATGGTCTTTCAATTGAGAGTTCGGTAAGAAATCGTACTCGGCATCCAGTTCCGCCTCGTGGGGTACCCAATAGCCCGTTCCACTCGCCATAAACCCGTGGCCAGAAAAAAAGACCAGCAGTTTATCATCCGGTCCGATTTGCTCCTGCAACTGTGTAAATTGCCGAAAGATATTGCGCCGGGTAGCCACTTCGTTATAGAGCGTAATAGATTCATCAATATCGTATTGCTCGATCAGCACCCTATGCATGGCTCGGACGTCTCTCACTGCATTTTTCAAATCTGTGAAGTGTACATATCGGTCAATTCCGATTCCCAAAAACCAGGATTTGTTAATGGGGCGTCCTTCGAATCTACTTTTGAGGCGGTAAGGGCCCCTGTGTTCATTTGGGGACATATCGTTAATTCTTACCTATTATAATATCGATACAAAATTCATAATCTAACCTCTATCTCCCAGGTGTCAGCCGTAGCTCAGGTACATTGTCAATCTTCTCGAAAGCCGCTGCGCGGCGCAAATAGTCAAATGGTCCAATAGTCAAGAGCCCTGGATACAACGACAGGATAGCCCGGCCGACTTATCGAGGTTGAAGCGGCCCAGCTCCTCGTTGTTGCTATCGAAGAAGTAGTACCACGCGAGGCCGCTATCGTACTCCGTAGCACTCCAGTAGCCGCCGAAGCGGCCAAGGTTGTAGAAGCTGCCATGGGAGTAGCGGTGGCCACCCAGGCGCGCGGAAAAGTCGCTTTCACCCCCGTCAATTAACGCCTTATAGGCCGCCTTACCTCCATCCGAAGCATCATCATCTACCCCGCCAAATATTTTAGCCATAGCTCGCCACTCGGCATCTGTCGGTAGCCGCCAGCCCGGTGGGCAGGCTCGCTGAGCGGCT
>CAZDET010000082.1:0-18464 GCA_964504335.1 uncultured Saprospiraceae bacterium
TACTTTGGTCTTTTAGTACTTTAGATTCATTATTTATTTTGATATTACACGTAACGCATTACGCAGGTTATTGGTGTTTTCTGTTAACTTGAAATTACTGCATGGCGGTTATGTTGTAACCAGTGCCATGGGGTATTTTTCATTCACTTCTCTCAATGGGGTACACCTCCGTATCGCTAATGACGATCACGCTCATGGGTTTTTGATCGTTTCCAGATCTTTCTCAAAATCTTCCAGGCCGTAGTGAATAGGAATTTTTCTCTCGGCAAGTTCTTTTTGAAACTCAAACGGATGCAATCCGGCAATTTGGCTGGCTTGTCCTAATGTAATACGTTCTCTTTTGAATAGAATAATGGCTAACTCAAGGAGGATCGCTTCATCAGTAAAATACGCTCTCCGTATTTTAGTTCCTCTAGCGGCATCGGTCTATAGATGCATTATTGGCAAATTGTCACATCAGCATATTGAATACATCATAGGATCACAGAATCAGAACATCATATCATTAGAATACCTTAAAATCAGCATTTTACCCAGAGTTCACGTATATTTAACGACCGAATCATAAAACCCATATACCGTGAACCACCCACTACAGCAACTATCCGGGTATGCCGTCCGTGCTATGGCGTACAGTCTTTTTTTGATCTTTACCGGGCCGGCCATGGCGCAGAATTGCGTGGATAATCCGGCATTTAACACGCCCAACCCCTCCGAGCACTTCGAATCGCTGGACATTGGCGACGAGGTCACTGCTTCCCTGCCCGATTGGGTACTCTATCCCGAATCGAACGGGCGGGCGTTTATTGAAAACAGCACTATGGGCACGGGCAAGGCCCTGCACATCACCGACAGTTCGGACCCGCGGTCGGACGTGCTCTACAACCTCGGCCTCGGGGGCAACCGCCGCTGGCGGCTCAGCTGGCGCATGCGCGTCGAGCCGGGGCGGCGGGGCTACTACAACATCCAGTACGCCGACAGCAACCCCTACGATGCCTTTGCCTACCAGGTCATCTTCGGCAACGACGGCATTGGTGGGGTCTTCATCGGGGTAAATGATAGCCCCCTGCTGACCTTCAACTTCACGCCAGGCCAGGAGACGAAAGTGGTGCAAATCATCGATTTGGCCAAGGATGTCGCCGAGCTCTACATCAACGACAACTACGTGGGGAGCTGGACCTACTCCGGCGGCTTTCCCAACGGCCAGCCCACCAACCGCATCGGCAGCATCAACTTCTGGGGCGTGGCCAGGGGCGACTTCCAGGTGGACGATATCTGCGTGTACCAACCGATTGTGCTCGTCACCTGCCAGGGCCTGGAAGATTTGGTGGAGCTGAAAAACGGGACGGGCACCGTCACCCGCTGCCAGGCGATCCTCGACCTCTACACCGAAGGGGAGTGGATACCCGCCGTCAATTCGACCGTCTGCGATTTTGGGGGCGACCTCATCTTTCGGGGCCGCCAAAACGACGGGCGGCTCACCGCCAGCGAACGGGCGCCGCGCGCCCTCGAATTAGACCCCGACGTGCAGGGCGCCTTCGCCAGTCGTGAAATCAATATTTCCAATGGCCTGGTGGCCGATATCTACACCTTCTACAAGGAGCCGGATGGGCAAATCAGCATTGCCATCGATGAGATCGATTCCCGCGCGATCGGCTTCGTTTTTGTGTGCGAACCCGGACCCGGCGGCCAAACCCAGCAGCGCCTGCTGGGCACGTTCGCTGAGTTCGAAGACGACCGGGAGGGCGAGGCACCGGAGGGCATCTACTACATCGTGGTGGCTTCTCCCGTACCCAACGAGCCGTCGCAGGAGCAGACGTATGAATTCTTCGTCTTTCCGGGCGGGGCCTGCGACGATCAGGTGACCTCGTTGGGCCTGACGGAGATCATTTCGGATGATTTGTTTTTCGGAAATGAAAATTTTTCGGTGGCAAACAACTACGCGGCTTGCTACAGCGGTAGCCGCTCCTACGAGGGCCTCGAAAAAGTCTACTCCATCGAGGTGCCGGAGGCGTTCGTATCCGGCCAGGTCACCCTCACCTCCGATGCCAAGCTGGGGGTCTTTTTGTTCGGAGATGTCTGCGGCATCACCTGCCTGGATTTTGCCGAAATCCCGGAAGGCAGCAATGAGGTGACGCTCTTTTTACCTTCGGGGCTGGCGAGTACCTACTTTTTGGTGGTCGATAGCGAAGCGGACGAGCCGATTGTGGACTTTGATATCGGCATTTCGGGGGCTTTCTTCATGGATAATCTGTTGAATACCGGCACCTTTCAGTACGATAACTCGGTATGTATCATTCCGCTGACGAATACCCACCAGGTGACCCTAGATGGGAATTCCTTCAACTACCAGGCGGGCGATGTGGCTTTCTTTACATTCGAAAATGAGGCGGGTAGAAAGGCCGCCATCGCCCTGGAGGATGCATTTTGGCTTTTCAACAACGATCCGACGGATATCGATCTATTCATTCCCCCCAACGATGCCAATGACCCCAAGTGCTCGTACGAAACGGGCGACGTAATGTCCCTTTCGCTCGTGCGCGAGATTAGTCCGTCCAATTTCCGATTGCTGGAATTCACTATTAATTACGCCCAGGTAAACCCTCCGGGCGTGCTGGACCAGGGGCTTTTCCGACCGAACGGGCGGAGTCAAATTTTAAATTTAGTAGAAGCGGCTGCGCCGGTCAATTTCGATTTGGTGAATAGCGGAGAATTGAATTTAAACAACACCGCCAGCCGCACGCCCTTCCCGCTGATCACGGGCGTGGCCTGGGAAGTGGAAGTGACTCCCCCCAGTGCAAGCTCCTGGCTGACTACCTCGGTGAACAGCGGCACCGGCCCGGCAGTGATCAATGTGGACGTGACGGCCAATCCGGACCCCGTACCTCGCCGGGCGACCATGTTCGTGCGGTCGACCAATACCGACCCGCTCGTGCAGGATAGCGTGGTCATCACGCAGGCGGGGATCTGCATCAGCAGCGCCCAGAACCAGACGGAGAACCTGTCGGCCTGCCCCGGCGAGGACCTCGTGCTCGGTGCTACCTTGAGCCAATACGATACGGCCTTTTTCGACTACGTGTGGACCCGCCAAATCGGCAATCAATCCACCGAGCTGGCCCGCGGAAAGGTGCCGACGATACAGGTGACGATCAGCCCGACGGACGCACCGCTGCGCTACATCGCCCGGGTGGAAGATCCGGACTGCGGCGGCTTTTTCGAAGCCACGTTCAATGTCGATGTAGCCGAACTGCCCACGGCCGGGCAAAATTCCACCGTCGAATTTTGCTTCAACGAATCGCTGCCCACCCTGACCGAATCGCTGCCCAACAATGCCGGGTACACCTTCGATTGGTTCGACCAAAACGACAATATCCAGGCTCAGGGAACGGCCACCTTCACCCCTTCGGCGGCCGGCACCTACTACAGCCAGGCCCGCAGCACTAGTCTCCAGGGCTGTATATCAGAATCGACGAATACCTACGAGGTAGAATCGACTACGCCCATCGATCTGACGACGGACGGCCCCGACGGTGTCTGCGCCGGCGAAACGGCTACGCTGACGGCCACCGCCAACGGCGGCGAGGGGAATCTTACCTACCTGTGGGACGGCGGCCTGGGCAATACGGCAACCGTAACCACCCCGCCGCTCAACAGCAGCATGCAATTTACCGTGACCGTTACGGATGCCTCGACCTGCTCCGTGCAGGATCAGCTCAGTGTGGGCGTCTTTGCGGCCATTAGCACTTCGCAATTGGATACCGATTGCAGCGCCGATCTACAATCCTACACCCTCGAACTGACGGCCAATGCCAACCAACTGACGGCCAACCGCGGCACGGTGACCGACCTGGGCAACAACCGCTTTCGGGTGGCCGATATTCCGTCGGGTAGAAATGTCAATTTGGTGTTGACGAATACCACCACCAATTGTCAGCTCGAGCAAACGGTACAGGCACCCGACTGTAGTTGCCCGGCCGTGGCGGTGCCGACCCCCGAGAGTGCGCAGCAGTTGTCTTATTGCGCCGGTAGCGCCCTGCCGATGCTGGAAGTGTCCACCGCCGCCGGAATCACGACTGATTGGTACACCGCGGCCACGGGCGGTCAGCCGGTTGCGGAAGGGAGTGATACCTTCCAGCCCACCTCCCCCGGCAACTACTACGCCGAAGGCCGGGAGAGTGTATCCGGTTGCCCGAGCGGCACCCGCGTCGAATTTACCGTCGACGAGCTCGCCAACCCGCAGGCCGTGGTGCCCGCTGATACGCGCATTTGCACCGGCGATTTGGTGGAGCTGGACGGATCGGGCAGCCAGGGAACGGGCAATCTGACCTTCCGGTGGCGGCCCCTGCCCAACGGACCCGTCCAAAGTGGAGCCCTCCTCACCGACCAGCCCAACGCGGATACGGACTACCGTCTGGAGGTAACCGATGCCAACGGCTGTAGCGATGCGGCCACCGTGCGCGTAGAAGTGGGGCCGGCCCTGTCGGCCTCTGCGAGCGTGGTGACACCCATCGATTGCGAAGGCGATCGCAACGGCTCCATTGCCGTAGCGCCGATGAGTGGCACGCCCCCGTTTGCCGTGGAATGGTCGACGGGCGATACCATCCTGGAGTTGTCCAACCTGCCCGCAGGTAACTACACCGTGACGGTAACCGACGCCAGCACCTGTGTGGCGGGTGCTATGGTGGATCTTTCCAGCCCCGATCGCTTGCAACTCGATTCGGTGAGCAGCCAGCCAGCTATGGACAATGCGTCGAACGACGGCAGCGCCGAGCTGATCTTTACCGGCGGCACCCTGCCGTACTCGATTGAATGGAGCACCGCCGACGGCAACCTCGGCGGCGAGCTATCGAGCCCCGACGGGCGTGTACAAATCGATAGCCTGCCCAGTGGCAACTACGAGCTGCAAATGACGATTGAAGATGCAGTAGGATGCACCCTTTCTACGGCACCTTCGTTTGAAGTAGGAGTAGTTGTCGGCCTGGAGGTCATCGATTGGCCGGCGGGGGTGCGGGTATATCCCAACCCCTTCGACCGGGTGTTGATCATCGAATCCGAGGGCCCCTTCTCCAATCCGATTCGCTTTCAGCTGCTCAACCCGCTGGGGCAAGTAGTCGCCGAACGCATCGTGGATGGAACCCTAGGGCGTGGCCCGCTGCAGTGGCCCATCCCTGCTTTGCCGAGTGGCATGTACGCGCTGCGCCTGATCGACGGGGAGCGGCAGGCGGTACTGTCGCTGGTGAAGCTGTAGGGGGGGGACTTTGGTATTTTGGTCTGGCGGCACTTTTTTTAATCTGTTAATTATTTAATTTAACGGGTGTGCCGGCATTGGTCTGTGAATACATTGGCTCATTGTCGTATCAGCACATTAAGCACATCACAGCATCAGAACATCAGAACATCACATCCTCAAATGTTGGCCAAAATACTGGTAGTTGATGACGAGCCCTTTGTGGAGCGGCTCATTTTGCAGCGTTTTCGGAGTCAGATCAGGAACAAGGAGTACGAATTTGCCTTTGCCTTGAATGGCGTGCAGGCGCTCGAGCTCTTGCATCAGGACGATGGTTTCGATATCATTCTTTGTGATATCAACATGCCGGATATGGATGGGATCACCCTCCTGGGCAGGCTCAACGAGCTGGATCTCAGCCTCCGCACGGTGATGGTCTCCGCCTACGGCGACATGAAGAATATCCGTGCCACCATGAACCGCGGTGCGTACGATTTCATCTTGAAGCCCATCGATTTCGAAGATTTGAAACTGACCATCGATAAGACCCTCAAGGAAGTGGGGTTGATTCGGGAAGCGGCCCGCGCGAAGACGCTCGAGGAGCAAAACGAGCAATTGAGCCAACTGGACGCGCTGAAGTCGCGGCTCTTTACGAATATCTCCCACGAATTGCGCACGCCGCTCACGATCATCACGGGCATGACCGATCAGATCCAGGAGCAGCCGGATCGGTGGTTGAACCGTGGCCTGGTAATGATCAAGCGCAACAGTGCAAATTTGCTCGATCTGGTCAATCAAATCCTCGATTTGCGCAAGCTGGAGATGGGAAAGATGGTGGCCAGGCCCATCCACGATGACATCGTCCATTTTGTGAAGTACATCTTCGAATCCTTCCAGTCGTTGGCCGAGCAGAAGGATATCAACCTGCAACTCACCACCAACCGGGACGATATCTGGATGGATTACGATCCGGAAAAGGTGCTGCGCATTCTATCGAATCTCATCTCGAATGCCGTCAAGTTTACGCCCGTGGGTGGACGCATCGAATTGCATCTGAACCACCTACCGGGCGATCCGGAGCGTTTGGAAATGGTGGTTAAAGACTCTGGGATAGGCATTTCCGCAGAGGCGTTGCCCCATGTTTTCGGCCGGTTTTATCAGGTGGACGAGCAGGAGCAATCGGAATTGGGAACGGGCATCGGCCTGACGATTGTAAACGAATTCGTGCAACTCCTGGAGGGGACCATTGCGGTCGAAAGCGAAGTGGGCGTGGGGACCACCTTCACACTGACCTTCCCCATTCGCCGGGAGGCCAAAAAGCGAGCCGACACCGAAAGCGGGGAATGGCCGGCGGTGTCGCAGGCTTCTGCGGCCTATTTTTCGGAAGCCGAAGGGCCGACCACTACCGTTCCGGCCTTGGAGGAACTCCCGAGTTTATTGATTGTAGAAGACAATCTGGACCTGATTCAATACCTCACCGCCTGCCTGGAGGATCGGTACCAGCTCCACTACGCTCGCGACGGGCAGGAAGGGATCGATAAAGCCATCGAGTTGATTCCGGATATCATTGTGAGCGACGTCATGATGCCGGTGAAGGATGGATACGAGCTATGCGAAACCCTCAAAACCGATCGGCGTACGAGTCATATCCCCATCGTGCTGCTAACGGCCCAGGCGGGCGATGAGGCCCGCATCAGCGGATTGAAAAAGGGGGCAGATGCCTACCTGACCAAGCCCTTCAACCAGGAGGAATTGCTGATTCGCCTACAGAAGCTGATCGAGCTGCGGCTGCAATTGCAGGAAGCCTTCCGCAATCCGGAAGCTACCGTACCCGGTGCGGAGGAAGAAAACGAATTCATTCAGCGCATTGTGGAAGAAGTCGAACAGCACCTCGACGACGAGCAGTTCGGCATCCACGAAGTGTGTCGCAACCTCGGGATGAGCCGCTCGCAGTTGCACCGTAAGCTGAAGGCCCTGACGGGGCGGTCGACCTCCCACTTCATCCGGTCGATTCGGTTGAATAAATCGAAATCGATCCTGTTAAATTCGGATCTAAACATCTCCCAGGTTGCCTTCGAGGTCGGATTCAGCGATCCGCGCTATTTTAGCAGGACGTTTCAGCAGGAATTTGGCCTTTCGCCGAAGGCGTTTCGGCAGCAGGCTCAAACTTGACGTTTAAACGGCTAAACGATAACGGCAGCGTAAAAAGCAAACCAACCTCGAAAATGATCAAGTGGACGCTCCTCTTCTTCCCATTCCTTTACATCCTTCCATTGTTGGGGCAGGAGGCGACTGGTACGGTTCGGGTAGATCAGCTCGTGCAAGAGGCTGCCCGCATTCAAATCGAGGAACCGGAGCGAGCCGAGGCGCTCGCCGAGGAGGCTTTCGAATTGAGTGAAGAACTCGATTACCAGCAAGGGCTGTACGGAAGCGCGCTGCGGTTGGGGATTCTATATCGCGATCAGGACAACCAGGGGAAAGCCACCCGATTTGCCAGATCGAGCCTGGAGGCCGCCCGCGCCATCAACAGCGAACCGGCGCAGCTCGAAAGCCTTTCATTATTAATTACCATCTACCGATTGACCAAGCGCCAGCAACGATTGCAGGAAGCAGAATTGGAATATCGAAAATTAAAACACAAGCAAGAGATTGAGCAGTCTGCTTCGAGATTGCAGACCCTCAAATCGGAATTGGAAGTTACCGAGCAGCAAAACCTGGAATTTGCCTCCGCAAACACCGAACTCGAGGAAACCCTCGATAGTACCATCCAGGAACAAGAAGCCCTCCGCACCCAACTGGCGCTGCGGCAGGTCCGGCTGGAAAATGAAATTTTGCGCCTGGCCCAGGATTCGATACAACGCGAACTGGAAATCGCTCAGCAACAAGAAGAAATCCAGGCTTACGACGCCCAGGTGCGCCGGCAGCGGTTGCTTCAAATCCTGCTGATTGTCGGCTTGGCGGTGGCGTTGATCTTCCTCTGGATCATTTACCAAAATTTCCGGCTCAAACGCCTGCGCACCGCCGAACGGGCGAAGGCCCAGCGGCAATTGATGATGCAGGAAAAAATGGCCTCGCTAGGGCAGCTCACAGCGGGCATTGCCCACGAAATTAAGAACCCGCTCAATTTTGTCAATAACTTTTCGGAAGGCTCGATCGACCTGGTGAACGAATTGGAAGAAACCCTCGGCCACTACAAGCAGCAGCCCGCCCCCGAGCAATTGGCTCTCTGCGAGGAACTGGCCGGCGAATTGAAGCAAAATGCGGTAGATATCAAGGAAAACGGCACCCGCATCGACCGGATTGTCAAAAGCATGATGGAGCAGGCGAGCGGCAACCAGGGCGAGATCCAGTCCGTACAAATCAACCAGCTCGTACGCGAAACCCTGAACCTGGCTCATACCGGCTATCGCGGGCTGCACCCCGACTTCAGCGCCCACGTGGATGAATCCTACGACGACCAATTGCCGCTGGTGGAAATCATTCCTCAGGATATCAGTCGCGCCTTGCTGAACATCATCGGAAACGCTTGTTATGCCCTGCACCAAAAACAACAGCGGGGCCTTCCCGATTATACACCCACCTTGAAGGTGGCGACTTCCCGGCAGGACGAAACGGTAAAAATCAGCATCTGGGACAACGGTCCGGGTATCCCCGAGGAAATTCGCAAGCAGATCTTCACCCCCTTTTTCACTACCAAACCCGTCGGCGATGGAAACACCGGCCTGGGCCTCTCCATCAGCAACGACATTGTGCAGGGCCACCACGGTACGCTCGACGTGGAATCCGAGCCAGCAGCCTTCACCCGCTTCGTAATGACCCTCCCCTTGTAGAGCAACAATACTCCACCAATTTGCAACAATAGGGACCGACGGCCGCGTCGGAATGGCCCATCTTTGTACTGACAACGATACGAAACAACAAGCTTTGACACGCTTTTTTACTCTCCCATCAAAGGGTTAGTGGTTCACACACCGAAACGGGTGTTCTTCTCACGAACATCTCTTCTCGGTCATAGGGGTTCTTTATATCGAAGGGTACTGTCAGTTTTGGCAGTACTCTTTTTTTGATTTATGTGAGGTTTGCCTTTTCGGCCAGCTAGCTGGCCGAAAAGTTTAAAAGGCGAACAGGTGAAAGGGTGAACCTAAACTTTTCACCTGTTAAATTCGGGCAGCCCACCTCCTGGAGAAATTGGTTTTCGGGCCCAACTCTTATACCAATTCAAATTTAAACTGTCGAAAAAATTGTCAAAGAAGGAAAAATTGATTGGTATTACACGACTTACCGTTAACAGCGTGCTTTCAATGTGGCAGTTTAAACGACTTCAGTAATACGTTTTGATTAAGAATGTAAAGGGAAAAAGAAAAAGGGAAAGCATGAACACGCGGTTCATTACTTCCCCTTGCAGAGTAGTTTGGCTAATAGGGTGCAGGCGGGTAATTTGCCGGGATTACATCACGGGATAAAACGGATGAAATGGATAATAATACCTGGGATCGTGCGGGTCTAGTTGGGCCTCTTCCTCCTGCTGTTGGTTGGTAGGGGCTTTAGCGGTTGGATAGTACCAGACGGAATCCTCGTTCAAGGAAGTGTTCAAGTTGAGATAGAAGGCACGGATGGATGAAAATATGCGAGTGGTCATGAGGCTGTGTTTTTGATTTTGTTTCTGGTTGCAAGTTGGCCTCATTTCCAGTGGCGAAAGTGGAATAATGTATCGGATGTGTGCAGTATTGTTTCACTCACACTCACACCCCTTAGTACAACTCCCTCATCCAAATTGTGCCGGGCACCGCTTTCAGGGCATCGACCAGGGATTGGTCGTAGTCCTTATCTACGTCGGCAATGACGTAGCCGAGTGTTTCGCTGGTTTTGAGGTACTGACCGAGCACGTTGATGCCGCTTTCGGCCAGGATTCCATTAAACTGAGCGATCACATTGGGGATGTTGTGGTGGATATGCAGCAAGCGGTGGGCACCCTCGAAGGGGGGCAATTGCACGTTGGGCAGGTTGACGCTACCGAACGTACTACCGGTATTGATGTAGTTGATCACTTTGCCGGGGACGAATTGCCCGATGTTTTCCTGGGCTTCCATGGTGCTCCCGCCGATGTGTGGGGTGAGAATGGTATTGGGGGCGTTTTGTAGTGGAGTTTCTAGCGGTTCGTTGTTGCTTTTGGGTTCTTTGGGGAAAACGTCGACGCTACAACCCTTTAATTTGCCCGAATCGAGGGCGGCTTTGAGTGCGTCGAGATCGACGACCTTCCCCCGTGCTAAATTGACGAAGATGGCGCCGTCTTTCATCTGGGCAAATTCGGTGGCACCGAAGAGGTGGTTGTTGTCCGGGCGGCCGTCGATGTGAAGGCTGACCACATCGGAGATGGCGAGTAATTCGGCGAGCGTGTTGCAGCGGGTGGCATTGCCGAGCACCAGGCGATCGACCAAATCGTAGAAATAGACCTTCATCCCGAGCGCCTCGGCCACCACCGACAGTTGGCTGCCGATGTTGCCATATCCTACGATGCCGAGGGTTTTCCCGCGCACCTCGTTGGCATTCTTGGCCGATTTTTGCCATTTGCCCTGGTGCATGGCTCGCATCTTATCCGGCACATTGCGCACCAACATGATGATTTCGGCAATGGCCAGTTCCACTACCGAACGGGTATTACTGTAGGGCGCATTGAACACGGCCACGCCAGCCTCGCTGCAGGCATCCAGATCAATCTGATTGGTACCGATGCAGAAGGCCCCCACACAAATCAACCGCTTGCTACTCTGGATTACTTTTTCGGTGAGCTGCGTCTTGGAGCGAATACCGATGATGTGGACATCCTCGATTTTTTCGCACAATTCGGCTTCCGTCAGCGAGGTTTCGAGGTATTCGACCTGGTAGCCCTCTTCTTCAAATAGATCGACGGCCTTATTGTGGACCCCCTCCAGCAGCAGTACTTTGATGAGGTGTTTGGGGTAAGAGTATACTTTCTTCATGAGTGGATATTTGTGGAATGGCGGGGCGAAGATCTTCTAAATACTTGGGGTGGCAAAGGGGAGAAGGGAGAAAATTGCACCCTCGGCACTCAGTCGATTGCCGGGCTCGGGGCGCCGCACACCATGTGGGTGGGAATAATAAAAACGACCCGCCCACCAAACCTGCCAACCTCAGGGGATGCAGGTAGCCCGAGCGTGCGCAGCGCACGCGACTACCAGTAATGTCTACGGCCGTTTCTGAATTGGACTTATCAATTGGAGCGAAAAACTGCCCCGCCGGACAGTAATTGGATGGACGACAAAGATAGGTGGTTCATGCCTAACAATCAAGGCTTGTTTCCTGAAAAGCCGCCAAAGGGGCCTTTCTGATCGTGGGGATTCATGCAGTCGTGGTAGGTGGAAACGGAGATTACACAATACTCCACTCTTTTGAAACAATATTGCGAGTACCGCGGCCGGTGCCAACCGATCTTTGTGATGTGCGAATGATTAACCAATATCAAATCACGAAAAATGAGCACTGCTAATCACACCTTTGTTGCCCAGGAGAAAAAGTCTTCCAACGAACTCCCTTTTCGGACATACATCGAATCCTATTCCCTGTTCCAATTATTGGATGATCTCAACGGCCAGCACATACTGGATATGGGCTGCGGAGATGGCCACTATACCCGCAAGCTCAAAGCCGCAGGTGCGGAGCGGGTCGTCGGAATCGACTTTTCCAAGAAAAAAATCAACCAGGCCGAAGCGGCCGAAGCCCGCCACCCACTGGGCTGTCGCTACGTGCAGGTCGACCCTGCCAACTTGCCCCCCATGCCCATTTTCGACCGAGTGGTCGCTATGTATCTGCTGAACAACGCCAAGACGAAAAAGGCGCTGGTAAACACTTGCCGCACGGCCTTCCAGCAACTGAAAAGCGGCGGCTACTTCCTGGGCTATAACGATAATCCCTTTAACTGCCCTACCGAATACCCACGCTACCGGAAGTACGGCTTCATCAAGCAGGCAGCCTCCCGGCGCAAGGACGGCACGCCGATTCGCTACACCTTCTTCAACCGCGAGGGAGCCTTCCACAGCATCCACCACTACTACTGGACGCCACTGACGTACCGCAAGGCGTTCGAAGCTGCCGGCTTCGTCGATTTTGAGTGGATCGAGCCAGAGCTGCCGGTCTTTCAGCTCGCCAACCCGCTGTGGGAGCAGTTTATGGCTCACCCGCCGGTGATCGGCTTTCGGGCGCGCAAGCCTTAAAACAGCTTCTTAGGCATAAACCCAGCAAACCATTTGATGCCTTTCGGCTGCCTCCGGATGTTGGGGGTGGCCGATTTTGATTAATGGTGAATGGTGGAGAGCGAATGGCGAATTCTCTTTTGCCAGCACTCACTAACCTGACAAAGTCAGGTCTGGTAGGCTCGTGCTTCAAGATATCATTAGCTTCTCGTATATTTGTTCTCTACAGCACGCGAGAACCGCCCCGCTGTATCCAACCCGGACAACATCCACACATATACCTAAAACGGAGTGGTTTGGGTATAACCTATCTAGACTCGATCAGAAGACGAGAGCACCGATCCTACCACATTCAGACAATCCACGCAGAAAATTTCATCTAACAGGAGCCGTAAAAACCACGAGCATGGCGACGCACATTTTGGTGGTGGACGATGAGCTGGACATGAAGCCATTGATGCAACTGCGCTTTCGGTCGGCTATCCGGGCGGGGGAGTACCGCTTTTCCTATGCGCTCGGCGGAAAGGAAGCATTGAGCTGCCTGGAGGCGCAAGAGGATATCGCCATCGTGCTGTGCGATATCAATATGCCGGAAATGGATGGGCTCACCTTACTGCCACTGCTCATGCAGCAGCGCCCACACCTGCGGGTGGTGATGGTTTCGGCCTACGGCGATATGGAAAATATTCGCCGGGCCATGAACCTCGGGGCCTTCGATTTCGTGACAAAGCCGATTGATTTTGAAGACCTGGAAACCACCATCCGGAAAACCATCCGGGAGGTCGAACTGGTTAAGCGGGCGGAACTGACCGCCGAATTGGAGCAGCGCAACGAGCGACTCGCCCAATTGGATCGTATGAAATCGCAGTTCGTGACGAACCTGTCGCACGAATTCCGGACGCCCCTGACCAGTCTGCTCGGAGCGAAGGACCTGATTCAGCAAGACCCGGATCGCTGGTTGGGCAAAGGGCTGGATATTATTCAGCGGCAGGGCCAGGCGATGCTGGACTTGGTCAACCAACTGCTGGAGGTGCGCAAATTGGAGTCCGGGAGGCAGTTGGTTCGCTACGTCCGCAACAACGTGATTCCCTTTGTCGCCTACTTGCTCGAGCCCTTCGAAGCGCTGGTGGAAAACGCAAAACAGACCCTTACCGTTGACTATCAGTTGGAGGAACTGATGATGGATTACGATCCGGATAAGTTGGCGAGTATTCTTTCCAACCTGCTGTCGAATGCAATCAAGTACAGTTCGGAAGGAGGCGCCATTTCCATTAGTATTGGAAGGTCGGACACTTGTTTCCGATTTAGCATCTCCGATACAGGGATAGGAATGGATCAGGACCTGTTGGACAACATCTTCGAGCGGTTCCAACAAGGGGAAAAACCGATGGATCAAGGCGTATTGGCTGCTTCGGATAGTTCGGGTATTGGCTTGCACCTGGTCAAGGAATTGGTCGATTTACTCCAGGGGCGCATCGAAGTGCGGAGCCAGGAAGGGGAGGGGTCGACCTTCGTCCTGTTACTACCCATCGAGCAACTGGCAGACGTGCCTACAACAGCCACAGAGTTGCCCATTGCTTCCGAGGCGATCGAAGATCTTCCGCATTTACTGATCGTAGAAGACAATCCGGACATCGCCACCTACCTCACCGCCAGCCTGGAAAACGAATACCGCATCGAGGTCGCCTGGGACGGGACCGCTGGCCTACAGCAAGCCATTGAGACCATTCCGGATCTGGTGCTCAGCGATATCGTATTGCCCGGTCGGGATGGGCTCGAATTGTGTACAGCCCTGAAACAGGATCAGCGGACCAGTCATATTCCGGTCGTTCTCCTCACCGCGCGTGCCACGGAAGAGGCGCGCCTGAAGAGCCTGGAAGTGGGCGCCGACGCCTATCTCGAAAAGCCGGTCAAGGCCCGCGAATTGCACCTCCGGCTCGCCCAATTGATCGACTCGCGACGGCAGTTGCAGCAGCGCTACCAATCCCTGGCTACTGCAAGAAATGGAGCACTAAATCCACAGGATCGGGAGGATGCCTTCCTGCTGCGACTCCGCGAAGTAGTGGAAAAGCAAATGGAGGATGAGGAATTCGGTATTCCCGAATTGTGCCAGGCCCTGACGGTCAGTCGCACCCAATTACACCGAAAGGTCAAGGCCCTCACGAATAAATCGACGTCGCTCTTCGTTCGCTCGATCCGCCTCCAACGAGCCAAAGAACTGCTGCGCAGTACCGATCTCAATATCTCCGAAGTGGCCTACAGAGTAGGGTACTCCGATCCCAAGTATTTCTCCCATACCTTTCTGCAGGAGTTTGGGCAGCGGCCTACTAATTATAGGAATTAGAATTTAGTTCTTTAGAATTTAGTTCGTTAGTACATTAAGAAGACTTTTAAACCTTTAGGTTTTCTAGATTTTTAGGTTTAAACCAAAGTACTAAAGGACCAAAAGGCCAAAACCCTACAGAGGCAAGAACACCACAAACTCCGTAAACGCCCCCTCCTCCGTATCCACCCGGATTTCTCCCTGATGGCCTTTCGTAATGATATCGTAGGTGATGGATAGCCCCAATCCGACATTGCCTTGCCCCGTTGGCTTGGAGGTGTAAAAGGGATCGAACACGTGCGGGCGGACGGCCTGCGGGATGCCTTTGCCGTTGTCTCGAATGCGTATTTCCAGCCCGTTGGAAAGCAGCCGGCTTCGAACGGTCACCTTCGGCTCGTACTCGGCCGGTTGTTCTTGCTGTTTTTCGTATAGGGTGTAGAAGGCGTTGTTGAACAAATTGAGCAGGCAACGGCCCAGATCGTTGGGAAGCACGTTGAAGTTCACCTCCGGCCCTTCCAGGTCCTTTACGATCGTTGCTTCAAAATTTGGGTATAAGTCTTTAAATCCCCGGTACGCCCAGTTGAGATTGGTGGTGATCAATTTATGGATCGATACCGGTACCCGCTTTTGCGAGGACCTGCCGGTGTGACCCGACATGGTCTGGATGATTTCATCCATGCGTTGGCCGTTGTTGCGGATGGACCCCAGGTTTTGTTTTAGTAGTTGAAGCTCCTCGTGAAAGTGCTGGAATTGAGCGGGTTCCAGTTGGGGCTTGATCTGTTGGAGTTCGGTAGTTAATTCCTCCGTCAGGATTTCGGAACCCTCGGCAAAATTATTGACGAAATTGAGCGGATTGCGAATTTCGTGGGCGATCCCCGCCGTCATCAGTCCTAGAGAAACCATTTTCTCCTGTAGAATCAATTGCTCCTGAGCGGCGCGCATCTCCCGGGTGCGCTCAGCTAATGCTACCTCCAATTCCTGATTGCGGGCCTCTATACGTGCCAGGCGATGCCGGTTGTAGGCCCGGTTTCCGAAGAGAAGTAATCCAACGCCCGCCAGGATATAAAAGGCAATTGCCCCACCGGTCAAATACAAGGGAGCTGAAATGCGAAATGCATAGCTTGCTTCCCGCCCTAACCGACGGTACACATCTTTTGATCGGACCCGAAATACGTACTTTCCTGGAGGTAAATTGGTGTAATCCTTACTGGTTTCTGCCGTCCACCTCGACCAGTCTTTGTCGAAGCCTTCGAGATACACCTGGTAGCGGGTTGCTGAGGGCAGATCGAATTGGAGGGCTGCGTAGTTAAAGCGCAGATTTTTAAGGTTGGCGGCGAGTTGCGGCATGCTGTAGGGTGCACCCGCAACCAGTGGTTGCCCACCGTACAGGAGTGAATCGGTATCTAAAGCGACGACCGATCGGATTAAAGTGGAAGGAGGCGATGAAGCGGCTGTTTCAAACGGGTGATCGTACTGCAACACTCCCTCGGTCGTAGTTAGCCAAAGCCTGCCGCGGTGGGTGGGGTCGGGAAAAAGGCTGGTAATCTGCCGGTCTTCGGTGCGCTGCAATATCGGGTGCTGTTCCAGGGTGAAATGCCCCTGCTCATCCGGAATGGCCCGATCGATGTAGGTCGTGTCCTCCCGGTGGTAGTACACCCAGAGCGAACCATCGGGATCGTCAACTATTTGTAGTACGTTAACCAAAGTGTCGGCCAGCTCGGGAATGAAGGAACTATCCAATCCTAGTGCCCCGCTGTCGAGCATCGGTTGCCGAAGGCCGGCACTGGAAGCAAAATAGATCCGGCCGTTGGCGAAATGGGGCCTGGCCCGAAAGCTGCGGGAGGCGTTTGCAGGCGCAAACCGCTGGCTGCTGACCGCCAATGGTTCGGGAGGGCGGGTACTTCCCGTAGGCGAAAAGGGGTGCAAATCTTCAAAGGTCACCCGAAAAAAGCCATTGGAGAAGGTGCCAAGCCACAACGCTCCCGGCCCTTCCTCCACGATATACCGGATTTCCTCCGTCAGGATGGGATCGGTGAAATACCGCCGCCACACCCCGTCGGAATGCCGGTACATTAAGTACAAACCGATCTTTTGGTCGCCCGTACCGACGAACACCAAATTCGAATCGTAGCGAGATACCTGTACCGTGACTGGTACATTAGTGAACAGTTTGCGCAGTTGCGCCCCGTCCTGCACGAGCACCCCTGTGTAGGGCGCGCATACCAGTAGGTCTTCACCCGAAGTTGCCAGGTCCCACACATCATTTTTACCACTTCCAACCCGGCGAAAGGGCATCCCGGGGGTATCCGATTGTACGTACAAACCATTACTAGTACCCAAGTATAGTTGGCCTTGGTAGTATTCCATTTTGCGCACGCGTTGAGATAGATCCATGATCCCATCAAAACGGTCTAAGCCACGGCCGTACTCAATGTGAGAGACGCCCGAATCAGTAGCGATCCACAGGCCAATTTCAGAGCGATAATAAACCGCATTTATCTGGTTGGCGTCCTCCATACCTACCGAGGCATTGAATTGGCGCAGCAAACGACCAGTAGAGTCAATGAGCAGTAACCCATTACCAGCGTGCTGCAACGCCAATTTGCCATCTTCCAGATAGGACGCGTGTCGGAGGAGTCCTCCCTCGAGCAGTTTTGCCACGCGTTCCTCTACCGGAAAAGGCCGAATTAGGGTATCCTCCCGCACAAATAGGCCCTTGCGCAAACTGACGAGCAATTGTTTCTCCGTCACGGGAGAATTGAAAAACGGGAGCATTTCGGCAATAGTCGTTGGCCCCAACTCATCGCCACGGGGCAGCAGATCATAGCCCGTATCCGTGAGCCGAAAGAGCCCTTCGCGGGCGATGGAAATCCAAAGTTCGTCACCCACCGCATCGATGGCGTACAGGGTACCCTCCACGGGCACCACCCGATCGAGTAGGTAGCTGTGTCCCGAATCCGTGCTTTTGAGGGCCAGAATATGTTTATCCAGCAGGAGGTATAAGCGGTTCTGCAGCGGAATAATTTCCCAGAGTACCCGAAAATCCCGGAGCGAATCGGGCAGTATGTCAAGTAAAGATTCCAATACGATCTGACCAACCGAATCGGTTCCGATCCGGCCGAAATCGCCCCGCGCTCCGTACAGAATATCGTCGTTTAACCCTTTGCCCAGGCTTCGAACACTCGATTCGCTGGTCGTCTTGATAAGCTCCCAGCGCACCCCGTCAAACACGAGTAGCCCCGACGAATTCCCAATGAGCAATAGGCCTTGTTCATCTTCGAAAAACGCCCAATTTTGCCGGGCCGAGCCGTATTCCTTCGGTAAATAATGCCGAAAATAGGGAATGCCCGTTGGTGCAGAATCAATCGTTTGGGCCGATAGGCTCGGGAGGTGAAAGACGAATAGCAACCAGCAAATGAACGCGACATAGCCTACCTGATGCGGAGCGTAGCCCACGCAAGACCGTCGGGAAATGAATGCGTTTTTCATCATGATGTTGGAGCGATTGCACAGGCTAAAAATAAGGTAATATTTATAAGGGCTAGTTGGGTGGTGCAAAGCAAACTGGGGGGAGCAGCGTCGGGAAAGAATGTAGGCTTTATGGGCATTTAATTGATTTTTAAACGGTTAATTCGGCTGGTCGGTTTGGTAGTCTCCGTAGGTAGCATCCAATTGGAACAATAACCCCCTTTTTGGAACAATA
>CAZDET010000083.1:0-18145 GCA_964504335.1 uncultured Saprospiraceae bacterium
AGTGCCATATTCGCCCACCACGAAGTAGCAGCGAAGCTAAACCACTCCGTTTTAGGTATATTTTCGACCAGGCTTCCTAACCGATGGTTCGGCAAGGCCTGTGAAACAAAAATAAATACTCCCTTTGGGGGGTAGACCGCATAGAAAAAGAATCGTGACATTGCGTTGGCTTTACAAAATAAAAAAGCCGGTTGCCGAACGTCGATAACGGGTGCCATCTTTTTTACGGTTTTAAAAGGATATCGGCCTCTTTCAGATAAAATTGCCATTTTATTTGCCGGACTACAAATCCTTGAGGATTTTTGACTTATACCATCCAGATGGTCTACCAACCAACAAATCATTGTAATCGAACCCTAGAGTTATGCGTCAGGATGATTTCTTGTTAATAGCCTATTGTTGTTGTGTACTAGTTGGGCTGTTCACTGCCTGCAACCCATCCGCGGAATCGACCGCCGAAGAAGCGGCACCCCAAACCTATACCATCGCCTTCGGTTCCTGCGCCCACCAGGACAAAGACCAGCCCATGCTGGCGGTTGCCGCCGGGCTGCCGCCGGATGCCTTTGTGTTTCTTGGGGATAATATCTACGGCGACTCCCGCATCATGGACACCCTGCGAGCCAAATACGGCCGGTTGGCTGCCAAACCGGAGTTTCAGCAATTGAAGCAGCAAACCCAGGTATTTGCCATTTGGGATGATCACGATTACGGCGAAAATGATTCCGGCCGCCACTACCCTTTCAAGGCCGAATCGAAGGATATTTTCATGGACTTCTGGGAGGTACCCCAGGAATCGGAGCGCCGCCGGCACGCCGGGATTTACGGTACGGAATACCTGAAAAAAGGCGACCTGACCATTCAGCTGATCCTGTTGGACACCCGCACGTTTCGCGATGAGCTCCTGCACCGCAGCCCGGAAGATACTTTGGGAGGGCATAAAAACGACTACATCCCCAACACCAAGCCCGACAGTACGTTTCTGGGAGCCGCCCAGTGGCAATGGCTGGAAGGGGAGCTGACTAAATCCGCAGATGTACGCATCATCGCCTCCAGCAATCAATTCAGCCACGAGTACAACGGATGGGAATCCTGGACGAATGTCCCCCACGAGCAGCAACGCATGCTCGATCTGATTCGGCGCACAAAGGCCAACGGGGTCGTTTTCATTTCCGGCGATGTGCACTGGGGGGAGATTTCCAAGCTGGAGGTGCCGGACGGCTATCCTATCTACGACGTTACCTCCAGCGGCATCACCGAAACCTGGGATGTGATCGAGGGGAATACCCATCGCATCGGACCACCGGTTCCACAGAATAATGTCGGGATGATCGAGGTGGCCAAATCGGCTGCCGGCACCCAGCTGACGCTGGCCGTCGTGGATTCGACGGCCGAGGCGGTGGTGCGGCACGTGGTGCCGTTGGAGGAGATTCGCTTTGCACAATAGGCCAATTACCCCCCAATCCGCTTCGTATAACAGGGCGGCAACTCGGCCGCCATTTCTTCTTGCTCGTTGGTCTTGACGCACAGGCAAGGGATGGTAGCCGATTTGGGCGTACTTGGATTTACTTCCACGGTTTGTCGATCCAGATCGAAGTAAAAGGACCAAGCCTGGAAATCGTTGGATTCGGTACCTGTCCAAAAGCCGACTTTTCCCGTGCGATAATCATTCACATTGATGACGGGGCAACCGCTCGGGGCGGTGAGGTCGCGGAAGGCCTGTTGTTCGTTGCCGTTGTACAGGCGGCCTACGAGAAATTCAATCTCCCCGACGCAGGGCAGCCGATAGCCTCGGGCGGCGCAGGCGTTGAGGGCTTCCTCCCAGGTGTAGGCGCGCCCGTTGTTGAGCGGTTCGGTCATCATCCAAAGCGGTCCGACTCGTTTAAACGTGGTCCCAGTGAAATTCTGGCAGGGAGGAGACACCTGGCGGGTATTGAATTCGTTGGGGCGATCCACCGTGCGCGTTTCGATGATGGTATCTCGCATGGTGAGAGTCACCGTATCGCGAGGGGCGAAGGGGCAACCGCGTTGTTTGAGCAGGCTGCGGATGCCTTTACCACACACATCGGAGTCGCCGTAGCTGGCCAGGAAGTCCTGGTAGGCGGCGCAGGTATTCACGTTTCTAGCCCGCAGGTAATCGGTCCAAACCACCGGATTGCGGGCATCCAATAAGGTTTGAAATTCCTCGGCACAGGGGGCGTCATCTCCGTATTCGCAGAGGTAGTTGAGATAGGCTTCAGAGCTGTCTTCTTGTTTGGCCTGGTAGCAGGGATCCTGTGAACGAGCGAGCGATCGGCTCATCCAGGCGGCAAACAATACGGCTCCAATCAAAGCCAGCAGGCAAAAGAGGAGTAAGCGGCGCAACCAGTGATTAGGCGGTTGGTTGGCTACCACCAGGGGGGCGACGGCGGCGTAAGTTGATTTCGATTCTTTGCACCCGCACTCTTTTTTACTGTCGACCAACTCGTCGATTTCTTCCAATACCAGCTGGTCCGAATTGGCTCCATTAGAAGATAACTGGCTTTGGAGATTGGCTACGCGCCGGGCTACGAATTGCTCGACCACTTGTTCCGGCGGGTCTATCTTTTCGATGGCCTCGGGGCTGATGGTAGGTAGCACGCGATCGGAATTTCGACAGACCGCCTGATGTACTTCGTGAAGGTAAATCTGCGCGCAATGAAAGGGTACCTTGCCCTTTGGGTCGGCGAGCTTTTCGCTGATTGTCTTAGCGACCTTATCGGGCTCTTTGACGATGAGTTTCTGCAGGATCTGCATCGCCTCCAGCAGACGCACGATAGCCTGTACCATTTCACCCTTGGTGAGGGAGCGCAGGTGGTAGCGGTTTTTCAGCAGGGTAGGCAAAAACCGCTCGTAGTCTGCTAATTGGGCCAGGTGCGACTCGCGTGCGACGAGAATAGTGCGGCAGGTAAAGGCATCGATAAATTGCAAGGTATTCAAGAACCGAAAGAACGATTCGCGTTCCGCTTCCTCCACGGAGGCGTCGAATAGGGTTTCCAACTGGTCGAAAATCAGGTAGACCGGTTTGGAATGCTGCTCGTAGAGCAGATGCAACAATTCAATTGGATCTTCGGTATCGGGTGGAATATCGTCTTGGGTCAGGTGTTGTCGGAGCTCTTCCTGCAGGGCCGGTAGGATGCCGTCGGCCCCTCGCTGTACCTGCACGGTGAACCACCCGGCATTATCGATCTTCTTGGCCAGTCCGCACTGAACGAGGCTCGTTTTTCCTACCCGGGCCGTACCGTAGAGTAAAATCAGCGGATGGGCGGATAGCTGTTCGAACAGTTCTTCCGCATCGCGTTCCCGTCCGAAAAAGAGATCGAATTCGCCCCGGTCGTAAGGGCTGAACAATTTGAAAATAGGATCGCAAGGCATCAGGGAAGCCGGCAGCGACCGAAGCGCTTTATTGGGGACAATAACGGGAAACACTTCAAAATGGGTGCGTTCCCAATTCAGGCGGGGGGCGAATACGAGCAGCCACTCGCGGGCCAGGTCGTTCAGTTTTTCCGCATCATCGTTCTGGGCCAATTGTCGGATCAATTCGACGATTTCTGCATCCCGTACATCTTCCGAGGGATAGGCCTGGCTACGGAACAAGGCCTGACCGGTGTCGTCGCGAAATACGAAGTGGATCGTTTCCCCCGAGTCTTTGTCGTAGGGTAAGCGATCGACATTGGGACAGTCCGTAATGCAGGGGTACGCCCGCTGCGGATGAAACCAATCGGCGGGGCGCGTCCACTCTGTTTCTTCTTTGAGGTGGTACGTCGGTAGATCGAAATCCGTTTGCTGGGCGGCTTGCTGCAATCGGGCAAGAACATCCCGAGCATCTTGCTGCGACTCAAAGGTGGGTTGGCGGCCGTTGAAGGCGAGTTTAGCCCCCTTGAAAAGGACCAGGTAGTGTTGGTCCTGAAGTTCTACGAGGAACTGCTCTGATGAGTCTCCGGCGGTGCGCAACTCTTTTATAAGGGCATCGATCGCTTCTTTGCAGGCCTCTGCATCCGGATAGATGGGACTGATAAACCGGTAATTCCCCTCCTGTACTTGGAAGTAGGCGATGGAGCTATTGTAGCGTTCATCCAGGCCATAGATGGTCAATTCCATGAGGTCGGTTGTGGTGAAAGGGCGCTGGCAAGGGGGACTCCAAAGCTGGAAAGCTAAATGTAGTGTTTTCTGGCAATTTTGGTAAGCCGATCCTTTCCCCATTACGATAAATGCAAAAAAAGCGAATGCTGATTGGCTGCTTTCTTAGTTTTTGCCTTGACTTTCAGCGGCCAATCGCCTATATTACGAGAGCTATCCAATTCGATTAGTCGCTGCCCATCGGGCAGTGATTTGCTCACAACCCACTTTTAATACGGCCGTTACCATTGCTGGTAGTCGCGTGCGGAGTGCGCGTTTGGGCTACCTGTGACCCTTCAGGCGAGCAGGTTTGGTGGGCGGGCTATTTTTATTACCCACCCACGATGGTGTGCCCCGGGCCGAGCCGGCGGCCGGTCCAGGAACCGGGGGTTCAACCTATGCCTTCAAACGCGTTCGACCCGTATCGAAGGGGTTTGCTCTTTTTTCCCTTTCTTTTCTGGTAAGTATCACTAAATTGTTGCTGGTTCACGTATCCGGTAAATGACGTATGGAAAGCAATTCCAGTAAATCCACCATTGAAACCGAACTTAGTCGCGATCTAGGCCTTACCTCCACCTTGGCCATCGGCATCGGTACCATGATTGCGGCCGGTATTTTCACACTCTCCGGGTTGGCGATTCGCAATGTTGGTTCTGCGGCCATTCTTTCGTTCTTGTTGGCGGCAATGGTTGCCCTGTTTACCGCACTGACCTATTGCGAGTTCGTATCGATCTATCCGCGCAGCGGAGAGGGCTATTTGTATGCCCGCAAGACGTTTCCGGCACCGCTGGCTTATTTTGTCGGTTGGGCCTTATTCTTAGGATATACGTCTTCTTGTGCGTTTTATATAGCCAGCCTGTCGAGTTATTTCAATGAGTTTGTCTACCACCTGCCTTTGGAAGCGCTGTTCGGGATTATCATGCTGATCGGACTGACACTGCTCAACATAAAGGGCACCAAAGAAAGCGGAAGGTTCCAGATAGTCGTCACGGCTGCCAAGGTAGTACTGCTGATTTGGTTTGTTTACGGCGGCTTGCGGTTCGTCGATATGGAGGAGGTCGCCAATAAGTTCAGCGACGATGCTATGATGATTGGCACCACTGCCGCAATGGTATTCATTACCTTCTTCGGCTTTTCGGCCATTGCTGCTTCCGCCGGAGAAGTAAAGAATCCGGTGAAGACCATCCCCCGGGCTATTTTCATTTCGATGGGAGTAGTAACGCTGCTGTACACCCTCGTGGTGTTAGTCGTGCTTTTTGCCGGCCTGACGGAGTATACCGAGTCGTCTATGGGAGCAGCTGCCCAGCGATTTCTAGGGTCTTGGGGGGGCTACGTCATCATTGGCGGCGCAATTTTTTCGATGGTGTCGGCCTCGAATGCTTCGATCATGGCGGGCTCGCGGGTAGTGCTTTCAATGAGCCAGCTGCGGCATCTGCCACGAGAGATCGGTCTAATCAATGCACAAACCCGCACACCGATCATTGCGGTAATGCTGGTAGGCGGAGCCATTTTGATTTTTGCGCTGATTCTCCCACTTGAGGAATTGTCGTATTTCGCCAATACGGTGCTGCTTTTGGCCCTGATTTTAGTCAATGCAGCCCTCATCGTCCACCGTCGGAAATATCCGGATATCAAGCGGCCCTTCCGGGTACCGCTGGTACCTCTATTGCCAGGGCTGGGCATTTTGGCCAACTTGTATCTGATCGGTCAGATTATTCAGCATTCCATTCCGTTCTTTCTGGCCTTGGGAGCGCTGTTGGTAGGTATTCTGGCATTTATTGCCTGGAAGGGAACGCAGCCGGAGATTGAAGCCATTGAGGCACCCGCTTCGCACATCGCCCTCAGCCACGGGCGAGCGACCGACGACCCCAACCGATTCCGCATTTTACTCCCAGTGGCCAACCCTTACAATGTGGAAAAACTCATCGAGTTAGCGGCAACGATCGCCCGTGAAAAGAAGGGGGAGGTATTGTTGTTGCGGGTAGTGACCGTTCCCGACCAGCTACCACCAACCAACTACGACGAAGCGGTCGTAGAGGAAGAAGAACTTTTTCTCAAGCGGGCCCGCGCTACCGCGGAGCGTTACCAGGTGCCCTCCCACTCGATCATCCGGGTAAGCCACAGCATTGCCCGAGCCATCCTGGAAACGGCCCGGCAGCATTCCGTCAATTTGATTCTCCTGGGCTGGAAGGGATATTCTACCAATAAAGAACGCATCCTCGGCTCGGTGACCGACGCAGTCGTGACCCACGCCCGCACAGACATCATGCTGGTCAAAATTATGGAAGACGCCAACTTCCAGCGCATCCTGCTACCTACCGCCGGGGGCGAACATGCGAAATGGGCGGAGCAATACGGTGCCACTATTGCCGATCAATCCGGCGGGTGCCTCACCGTTTGCCAAGTAACCCGACCGAAGGCGAGCAACGGCGTCCACCAGCGGCTTCTCGAGGAGGCCAGAGCCCGAATCAAGCAAATCAAACCGGCCATTTCCGTAACTACCCAATTGCTGTCCAATAATTCGGTCAGCAAGGGCATCGTCGAAGCCGCTGCCGATTACGATACGGTAATGTTAGGCGCTGCCAGCAAAAGCTTCAACCCCAAGGTACTATTCGGAAATATCCCCGAGGAAGTTGCCCGCGAGACCGACAAGACCGTTATCGTGATAAAGCACCACAACTCCGTAAAAGCACTGTATGGCCGTGTTATGGGGGAATAGCCTGGTCACATTTTTGCGCTTCGGCTACAAATAGATGAACCCGCTACAATGAAAGGCGGGTAAATTTACTCCTAAAGGAACTACCCGACGAATCACCGGGTTAGTTGGTCGAAGAATCTGCGAAATTCGAATAATAAAATGAACATTTTATCGGGAAATGGCTGAATCTTCAGTCATCCTAAAACGCTATTACACACTCTAAAACCCAATGCACATGCGACGCCTAATCGCTCTATTTAGCCTGTTTTTTGCGTTGTTTATTTTTGCCAACGAGGCGCAAGCCCAATCCGGCAACACCCACGTGTACGTCAACGCACAAGAGCTCAATACCCAACAGCTCAACTACCTCCAATCCCTCATCGGTCAGGTACATCCTGGCAGCTATTACCTCGACCAGGCCGGCAACTTCGGGGTGGAGGGGCAGTATCCACACGTCAACCTGCGCCGGGCCGTACAGGCTGCCCGTCAGAACCATACTCCGCAATCGGCGCAGACCTCCCCGTACACCAACTCGGGGAACAGCGGGTATTTCCGAAAGGAAGGCTCCAACCGCATTTATTACCACCAAAACAATGGCCCCCTTATCCTCGGCGTGCGCGGTGGCGTGGCCTACCAGGGGAATTAAGGAATAATGGTTGAGGCTTAGGACAAAGGGGAGAAAGCCCTAAACCAAAGCCTCAACCTTTTTTTAGTATTTGATTCCTTATTTTGATTGCCCATTCCACTCAATCAAAATAAAATGAATCGATTCGTACTTGTCCTGTTGCTTTTCTGCATCAGCTGTCCCTTGTTCCTTCATGCCCAAGAGGCAACTTCCGATACCACTGAATCCAAGAAGGCCACTAAAGAACTTCCGCTGGAACCTGGCCGCACGTTTCGTCTGAAAACGGCGGAGGGCACCTGGATGAATCTGGACGTGAGTCCCGATGGCCAACAGATCGCTTTCGATCTGATGGGTGATCTCTACCTGCTGCCAATGGCCGGAGGCAAAGCGAAGCGCATTACCAAGAGCATCGCCTACGAGACACACCCGCGTTTCAGCCCCGATGGGAAATACCTCACGTTCACCTCCGATAAATCCGGCTCCGAAAATATCTGGATCGTGGAGCTGGCCACAGAGGAGCAGACCCAAGTAACCAAGGATACGGATAAGTACTATCAGGCCGCGGAATGGACGCCAAACGGCGATTATCTGGTAGTGGCGAAAGGCGGGCGCAACCTCAAACTGCATCTCTACCACAAAGACGGAGGCAATGGCATTCAACTGATCAAAGAACCGGAGAATCTGAAAACGATCGAGCCTGCCTTCGGCAAAGATGCCCGCTACCTGTGGTTTTCGCGCCGCAGCCGCGATTGGGAGTACAATGCCAAGCTACCTCAGTATCAACTGGCCGTATACGACCGGGAAACGGGCGAAACCAGCACTAAAACCAATCGCTACGGCTCGGCCTTTGCCCCCACTTTATCGCCCGATGGAAAGTGGTTGGTATACGGTACGCGCTTTAACACTCAAACCGGTCTGGTTCGGCAAAACCTGGAAACGGGTGAAGAAGAGTGGCTGGCCTATCCCGTGCAGCGCGACGAGCAGGAGTCGCGCGCCCGCCTTGGGGTGTATCCAGCCATGTCATTTACCCCGGATAGCAAACACCTGATTGCCTACTACGGTGGAAAGATTTGGAAATTATCCATCGACGGAGGAGAGTCCGTTAACGTTCCTTTCGAGGTAGATGAGGAGTTGGATTTTGGGCCGGAAGTATTCTTCGATTATCCCATTTCCGATTCTGAAAAAATGGAGGTAACCCAAATTCGGGACGCTGTCGTATCGCCTGACGGTGCCCGGATGGTGTTCACGGCGCTCAATCGCCTCTACATCATGGATTACCCCAATGGCGAGCCGAAGCGCCTGACCAACCACGATTTCACGGAAGCCCACCCGGTCTGGAAGCCCGACGGCAGTGCCATCGCCTTTGTCTCCTGGGAAGGTGAAGAGGGGCATATCTATAAAATAACCCCTACGCCGGGTGCAACTCCGACCCGACTGACCGAGCAGGGTGGGTTCTACGCGGATTTAGCCTGGGATGCCCGGACGAACCGTATCGTAGCCGTGAGTGGAACGGCACAAGCCTATCAGAATGCCACCGGACCGCGTGCCTTCGGCGCCGCCGACAACCTGGTTTGGATCGACGGAAATGGCGGGCCAACGCAACTTATTAAGGCTGCCGACGGGCGGGGCGCTCCCCACTTTGTGGAGGCCAATGACCGCATCTACCTCTATCACGACGAAAAAGGCCTGATCTCTATCCGCTGGGACGGCACCGATGAAAAAGAGCACCTCAAAGTAACCGGAATCATGACCTACCCGAGCCTGGCACACAACCATTGTATGCTGGTAGAGTCGGATACCGAGCCCAAGCGAAAGCCCTCAAATGCCGTCGTCGTCAAAATGGCTCCAATCGGCGACAAGGCGCTGGCAAAAATCAATAATGACGTCTACGTCGTAACGGTACCTCCAGTAGGCGGGAAGGTTGCAACGATCTCCGTCGCCAAGCCCGAAAACGCCGCGTTCCCTTCCTGGAAACTGACCACCTTCGGGGGGGAATTTCCCCAATGGGACGCTTCCGGACGCAAAGTCTATTACTCGCTGGGTAATGCCCATTTCAGGTACGACATGGACGAAGCGGAGCGGGTGGAAGAGCAATTGAAGGCCGAGGACAAGGAGAATGCTAAGGAAGAGGCGGAAGAGAAGAACGAGGATAAGGACGAGGAGAAAAAGGAGGACAAGGGGTACCAAGCCACCGAAATTCGGGTGAACGTCTGGGTAGACCGAGACATGCCAGAAGGACGATTGCTACTGACCAATGCGCGCATCATCACGATGAAGGGCGATGAGGTGCTGGAACACGGAGATATTCTGATTGAAAACAACCGCATCCAGGCCGTCGGGGCAAGCGGGACGCTAGCGGTAAATGGAACCTTCGAAACGAAGGATATGGAAGGCAAAACAATCGTACCCGGTTTCGTCGATACCCACGCACACATGTGGCCCAATTGGGGCATTCACAAAAACCAGATTTGGATCTACGCCGCCAATCTGGCCTATGGCGTGACCACCACGCGCGATCCGCAAACGGCCACTACCGACGTGTTAACCTACGCCGATATGGTGGATGCCGGAAATATCCTCGGTCCACGGGTGTATTCCACCGGCCCCGGTGTCGGGTTCTGGGCGTATAATCTCAAAAGCCTGGACCACGCCCGCAACGTGCTCAAGCAATACTCCGACTACTACAATACGAAGACCATCAAGATGTACATGACCGGCAACCGACAGCATCGGCAGTGGATCATCCAGGCGGCCAAGGAGCAAGGTCTGATGCCCACAACCGAAGGCGGGTTGGACTTTAAGCTGAACATGACGCAGCTACTCGACGGCTATCCCGGGCACGAGCACGCCTTCCCGGTCTATCCGGTGTATGACGACGTGCTGCAACTGGTCGAACAGGCACAAATGACCTATACACCCACCCTGTTGGTTGCCTACGGCGGCCCCTGGGCGGAGGAATACTTCTACGCTACCGAGGACGTCCAGGGCGATAAAAAGCTCAACCACTTCACGCCAAAAGCAGAGCTGGACGCCAAGTCACGCCGCCGTGGCAACTGGTTTGTCGACGAGGAGCACATCTTCTCCCGCCACGCCGAGTTTGTGAAAGAATTGGTTGAAGCAGGCGGTATCGCCGGCGTTGGGTCTCACGGGCAGCTACAGGGGCTCGGCTATCACTGGGAGTTGTGGGCGATGGCCGCCGGCGGCATCCGCCCGCACGATGCGCTGAAAACCGCGACGATCTTAGGGGCTAAAGGCATTGGGCTGGATCAGGACCTCGGCTCTATCGAGCCCGGCAAACTGGCCGATTTGGTGATTCTCGATGCCAACCCGCTGGAAGATATCCGCAACACCAATACGATCCGCTACGTGCTGAAAAACGGCCGCCTGTACGAAGGCGATTCGCTGGATGAGGTGTATCCGCGCCAACGCAAGGCTCCCGCGTTCAATTGGAACGCAGCAGAGCCGGGTGCGATGGGACTGCCGGGAGTGGGATATTAGATTTTTAGTTCGTTTGTGCTTCAGGCGCTTCCAGTAAGCGTCTGAAGCACAAACACATCTGAAATAATGACTATGCACCTCTATCCCATCGCTCCTCGTGGGGCTATCATTACCCTATTAGTTATTCTCGGGCACTTACCGGCTTTTTCGCAGTGTGACCTGGGGCGCAATTACGCTGTTTTCTTCGCGGTCGAGGAGTACGATGACGCCACCGGATATTCGTCCCTTTCCTACCCGATTGAGGATGCGGAAGAATTGGCAACCATTTTGAGCCGCGACTACGGATTTGATACCACCATTTTGCGCAATCCAATTCGGGAAGAAATTTGGGAGGAGCTATACGAATTGCGGAAGAAGTCGGATTGGGGGCCGGACGATCAATTATTGTTGTTTTTCACCGGACACGGCGAGCGGGGGTATTTCATCCCGCGCGATGGAAGGGCCGGCCGCCTTCAGAGCACGTCTATTCCGCTGGGTAATGAATTTAAAGATTCGCTACATAGCATTGGTTGCAACCACCAATTGCTGGTCCTGGATGCTTGCTACAGCGGCTCGCTGTTTGCTGCCGATTGGCGCAGTGGCTCGAATGCGCCGGGGTGGCAAAAAAGTGTCATCCCCCGAAAGACGGACCAGAACCTGGCTATTCTCTGCCGCCACCGCAAGCGCCGAACCCGCCTGTCGATGACCGCGGCCTCCGGTCAGGAGCAAACGGCAGATGCTTCGCGCCTCGTACAGGCGTTTTCCAAATTGCTAAATGCTTATAGCGATGGCACCGAGATACTCTATACCGGCAGTATTTACATGGAATTGAAAAGCAAGGCTTCCTCCCCCTTGTTTGACGAGTTTCATTTCAAAAACCACGAAGCTTCCAGTTTTCTGTTTGTGCCCCGACAAGTGCGGGAAGATTTTGCCAGTCGGACCCCCTGTCCGCTCGACGATGCGCGTTGCGCCCCCGACGAGGAGTGCCTGGCATGCCCGACCGATCCCGAAGATCAAACCTATGAGGTCGTACCGGTGGGTCCGGTGTACTGGATGACACAAAATTTGTCGTATTCTCTGGGGCAAACCGTCGCAAACGGCCACTACACCTGGGAGCAGGCCCGACAGGCCTGTGAGGCACTGGGACCCGGCTGGCGCCTGCCGACCAAACAGGAGTGGGCAATACTAACCCAACGGTTTGGTGAGGGCCACGGAGTGACGAACTTTGGTGCCCCAACGGGCAATCCGAAGGAATCCTTTCGGAAATTTATGCGTCCCGAAAGCCCCTGGCAGCCGGCATTGGTCGGCTTTTTAAACGATCGCAATAAGCCAAGGGGGAAAGACAAGCAAGCACTGTACTGGTCTGGAACCGAAGCCAACCTGGGGGCCGATGCAGTGGCCTTTAGTTTCTCCAGCAATCCAGGTGTTTACCAGATGGAGCAATCGAAGAACATGAAGTTATCCTGCCGGTGTGTGCGTGGTTTTTAAAAGTGAAGAAGGGTTAGAAGGTTAGGAAAAAGACATGGATTTCGTGCGAAGGGCCGCTGTACGCGGAATAGCTGGTATTGAAGGGGAAGTCCAGGCCGTAGGTCAGGCGAATGCGGTTGCGGGCCCGCTCGTTATAGCCGCGATCATCAACGAACAGGTTGGTGCCGGCTTCGAGGTGGAGGGTGCTGTTGGAATTACCGCCCAGGCCAAATGAAAAGGCGCTGCTGATTTGGTACCGCAGGTTGACATCGATATTCGGCCGAAACCCCTGCACATGCTTGACCCAGGCCGTGGCTTCAAAAAAGCTCAGCCGGTCGGATGAAGAGGTCGTTGCCACAAAAGAGGCATGGCCGTACACGTGGCGAAACTGGGTGTAGTCATAGTCCTGACTGTCGGAATTATCGAAGGTTACTTGTTGCTCCAGGAGCTGGGGCATGGAGAGGCCGAAGGAAACAAATTTGTTGTAGCTGTCGAGCTGATATACCCCGAAGACGCCCACGCCCAGGTCGGTGGTATTTCCCGTCAGTTTATCGAATTCCAGGAGTGGGTCGTTGCCTTCGTAAGCTCTCAGCCTGCGAAGATCGATGGAGTGCAAGGTATATCCGACATTGAACCCTACGCCGCCCCAAAATCGACCGAGGTTAAGGTCCCCTACGTAAACTGCTCCCCGACCGAAAAAGCTGTTGGTTTCAGTGACATCGACCTCATCATTCACAAAGTAAAGCCCGCCGGCCAGGCCAATGCCATTCAGGGCAGTGGCTGCTTCCAGATCAATGATGGAAGTATTTACCTGCCACGTATCGTTGTCTACCCATTGGATGCGATGGCCTCCACCCACTTTGATCATGTAATCGGCACTGGGTAGCGCGAGCATGAAGTCGGTGCTCACGGCGGCTGGATTGACGAAACCGATATGTTCGCGGTACTGGTTGAGAATGGGAAGTAGCTGAGATTGAGCTAGCTGGAGGGAAAAGATGGAGAATAGGGTGATGAGAATTAGGTGTTTCATAATGGTTGGTGTTTAGCTATGGGAAATGTGAGAAAGCAAGTTAGGGATAATTCTGTAGTCTCCCAACCTGTCGACAGCCTGGAGCTGGAGCTCGTTTCAATCCATTTGCCCGATGTAGAGCAGTTCGGAAAATTCATTACCTTAGAACCCCACCATCATCGCTCTTGAAAATGAAATATATACTCCTCCCAATTGTCGCACTCTTATTTGCTTGCCCGGTTATTTCCCAGGAAGATCCTCGATTTGAAGGCATCGATGCCGAAATGGAGACGATTTTGGCAACTCATCAGGTGCCGGGTTTTTCCGTGGCCGTGGTCGAAGGCGATAGCCTCTTGTTTGCAAAAGGATACGGTTTTCGCGATTATGACAAGCGGCTGCCCGCTACCGAAAATACCATCTACGCCATCGGCTCGTGTACCAAGGCTTTTACGTGCGCCCTCATCGGCCAGTTGGCCGCCGAAAATCGACTTCAACTGACCGACCATCCCGCCAAACACCTGCCGGGGTTGACGTTTTACAATGCCGAGCTCAACAGCCAGTTGCACCTCACCGACTTGATGCGCCACAGTACGGGGCTGCCCCGTCACGATTTTGCCTGGTATTTATTTCCTTCGGCCGATACCGACAGCTTAATTCAAAAGCTGGAATTCCAGGAACCCTTCGCAGGCATTCGGGAACAATGGTACTACAACAATTTCATGTTTCTGCTACAAGGAGCCATCGCCGAAGCGATTACCGACAGCACCTGGGAGGCAAATATCCAGGCCCGCTTCCTGGAACCGCTCGGCATGCAAACCGCCAGCACCAATCTGAAAGATTGGAAGGCAGGGGCCGAGCCCGCCCTGGGCTACCGGCTGACAGACGACAAGGAGATCAAGCGCATGGATTACTACGACATCTCCGCCATGGGGCCGGCGGGGAGCATCAATGCCAGCGTACGCGAAATGGCCAACTGGGTGCGCGCCTGGATCAATGGCGGCATGTTTGAGGGGAAGGAAATCATTCCCGGCGTTTTTCGAACACCGGCAACGAGTAGCCAAATGATCGTACGGGGTGGGCTTCCGAACGACAAGCATCCCGATGTGCACTTCGCCACCTATGGCTTTGGGTGGTTCCAGGCATCTTACAAAGGGCATTACCGCGTGGAGCACGGTGGTAACATTGACGGATTTTCCGCAAATACCTCCTTCTATCCCAGCGATAGTATCGGCATCATTGTATTAACCAACCAGAACGGCTCTCCGATTCCCTCCATCGTGCGGAATACTCTGGCCGATCGAATGCTTAGTCTGGAGCGTACCGACTGGAACGCCGAGGTGAAAGCACAAATCGAAGAGGCGGAGGCCCAACAGCAAAGCGCCGATTCTACCCGCTACGCCAACCGGGTAGAAAATACCCGACCCTCGCACGCCGCAGTAGAATATACCGGCACCTACCGCCACCCCGGATACGGTGAATTTCAAATCGTAGCCAAGGGCGATTCGTTATTTGCTTATTTTAGAAATGACAGCCTCTATCTGAAACACTACCACTACGACGTATTTGAACCCATTGCCATCGAAGACGGTCAGATCGATACCTCCATATCATTGCCACGGGAAATGTTCGCCAATTTCAAAACGGGCGTTTCCGGCGACATTGCGTATGCCGATATGAAATTCGAACCTACCCTCGCACCCATTGAATTCAGCCGAACTCCGGCCACCATCGAACTAAGTGTGGCCGAATTGGAGCGCTATGTAGGGGAGTATAATTTGGGCCCCCAAACCGCTAAAATATACCGCAAGGACGATGCCGCACTCTATCTGTTCCTGGCCGGCCAGCCGGAATACGAGCTCTTGCCCACCGGGAAGGATCAGTTTGTCATCAAAACCCTCCAGGGATATAGTTTGAACTTTGAAACGACCGACTCGGGCGAGGTTAGTGGAGTTGCCTTCATTCAGCCCAACGGAACCTTCCGGGCGGTGCGGAAGTGAGGAATTGCTTATTTTAGGGAAAGCCCTATCAATATGGCAGCAGAGAGTATTATCGGCTTCACCATCTTTCTCATTACCGGCTTATTTACCTATCAAGGGTTTAGAGACCGGGCCTTCTTCGATGATTACAGCTTCGATGTAGATGGTATTCTGGTGCACAAGGAGTACCGACGGATGATCACCTCCGGCCTGCTCCATGCCAATTGGATCCACTTTGGGTTCAATATGATTGCGTTGCTTTCCTTCAGCAATCCCGTGGAGTATACGCTCGGCACGGCGCAGTTGGCGCTCATTTATATCGCGTCGCTGTTGGGGGGAAGCTTGCTCTCCCTGTACATCCACCGCCACCACGGCGACTACCGGGCCATTGGTGCGTCGGGGGCGGTGAGTGGGGTGGTACTGGCCTCGGTGGTGTTGTATCCGGAAGGGACAATTCGGTTCGTCATCCTTCCAATCGAGTTCGAAAGTTGGGTGTTCGCCCTTTTATTTGTGGCCTACACCATTTTCGGTATCAAATCGCAGCACGGCAACATTGGCCACGATGCGCATCTGGGAGGCGCCCTTACGGGAGTGCTACTCGTCGTGGTGCTGGAGCCGGAGTTGGCATTCGCCAACCTCTGGATCGTCTTGCTCATCCTCATCCCTGCGGTGGTCTTTTTGGTGCTCATCATCCGCAATCCGGCGGTACTAATGGTCGATGACTATTGGGGCGAACACATTCGGGACTTATCAAAAGTAGCCCGAAAACCGCCAACGCCTAAACAGGCAAAAAAGAAGGTTCCCCTTGATGTGCTTTTAGACAAGATCAAGCGGGAAGGTATCGACAGCCTGACGGAAAGTGAACGGCGGCAGCTGGAAGACTATAAAAATGAGTTGTAAGGGGTTATTTGTACCTTTGCACGGAAAATCGGAGGTACCACAACCCCCACTCCGATCTTCCGTTTATTAAGTAGATAAAACCAAATTGCCGCACCCAACATGCAGCTTGTAGCCCCGTATCAGCCTACGCACAAGATTCGGATTGTCACTGCCGCCAGTCTCTTCGACGGGCACGATGCCGCCATCAACATCATGCGCCGCATCATGCAATCGAGTGGAGCCGAAATTATTCATCTCGGACACAACCGATCCGTCCAGGATATTGTCGAGACCGCCATTCAGGAAGATGCCCAGGCGATCGCTATTACCTCCTACCAAGGGGGGCACACCGAGTTTTTCAAATACATGTACGATCTGTTGCGGGAGCGCGGTGCCGGCCACATTAAGATTTTCGGCGGCGGCGGCGGAACGATTTTGCCCTCCGAAATCGAAGCGCTGCACTCCTATGGCATCAACCGCATCTACTCGCCCGACGACGGGCGCGAAATGGGCCTGCAGGGCATGATCAACGATGTGCTGCGCCAAGCGGATTTACCCAGCGGGCAACAACTCAACGGCGAGCTCAAATCGTTTCGCGACGGCAACTACCTATCCGTGGCTCGAATGATTTCCGCCGCCGAAAACTACCCCGAAGAAAATGCCGAGTGGCTGCGCACCGTAACGGCCGAAGCCGCAAAGATAAATACCCCCGTGCTCGGTATTACCGGCACCGGCGGTGCGGGCAAATCCAGTATGGTCGATGAATTGATCCGCCGGTTCCTGCGCGATTTTCCCGAACGGCGGATCGGGGTGATCAGCGTCGATCCGTCCAAGCGGCGCACCGGCGGGGCCCTGCTCGGCGACCGGATTCGAATGAACGCCGTAGGACCGGAAATTGCCGCAGGGCGCGTATACATGCGCTCGCTGGCGACCCGGCAGAGCAACCTGGCGCTCTCCCGGCACGTGCAATCCGCTCTGGACATTCTGAAAGTTGCCGGATTCGATCTGATCATCCTCGAGACCTCGGGCATTGGGCAGTCCGATACCGAAATCGTGGACCATTCGGATCTCTCGCTCTACGTGATGACTCCCGAATTTGGGGCAGCCACGCAGTTGGAGAAAATCGATATGCTCGATTTCGCCGATTTGATCGCGCTGAATAAATTCGATAAGCGGGGTGCGCAGGATGCGCTGCGATCCGTCAAGAAACAGTACCAACGCAATCATCAACTCTGGGACGCCGATCTGGATAGCATGCCAGTCTACGGAGCGATCGCCTCCCAATTCAACGACCCCGGGGTGAATCAGGTCTACCGCGCTATTCTGGCGAAAATACAGGAACGATGTACCCCCGATTTCCTGCAAGGGAAGGATGCCATATGGCAGACGCCGGCCGAAGGCGAGTCGGAAAAAATCTTCATTATCCCGCCGGCCCGGGTGCGCTACCTGTCCGAAATTTCGGAAACAGTGCGCAAGTACAACGAGTGGGCGACCAGCCAGGCCCAGGTAGCCGATCGGCTCTACAGCCTGCGGCAAACCATTAACACCCTCAAGGAGCTGGCCGCTGCGCGCAACGAAGACGAGCAAGTCACCCGTCTGGAAGCACTCTACGAAGAAACCCAGCGCGATCTGGACGGCCACAACCAACACCTGCTCGAATCCTGGGAAGAAAAAGTGCAGCGCTACGCCGCCGATGAGTACGTTTATCAGGTGCGGGGGCGCGATATCAAGGTGCCGACCTACACCACTTCCCTGTCGGGTTCGCGCGTACCGCGCGTAAGCTTGCCGAAATACCGGTCCTGGGGAGATATCCTCCACTGGAGCCTGCAGGAGAATGTGCCGGGCGAATTCCCCTACACCGCCGGCGTATTTCCCTTCAA
>CAZDET010000084.1:0-17900 GCA_964504335.1 uncultured Saprospiraceae bacterium
CGTTTGCCTTACTCGATCGTTACTGTCGTTGGCTACCGCCACAGGATGTTGTATCTTAGACGGCATTACTACTATTTGTATGAATGACACCAAGGCGCTACACGCGCTGAAGAAATATTTCGGGTACGAATCGTTCCGTCCGAACCAGCTCGATATCATCCGGTCTATTTATGAAGGGCGAGATACCTTAGTGCTGATGCCCACCGGAGGTGGCAAGAGTATTTGCTACCAGATTCCGGCACTCACCCTACCGGGAACAGCGGTGGTCGTATCGCCCCTAATTTCACTGATGAAAGACCAGGTAGAAGGCCTGCAGGCTGCGGGTGTGCGCGCTGCCTTCCTCAACAGTTCGCTGACGAGCACGGAGCAACGCCAGATCGAGGATGCCTACGGAGCCGGAGAATTGAAACTACTGTACGTATCGCCGGAAAAATTGCTGAGCGGCGGTTTCTTTTCCGTACTACGCCGCCGGACCATCAATCTGTTTGCCATCGACGAAGCACACTGCATTAGCGCCTGGGGCCATGACTTCCGGCCCGAATACACGCGCCTGAAGATGGTGAAAGAGCAATTCCCCGAGGTGCCGATTATCGCCCTCACCGCTACCGCCGACCGCCTGACGCGAATGGACATCAGCGAACAACTCGGCCTGCAAGCCCCCAAGCGGGTAGTAGCTTCCTTCGATCGACCCAATTTAAGCCTGGAAGTGCGCCCCGGACGCCAGCGCTTCGAGCAAATCCTTCACTTTTTGCAAACGCGGGCCGAGCAGTCGGGCATTCTCTACTGTCTGAGCCGTAAATCGACGGAAGAGTTGGCCGGTAAGCTCCGCCAGCGCGGCTACGTGGCCGATGCCTACCACGCCGGCCTCCCGAGCGACGAACGCGACCGGGTGCAGGAAGCCTTTATCAAAGATGAAGTGCCAATCATCTGTGCCACCATTGCCTTCGGTATGGGGATCGACAAAAGCAATGTGCGGTGGATCATTCACTATAACCTGCCCAAAAACCTGGAGAATTACTATCAGGAAATCGGCCGGGCCGGCCGCGACGGAGCACCCGCCGACACCTTGTTGTTTTATAGCTACAACGACGTGCAGGTGCTGCGCAGCATCCTGACTGATAAGGAAAGAAACAACGTCGACATCCAACTGGCGAAGCTCGAACGCATGCAGCAGTACGCCGAGAGCCTGGCCTGCCGCCGCCGCATATTGCTGAGCTATTTCAGCGAGGATCATCCCGAAGATTGCGGCAATTGCGATATCTGCCGCAATCCGCCCCAGCGCTTCGACGGTACCGTGATTGCTCAGATGGCCCTTTCGGCGGTGTACCGCCTGCGCGAATCGACGGGCCTTAACATGACGATCGACGTGCTGCGCGGATCGGGTCGCCGCGAAGTGCTGGAAAAAGGCTACCACCGTATCAAGACTTACGGAGCAGGTCGCAAATTTACCACGCTCGATTGGCAGCACTACCTCACTCAGCTCATCAATCTGGGCTACCTTTTTATAGCCCACGAACAGAATAGTGTGCTGCGACTCACAGAAGCCAGCAAGCGCGTTCTATTTGAAGGCGAATCGGTCGAACTCGTCCGCATGGCGACGATTAAAGAACGGCAGGAAGCGGAGAAGCAAAAGAAAGTGGCCGCACCCGCCGGCGAACGCCCGCGCGTACGCGATGCCCTCTTCGAGCAATTGCGACAGGTGCGCAAGCAACTCGCCCGTGAGCGCGGTTTGCCCCCTTACGTCATCTTCAGTGACGCTACCCTGGAGGAAATGGCCGCCCGCCGCCCGACTACCAACGCACAGATGGCCCGGATCAACGGCGTGGGGGAGAAAAAACTGGCCGAGTACGTTCCCTCCTTTCTGGAGGTAATTCACACCTTCGTAGAAACCGATCCTTCAAATGGAAAGTCGGATACCCGCCAGCAAACCCTCGACCGCTACCAGGCCGGCGAAACCATCGAAGCCATCGCCGAAGCCAGAGGCCTGAAGCCCACCACGATCTACAGCCACCTGGCATACCTGTATGCCCACGGAACGGACATCGACTTGCAGCCCTTACTTCCCCAGGCCACTCTGGTCAAGGTACAGCAGTGCCTGCGCTACCTCGAAGCCCCCTACCGACGCAAAGACATCTACGACTACCTGGAAGGAACTGTAGATTACCCGCAAATCGATCTGGCGCTGGCCTACCTGCAACGCAATGGCAATTTCAAAGGCAGGGATGAAGGGTGAAGTCGGCTAAACGAAGTAAAGGCCGTTGTCGATTTAGCCCTTGTTGTAGGCTATTTTTTCAGCAATTCACAAATCTTCTCCAGGATACGTAGCGCCCTCCACCTTCTTTCCTTCAAAGAAATCAATGGCGTCCTTGATAATCTGATCTTCGTGCCCAATATTAATATTGTGAGGGGCCTCAAGGTACATCTTGGAAGGTATACCAGCCTTCTTAGCATTTTCCATTGATTTTATGGGATTGGTACCGGTATCCTTTCCACCGACCAGCAGAAATACCGGTGTCTTGCGATTGATCTCTTTGAGCTCAGCTATCGACCACTTGTGAGGTTTACCTGCAGTCACCACGGAGTTTGGTGTGGTTTTAGCCAGTGTGAGTATCAAATCCCACATGGGCAAAGTCTCGGCATCACAATCAGTGGCCATTGTCATTGTGGATGTCCAAAAACGCTTCGCCATTTTGGTTGGTAATAATCTGCGAATGTAGTATTGCATCTCAAACACAATATGCCAATACCCATCAGTATTCAATTTCTCAAAGGTTGCAGCCGGGGCAGTGAGAAAAACTCGATGCACCTCCTGAGGCTGTGACTTGGCAAACAGAGATGATAGGAAGCTCCCGTAAGAATGGCCGATAAGGGAGACGGGCTTGCCAAGTAGCCCCAACTCCTTTTTAACAAACAGGAACCACTCTATTGTTTCCGCTTTTCCTTTAGGCAGGTTGGAGTTAAGGCCATCTACCGGGCGGGTGCGACCTACTTCTCCCATCCTGTCAACAAAAATTAAATAGTAGTTTTGAACCAGGGCTGGTAGAAGATAAACCATATCAAGGCTACAGCTCATAAGGCCATGAAGAATCATTATGGACGGGTTTTCCGGATTGCCGCACAAATAGGCCCTGGTGCTACCGAACCTCGATTCCAGATCAACTGCCTGGTGATCACCAAAATGTTCCGCTGCGTACTTATCATAAGCTTTAAGGCGTTCGGCCCATGCCTTACCCTCGTGAACTCTTGCTTTTTTAAACATTATTTTCCCGCGTTGAACTAGTCATTGGGCGTGTTTTTCATGTATTCCAGCTACTCCGGGAGCTTCTGCAACCACCCAAAGCACATGTGAAAAATATCGGGTTTGACATACATCATGGGACAACCGCCGGGAATGACTTCTAACCCCAGTTCTTTAGCCGTTTCAAATGCCTGAGGTTCGTAGCTTCCCGCCGCCAAGCCTTTATGCATCCATACATGATGGATCCCGTTTTCAGCACATTCTTTCACCGCCCCTTCTGTAGCATGGGTGGGTGTGCAAAGAACGGCTCCCTGCACTTGCTCTGGGATAGATCCTATGTTTGGATAGCACTCCACATCTTTAATTTGATCGGCTTTTGGGTTGACCGCAAAAACCTTATACCCGTTTCTAGCCAACTTTTTGTAGATGTTGTTGGCGGGCTGATTCTTATCGGTAGAATAGCCTAATACAGCAATACGCTCCAACTCAAGAAAGACATTGATTTTTTCCTTGTATACTTCGTTCATGATGTTGAGTCTGTTTTATGATTCTTGTTCCTGTAACGTCATGTTTAATCGGCAAAGGCCCTCCGGTAAAAAATAAACGACAGGAAAAGCAACACCAACGTAACTACCGAACCAGCATAATCTCCGTCATTTACCCTGAGGTGCCCCACCAGTGCCAAAATAAAATTTACAAGAAACCCCAGGTAGGCAAGTAGCGGCATATCCCAATCTTGCAAACTCTTTACTTACTTCCTCATAGTCGGTAAAATGACCAAGTGCACTCAGTAGCATGATCAATGAAAGCAAGCCTGTGGAAACTCAAAAAATGATCTTGTTTACTTTTGCATGCATTTCCTTCTGTAGAAGTGGTTTAAATTTAAATCTTAAGCAAAAGTCTGGAGATTATTTCAAATGATTATTTGACAATTATCAAAAAATTAAACCTCCTTTCGGATTCTACTTAATGTAGCGATATCAATACCTAAGTAGGAAGCAATATGCCCAACATTAGCGCTCCTGCATATTTGTGGATATTCCTTAAGAAATGCCCGATATCTCTCCGTTGCTGACATGGTTTGCAATTCAAGACTTCTCTTTGCTTGGCGTACAATTTTACGCTCGGCAGCACCTATTTGAACCTCTCGCCAAGCAGGGATATTACTAAGCATTTCTTGCGTATTCTTATAGGTAAACACTAATAGCTCTGCAGGTTCTAATGCCACAATATTTTCTCTAGTAGGCAACTGATTACTAAAACTAGGATTCGATATGACTAACGTCTCAGTAGTGAAAAATTGAGTAGTTATTTCATCCCTATTTTCATTGTAGTGAAATGCTCGTAAAGTGCCTGATTCGACAATACCAATTCTATCAGAAAGGTCTCCTTCTTTCAAAAAAAACTCCTTGGCCGTTAATTTGACAATATGGAAGTATTGTTCGGTTAATTCCCAATCGTTTTCCGTAAATCCGAATTGTTGAATAAGATGATCTTTAAATCGCATTTTTAACCACTTAACGAAAGCTTTTGGTAGGCTCTCAATACCGCCATAAAATGGCGGATATGCAACTACACTCTCAAAATTTTTCTCGAACCCATGCCCTGGTAAAACTCGATGACCGTAATGCCGGACAGCAAAACCAGAACTATCCTAGTAGAATCGCCCTTCACCCTTAACAGAGGGTTAATTCCGAAACACCCTTCCAAGAAAATTCTACTTTTGCAGCTATGCGTAGTTTCCTACTACTTTTTGTACTTACGGGTGCCATACAACTTGCCGCCCAGGTGACGCCGCCGCGCGATACTACACTAACCACCGACCTGCAAGTCAAGCAGGCCGAAACCCTTGTACTATCTAAACCCGCGCGTGTTTATGTGCCGAAGAAGGCGCTGCTCTGGAGTATCGCTCCGGGAGGTGGGCAAATCTACAACCGCCGCTGGTGGAAGTTGCCAATCGTCTACGGGGCGTTTGCCGGGATGATTGGCATTGCCGATTTCAATCAGACGAATTTCAACCGATTTCAGCGGGCGCTGGAGTCGGAATGCTTCGGCGTGCAGGACCCCGATTGCGTGCCGAGTACACACGAATTCACGGGGCTCTTCGACGTCAATGCCCTGCGCAGCCTGCGCGATTCGTACGATCGCAACCGGCAGCTGGCCTATCTCGGTATATTCGTGGTTTATCTTTTGCAGGGAGTAGAAGCATTCGTCGATGCTCACCTACGCACCTTCGACATCGAGGACGACATCGGCTTTCGCATCGAGCCGCAGTACTATCCGGAGCCGGGAGTGCCGGTGGGGGTATCGATCGTTATTCCAATTCGGCAATCGTCTGGGCGGTAGTTGATCATATCCATTCGTATTCTTTCACGGTCAGCTCGCTTTCCACCTCGCCCGTATGCCTGGTGGCGGCCGGCTCGAAGAGCAGCACCCATACTTCTTCACGGGCGATGGGTTGGTGCTCTACCCCTTTCGGAACGATCAGCATTTCCCCCGCGCGTAGTGTTTTACTACTATCGCGGAATTCAATGACCAATTCACCCTTGACCACCCAAAAAAGCTCGTCTTCTTCGGCGTGGTCGTGCCAGACGAATTCGCCCTGGAGTTTGGCCAGTTTGACGTGTTGGCCGTTGAGGGCTCCGATGATCTTGGGGCTCCAGTGGTCGTTGAATAGATCGAACTTTTGGTGAATGTTGATTACTTCCATGCTTAGGTAATTTCGCTGCGCGAGGCACTCACTCAGGTCCTCAGTGATTGAGGACCTGAGTAGCGAGTGCCTCCAGCGAAAGTTCGGGAGAAAATGGGAGAAAACACCGGACATTCTCCCAATAGTATTCCCTCCATCCTTCGGTAACAGGATGGCACCAATTCAATTAAGACACTAATAATCAGCCACTTAAAACAAACAAAGGGTGCTCAAAGCCCCCCAGGTGAAAGAGATGAAACAAATCCAGGACCACGTCGGCGAACAAAGCGTGATGCAAGAGGATTAGACGAGATGGAAAGGCCTAAAAAAGGACGAGGACTATCCCGGAATGTTTGGAATAGCCCTCGAAAATCTGTTCCGGATATGTTACCGGGTTCATGAACTTGAGAGAGCAGCCGAATTGGCTGCGAAAAAAGTAAAGAAACTGGAGTTTAATTCGGTGTGATACTTCTTGGCAACAACGGTTCTCACACCACAAACCAAAACCAAACCAAATAAATACCTTAGAGAAGAAGGGAAGGGGATTTATACAAATCCCCCCTCTTATGACACGCTTCTTATTGAAAGGTATGAAGGAAGGAACGATTTCCAAACCTATGCTTCAAAGATAAGATGGATAAAGGGGGTGGGAAACCCCATAAAAATGGGGCTGTTCCAATTAATTAGGCAAATCGACGCATTTTAAGATTTACCTGATACCCGTTTCCGGGTATAACATCGAGGTTTGCACCCAACCGGCTGGCGCGCATATACAAATTGGAAAGGCCCTGCCCTTTGCGAAGTGGGAGATCGCTACGGTAGCCGCGGCCATTATCGCGGATGCTCATCATGAAATCCGAGCCGGCATTGCGCAAAAAGATTTCTACCCGGCTCGCGGTAGAATGTTTAGCAATGTTGTTGATCGCCTCTTTGTATATAAAATAAAGATCCTGCCGGATATTTACCGGCATTTTCTGGCTGGGCTCCAACTTCTCTACCTCGAGATTATAGCGAATTTCTAAGGGTAACAGCACTTCGTCGGCGTGCTCCTGCATGCGGGTGAGCAGGTCGCCTACATTATCCCTCCGGGAATCGATCGACCAAATCACATCTCCCATTTTCGACATGGCCTTTCGTCCGGCTTCTCCGATTTTTTGCAAGCGGGTGCGTAGCTTGTCATCCCCAGTAGCCCCCTGGAGCAACTCTGCCTGCATGGTGATACCGGCCAGCAGACCGCTCACTTCATCGTGCAGGTCGCTACTCAGACGGGTGCGCAGACGTTCTTCGTGCAGGCGGTTTTGCAACCTATTTTGAAGAAAAAGAAAGATCAAGCCGACAAACAGCGTGAAGATCAGGATGTAAAACCAGGTCTGTTCGAAGAAATATTGCCGTACCCGAATGGGGAGTATGAGTTCGTCCTGGCTGAAGTTGCCATTGGGGTCGGCTCCCTGCAGGTAGAGCATGTATTGCCCGCCGCGCAGGTTGTTGTAGCGCAAGGTGTGTTCATTATTCAATTCTACCCAATCTTCGTCGAGGCCATCGAGCCGGGCGCGAAACCGGTTGCGCGTGGGGCGGGTGTAAACGGGCAGGGCAAATTGAATGGCAAAGCTCTTTTCGTGCTCCTTGATTTCCAGTTGTTCCAGGTTTTGCAGATCGCTAACCATCGTCACCTTGTCGCGCCCGTAGCGAATGATTTGTGTAAGCAAGACATTCGGCGTAGAGCGATTGACCAATAAATCCTTATCCGTAAAGACATTGAGGCCATTCGTTCCGCCGAAGTAATAGCGGTCGCGATCGTCGCGATAAAAGGAAAAGCGATTGAATTCGTCGCTCGATAAACCATCGGTCCGGTAGTAGCGGCGATAGGTTTTTGTTTTGGGTTCGAAGAAGGACAACCCGTTGGAAGTACTGATCCAGTAGCCGCCCCGGTCGTCGGGCAGGATGCCGAAGATACTATTCCCGGCAAGGCCTTCCTGGGTCGTATACCGCTCGGTGCTTTCGGTTAGGGGGTCAAAAATGTGCAGCCCGTTTTGGGTTCCCAGCCACAGCTTTTGATCTTCAGCCTGATAAATCACCTGGATGACGAAGTCGCCCAAAAGGTCTTGCTGCCGGCCCTCTGTCGAATAAGTGACCGTGGCGGTTCCAGGATGATAGGCGTACAGCCCGGTGATCTGAGTACCGATCCACAGTTGTTCTTCCTGCCCCCAATACAAATACAGCGGCGGCGATTGTTGTAGAAAATTCTGCCCGTTCACATCCGTGATGAGCGCAAACTGATTGGTTTCCGGTTCCAGCACGGCGAGGTGGCCCGTTCCGGTAGCCGATTCGATCCCCAGCCAGATGCGGCCTACGCTGTCGATGGTCATACAGCTAAACCGCTCGTTGTATATGTAGGAAGAGACATTGCAGGAATGGAGATCGTAGCGCAGCAGCAATCCCTTGTTGCCGCTGGAAGTGGCCGATAGCCCCCAGATGTAGCCCTTTGGATCAAATTGGAGGTCCAGGCCGTTTACGAAGCGCACCGGCTTACCCGTGTTCTGATCGCGCAGGCGGACCGTATCGAGATCGCCGGTTTGCTGATCGATCCGGTACCAGTAGTTGCTCGACACACTGCTGTTTTCGAGGAAATACACGTGGCCGTTTTGGTCGCCGGTAATTCCCCCGATCTCCTTTCCGCGCCGATCGTCGGGCAAGTCCTTTTCCAGGTAATTGGCCACTCGGGTCTGGCCATTTTGCACCACTTTCATTCCCGTATTAATACCGAAGAAAATGGTGCGGAAAAAATCGCGCCCGGCAACCGTTGTAATCACATCGCCTACTTGCAGAAGGTATCCAAAATTGATCGGCTCGTCTTCGGCAGTTACACAAAACAAATCGATTGGGTCCACCTGCCCTCCGGCTCTTCTGGATTCCTGAATGAGCAGGTTGCCGTTTTGGTCGCCCCAAATGTCGGTGTAGTATGCATTCTGTGGCAGTTTGACGTAGCGCCCGGGTTCACCTTCTCCACCGCGCCAGATGAACAGCCCCTTTCGGCCAAAGAAGCTAAACCACACTCGTCCCAGGTGATCCTCGTGCAGGAAGTGGAGGCTTTCGTAGGTCCCCTTGCCAAAGCGGGCTTCCGGATCGTAGGGGGCGAGATTCATCTGCCGGATCAATTGCCCGTATTCATCGACCAGGCGCATGCCGTGCTCTGTATCGTACAACAGAAAGAGCCCCGTCGCCAGCGGGCACGTCTGTACGGAGGCCGCCACGGATTTCCAACCGTCATCAATTTGCCACACCTTGCGAAACTCCGTACCGACCAATCGATATAGATAGGTGAAGCCATCCTGAACGATGGAAGTCACGTACACCTTGCCGTCCCTTCCGATGGCAATATCGCGGGGGTGCCCTTCGATGCCCTTTTGGGGAAGCAAATCGACCCGGGTGACCTCTAGTGTGACGGGATCAAGCAAATCGAAAAAACCGGAAAAGTTTTGGTAAATCACCACGATGTTGCCGCGCTCATCTTCGGCCAGGCGACCGATGTTATTGCGCGAAAGGCGGGCATCCACTGCGTTTCCGCCCCCTTTGCGAATTTGGAGAAAATCGTACCCGTCGAATCGGTTAAGCCCGTTGCTGGTTGCTATCCAGACAAACCCGGACCGGCTCAGCAAAATATTTGTCACCTGTTTGTGCGACAAGCCGTCATTAATGGAGTAAAACTCGGATTGCAACTGCTGGGCCGGCAATACCTTCCCTACCCCAACAACAACCATCAGGCCGATTAGGAATCGAAGCGAAGACGACGTGAAAGCGAGTTGATACCTAAATTTCTCCATCCAATTTTTTGCGAATCACCTCTGCTTTGGATCGCACCTGTAGCTTGCGATAGATCTTTTTGATGTGGTCCCGAACTGTTTCGAGCCCGATATCGAGTTTTATGGCGATTTCTTTGTAGCTCAACCCCTCGACCAGGCCTTCTACGATTTCCTGCTGCCGGGGTGTCAGTTTTTCTTCCTGGTTGTTGCTTGTGGGCTCCGTTGGTTGTGGCGCAAAATGATCGATCACTTTTCGGGCAATGCCCGGCGACATGTAAGACCCACCCCGGTGCACCGTGTGAATAGCATCCCGCAATATGATCGGATTGACCTTTTTCTTGGAGATATAGGACACCGCCCCGGCCACAAGCGCCCGAAAAATGTAGTCGCTGTCGTCGTGGTTAGTCAGCATTACGATGTCGAGTTCCGGACGCAGGCTCCGCAGCCGCCGAATGCCGTCGATGCCCGACATGCCCGGTAAATTGATATCGAGCAATAGCGTATTGAGTTGAGTCTCGGGACTTAACTGTTCAAAAAACGACTCCATGGTCTGCGCTGTGATCGTTACTTCCGCATCCTTAGATAGCTCGAAGCACTCTTTGATACTTTGCAGCATGATGGACTCGTCCTCCACGATGCCGAGGTAAATCATTCGTTCCTTCTAAGTTCAACCCCTAAGATAGTAATTAAGGCGATAGATAATATGGCCTCATACTCAAAGGAGTTTGTCAATTATTTAAAGTACCCTATTATTGTAATATTGTAATGAGCTGATTATATGTTGCGAACTAAAATTGCGGGCCTAGGATACTACGTGCCCGATTCGGTTGTCACCAACGACGACCTATCCCAAATTATGGATACCTCCGATGAGTGGATCCGAGAGCGTACTGGCATTCAGGAACGTCGCTACGCCGAAAAGCATGCCGAAACCACCACCACTCTCGGGGTTAAGGCCGCCGAAATCGCGATCGAGCGTGCGGGTATACGGAAAGAGGATATCGACTTCATCGTATTTGCCACCTTGAGCCCGGACTACTACTTTCCGGGTTGCGGCGTGCTGCTGCAGCGCGAAATGGGCCTCACCCAGACGGAGATTGGGGCCCTCGATATCCGCAATCAGTGTTCGGGCTTCATTTATGGCCTTTCAGTAGCCGATCAATTTGTGCGGAGTGGCATGTATAAAAACGTGCTGCTCGTCGGAGCCGAAATGCACTCGTTCGGCCTCGACTACAGTACCCGTGGGCGCAACGTGACCGTCATTTTCGGCGATGGCGCCGGAGCAGCCGTCCTACAGCCTACCGAATCCGAATCCGAGGGAATCCTTACCTCCAAGCTGCATTCCAACGGGACTTATGCCGAAAAGCTGGCGTTCATCAATCCAGGTAGTCACGGCGGCTACCACCTCGATAAGATGGGCGTAGAATACGATTATGGCTACCCCACTAAGGAGGAAGAGCGCTTTGGCGAGATATTCCTCACCGAGCATATGCTTGAAAATGGGCAGATCTACCCCAATATGGAGGGGCAATTTGTTTTTAAAATGGCCGTCCAGAAATTTCCGGAGGTCATCCACGAAGCGCTAACCGAGGTGGGTTTGCAAGCAAGTGACATCGACCTGCTAATCCCGCATCAGGCCAATCTTCGCATTAGCCAATTTGTACAGCGCCAACTAGGGCTGAAAGACGACCAGGTCTGGAACAACATCCAACGCTACGGCAACACTACCGCGGCCTCTATTCCGATTGCCCTTACCGAAGCCTGGGAGGCGGGTAAGGTCAAGAAGGGCGATCTCGTCTGCCTGGCCGCCTTCGGAAGTGGCTTCACTTGGGGAGCGACGTTGATTAGGTGGTGAGGTAGAGAGGTGGGGAAGTGGCGAGGTAGTGAGGTGGTGAGGTGTATACTAATTCTGCTTTAGAAGTGGTTAAAGTGGCAAATACTCACACCGTGCGCACATTCTTTTTCCTGTTTTGTCTATTGTCTACGTATTGGTCGCATGCACAGGCTCCGGCAAATAATGCCTCCGAATTTGCGGAGCAGTACAATTGGCGGATTCGGCAATCTCAGCTCAACGGGGTTTACATTCCGAAGGATTTAGCGGATGCCTTTGTACAGTTGGATCGGCTGATCGAACCGGCCTCGCGCAAGCAGTTTGTGTCCGTTTCGGAGGATGTGGCCTTTCGGCAACTCTTCCACAGCTTTGGACGCTGGATTACCCTTAACTGGGGGTTTTACGCGGGCTCGCGCTACAGCCATTATTTGCGTCAGTTGAACCTCACCCATCCGGAGGATATGGCTGAATTTACGGTGCGCATGTACCATCGGCACGCCACACAGCAACCCCTCGACCCGAAACAGGTAGTGGAGCAAATTATAGCGCGCCGCAAAGGTGCCTGGCGAAAGCGCATGTTGGAGGGGGAAGTCATTCAAGATACCGTACTGCGGCAGGAAAACAAAAATGGGTAAGCCGGACAAGCGACTTACCCATTTGCAGTAGTTCTTTCTTTTTCTCAAGCTCTGCTCTGTACCTGTAGCGACAATTCGAGTTCGTACCGGCGCAATAAGCGCGCCTGCTGATCGGCAGTCCGGTTAAGGACTCTTAGTTCTTCTCGCAACTGCACCTCATAATCTCGCAGATCATCTACATCGGACAGCTTTTTACGCCGCTTATTGATGTCGAGAATCTTCTGCACGGTGTGATTGAGGGCGATCTTTGTTCTTAGCCATCTCCTTTTGAGGGCTCGACTCGTCATAGTGGCAATTGGTTTGATGATACAATATATCCCGAAACCAGGCAAATCCCGAAAGAGCCAACTATTTCTGAAGTACTTGACAATAATAAGGAATATAGTTCTATAATCCCAATGAATTGCCAATTATCAGACAGGTGGTTAGGGCACTGGGGTTTCCGAAATAAAAAACTGTACGAAGAAATCGATGGTTGAATCGACAGAAGATTTTAACAGTTTTCTGGTTTTATTCCCAATTTAATCCTGAATACGCCGCCAATTTATTCTAATAAATACGCCCAACAGAACGGCAACCAAGGTAGCGCCTGCGGCAACGCCGGATTGGCCATACAGCCAAAACCCTGTAGCAAATAACAGGCTGTAAATCAAAAAAATACCGGCGATCATACTTCCGAGTTCGCTGGCAAAAGAGCTGGTTGGGCACACCTCTTCGCCGGCCGCCCGAAGCAGGGGTTTCCAACCAAAAGCGTGGGGGCGAATGTGTTGGTAAAATCGTACCAGCGTAGCCCGGTCGCTGGGAGGAGTCAGCAACATAACCGACATCCAGCCGATCGTCGTGATGCCTATTCCCATGAGCAGTTGCCAATGGCCGGCCAGTTCGCCCGGATACAGAAACCGGAAATAAACTGCGACCAGAAAGGAAATGACCATCGCCGCCACCTCGGCCCAGGCATTGACGCGCCACCAAAACCAGCGCAAAATGAAGATGAGGCCGGTACCCGCTCCGATCTGCAGGATGAGATCGAACGCATCCTTCGCCGTTCGCAGAAAGGGAGCCAGCAGGCCTGCCAACAGCATCAAAAACACCGTCATTCCGATACCCACTCCCACCAGCTCGCGTTCTCCTGCCTGGGGGCGAATGAATCGCTTGTATACGTCGTTTACCAGGTAGGAAGCTCCCCAGTTCAGATGCGTGGAAATAGTGGACATAAAGGCCGCTATCAGCCCCGCGGTTACAAGTCCGAGGAGGCCGGCCGGCAGGAACGCCAGCATGACGGAAAACCCCAGGTCATCGCCCTTCAGGCTCGGGTCCAGATTGGGAAAAGCGGCCAGCATGGCCTCCTGATTGGGAAAAACCACCAGGGACGCCAGGGCAATCAGGATCCAGGGCCAGGGACGTAAAGCGTAGTGGGCAATATTAAACAAGAACGTGGCACCGATAGCATTGGATTCGTTCTTTGCCGAAAGCATGCGCTGCACAATGTAGCCTCCACCTCCCGGTTCAGCGCCCGGATACCAAACGCTCCACCATTGTACTGCCAACGGGATGATAAATAAGGGGATGTAGACTTCCGGATCGTCGAACGCCGGCAGAATCGATAGTTTATCCCGAACCGCCTCGTGCGCCAGCAGGGCGTTGAGCCCGCCCACCTGGTCCAGATTAACGATCACGACAGCGGCCCAGATCATGCCGCCCATAGCTAAGGCAAACTGGAAAAAGTCGGTCAGGATGATCCCCCGCAATCCGCCGAGCGCACTGTAAACCACCGTGACGACTGCTGCAATGACGAGAGTTTCGTAGGTGCCCAATCCGAGCAGCACACTGCCAATTTTCAGCGCAGCCAGTATGACGGTGGCCATGATGAACACGTTGAACACCAACCCCAGGTACACCGCCCGAAAACCCCGCAGGAAGCGAGCCGCCTGCCCGCTGTACCGCAATTCGTAAAACTCTAAATCCGTGAGCACGCCGGATCGCCGCCACAACTTGGCGTACACAAATACCGTGAGCATGCCCGTAAGCAAAAAGGCCCACCAGGCCCAGTTGCCGGCCACCCCGTCGCGCCGCACGATATCGGTCACGAGGTTGGGCGTGTCGGCGCTGAAGGTCGTCGCTACCATCGAAATACCCAGCAGCCACCAGGGCATGCCCCGACCGCTCAGAAAAAATTCGGCGTAGTTTTGCTGGGCCCGTCGGGCGGTAATCAGGCCGATCAAGAGCGAGAGGGCGAAAAAGCCCCCGATAATCACCCAGTCAAGAGTCGATAATTCCATGGTTGTTGCTTAACGTCGGCAGGCGCACTGCGCCGGAAGGGTGCCTCCGGCACTAGTCAGAACTGGCCAGACGTTGCCGCTTCCCGGCAGCTCGAAATAGAAAGGCGCTCTCGGCCGATCGTAATTGCCAATTTCGTTCATGGTAGCCGCGTCGTACAGCCGGCCATTGACCATGGTGTAGCGCACCTGCTCCGAGTTCTGAATATCGTCTAATGGGTTGGCATCCAACACGATGATATCGGCCAGTTTTCCGGCTTCCAACGAGCCGATTTGCTCCTCCATACCGAGGTATTTGGCGCCGTTGATCGTCGCACAGCGCAGCGCCTCGTGGTTGCTCATTCCGCCTTGCTGGAGCATCCATAGCTCCCAGTGGGCACCTAGCCCCTGAAGTTGTCCGTGGGCGCCCAGGTTGACCCGAACGCCGGCGTCGTTGAGTTTCTTGAGCGAGCGGCTCGTCAGGATGTGACCGTTTTCGTATTCCTCGTCGGGGAGCATCATCCGGTGGCGGGCCCGGCTATCCACGACGGGGCGGGGCGTGAAGCGCAACAGCCGTTCCTTTTCCCAGATATTGCTGTGTTGGTACCAGTAGTATTCGCCACTCATGCCGGCAAAGTTGACGACGAGCGTGGGAGTATTGGCCGTTTGGGTAGCCGACCAGAATTGTATTACGTCATTATACAGGGGAGCTACCGGGATATTGTGCTCGATGCCCGTGTGCCCATCGGCGACCATACTCAGGTTATGAAAGAACGTGGAACCGCCTTCGGGCATTACCAACAGCCCCATTTCACGCGCTGCCTGCAGGACCTGCTGCCGCTGTTCGCGGCGGGGTTGGTTGTAGCTTTTAATACTAAAGGCCCCAAAGGCCTTGGTGCGCCGCAGCGCTGAGCGTGCATCCTCCAGATTATTGATCACCGCTTTGAAATCGCCGTCGGCACCGTAGATGATTGTACCGGTGGAATACAGACGCGGCCCCACGGTATGTCCGGCCTTGATCATTTCGGCGTGGCTAAAAATCATCTCCGAGTTCGAACTCGGGTCGTGGGCGGTGGTCACTCCGTAGGCGAGATTGGCGTAGTAAAACCAGTTTTGGGCAGGACTCAGGCCATACCGAAAATCGCCGAGGTGGCCATGCACATCGATCAGACCCGGCATAATCGTCTTGCCACGGCAGTCAATTACCTTGGCACCGGGGGGTACAGCGATCTCGCGCTGGTTTCCAATGGCCAGGATTTTGTTTCCTCCGACGATCAGTCTACCCTGCTCGATGACCTGCTCCCCGTTCATGGTGATAATGCGCCCGCCGTCGAGCACCAGCAGCCCTTCCGGACGATCATAGGGTAGTTGCAAGGCGATTTTCAACCCAACGGTATCCAGCGGTGGCAGACTGTCCAGGGCTCCTTCCAGAAATTGAAAGCGCTCGGTGAGGGAATCCGTGAAGTATTCATTTCCCAACATCCAGTGGAGCCGGCGGCTATCTGCCGACCAATGGATGTTGATGCCCGCATCGCGGGCGACTTGCGCCGTAGGCACCACCGTCGTTTTGGAAGTCAGGGCAATGGTCTTTCCGGTCTTGGGAAAGGGAGCCACGTACACCTTGTGCAATTCCGACCAGGCAACCCACTCATTGTCGGGGCTGAGCGAAAAGCGCTGTGCGTACTTGCCGTTGAAATGGGTTTTCTCATCACTCCCGTCGAGTTTGACGCTTTTGAACGATTTGGTAAGACTGCCGAACAAGTAGCCGCCGGTCTGGTAATAGATCCGACGGCCATCGACGCTAAACACCGGATATTCCCCTTGCGGCTTCACCAATTCAGGAGCCCCGCCGGAGGCGGCAATGGTATAGATGCCCGGTTCCTGGCAATAGAGGAACCCCATGTGCCCATTCCCACCTTCTTTATGATAAACGATCGTTTTCCCGTCGGGCGACCAACTGGGCGTGCGGTACATACCCGGCTCGGGGGTAACGACTCGCGATTGCAGGGTCGACACATTCAGAATGCGCAATTGCCCCTGCGTGGTATCATTCCAGGTCACGTAGGCCAACTCCGTGCCGTCGGGCGACCAGGCCGGCTCAAATTCGAAATCCTCGCCACTAGTGAGCCGGGTCGGCTCTCCGTCCGGTAAATTGACGAGCCAGAGGTAACCAACGGCACTAAACGCAAGCCGCTTGCCATCGGGAGCGGTGGTGGCGTGCCGCAACACGTTTACCTCGAATTGATCGGAGAAGGCCGCGTTGGTGAATTGCAGGGTTTCGGCCAGTTTGGTCTTGACTTCCACGGAAAACGGTATTTCCGTGCCTGTGTGCAGGCTACCCCCTGCCGGTAGCCGGGTAGGCACCTTCCACAACTTGCCCTGCCCCCAAACAACAATCTGCTGATCGTCGGGCATCCAGTCGAACCCCGTGTAGGGCCCGAAGATCGCCCAGGCTTCCTGTTGATCTTTGCTTAATTTGTCAAAAATCGGATAGGTCTCCCCCGTTTGCAGGTCGTGGATAAACAGGACGGTCTTGGTCCGTATCCGGCGTACAAAAGCCAGCTTGTTGCCATCGCGGGAAATTTGAGGGCGGCAGGCTCCCCCCGGACCGGAAACGACCGTTTCTACTCGATCCTTCTCCCGGTCATATCGCTTAATGACATAAATCTGCTTGTTGGGATCTTTATTGTATTGGAAAAAACCGCCCGGATAGACGTCCTCGCTGAAGTACACGTACCGGCCGTCGGGGGATAGAGTGGGCTCGTTGACGTCCTGCTGGTCGTTCTTTCGCTCCGTCAGTTGTAGCCCGGTGCCTCCGCTGATGTGGAACTGCCACATTTCACCGGCCCCCAACGAGCGTTGGGAGGTGAAGTGCTTACGCGCTACCAAATGTTGTCCATCGGGAGTCCAATCGGCGTTGTTGAGCAGCCGAAAGCTTTCCATGGTCACCTGCCGGGCATTGCTGCCGTCGGCCTCCATCACCCAGATATTATCGCCCCCGCCGGCATCACTGGTGAACGAGATGTGCCGGCCATCGGGGCTGAAGCGCGGCTGCACTTCCCAGGGGATACCGCTGCGCAGGACCGTTGCTTTTCCACCGTTGATGGAAAGTGAATAAATATCGCCCAAAAGGTCAAAAATGAGGGTTTGCCCATCGGGACTTACGTCCACATTCAACCACGTCCCCTCGGAGGTGGTAAAGGTGTGCTCCTTCCAGTTCCACTCACCGGTTGGATTACTAACATCCCAGGAGCTTTTCGCATCCTGCGCCGCCAAACAAGTACCAATTAATAGAAGAAGAAAGCTGGTGTGTAATCGAATGTTCATACAGTTCCAGTGGTTGAAGAGCCAAATATAGTTCTTCTGTCCACCTTTTCTTAGGAAGCCCTTGAAGGCATAGGGCAGACGCATCAAAATGGTCGGTAGGGGAGTTTTTGGCGTTTGGGCTAATC
>CAZDET010000085.1:0-17639 GCA_964504335.1 uncultured Saprospiraceae bacterium
ATCTATAATAGATGATTTAAATCACCCTCGGTTCCAGTGCCGCTTACTATTCCACCTACTTCTCTTAAAAGCACCGGTCGCTTTCCAAAAAGACCGTTTGATAAACGGTAAAAACTTAAAAAGAGGCCTTATGGTTACAATTTTTCGCTCGCTTGAACTACATAATACCTAAACAAACTCACCACAAACACCATGTATAACTCATATTCGCGCCTTTTTCTTCCCATTCTATGCATCACCCTCCTTTATTGCTGCTTTTCTCCATCTGCTTTGCCAGCCCAGTGCTGGAACTGGCAGAGCCCTCAACCACACGGCTACACCTATGATGATCTGTTTTTCGTGGATACCTCCAACGGATGGCGAGTCGGCCGACAGGGAACCGCTGAAAAGACCAGCGACGGCGGCAACTCCTGGATAGCAGTGGATGTAGGTACTTCCGCAGACTTGTACAACGTCTTCTTTGTCGATCCGAATGTTGGATGGATTTCGGGATCGAGTTTGGGCACTATTTACAAAACGACCGATGGCGGGGCAAGTTGGCAGCAACAATCTTTAGAAGATGGCTCGGAGAGCACTGTGGGAGATCTTTTCTTCCTCGATGCCCAACGCGGATGGGCCGCGAGCAATAACCAGATTTACTACACCGAGGATGGTGGGGCTAGCTGGATGGCCGGAGCCCCCGAAACCGGCACGCGCGAGCTGTTTTTCCTGGACGCGCTGAATGGATGGTCGGCTGGTGGTTTTTCGGAACCAAACTTAGCTCGGACCACCGACGGCGGTAGAACCTGGGAATCCGTATCCGTTAGTGGAACCGATGGGCTAGATCAGCTCTTTTTTGTCGATTCCCAGCATGGTTGGACCGCTACCTCCAACGGGACTATTTTTCGCACCACCAATGGAGGTACGGATTGGACAAGGGTTAATGACAACCTCGAGTTCGGAGTCTCTGATCTCTTTTTCATCGATGATAATACTGGCTGGGCCGTCGGCAGTGTCGGTCATATCCAAAAAACCACCGATGGTGGGCAGACCTGGGTAGAGCTGAACGACGGAAATGCCTCGGACTTGAGCAGTGACCTTTCTGCCGTTTTCTTCACCGATGCTCAAAACGGCTGGGTAGTAGGTACTGCTGGAGCCGTATCGAGGACCTCCGACGGTGGCCAAACCTGGACCGTACTAAGCGGATCAAACAGCAATGCCGAAAGCGTTTTTTTTCTGGATGAAAACGTGGGGTGGGCCGTCGTTGGAAGAACCATCTTGAAAACTACGAACGGCGGAACAGACTGGTCGGTGCAGCACAACTCCGGACTGGTAGTTAACGATGTCTTCTTCGTCGATTCTCAAACGGGGTGGTATGTAGGTAGTTCGGGAGTCTACCGATCCACAGATGGAGGGGCTACCTGGGCACGCCAGCTTAATCCAAGTGAGGCGATGGTAGCTGTCCACTTTGTGAATAGTCAAATCGGCTGGGTATCTGGCCAAAATGGGGCTATTTACAAAACCACCGACGGCGGCAACTCCTGGCTCCGCCAATCCACCAATATATCCGACAACATTCAAAGCTTATTTTTCCGAAATGCTCAATTGGGCTGGGCCACTGCCGGCCAAAACACGATCCTTATTACCCCCAACGGCGGTGCCACCTGGAATATCCAAATCATCGGGCCTGTCAAAACGATTAATCCGAGATCCGTTTTCTTCGTTAGCGACCAGGTAGGGTTTGTCGCTGGCTCCGGGGATGCAGGCCCATTATTAAAATCAACGGATGGAGGCACTTCCTGGGATACCGTTCGCATCGGGCCTCGCGTGAGTACCCAATTCCCGTTTAGTGAGCAATATACAAGTATCCATTTCGTGAATGAGCAAGTTGGTTGGGTGGTAGGAACGCGGGTGCTCAAAACCGAGGATGGCGGCAATTACTGGTTCGAACTCGGCAGCGGCTCGGCTAATTTCCTGACCGACGTCTTTTTCGTGCGCGAAAACAAAGGCTGGGCCGTCGGATTCGACGGCACCATTCTGCACTACGATGTTACCCAGATCCCCTTTTGCAATCTCACCATGCAAACGCCCGCCCACCAGGAAACCGACGTAACTCGCACCCCGGATATCACCTGGACGGAGCCCGAGGGCTGCGTCGCCGGCTATGTGTTGCGACTCGGCACCAGCTCCGGGGCGAGCGACCTGCTAGACACCACACTGTATGGACTGCCGAACTATCAAGTCGTCGATCCCCTCCCCTACGATACCGAAGTATTCGTCAATATCATGCCCTTCAACTGCGAGGGAACGGCCAGCGGTTGCCAGGAATTTACCTTCACTACCGAGGCGCTGAATTGTGCCACCCGCGACTCCCTTACACTAACCTTGCTGTACGAAGAATGGAACGGAGCTAGCTGGGAGCCTTCCAAACGCTGGGACCTCCTGACTCCCATTGCCACCTGGTTTGGCGTGCAGCAAGATATGGAAGGTTGTGTCACGGAGTTGATCCTGCCCGATCTAGAACTCACGGGTACAATTCCGGAGGCAATCGCCGATCTGGAAGCGTTGGAAATGCTACACCTTTTTAATAACAACCTTCAGGGAAGCATTCCCACACGGCTTGGCGACCTGATGCAACTTCGGCAATTGTACTTGTACGAAAATCAACTCAGCGGTGCGATTCCGTCGGCATTAGGTAACCTATCGACCCTAGAAGAACTCCTTTTGTACAGAAATAACCTCGATGGAACAGTACCGACGCAAATCGGGAACCTTTCCAATTTGACCACTTTGCTGCTCTACGAAAACCAGTTGGATAATAACATCCCTCCCGAGCTTGGAAATCTGGATCAATTGCAAATCCTCTCCCTTGGCGAAAACAACTTCAATGGTTCAATTCCTACACAACTGGGCAATCTTTCAAATTTGAAAGAACTTTACCTATATACTAATAATTTAGAAGGCGTAATTCCCGCTTCATTTTCCAATTTAGTCAATCTCCAAATCTTCACAGTGGGAAGTAATGCACTTACTGGTGCTATACCCGCCTTTCTCGGTGACCTATCCTCGTTGAGAGAATTGTATTTGTACGAAAACCAATTCACAGGCCCACTTCCACCGGAACTGGCCGGTTTGTCTCAATTGAGCATATTACAACTGAATAACAACTTATTGGAAGGCTGTTTCCCGATGGAATACGAGGCATTCTGTGGCATTAGTTTCGATTTTTCACAAAATGACAACTTGATTGAAGGTGGGGATTTCCCCGGATTTTGCGCGGGCACCTTAGACAACTTCATCACTACTCCTTTAGATACGGCCATCTGCGAGGGAAACACTCTGCAGATTGCAGATACAACCCTCACCACCGCAGGACAGCACCAACTTTTACTGCCGGGTATGCTGAATTGCGATACCATTCTCGATGTGAATTTAACCATTCATCCCATCGAGCAAACCACCTTAGATACCTTTATCTGCCCTGGTACAAGCGTTCCCATGGAAAATATGGAGGTAGCGAGTACCGGCTGCGATAGCATTATCACGCTAAATCCATTGGAGTTACCAATGGCAGATGCCGGAATGGATCGCCAGACCTGCGATCCCGAATTCCAATTAAACGCCCTGCCCCCCGCGGAGGGTGTCAGCGGCGTATGGACCAGCAACACCGGATCGGTTTCTTTTTCTGATGCGACCGACCCAACGGCCTTTGCTTTCGATTTGGCGCTGGGGCAAAACGAATTTCAATGGACTCTAAGTTACCCAGGCTGCCCCGAGTATAGTTCGGATATATTAACCATCCGCTACACCGACGGATTCGGCAACCTAAACGCAGCGAATGATGCCTACGAACTGGACGAATCCGGGCAGCTCGCAGCCAATGTCCTGGACAACGACGATTATCCTAATACCGAATTAATCCGGGTACGCCTGATCGACAACAATCAGGTGGCCGGGGAGGCCCAACTGGATAGCGTCGGTAATTTGTCGTTTAGGCTCGATGAGGAGGCTAACTTGTTAAATATTGGCCTGCTGTACCGAATTGAATACCGCGACTGCCCGGACGTGTTTTCGGACGCGGGTATTTCCATTACACTAGCCGATGATGTCGTCAGTATTCCGCTGGTTTTCACACCGAACGGAGATGGCGTAAACGACTTTTTCGTCATTCCGGAATTGGATGAAACACCCGATGAATTTCCCAGCAATAGCCTCACTGTGATCAATCGATGGGGTGATGTCGTTTACCAAAGTAAACCGTACAACAATGACTGGGACGGCAAACATTACCAGAATAATAAAATGTTGCCCGCAGGAACGTACTTTTGCATTATTCGACTAAATGTAGCGGAAGGGCTCATCCGGACGGAGATGGTCACCTTGATTCGGTAAGTCTTTTCCTGGTTTTTATAAAATTCTTATTCGTGCAGCAACAGGCCAGCGGCACTTTCGAGCTTCATCGGCCCGACGATATTGTGTTCAAGGGGGGGTTCGGACTCGTCCGGGGAGAACTGGGTGATTTACTCGCTCATACCGCTGACTTGCACTACCACGAGCACAGCCAATTCGGGCAACTGAAATTCGATCGCCGCCGAAAGAGCTATCTCCTGGGCCGCCTGGCTGCCAAACAGGCCGTTGGTGCGCTAACGGGTATTCAGCGGATGGACACGATCTGGATTGATTCGGGCGTATTCACGCATCCGGTGGTCAAGCTCGAAGGCCATCCGAACATCGGCACCAGCATTAGTCATTGCAACACCCTCGGTATCGCACTAGCTTATCCGGAGGCCCACCCGTTGGGTGTCGATCTGGAACTGATCGACGAGGCGCGATTGGATATTCTAGAAAAACATTCGACCGAACGGGAACGGCAGTTCTTCGCCGCGCTAGGCTATAATAAGCCCATCAGCTATACCATCCTCTGGACCATCAAGGAAAGCCTCTCCAAAGCGCTGCGCACCGGCCTGACCGTCGATTTGAAGTTGCTGGAGATCAAATCGCTGATTCCCTCCGCCTCTTTTGTCCAGGGGGAGTATACCTACTTCGGCCAGTACAAGTTTTTTGCCTCCTATTCCGATACCTACGCAGTGGCGGTGGTGCTTCCCAAAAAAACGAAGACGGATTTAGCGAGCTTCTGGGAGGCGTTTCAGCGGATTGCCTAGCCTTCCTTTCGCTTTTTCTCTTACTTTAACGTAGGATTTGGGTTTGAAAGCCAATTTTTCTAATATGCTTGGCTGCCCGAAAATGCAAATCTCGTTACTTTAGCTCCGATACATACCACCCATATATGAAACCCATACTTCTCTTCGCCTTTGCGAACGATGCCGATCGTCCACTCGATTCCCTGGCTATCGAACGCAAACTTATTCAGGAAAAACTGCTCGACGCTGCCGTAGAGGAGCTTTGTGAAGTCCGTGTTATCGAACCCGCCAACATCGACTCTATTCTGGAGGCCTTCCAGAAGTATCCCGATCGGATTGCCGTTTTTCACTACGCCGGACACGCAAATGACTACCAACTCTGTCTCGAACAGTCGGATGGGAGTGCCGAAATTGCCCATGCGGGTGGGTTTGCGGAATTTTTAGCCCTCCAGCGGGGGCTGCAGCTCATATTCCTGAACGGTTGCTCGACGCAGGCACAAGTAGAAGATTTACTGCAGGCCCGGATAGGGGGCGTCATTGCTACCTCCAAGGCCATTAGCGATAAGGTGGCCACCCAGTTCTCCGCTAATTTTTACCACAGCCTTGGATCAGGTGATGGCATTCAGAAGGCCTTTGAGGAAGCAGCCGCTGCTGTAAAAATGCGAGTAGGTACAGGAGAGCAACACCGAGGCCTTTTTTACGATGAGCCTACCGAGTACGCCGATCGGTTCCCCTGGGATTTCTACGTCAGCGATGGGTCCGATATCATTCGGGAATGGAACCTACCTGGTGCGTCCGGCAATCCGCTGTTCGGGCTGCCGAAGCCGCCGCAGATTCCACTGCCCGAGCGGCCGTTTCGCTACTTGCGCTGGTTTCATCCGGAAGATGCGGAGGTCTTTTTCGGGCGCGCCTACCAGATTCGGGAATTATACGATAAGATTGCCGACCCCAATATGCCCTTCGTCATTCATCTGTACGGACGTTCGGGCGTGGGAAAGTCTTCCCTGCTGGCTGCCGGATTACTGCCGCGGCTCCAATCCGATCACGAGGTGCTGTATTTGAGGCGCAGCCAGCAATCCGGCGTGTTGCCCGTACTGGCAAATGCCCTGCAAACCTCCGAAGAGCCAACGGCCATTCGTACCGCCTGGCAGCACCGAGAACAACAACAGCAAAAACCACTAACGGTCATTCTGGATCAGATCGAAGAAATTTATACCCGCCCGCTAATGGGAGCTACGAACGATCTGCCCGACGCAGAATCCGACGAACTCGGAGCGCTGCTGGAAGTAGTACTACAACTTCAGGCTCCCGGCACGGCTATCCAGGGCAAGTTGATCTTTTCCTACCGCAAGGAATACCTTGCGGAAATCGAAAATCGATTCCTCCAGGCACGCATCGCTTACGACAAGTTATTTCTAGAGAATCTTCGCCACAACGACATTCTCGCCGCCATTTCGGGACTGACCAAATCTCCCCGGACCCGCGACAAATACCACCTCGAAATAGAGCCAGGCCTTCCCACCATCATTACCGATGATTTATTGGAAGATCGCGACTCCCCCATCGCCCCTGTGCTCCAGATTCTGCTTTCCAAAATGTGGGATGAAACCCCACTACAGAACGGCGCGCGTACCTTCACCACCGATACCTACCAACAACTCAAACGGGAAGGCCTCCTATTAGGCGATTTCCTGGATCAGAAACTCGACGAGCTACGGGAGTGGAACGCTCAGGTAGTCGACTCGGGATTGGTGTTGGGGCTACTCCTCTTCCACACCACACCCAAGGGCACGGCCGCTCGCCGTGGCCTCGACGAGATTGAAGCCCGCTACCCGCAACACAGCGCTCTGTTGCCTTCCCTGCTCACCGAACTGAAAAACCGCTACCTACTCGTAGAGGTAAGCAATTCCAAAAACGGAGGCGGCAGGGCCCTGAGCCTGGCCCACGATACCCTTGCTCCGCTATTACGAGAAATGAGCCTCACATCCGACTATCCCGGACAAAAAGCCCACCGAATACTCACCAACAAAATCGCCGATTGGAAAGCCGGTGACATCGGCAATGCCCTTGATTCCATAGACCTAGCTGCCGTAGAGGAGGGACAGTGGGGCATGCGGGCCTGGACGAAAGAAGAACAGCAACTCGTGGAAGCCAGCCGGGAGCGGCGGGCCCGTCGCCGACGCACCCGCCGCCGGGTCATCGCCGGGGGTATTGGCATGCTGGTGTTGATCATCGGAGCCAGCATCGTCGCCTGGATCTTTCAAGGCATGGCAAAACGGGAAGCCGCCAATGCCGCCCTCCAGGCGGAACGCGCCGAAAAGCAGGCGCTTTTGGCCACCTCAAACAGCCTTTCGGCTACCTCTATCCTGGAAAAGGAAACCAGCCCGACGACCGCTTTTCGCCTGGCAGAGTACGCCCTGGCCTACGATAGCACCAACGCCCGAGCCTACAGTGCCCTCCTGCAAGCATATTATCAAAGCCCGTACTTTTTCGACGGTCAATGGTACGCCAGTCCTTTCTTTTTAGAGGCCAGCCGAGAATCAGTCCCTGCTCTCTACCCCTATTCCGAGTACGTGCTTTATCCAACGAAACCCGGTGCCGATTACGAAGCATCCTATCAAGAAGTCCAGGCGCTCCAAACTCGACTAAACGCCCTGTTTGGTGACAACGGCCCCGCTGCAGAAACGGAGTTCGTCTATATTGAAAAAGCCGTATTCTCTCCGAGTAAGAAGTACGTATTGCTGGCATTCGAGTCACAATCCGACTTTTCCGTACCCTCCGTAGAAGTTTGGCCGATCAATGGCAATGAACCGATCTACAAGGCCTTCTTGAGTTATTCACAAATGGACCAGGACTACTTCACCACGGCCAATTTTTCTTTTGATGATCGCTACGTGGCCGTGCCACAGGAAAACCGCGTAGTTCTGATCGACCTGGAACAGTACAACTCCCGTTTTGCGCCGGAGCAACAAGCCGAAGCCAGCGTTCAATTCGGCAGTTCCACTGCAGAAGTGTTGCAAACCTATTTCAGTCGGGAAGACTACCTGATAAGCAGTGTGGATGCGCGCGGTGAAACCCACACCTGGAACCTTCGTCCATCAATGATTACAACCATTGGATACAACTACGATACGGATATCCTCACCGATCGGCTCGGCCGGTACATCATCCAGGCAACAGGACAGCAAGCGACCGTTTGGTCGGTTGCCGGCGAACGATTGGGTAGCGGAAAGGTTTCCGCCAATCAGACCATGCTGAGCGAAGGACCGAACGGAATAGCCGATCTGCCCCTGGTCACGCTCATGAAACATGAATGGTACGGAGGTCATTCTCTTTCCTCCGGTAGAGATACTTCCGCAGACGGACGACTCTCAATTACTGCATCGAAATACAATTCAGAATACGACTACTTCGAATTTGGTCAAATTGCCTACATCCTCAATGCCGAAGGCGATACCCTGTTGGCGCTTTCCGGACACTCCAGGGCCATCAGTGATGTGGCAATCTCTCCCAACAACGACTACTTCCTAACCACCACCTGCCCAAAGGGAGAATCACCCGAATCGACCTTGTGGGATAGCGACGGCAACATCGTGTTCACCCTTGCTGATTTTGGAGGTAAAGCAGGTTTCCTTCCCTCTGGTGATGCCATCTTCACTTATCTGGAACAATGCTGCGCAGAATGTGATTACGGCGATGAAATCAGAGTCTGGCCAATCAATGCCCGCTACCTCATTGACCTGGCCGACCGGCACGGTGTACACCACCTGAACTTGGCGGAACGTACGCGCTACGGCATTGATACCTCTTTCCTGCCGGTCCCATCGGCCGGGCCGGTAGAAGAAAAAAAAGTTGAAGCACCATTACCCCAAGCCTATATCACTGGCTCGGGTGTCAATGTGCGTTCCGCCCCGGAGGTTGGTCAAAACGTGGTTGGCCAATTGAATAAAGGGATCCGTGTCGATATACTAGCGGTACAAACACCGGAGGGTTCCGGCGACCGATTCGTCACCAAGCTCCCGACCCAACTTAGGTTCGAGGATGGCAGCGAGCAGACGCTGGATGGAGGCCGCGCCATGAAGCGCTTGCGCACACTCGAAGGAGGAATGCGGTATGAAGTGCAATTGGAAGTGGAAGGTACTACCCTTACCGGTAGCGTTTCCGCTGCCGATCTGGAAGCTATGTCGGGAATACCCTGGTATCAAGTTCGAACCAACCAGCTCACCGGATGGGTGTATGGGAGCTTCGTGGAAGAGATCTAGTACGCTACACTGCCAAATCTAAAATGTAAAACCGGTCGCAGCTCACGTGTCCCGTGGCCCCAAGCTGATCGGGTACCTGGTGGAATCCGAATTTGGCGTAGAGCTGATTGGCCGCCACCATGCGTTCGACTGTTTCGAGGTACATGCGGCGGTACTTCAGTTTTCGCGCAGTGTGGATGCAGTGCTCCAGTAGGCGCCTCCCCCACCCCAGGCCACGCGCTTCGGGCAGGAAGTACATCTTCTGCAATTCGCAATCGGACAGAGATCCACCCACCAGCGGGGCCACGCCGGCGCATCCGACCACTCCCACCGGACCGTCCAGCACGTAGAAGACTTTGCGATCGGCTCGAAAGGCCTTGGACATATAGTCCACTTCAGGATCTTCAATCGAATAACCGTGCCCCACGCAGCCAAACTCCGTCATTACCGTACGAATGATGTGCGCTACCCGTTCGTCATCCGCAGGCGCGATCGGGCGAATCTGCAAGGAAGTGCTCTCCATATTTAGGTTTCTTGGAGGTGCTATGCTAGCATTTCTAAGATGTAAAATAGACAAAACTGTAAAATCATGATGCCGTCTACCCAACCCGTGAAGTAATAATCCGAGCGCTCGGGGCGAGCGCCGTACACCAACAAGGCCATTCCCAATCCGCTAAAGATAACGGCCAGGAGCACGCTAAGCGGATAAATGTGAAGATAATAAGCCACAGCGCTGCACGAAGCCATCAAGACTAAAGCAGCATACGCCAGCCATTTAGAACCCACCATCCCTATCTTTCCTGGAAGCGTGCGCACAGCAGCACGTCGATCGATTCCCACATCCCGAATATCGAAGGTAAGCCCGTTGGCAAAGATGAAGAAAAACCGCTCGCCCGCCAGCAAACCCACCTTCAAAGAGACAGACAGGGGCACTTCCACTGCCGGTACTATCACCGTTAGCCAGGCCCACACCAACGCAAGCACAAATACTTTTAGGTAGGAAAGATCGCGCAGACGAGCGCCCCCAAAGACGGGAAGCACGTAGAGTGCGCTAAGCAAACAGGGGATGATCAAGGTGCGTCTGACGGGGAGAGATAGCTGCCCCCAAATTAGCAAACAGCCCGCTCCGGCACCGACGACCATCAACCAATTGAGCCATCGCAATTTATACACCCGGCGATAGCGTCCGAGCTGAAGAAGATTGTCGACTATCCGAAGGGCTAAAAGGCGGTGTAAGGCATACAGGCCGAGCGTACCACAAAACAAAAAAGCACTGAAGGCATCCGGTTTGAGAGTGCCCGAAAGCAGGTAATTGCTCTGTGTGTACAAGGCTACCGCACCTAGTGCAATCCAAAGGTGGCCGTACAACAGCACGTCCACCACTCCGCGTAGCAGCTGCGGCATTCCTCAGAAATACTTGAAATCGTGCTGATCGGTAATTTTCAGCAGGGTTTCGTAAATGAGCCGAATGACGGAATTGACATCCTCTTTATGGGCCATCTCCACAGTGGTATGCATGTAGCGCAGCGGCAGGCTGATCAGGGCGGAAGCCACGCCCCCGTTGGAATAGGCGAAGGCGTCGGTATCCGTCCCGGTGCGCCGCGAAGCGGCTTCCCGTTGAACGGGAATGTCGTTTTCCTCAGCCACATCGAGAATGAGGTTGAGCAACTTGTTGTGCACGGCCGGTGCGTAGGTGATGCTCGGCCCCTTGCCGGCCTTCACGTCGCCCATGCGCTTTTTCTCGATGAGCGGCGTGCTCGTATCGTGCGTCACATCGGTGACGATAGCTACATTCGGACGGATCGTTTCGGCAATCATCTCGGCTCCGCGCAGGCCAACTTCTTCCTGCACCGAATTAACGATGTACAGGGAATACGGAAGCTGGATTTTATTTTCTTTCAAAAGCCGCGCTACCTCGGCAATGCAAAAACCGCCCATGCGATTGTCGAGGGCCCGCCCTACGTAGTAACGATCGTTGAGGACCTCCAACTCATCGGGGTAGGTAATGACACATCCCACGTGAATACCCATTTCCAGTACTTCTTCTTTATTGTGCGCCCCTACATCAATGAAGATATTCTCGACCTTGGGCTGCAACTTGGCGTTTTCTCCGTGGCGGGTATGGATAGCCGGCCAGCCAAAAACCCCGTGCACAATCCCTTTTTTGGTGTGAATATGCACCCGCTTCGAAGGAGCAATGAGGTGATCGGAGCCTCCATTGCGGATCACGTACAGAAACCCATCATCGGTGATGTAGTGTACAAACCAACTGATTTCATCGGCGTGCCCCTCGATGACCACCCGGTAGTCCTTCCCGGGATTGATAATCCCGTAGAGCGTCCCGTAGGTGTCTAGATGGTATTCATCGATATACGGCTGGATGTAAGAAAGCCAGAGCTGCTGCCCCGAAGATTCGAAGCCGGTTGGAGAAGCGTTGTTCAGATACTGGTGGAGAAAGGCCTCCGACTGGGCGTTGATAATGGCCATGTTACGTATGAAAGGGTGTGAGATGACAAATAAAAGGCTAAAAGGTAAAAAATCAGGAATGGTTCGCACTCCACGCCTGTGGATTTTCTCGCCATTCGCGCAAAAGGGCTACTTCCGCATCCGAAATGTAGCCCGATTGCCGGGCCTCTTCGACGAGCACTTCGTAATCCGTCAGCACGCTAAGGGGGCAATCGGCTTCCCGGAAGGCCCTTGCCGCCTGCTCAAACCCGTAGGTAAAAATAGCCACTACGCCTGCTACCGCGGCTCCGGTTTCCCGAATGGCTTCTACGGCGGCTAAGCTACTGCCACCGGTCGAAATCAGATCCTCCACCACTACATACCGTCCGGCAGTGTCCAATCGCCCCTCAATCTGATTTTGGCGGCCGTGTGCCTTCGCCTTGGAGCGCACGTAGATGAAGGGAAGGTCCAAACGGTCGGCCAGTAATGCTCCGTGGGCAATTCCGGCAGTAGCGACCCCCGCTACTCCTGCGATCGATTCCAGCGCGAGTGCTTTTTCCTGCAACCCCTCGACGATCTGCCGCCGAACGTCGGGATAAGACAATAAAATCCGATTGTCGCAATAAATGGGTGAGCGGAGGCCCGAGGCCCAGGTAAATGGTTCCGTCGGCTGTAATTTTACCGCTTCAAACTCCAGCAGCTTCCCGGCAATGACTCCGGCAGTATTCATGGGAGTGAAAATTTTCAGTAGATCTACTATTTTGCCGAAATGTACAAAATCTACATCAACGATCGACCATTAGTCCTGGATAGCACGAATAGTCGGGAAAAGTATATGAATACTTCCGATGGGCGCTTGGTGTCCCGCTACAGCGGAAAAGTAAAAACGCTGCTGCACTATGCCGACCTGTTGGAAAAGGAATCACCCCGGGTCACGTCCGTTGTGTTGTACGCCGAAGATCTCGATAATCTTTGGAAGGATTTCCAATCGCATTACCAACTCCTTGAGGCGGCCGGTGGCCTGGTCCGGCAACCCGATGGGCGCTGGCTGCTCATATTCCGGCGCGGACACTGGGATCTTCCCAAAGGGAAAGTAGATCCGGGCGAAGAACTCGCCGAAGCGGCCCTTCGCGAAGTGCGGGAAGAAACCGGGTTGGAAGAAGTGCACCTGATTGCACCATTGACAAAAACTTTCCATACCTATCGAAGTAGGGAAGGCCGCCGCATTCTCAAACCGACTCACTGGTACCTAATGGAAAGCAGCCAGCAGAAGCTGATCGCTCAAACCGAGGAAGACATCGAACAAGCGGTTTGGGTGACACCCGAGGAAGCGTTAAATTCGTGTTCGCCAAAATATTCGAACATCCGTGATGTTTTAAATCTGGCTGTCGAGTCCAAAAAAAGCCAGTGATAGCGCAACGAATTAATTTGCGTTGCGTTTAGCGGTTTATATATCTTCCTATCCCAATTGCCTGTGGCAATACCGACGACGCAAATTTTACCCTCCCTTGCACAATACGTCGGTGGGTGGTACCCGTTGTTATGTATCGCATGTAAAATTGGCACCCTACCACTCTTCTACTCTTTCGCTAAATCAATCCACCGGCCATCTATGACCTCCTGTTAACACTAGCTGGTTTGTTCTTTTTTGAAAATCCAAGACTCAAAACGCTTCTAGATGTATCGTTTGCTATTCGTCCTCTTTTTGCTTGGCACCATGGACCTCTCCGCTCAGTCAGTCCTTGTAAGTGCCTCCCCCTCCACGGCTTCTGCTACTACGGTAGCTACTACTACTGATGAAGTGGTCGAAGATTGGCCTATCTTTCTCGATACCGAAAACCGGGTATACTTCATCGATTTTGCCTCGTTCACCGTCAACTTCGAGCGGATCATCGTCCGTAACGCCCTAGACAATGTCGTTCTCGAAGACCTGGTATCCGACCTCCCCGTCGACACCATCTACGAAATCGATTTTGCCGAACTTCCCGACGGTCAGTATAGTATCGAATTGGAATCAGTGGCAGGACTATATCTCAAAGAGGTGACCATTGAGTGATGTGCTGATGCTATAAAGATACACGCCAGTCGACTTTCAGCCGCCTGGCGTGCACCATGTCTTTACTAAAGTACCAAAAGACCAAAGTACCAATCAATCCGCCACTTCTGTCCCGGCCACTCCTGCTAAGTCCATCAAAAACGTATACTGCAACGCCACTTCCTTCAACCTCCGAAAGCGGCCGGAAGCTCCGCCGTGTCCGGCATCCAGATTCGTGTGCAGCAATAGCGGATTCTTATCTGTCTTCACCTCCCGCAGTTTAGCCACCCACTTGGCCGGCTCCCAGTATTGGACCTGCGAATCGTGTAGGCCAGTTGTAACTAACAGAGCAGGGAAATCGGTAGCTTCCAGGTTGTCGTAGGGAGAATAGGATTTGATGTATTGATAATATTCCGGATCGTTGGGATTGCCCCATTCGTCGTACTCTCCGGTGGTGAGGGGAATGCTCTCGTCCAGCATGGTCGTTACGACATCCACAAAAGGCACTGCCGCCACGATGCCGTTGAATAGATCGGGACGCATATTCATCACCGCCCCCATGAGCAACCCACCGGCGCTGCCGCCCATCGCGTACAGCTTTTCCTGGTTGGTATAATTTTCCTGCAGGAGGTATTCGGCTACGTCAATGAAATCGGTAAAGGTATTTTTCTTTTTCAGCAACTTACCGTCATCGTACCACTGGCGGCCCATCTCCTCCCCGCCTCGAATGTGGGCAATGGCAAACGCAAACCCACGATCAAGCAAACTCAAGCGGGCGGAGCTAAACGAAGGGTCCAGACTAATCCCATAACTACCGTAGCCATACAGCAAGAGCGGTTGCTTACCGTCCTTCTGAAAATCCTTAGGGTAAACGATGCTAATGGGGATACGGACGCCATCGCGGGCGGTAGCGAATTGGCGCTCCGTCCGATAGTCAGCAGGATCAAATCCGCCTAACACCTCCTGCTGCTTGAGTAGTTCCATCTTGCGATCCCCCATGTGGTAATCATAAGTAGAGGGAGGCGTAGTCATCGATTGGTAGCTCAGGCGAAGTTTGTCGGTATCGAACTCCATGTTAACGGAAGGGGCAGCAACATAGGCCGCTTCGGGAAATTCGATATAGTGCTCCTCCCCTTCCCAGGGCAGGATACGCACTTGGGTAATACCGTCTTTGCGCTCACTCAGTACCAGGTAATCCTTGAATATTTCCAACCCCTCCAACAGCACATCTGATCGATGGGGGATTACCTCCGTCCAGTTTTCCTTGGTCGTTGCTCCGACCGGTGTTTTCATCAATCGGAAATTCTTCGCATCGAGGTTGGTGCGAATATAAAAGTGCTCCCCAAAGTGGGCGATGCTGTACTCCAGCTTGCGCTCCCGCGGCTGGATGATGCGAAAAGAACCAGTTGGGTTATTGGCATCCAGCACGCGAAACTCGGTCGATATAGACTGATACGAACCAATAATCAGGTATTGCTTCGACTTGGATTTGTAGATAAACGCGAGGAAAGTCGGGTCCGTTTCTTCGTACACTAATACGTCCTCCTCCACAGGGGTGCCGAGGCGGTGCCGAAAAATTCGGTACGGGCGTAGGGTTTCATCCTTGACCGTGTAGAAAAGATGCTCATTATCATTTGCCCAGACAGCCCCACCGGTCGTATTGGGAATGACGTCCTCCAGTAGCTCTCCGGTTTCCAAATTTTTGATTCGGATGGTGTAAATGCGGCGGCTCAGGGTATCTTCCCCGTAGGCCAGCAGCTTATTATCCATACTGACGGAGCGGCCGCCAATGTTGTAGAATTCATAATCGGCCGCCAATTCATTGACGTTCAGCATAGTCTCTTCCGCAGCCTCGAGTGTCTTCTTTTTTCGACTGTAAATGGGGTATTCCTGCCCCTGCTCGTAGCGCGTGAGATAATAATATCCGTTGTCGCGATAGGGAACGGATTGATCCTCTTCTTTAATCCGGCCTTTCATCTCTTCGAAGAGTTGCTGCTGGAAGTCTTTAGTATGCCCAAGAACGGTATCCAGGTAGGCATTTTCTGCCTTGAGGTAGTCGACCACCTTGGGGTTTTCCCGATCGTTTAGCCAATAGTAATTGTCCGTGCGGGTGTCTCCGTGGATGGTCAGCTGTTTTGGTTGCTTTTCAGCGAGGGGGGCCTCGACGGTAGCCGCTTTTTGATGCATAACTGATGTTTTGGCGCTGGTAGCGCTTTCCTGGTCCGTAGTACACCCGATTAACAGAATGCCAAGGGCGCAAAGGGTCAGGAATGGAATTGATGAAGCTGTTTTTTGGAACATCGGTAGAATGGCTTGGTTTACGGATTGCCCTGTTCAGAAGGTCGAACTAAAGTATGGTTTTTCATTGATATGCGTACCTTCGCCCCGCATGTATGTAGGCACCAGCTATCGAGAAATTTGGAAAATCAGCGCCCCGATAATGATTGGCAGCGCAGCGCAGAGCGTCATTGCCCTCACCGATAGTGTGTTCCTGTATTACCTGAGCGAAGAGGACTTTGCCAGCATTGGCTTTGTGGCCACCTTTTACCTCATCATTTCGGCTATTGGATTCGGATTTAGTCGGGGTGGTCAGATTCTCATTGCCCGGCGTGTCGGGGAAAATCAACCCATCGAAGCGGGCCGGTGCTTCTATGCGATGCTCTGGTTCGAGTTGGCACTGGCTACCGTCTTGTTTTTCTTCATGACCTACGGTTGTGAATGGCTCTTCAAGCTGACCGTCGATTCCGAAATCGTCTTGCAAAAAAGCCTGGAGTACATCGAAACCCGCAAAATCGGTGTGTTTGCAGCCTACGCGGGCGTGGCCTTCATCGCCTTCTATATGGGCATTGCCCGACCGGCGTTCATCATCGTGTCGACGGTACTCCTGGCGGCAGTCAACATCGCGCTCGACTACCTGCTAATCTTCGGTCAGATGGGGCTGCCGAGGCTTGGTATTTCCGGAGCGGGCATTGCCAGCAGCCTGGCTGAATACGTGGCGCTGATAGCCTTTCTCATTTACGTGCTCCTCGACTGGCGCAATAAGCGCTTCCGTTTGCGGCATATCCCTCATATTTCGCTCGACCTCATTCGGTTGCAGGTGCGTATTTCCCTGCCCATGGTGGCCCAGGCTATGGTTGGACTGGGGAGCAGTTTCCTGTTTTTCGGCCTGGTCGAAAACCTGGGAGAACGCGCCCTGGCCATCACCAACTTAGCGCGCATCACCTATTTGGTTTTATCCGTCCCCTGTTGGGGGTTTAGCTCGGGCATCAATACGATCGTCAGCAACTACATCGGCCGCAAAAAAAGACAGGCGGTTATTCCCATTTTGTGGCGCACGGCGCAGCTTTGTCTGCTCGTAACCCTCCTCTTCACGATCCCGATAGTGCTGTTTCCCACCTACACCCTCTACCCTTTGTTCGGCAATACCCGCATCGATCTCATTCTGGAAGCCCGACCGGTATTTTATGTCCTCGGCATCATCATGATTTTCTTTTCAGTAGGCAGTATTTTTCTAAATGGCCTCATCGGTGCTGGCGCTACAGGCTACGCACTAAAAATTCAATTTTTCACCGCCCTTTTCTACCTGGGCATCATCTACCTCTCGGTGAAACTTCCCGCTCTAGGCCTGACCTGGGCCTGGTCGGCCGAAATTTTCTACTGGATTATCATTCTCATTTTCTCCTTGCGTTTTTTGTATTCGAAGCAGTGGTATCAGATGAAGGTTTAGTCGATGTGCTAATGTGCCGATGTGCCAATGTGCTGAGAAGACCACATTGACTAATTAGCACATAGGGCACA
>CAZDET010000086.1:0-17609 GCA_964504335.1 uncultured Saprospiraceae bacterium
CCGTCGATGATGTCGCAACCACCAACGAAGACACGCCCGTCACCATCGACGTGCTCGCCAATGACTTCGACATCGATGGCTATGCCCTGACCGTTATTTCTGCCGAGACAATTACCGAAGGTACCGTCGTTATCAACGCCGATAATACCATCACCTTTACCCCCGGTGCCAACTTCAACGGCACCACGGCCTTCGACTACACCATCTCCGACGGAATCGGTGGAAGTGCTACGGCGACCGTCACCGTAACCGTGACGGAAACTAACCCCTCGGTGCTGATCACGGTCAACAACCTGGGTCCGCTCAACACGACGATTTCCACGTTCAGCAATAATTCCTTTATTATCCAGAATACCGGAGACGTCGATATCACCGGCGTATCCATCAACACGACGACGACCTTCATGCCCGATGTCGTCTTTGACCCCGTTGGTAAGGCCGGCGATATCGGTGCGAAATGCGTGACCACCGGAACCGCCGGAAATACGGCAGCCGAGGTGGGTATTACTATTGCTGCCAATGGCGAAACCGGCAACAATCCTGAAGATGAAGATTGTACCGAGCCCTTCTCCCTTCCCCACAACGGAAGAATGGATGAAGAGGAAGGCTTTGACCAACTCAACCTCGAATTCAATGACGAATCCGGCGACCTGACGGGCTTCAACCCGGGTGAGTCCTACGCCTTCGGGGTAGATATGGACCCCACCTCTATCAAAGGCGACCTGACCACCGGCGACGCCGGTGCCATCGGCGGCTTTGAATTGGTAGGCGCTACGGTCACCGTAACCTTTGCCGACGGCACCACCCTTACCGGAAATCTCTTCGACCAGTTTGACGACATTCCGCAGGATGCGGGCGGCTCGCAGGTGATCCTTGCAGAAGACAGCCCGATCGCTCCGGAGCCGGTTGCACTGGCCGTAACCGGCATTGGTGCCGGCCCTGCTAGCGTCAGCGAACTCGACCTGGATCAAACGGTAGAAATAACCGGCGGCCCGGCCAACGGCACCGTAGTACTGCTGCAATACGACGCCCGACTGTTCATCGATCCGGGCAACCCAAGTGTCGGCTTCGACGTACAACCATTCGAAGCCAACGAGGCCATTGCCCTCGAGCGCTACGTCGTCCAACTCGACATCAACGGAGCTGCTACCGTAGATGTGACCCTCCTGCAAACGCCAGGTGGTATGGATGAGCCCGACGGTGGCATCAACCACTTCATCGCTGCCGTACAGGGCAGCGGTAATGCCTTCGGACCGACCTCCAATACCGTGGTACTGGAAGTGCTTCCGGAAATTTTGCTGGATCCGGCTAGCCTCAGCCTGGAAGTGGAGGAAGGTCAGAGCGTCGATCAGACCTTCACCGTGAGCACATCGGATGGAAGTGATCTCACCGTACCGGACGGCACATTCATTACGCTCAATGGATTTGACGATTTCACAACAACTGTCAGCTCGGATGATCCCATTACCAGCTTAACCGTTACCTTTGACGCTGCCGGGGTAACTCCGGGCGTCTACAATGGTTCCGCAGTGGTATCTCAAGAGGGATACATCCAGGGAGAGGTGCCGGTTACTGTCACCGTCACTGAATTCGTGGACAATACCGCGCCAGTGATCAACCTGTCGGGAGATAATCCACTCGACGTGAACCTCGGCGAAACGTACGACGACCCCGGCGCAACCGCCTTTGACGAAGTCGACGGCGACCTGACCGACAACATCGTCGTCGATGCCTCCAACGTCAATACCGATGTGGCCGGTACCTACACGGTGTTCTACACCGTCAGTGATGCGGCCAATAATACCACCACGGTCACCCGTACGGTTAATGTCAAGGCACCGCCCAACTTCGGCTTTATCATATCGCCCTTCTTCGGAGAGGCACCGTTGACCGTCAACTTCCTCGTACAGTCACTTTTCGATCCCGACGGTGGGGATACCTTCACCATCTTCTACGACTTTGGCGATGGCAATACCCTAACGACCGACGAGACGCAGCCTTCCGCACAAAACGTGTACACCACACCCGGTATCTATACCGTATCCATCACCGTCACCGATGACGATGGGCAGTCCAGGACTCTTAACGGTTCTATCTTCGTCGATCCGGCGCCGATGGACATGGGTACCTTTACCCTGGTCAATGCAGATAACGACGAGGATATTACTCTGCTCGAAAGCGGTGCAGTCATCAATCTGGCGACTAATCCGGCCGAATTGAGCATCATCTACGAACCATTTGGCACGGCCGAAAGTGTAGTCTTCGCCCTGAGCGGACAGATCAACGCCGGTCGGACGGAAAGCGTACCACCCTATGCGCTCAATGGGGACAGTGGAGGCAACTACGCGCCCTTCCCATTCGAGCCGGGTTCGTATTCGCTCACCGCGACGGCTTTCTCCGCCAACGGCGGCAACGGAACGGAGGTCGAAACGAAGACGATTACCTTCACCGTTATTGACGACACCGGCGTGAATCAGCCGCCCGTAGCAAATGCCGGCCAGAATCAGACTGTTATCGATGATGATGAAAACGGCTTCGAGTCCGTTACGCTAAACGGAGCTGGTTCGTCCGATTCAGATGGAAGCATCGTGAGCTTCAACTGGAGCGCACCGGGTGTCACCATTCCGAACGGAAGTAATCCGGCGGCCGACTTCCCCATCGGAACGACCACCGTTACGCTGACCGTCACGGACAACGAAGGGGCCACTAATACCGATCAGGTCACTATCACGGTCAATGCGCCCGACAATCAGGCGCCCACGGCGATTCCTTTTGCGGATCAACCGATTACCGACAGCGATAACAACGGCTTCGAAAGCGTCGCCCTCAACGCAATCAGCTCATTCGACCCCGACGGCACCATCGTCGACTACAACTGGAGCGCACCGGGCATTAGCATCCCGGGCGGAGTGACCACCGCGGCAGACTTCCCGGTTGGTTCCACCATTGTGACGCTGACCGTCACCGATAACGACGGCGCTACGGATAGTGATCAGATCGTAGTTACGGTAGATGCCGGCGATACCGGCGGCGAATCCAACTTTGTACTGGTGGATGCCGCAGCAAACAGCATCCTGCGCAACTTGAACAACGGAGCGACCGTCAACAAGGCCGTAGACGGCAGTAGCCTGTCGATCATCTACGAACCCGAGACAGCCGCGGGAAGTATCAAGTTTGAACTTACGGGTGCTTCGACGCAAACCAAGACGGAGTCGGTTGCCCCCTACGCCCTCAACGGCGACACTCCTCCCGGAGATTACAGCCCATTCAACTTCAATCTGGGCAGCCATACGATCACGGCTACGGTGTTCAGTGGAAGCAGCGGATCGGGCAGCATCATCACTACGGAGACGATTACCTTCAACGTAATCGATCAGGTGGGTGGCAATATTCCGCCGGTGGCAGACGCCGGCCCGAATCAGACGCTGACCGTACCCCAGGGCCAGACCATCAACTTCACGCTCAACGGCAACGGCTCTACGGATTCTGATGGCCAGATCGTCAACTACCTGTGGACAGGAGGCGGCCAGCAAGTCGGCAACGCCCAGCAGGTTAACCTCACGCGGGGTGCGGGTGTCTACACTTTCACGCTCACCGTGACCGATAACGAAGGAGCGGTCGACACCGACAACGTAACCATCACGATTAGCGAGGAAGTTCCGACCAACGAACCGCCGGTTGCCGATGCCGGTCCGAATCAAGGCTTTACCGTACAGCAGGGTCAAACGCAATCCTTTACTCTGGATGGCCTTGGTTCTACTGACAGCGATGGCATAATCTCCAGCTACGAGTGGAAAGAAGGCAATACCGTGATCAGCACGAATCCGACGGTCAACCTGACGCGTGGCCAAGGTACGTACACCTTCACGCTCACCGTGACTGACGACGACGGCGCGACGGATACGGACGATGTAACCATCATAATCGAAGAAGAATCTGCAACCAATATTCCGCCAATCGCGGATGCCAACGGCGATCAAACCTTCGAGGTGCCGGAAGGCCAAACGCAGACCTTCATCCTCAATGGCAGCCAGTCGACTGATCCCGACGGTGTGATCGTCAACTACCTCTGGTCGGAAGGCAGCACCTTCCTCGGTAACGGCGAGACCTTCGAATTGACGCGCGGTGCGGGTACCTACACCTTCACGCTGACCGTCGAAGATAACGATGGAGCCACCGATACGGATGAGGTAACCGTCACCATCACCGAGCAGCCCGCTACCGGCGACCCAACCAACTTCACGCTGGTAGATGCCGACGCGGACGTTCTCATCGGACCAATGACGGAGGGCCAGGTAATAAACGTAGGCAACTCCGCGAAGACCCTCATCTACATTCCGGAACAACCGGTAGGTAGCGTGGTCTTCGATCTAAACGGGCCGAAGCCGAAGGACAAGACGGAATCTGCCGCACCCTACGCACTGAATGGTGATAAGGGATCGGATGCCAACAGGAATTACAATGCCTGGCCGTTCCTACCGGGCACTTACACGCTGACTGTCACCCTGTACAGCCAATCGAGTGGTAACGGAAGTGTAATCGGCACAGATATGATCACCTTTACCGTAATCAATGCGGCCACCCTGCTCGACGGAACCACAACCTTCAACACTGTAGGTACCGGTTCGAGCGGCGGATTGCTGGAACGCTCGGTAAGCGCCAACGCCTATCCGAATCCGATGGGTGATGACCTGTTGATCATCGAATTGTCCAAGCCGCTCAACGAGCCCTTACCCTACGAGCTGTTCAACGTAGCGGGGCAGCAAGTGACTTCCGGTACCATTGATCTGACCGCCGGCCAAACGCAATTCAATCTGGACTTTGGCCAGAACGGACAGACGCTGGATGCAGGCATTTACTACCTGCGCCTACACAGCGAGAAATTGGAGCAGCAGACCATCCAACTGGTCCGCCAACAATAAATTTACCGCAACGACCGAGAGTGGAAACCCGGCTGAATTCAGCCGGGTTTCCTAACTCTTTCCCATCGACCTTTACTGCTTCAACCCATATTTACCATGCGATTAAACGATCACTCCTTTTTGGGGGTATGCCTTCTGCTTCTTCTGACGGCCTCCGTGCAGGCACAGACTCCGAGTGCCCCCAATGTCATCCTCATCTTCGCCGATGACATGGGCTACGCCGATGCCAGCAGTTTTGGCGCGCCGCTTATTGAGACGCCCCACCTCGATCAGATGGCAACAGACGGTATCCGACTCACGGATTTTTACGTGCCCCATTCCATTTGCACTCCATCCCGTGCCGCTCTTCTGACCGGCCGCTACGCCTGGCGCACCGGATCTCCCAAAGTAATTTTTCCGGGGGATAACGGGTTGAATGCGCAGGAGGTGACCATTGCCGAAGCCGTGCGCGAGGTAGGCTACACCACAGCCTGCATCGGCAAGTGGCATTTAGGGGATAATCCGGCCGATCTGCCCACTACCCAGGGCTTTGATTACTATTACGGAATCCCGTATAGTAATGACATGGACATGGGCCCCCAAATTGCTCTGGCTGATGATATTGTATTGCGGGAAGGCGTTACCCTCCAGGAACTTCAGAACGGAGATTACAACCATCCTGTTGGAGGAGATTTCCCGCCCCTGATGCGAAATAATGAAGCCATCGAGTTTCCCGCCGATCAGAGCACGCTTACCCAACGCTACACGACGGAGGCCCTGAGCTTTATCGAATCGGCAAATACTGCCGGCCAGCCCTTCTTCCTGTATATGCCGCATACCTTTCCGCACGTGCCCTTGTTTCGGTCGCCGGATTTTGTGGGGACCTCCGCCGGAGGCAAATACGGCGACGTGATCGAAGAACTGGACTGGAGCGTCGGGCAGGTAAAGGCCAAGTTGGCGGAGCTGGGCATTACTAATAACACCCTGATCATCTTCACCAGCGATAACGGCCCCTGGCTCTCCAAGGGCGCAGACGCCGGTAGTGCCGATCCGTTGCGCGGCGGCAAATTCGATTTATACGACGGTGGAACCCGCGTCCCCTTTTTCGCGCAGTGGCCCGGGCAAATCCCCGCCGGTACGGTTTCCGGCAACCCGGCTATGACGATCGATCTCCTACCTACCATCGCCCTCCTGGCCGGTGCAGCCGAGCATATTCCCGACGATGTGACCATCGACGGCCGCAACATCTGGAATGTGTTATCTAATTCGGGCAGTCGGAGCTGGGATCAATTTTACTTTTCGCAAAACAACAACAACAACTTTAAGGCGACTCGCAACGGCGTGTATAAAGCGCTCTTCAACAACAATATTACATCGGTAAATGAGCTCTATGATTTGTCGAATGACATCGACGAATCCGACAACCTCGTTTCCTCCAATCCAACGGTGGCCGCCGACATTTTGAAAGATGCCCAGGCCTTCAATCGCCAGAACGAAGTAGCGCTGGCCGGCGTATCGCCCTACAGCTACTACGGACAGTCGGGCGATGGAGTCACCCTCAATTTACTGGCGCTAAGCCAATCCTATCTCAAAAATCAATTCACGGCTACTATTTCCGATGCCCCAATGGAATTGCAGGGCAGCGTCTTGTTGCAGTATGCCGATAGCGACAAGGGCTTTGCAGAAACTGAATTCATCGTGGTAACTTCGATTTCCGAAGGGACGGCCATCGTTGCCTACGATGCCAATGCCACTCAACTACCCGCCTGGCTAAGCAGCTGGACGCCCTCGGGCGAAACCATCACCGTCAATTACGGAGGGCAACCCGCCGTACTTACCGTCTATACCAAGTCGTTCGGTGCCGGCGATCTGATCATTTTTGGCGGTAATGCCGAAGGTGGCGGAGATGGCACCGTACCCTACCTCGCTGCCCTCGACGTCCCGACAGAAGGCGTCCAACCGGTGGTACAGGAACCCTACAACGGCACCCCGCTGCCCATCCCCGGCCAAATCGAAATCGAAGAATACGATGTGGGAGGCGCCGGAGTCGCCTATCTGGATAGCGACCCGGCTCAGGAAGGAAATGCTTCCTTCCGAACCGATGAGGGTGTAGACCTGTCCAATGCCCAGGATGTGGGGGGCGGATTCAACCTCGCCTTCACCGCCCCTGGCGAGTGGATTGAATTTACCGTGGACGTGGCCGAAACAGGATTATACGATATTGAAGTCCGCGGAGCTTCCCCCTTCGACGGAAAAGGGTTTTCGCTCGAATTTAACGGGCAGGGCGTTACCGGCCCCATCACGGTACCCAATACCGGCGATTACCAGACGTGGATGTCGATTATTGTGGAAGATGTACCACTTCAGGCAGGCACGCAAATTATGCGCTTTGTATCAAACACCAATCAGTACAATCTCAATTTCCTCAACTTCACGGCTGCCGTGCAGGAGCCACTCGAAGTCGGTGATGTGCTCTACCGCATCAATGCGGGTGCAGGCACTTTAGCGGCAACCGACGCGCCTAAGCCCGACTGGTCGGAAGATTCCGCAGGCTCCCCCAGCCAGTACGTCAATGCCGCTGCCACCGGTAACAAAACCAACAGTGTAACGGATGCTATCGCCTACGATCCCTCCGTACCGGCCTACGTGCCGGAGGCCCTCTTCCAAACCGAGCGCTTCAGCCAAAATACGAATCCAGTCATCCCGCTGGAATGGGATCTTCCCGTAACCGAGGAGATGCAGGTAATCGTCAATTTGTATTTTGCCGAAATATTCCGAACAGATAATGATCGCTTTTTCGATGTGGAAGTGGAGGGCGAACTACAACTGAACGATTACTCCATTCACGCGGAGGTAGGTCCCGATGTGGGTGTGCTGCAGACCTTTACGGTCAATGTGACCGATGCGAATTTGGATATTAATTTAATCCCAGTCGGTTTACTACCGAAAATCAGCGGGATCGAAATCCTCTACAACGGAGAGCCCGGGCCCATCGACCCGGACCCGGATGTTACCGCGCCCGTTATTACCATTTCAGGGGACAACCCCGCGCAAGTCATCGTCGGTACGACCTACACGGATGCCGGTGCCACCGCTTTGGATAACATTGACCCTACCGTGAGCGTGGAGGCTACCGGCACGGTGGATGTTAACACCATCGGCACCTACGAAATAACTTATTCGGCCACGGATCAGGCCGGCAATTCGGCCACTGCCGTTCGGACGGTCAATGTCATTGCCGATCCCAATGTATTACCAGGCGACGTGTTGTACCGGGTCAATGCCGGCGAGGTGCTCCTTACTGCCACCGACGCACCTAATCCCGATTGGGAGGGCGATACGGAGGCGAACCCCAGTCCCTATTTAAACCCCAATTTACCTTACAGCGCCAGCACTTTCACCAATACGATTACTCGAACGATAACGGTGCCCGACTACGTTCCCACTGATCTGTTCAACTCAGAGCGTTTCTCTTCCCTGCAAGCTGACCCCACTCCTGTCCTGGAGTGGAATTTCCCCATTACCAATCCCACCAAAGTGGAGGTGCGCCTGTACTTTGCCGAAGTTTTCCGCGATGATGCCGATCGCATTTTCGACGTCGAAATAGAGGGCATACTCCAACTAGATGATTATTCCATTTTTGGAGAGGTAGGTAAAAATGTGGCCATCATGAAAATCTTTACCGTCGATGTAACGGACGGCAATTTAGATCTCGATTTTGTACCGGTCAATTTGCTGCCGAAGGTCAGCGGCATTGAAATCGTGAAGGTGGAAGATTTGGGCACCCCGATGGTCGAGTTACAAGGAAGCATTCAATTGGAAGGCCGCAGCGATTACTCCACTACCGCTACGGTTAGCCTGTACGAAGTCGGCACCAATCAATTAGTAGCGGAGTACCCGGACGTCAGTACCGATATTACCGGAGCCTTCACTATTAGCGATCTCGCGGAAGGGACCTACGACGTATACGTCAAGGCTACCTCCCACCTCGCCACCAAGCAGACGGTAACCATGGCGGCGGGTAACAACCAAGTTGACTTCGGAGAGCAGGCAGCAGGAGATACCAATCAGGACAATGAGATATCCCTCCTGGACTTCAGCCTCCTGGCCGGCAGTTACAATCTCTCCTTGGGAGACGAAGGCTACGTCGAAGGGGCAGATTTCACCGGAGATGGAGTCGTGAATATTTTTGACTTTTCGCTCCTGGCAATTAACTACCTGGAGTCCGGAGCAACCCCTCCGACTCCCTGAGTAGCGAATTCCTGATGATATTTCTTATTCCAGGAACCACTGGAATAAACAAATTGATTATCAGTATATTTATTAATTTAAATAAAATACTATGTTGTTGAACTGACAGACCAAAAACCACCCCTTTAAGGGTATTTTCTCTTGGTGGAGATCGTTTGGTGGATTAAATGAACACCTATTAGTACATTTGTATTGAAAAAGCCTACATATTTATTGTGCGGTCCGATTTGCAGTTTGTATCTTAGACCGAGAAAATACGACACGCGGTAAAGTTTCCGTCCCCCTTAGCACTCGAACCATTACGTGTTCCCGTCGTCGTTAGATTCCCCTACCGGACTGCCACCATCAGTCCCACAGCCGATTCGATTTCCCCTTGTAGTAGTTTTTAGCTACAGTCGAACACACTGCTAGTGAAGCAGCACATGCTATTTGAAAACTTAGTTTGGTGCTTTTTTGCCATTTCCTCTAATGCACTCCTCTGCACGCGTAAAACGCGGGTAGACCGGGGGTTCACTGTGTTGATTAGCTAACCATTTTCTATCGCATCGATATTTTTATGACAACACCCCAACTGTTCGAGAAATCCCGTTTGTCGCATTGGTTTCCATCCTTGCGGCTGGTTTCTCTAATCCCAATGCTAATTGTGCTGTTGCCGACTCAGTCAGTGATTGGCCAGCCGGGTGTCAACTTTGACATCAAAACCCTACAGAACGAGAATATTCTAAGTGGCACTTCACTGGAGTTTGGTCCCGATGGAAGGCTGTACGTTACTGAAGTAGATGGTGATGTAAAAATCTACACCATCGAGCGAAATGAATCGACTGGTCAGTATTCGGTGACGGACACCGAGTTGATTCCATTCATCAAGAACATTCCCAACCACAACGACGACGGAGCTTCCTCCTCCGCCGGCAATCGGCAGGTCACCGGTATCACGGTAGTGGGTACTGCGGCTAATCCGGTAATGTATATAACTTCCTCCGATAAACGCACCGGCGGCGGCGGTGGCGGTGGTGATGCTAATCTGGATACGAATTCCGGTGTCATTACCCGCGCCACTAAAAGCGGATCTTCCTGGGACGTGGTGGACATCGTCCGCGGCCTGCCCCGTTCCGAGGAAAACCACGCTACCAATGGCTTGGAGTACGTCGAAATCAATGGCGTGCCCCATTTGATCGTTTGTAGCGGTGGCTTTACCAATGCCGGCTCGCCCTCCAACAACTTTGCCTTTATTACCGAGTATGCCCTATCCGGGGCCGTGCTGGCTGTGAACCTCTCGATGATCGAATCCATGCAGGTTCAGACAGACCCTTCGAGCGGTCGGCAGTACGTCTACGATTTACCAACCCTTGACGACCCTACCCGAGCCAACGTTAATGGCATTACCGATCCGGATACTCCCGGATACGACGGTGTAGATGTCGGCGATCCGTGGGGCGGCCACGACGGCCTCAACCAGGCCATGCTGCTTCCAGGCGAGCCGGTGCAAATGTTTTCACCGGGCTACCGCAACACCTACGATTTGGTGGTTACTGAATCCGGTGCCGTATACGTTACCGATAATGGTGCCAACGGCAACTGGGGCGGTTTCCCAAAATTCGAAGCCACTCCAAACGTCAATAACTCCTTCCGCCCGGGCGAGCCCGGTAGCGGGGGTAATGACACGGAAAACGACGAGAAGCGGGTGAATAATCACGATCACCTCAACCTCGTTACTACCGATATTCAGTCCTACAATTGGCTGGACACGACCACCCAGGTGTACGGTGGCCATCCTTGCCCCGTGCGGGCCAATGTAAATGCCGGTTTATTTACCCGCGGCGACCACACCAGCGACCCTAATGATACGGATGGCAGCGGGCATACCGATGGGTATTTCCGGACAGTCCCCTTCGACCCTAACGGATCGGGCGATGCGTCGAATCCCAACCGGGCCCTACCGGCCAACTGGCCGCCCGTACATCCCGATCTGATCAAGGTAGCCAACGCCGATTACCGCCAACCCGACTTCGACAACAGCGGTAACCCCACCGGCAACAACGATGGCCCGCAGGACATCATCGTCGTCGATTGGCCTCGCAATACCAACGCTATCGACGAGTACACCGCTTCTAATTTCGGCGGTGCCATGCAGGGCAATTTTGTTTGTGGGAATAACCAGGGTACGCTTTACCGCGTTCAGCTCAATCCCGACGGATCGGCGGTAGCTCCCAATCCTAGCAATCCGGATATTCGATATTCTACTTTGGTTTCCAACGGCATTGGCGGCAACCCCCTGGGTATCACCTGTCAGGGCGACGATGATCCCTTCCCAGGTACTATCTGGGTGGCCAACTTCAACGCCCACCAAATTAAAATCTTAGAGCCAGCAGATTTCGTCGCTTGTCTCAATCCTGGTGATACCGGCTACGAGGGAGATGAAGATTACGACGGCGACGAATTCACCAACGACGACGAAATTGCCAACGGAGTCGATCATTGTAGCTCCGCCTTCACTCCTACGGATCAGGATGGTGATAAGATTTCGAATTTGACCGACCCCGACGACGACAATGACGGCATCAACGACGATGTCGACCCACTGCAATTCGGACCGCCATTCACTCTTCCCATCTACAACGAATTCCGCTCGGATGAGCCGCCCTTCGCCGGGCTATTCGATATTGCCATCACTGGCGTGATGAGCAACGGCAACCCCAACTGGGAAGCCTCCATTCCTGCCTCGGATATCCTCGGTGGCACCTCCGGAATTATTACGATGGACCCCGTAGGTAGCGGTGATGCCCTCACCAATGATCAGATTCAGGGCTATCAATTCGGCGTGCTCCCCGGGAACAACAACGTCTTTACGATTGTAGGCTCGGTAGCTACTACGGATTTGCCAAATAGCCAGCAATCGGCCGGTATTTTCTTCGGCGACGGCACACAGAGCGATTACATCAAAGTAGTGCGTACCAATACCAATACCTTAGCGGTTATCGCAGAGGTAAATGACGTGGAGCAGACCGGCCTGCCCTCCGTGACTGTATCCAATTTACCGAACGAAATATTTCTGTACTTCCTGGTCGATCCCTTTGCGGGCACCGTTCAGGTTCAGTACTCCCTCGATGAGCAGGTGCGCGTCGATATTGGCAGCCCCATTGTCATTCACGGCAACTTAGCCACCTGCCTATCGGATGAATCCAAGCCGGTTATCGTGGGGCTGATCGCTAACGACTCGGACCCGAACGACATATTCTCCGTCAGCTTCGACAAGATTGATGTATTTGAGGGGGGCGTCATTTCGGCCAGCCTGACCGGCAATTTCGGCTTGCAGGGGCAAGCCCAAGGCGCTTCCTTTCAGGTTCCGATTACGGTCGAGTTGTTCCAGCCGAGCGATCCGAATATCGCGGCTTACTCGTATCAAACGACGGCTACCTACAACAATGGGCAGGGCACCTTCACCGTCACCGGCATGACAGCGGGTGAATACCACGTGGCCATCCGCATGGGTAATACCCTTTGGGATGTGCAAACCATGACCCTTACAAACGGGGACAATACGGCGGATTTCGATACCCTGTTGTCAGGAAATGCCGATGGGGATAACGCGGTTACCATCCTGGATTTTTCCCTGTTGGCCGCCACCTTCAATTTATCTGCCGGCGACAACGGATACGATCCACGGGCCGACTTCAACTACGACGGCCAGGTAAGTCTAGCCGATTTCTCACTGCTTGCGCAGAATTTCAATACGTCCGGAGATACTGTTCCTACGGGCAATGACTAATTAATAACGAATTATTCTTCCATCATTCACCGAACCAACTATGATTATGCTTAACTCCTTAAAACTTCCACCAGGCAGTAGAGGGCCCCGGCAATTAGGTCGCGCCTTCCGGTTGTTGGTGTTTCTGCTGGGCCTCCTTCCACTGGGGCTGGCGGCCCAGGTGGACCTCGTGTTTAACCCAGCCAATGCAGATGTCACGGCCGGGAATACCTTTAACATGACCATCGAGGTACAGGCTGGCTCCCAGCAGTTGGACGCTGCTGAAATCCACTTGCAATTTGACAATACCATTTTGCAGGTGATATCGCTCACCGAAGGGAATACCCTAACAACGGAGCTGATAGAACCCACATTTGACAATAATGCCGGTACCATCGATTATGCAGCCGGAAAATTCAACAACTTCCCAAGCGGGACGTTCGATTTCCTGACCATCGAGTTTCAGGCACTCACGGACGATCCAGCCCTGCTGGAGTTTATCAATCCCGACGGAGCACCCAATACCAGTGTTACCTTCGGAGGAGCTGATGTCCTGAGCAACGCTGTGGACGGCACCGTCAACGGCGGTCCCCAGCCGGCCAGCCCGGTGTACGTGGGTCCGACAGCGCTGACCGTCGATGAACTCGGCAGCATCGATTTTGCCTTCGAATTTACAGATGCCAATAACGATAATATCACTGTCTCCCTGACCTCTTCTGAGTCGCAGGAACCACAAAACCTGGAGTCCAACCAGGGCGGTGGTAGTAATAACACGCAACGCGAGCCCTATCCCTTCGACGCTTCGGCCTTTATTTCCTCGGGTAGCCCAACCAGCAATCCGGGTTCTTTCCAGCAAACCCTGACGATTGCCCCCCAATTCGGTGATGGTGGTTCCGACGGTGATGGTACGGGCACCTATGTCCTTACCCTAACGGCGGATGATGGCAATGGCAATGTAACGACCCAGGATGTGACCCTCACGGTAAACGACGTGGCGCAAACGGTGCCCGCCACCGGTACGGTTCGCATCGAAGCGGAGTCTTACGACAACCAAGGAAAGACGGGTGACGCTAGCGCCGATGGTATCGGCGTGGAAGAAAACCCCAGCGGCGTGACCAACATCGGCTTTACGAACGCCGGCGACTTCATGGAATTCAACATCGATGTCGCTGAAGCAGGCACCTACCAATTCGAATTTCAGGTTGCCAAAAGCAATAACACGCAAAACACCATGACCATCAACGGTGGTCCGGCTAGCATTTCGGTTTCTCAAACCGGGGGATGGCAATCTTATGTTATCGTGAGCACAGAAGTTGAGCTTCCCGCCGGCCCGCAGATCCTGCGGTTCGATTTCTCCGGGAATAACTTCCTGTTCAATATTGATTACTTCGACATTACCAAGGTCGAAACCGGCGGGAATGATGCCCCGGAAATTACGATTACCTCTCCCACGACCTTTATCGACTGCGAAGGCTCTGGCATAGATGTTACGCTTACCGCAACTGCATCCGACACCGAAGATGGAGATCTGACCGATGACATCATGTGGATGAGTGACGGCCTCGAAATTGGAAACGGCGGTTCGCTTTCCTTCTCTCTATCGGGCGAGGTTGTGATCGACGTTTCCGTAATGGACTCCCAAGGGGAGACGACCACCGAGACCATTACGGTGAGTGCGCCATCGAATACGGCACCGACCGTAAGCATTACCGATCCGGCAGATAACAGCACTTTCTTCGAAGGTCAGGATATCACCCTGACCGCTTCTGTAACGGATGCGGAGGAAACTATCAGTTCCGTGGATTGGATCAGCTCCATCGACGGCGAACTGCCGAACGGACTGAGCATTACTACTACCCTCTCGCTGGGTACGCACACTATTACCGCGACCGCCTCCGATCAGTGCAGCGAGACTAACTCCGCTTCCATCACCGTCACCGTCGTGGAAGCGCCCGAGCCAACTACCTGCAACGCCATCTACCGCGTCAACGCTGGCGGACCGGAAATCCCGGCAGCCGACGGCAGTAGCCCGGTTTGGTCGGCCGATACCGGTAATTTCGGCAATGCGGGCAATTCGCCCTTCCTGGCGGCCAACTCTACGGGTACCACCACCTACTCTGGCAACGCCGGCAGCGCCCACGCCGGACCGATCGATGCGAGTAGCCCCACCATCCCGGGTACCGTACCCACCGATGTGTTTAACACGGAGCGCTTCGACCCACCGGTAGACCCGAATATGAAGTGGGAATTCCCTATTCCCCAGGCGGGTACGCAAGTTGAAATTCGCTTGCTTTTTGCCGAATTGTTTGGAGATATCACTGCTCCTGGGCAGCGCGTGTTCGACGTCTCCGTTGAAGGAAGTGTACCCGCGGTCTTTGACAATATTGACGCCTTTGCCGTAGCCGGTGCGAAGGGGGCTTTCGTTCTCTCCTTTGTCACCACTATTAATGATGGCACTTTGGATCTCGAATTCCTCGGCAGCGTTCAAAACCCGGCCATCAAGGGCATCGAGATTTGCCAAATCAATGCGCCGGCCGACAACACACCGCCGGTTATTACCTTGCAGGGAGATGATCCCCTCAATCTGTTCGTCGGCGACACGTACGTGGACCCCGGAGCCACGGCCATTGATGATGTAGACGGCGACATCAGCCAGAACATCGTCATCGATGCCTCGGCCGTCGATACCGAAACGGAAGGCTCTTATACCGTAACCTACAACGTCAGCGATGCTGCCGGCAACGCGGCCGTGGAAGTAACGCGGACAGTGGAGGTATCAGCAGCTCCCGTAGCTCCGGTCGCCTCCTTTGTCGTCGATCCGGCCACCGGAGTAGTGCCGCTGACGGTCACCGTCGATGCCACAAGTTCTTTTGACCCCGACGGTGGCAGCATCGTTAGCTACGATTGGGACTTCGGCGACGGCAACACGGCAAACACCGCCGTAGCCAATAATACCTACACCACCGCCGGAACCTTTACGATCGCCCTCACCGTAACTGATGATGAGGGTGCTACCGCAACTATCACCCTCGGTGTATTAGCCGCTCCGGACGAAACAGCACCAGTCATCACCTTAGTAGGCGACAATCCGCTGAACCTGACCATCGGTGATATCTTCGAAGAGGAAGACCCCGGTGCGACGGCACTCGACGATGTAGACGGTGACATTACCGAGAACATCGTGGTGGATGCTTCCAACGTAAATACCGGTGCCGCAGGCACTTACACTGTAACCTATAATGTCAGCGACGCCGCCGGCAACCCAGCCCAGGAAGTGACTCGCACAGTCAATGTCTCTGCAGGTCAGCCGGGCGTGGCACTCGTAGAAATTACTCCGGGCGGGGGCTTGAACGCATCTACTTTTAATGGTAGCAGCTTCCAGTTCACCAACCAGGGTGGACCCAACGACCCGAATATCACCAGTATTTCGATCGACCTGAGCACGGGTATTCTACCCGATATGGTCTTCGATCCCGTCGGTGCCGGAGGGGATGCGGTTTCTAGCTGCTTCACACCCAGTTCTGGTGCGACTGCCACCGGCTTGATAGTGCCAAGCGACCCTTGTGTCGATCCGTTCACCGCTCCACGCAACGGTGGCTTTGACGTGATTACGGTTAACTTCAGTAATTTTGGCCCGGGTGAATCCTTTAACTTCACTACGGATATCGACCCGAACAGTATTCAGGAAGTATCCGGTGCGGGCAATGCCGGTGCGGTTTCCGGCTACGAGCTCGTCGGCGCAACCGTCACTGTAACCTTCGATAACGGTTCCAGCGTGACGACCAGCCTCTACGAAGACGGCAGCCTTGGCGGTGGCCAGGCCATAGCTGCGGCTGGTGCCACCTCAGCTCCTAGCATTGCACTACAGGGCGCGACCCAGAATCCGACCAATGTAAATGACCCCAACCAGGTCATTATCCTAACGGGAACTCCGGGCGACTACTACTCGCTGCTGCAAATGGACAGCCGCCTGTTTATCGCCTCCGGCGACCCGCCCTTTGGAGTAGACGAAGCGATTATTCCCTTCTACGCCAACGAGGCGATGGCGGGTAAGAACGTTTTCAACGGCCTGATCGACGACGACGGCACCGTGGAAATCTCCGTGATGTTGCTGCAAACGTCTTCGGGGAATACGACGCCGGACGGCGGCCTGAACCAGTTCATTGCCGTAACCTCTTCCTCCCCTTATCAGGTGGATCAGCAGGTGAGCCAGACTTCTAACTCGCTGACCGTCCGCTTCGAAGAGGATGTGGTGCCGCCCGTGATTACACTAGTGGGCGATGACCCACTCGAACTGACCGTGGGCGATACCTACGACGAGCCTGGTGCCACTGCTCTCGACGACGTGGACGGCGACATCAGCCAGAACATCGTCATCGATGCCTCGGCCGTCGATACCGACACGGAAGGCTCTTATACCGTAACCTACAACGTCAGCGATGCCGCCGGTAACCCCGCTACCGAGGTTGTTCGGGTGGTGAATGTGAACCCCGCTCCGGATAATACCCCGCCGGTCATTACCCTGCTGGGTGATAACCCGCAAGAACTGACCGTGGGTAATAACTACATCGAGCTTGGTGCCACCGCCCTCGACGACGTGGATGGCGACATCAGCCAGAACATCGTCATCGATGCCTCGGCCGTCGATACCGACACGGAAGGCTCTTATACCGTAACCTACAACGTAAGCGATGCCGCCGGTAACCCGG